>DAOUQJ010000004.1 GCA_030625685.1 Oscillospiraceae bacterium
CTGCTACAAATTCACTTAGTTATAGTGTTTCTGTAAGCGGGACAACAGCAACGCTAAGTTTAAGCGGAGGCACACTAAGTCCATCTGCTTTTGAGGCTCTTATTAATGCAATCTCTTATCAAAACAACAGCAATATGCCAAATACATTAAACAGGATAGTGACAATCACCAGTTTAACAGACAGTGGAAGCAATACAGGTAGTAATGATAATACTACTGCACTTTCAATATCCTCTACTGTTACGGTCACCTCAGTAAATGATAAACCAATTTTAACAAGTTTTGCGGATGTTGTAGAAACAACAAATCAAAATGCAGAGATAGAAATAACCCTTGCAGAATTAAAAGCAATGGGCGATGAAGCTGATGTAGATGGTACTGTCGATGCCTTTATTGTAAAATCATTAAGTACTGGAACTTTAAATATTGGTGTAAATTCGGGTGAAGCTACTGCATTTAATGAAACTACTAATAATACAATTAATGCAACAAATAATGCCTATTGGACTCCAGATAACGATGTTTATGGAACTAAAAATGCTTTTACAACTACTGTTTTGGATAACGATAGTGCTGAGAGTACTGGAGCAGTTCAGGCTACTGTAATGGTTAATGCCATTCCAACAGTAGCATTTAACGCAACCTCTTCAAACGGATCAGAAGCCCTTGCTAGTGCTGATTTGCAAGTTGACCTTTCTGCAGCAAGTGGATTTTCAGTTATCGTTCCGTATACAGTAACGGGTACAGCAAGTGGAAGCGGAACAGATTATACGTTAGCAAACGGCACCTTAACCATTGGAGCAGGCGATGTCAATGCCAACATTACCATTGCAAGTATTGTCAATGACCTATTGGATGAAAACGACGAAACGGTTATTGTAACTTTGTCAACTCCAATGAATGCAATAATGGGTACAAACACGGTACATACCTATACGATCAATGATAATGATGCCACTCCAACAATAGCAACAAACACAGGATTGACACTCAATGAAGGCGCAACAAAATCCATCACCTTAACAGAATTATCTGCAGACGATGCGGATACAGTTAATGCAACCTTAACGTATATCGTTTCAGCTGTCCCGTCTAATGGACAATTGGAGAATGCGGATAATTCAGGCACATCAATTAGTAGCTTTACACAACAAAACTTAATTGACGGTAAAATTGAGTACGTACATGATGGAAGTAACACAACATCAGATAGCTTTACCTTCAAGGTAAGTGATGGTACTAATGAGTTGACTGGACAAACATTTAGTATCACAATCAACCCAGTGGATGATGATGCACCGATAATTGTAACTTTATTACCAGAAAATAATACAGTTGATGTAGACGTAAATGCTAATTTACAAATATCGTTCAATGAAACTGTAGTAAAAGGAACAGGTAATATTTATATAAAGAAAACGGCAGATACTAGTGTTGTTGAAACATTAGATGTAACAAGTGAAGCTGTAACAATTAATAATAATCTTGTAGCGATAAATACGGTATCTAAACTAGAAGGAGCAACACAATATTATGTACAAATTGATGCAACTGCATTTGCTGATACAGAAAGCAATCCATTTATAGGAATAGCAAATACAACAAGCTGGACATTTACTACAGCACCTTCGAATAATGCAAACCTGTCTGCGATTTCTTTAAGCAATGGAACGCTATCGCCTAATTTTGATGTTTCTACCACTTCATACAACGTAAATGTTTCAAACGGAGTCTCAAAGGTAATGGTAACCGCATCTACAACGGAAGCTAATGCGACAATGAAAGCGAACAATATAGCAATAACAAGTGGAGAAGCTTCTGAAGAAATTAATTTAAATGTAGGAAACAACACAATTACAATTGAAGTTACTGCGCAAGACAATACTACAACTAAGTCGTACACGTTGAACATTAATAGAGCAAAAAAATCAAAATCATCAAATAGCAGTCAAGCCAATTGTGATGCAGAAGCAATAGTTAATGGAAAGACTGCGGAAATTGGTACAGTCAATACAACACATGACGGTGCACAATCTGTAACGACTATTATTCTTGATAATCAAAAGCTTGAGGATATATTAAATGATGATGTCAGCAATCCTACAGTTACTATTCCTGTAAGTAGTAAGTCAGATGTAGTTGTTGGACAGCTTAACGGCGAAATAGTCAAAAATATGGAACAAAGAGAAGCTGAGTTGGAGATCAAAACTGAAACTGTGATCTATAGATTACCCGCATCACAAATTGACATAAACGGTGTATCATCGCAAATTGGTTCAAAGGTTGATCTTAAGGATATTAAGGTATGCGTAAAGATAGCTGAGCCTTCCGAAGACACGGTTAAGGTAGTAGAAGATTCTGCAAGCAAAAACGGCTATCAGATTGTCGTAAAACCTGTGAATTTTGAGATAACCTGTACAAGTGGAAATAAAACAGTTCAAGTGAGCAAGTTTAACGGATATGTTGAACGCATAGTTGCAATTCCAGATGATATAGATCCCGGTAAGATTACAACTGGAATTGTCCTAAACGAAGATGGAAATTTCCGCCATGTTCCAACACAAATTGTTGTTATAGACGGAAAGTACTTTGCGAAGATTAACAGCCTTACAAACAGTACCTATTCCGTCATCTGGAACCCTGTCGAATTTGCTGATGTGGCTGACCACTGGGCGAAGCTTTCTATTAATGATATGGGCTCAAGAATGATTGTAACTGGAGTTGGAAGTGGTAACTATGATCCTAATAGAAGTATCACTCGCGCTGAGTTTGCTGCAATTGTAGTACGCGCTATGGGGCTAGATGAAGGTGCAACAGAAAGTAGTTTTAATGACGTTAACAGTAGTGACTGGTACAATGGTTATGTAGACACTGCAACAACTTATGAACTCATTACTGGATACAATTCTATAGCATATGGTCCTAATGATACAATCACTCGCGAACAGGCAATGACAATCATTGCAAGAGCTATGAAAACAACTGGACTGAACGTAAGTACAACAGATGAAGAAACCATAGAAATTCTATCGAATTACACAGATGGATCTTTGGTTTCAGATTACGCAAAAGAGTGGGTTGTAGCTTGTCTTAAGAGTGGGGTCGTAACAGGAACAAGTGATAACACGCTTTCTCCCAAAGCTTATGTAACGCGTGCAGAAGTTGCAGTTATGGTACAGCGCTTGCTGCAACAATCAGAACTAATCTAGGTTAACTTAAACAGCAAAATTAATGACAAACCCTCACATCTAATTAAAGGTGTGAGGGTTTTTATGCATGAAAACAAATCATTTAGTTCAGATATCTAATCCAAAAACACTAAACTGTGTGGGTTTAGTGTTTTTTACGCTTTTTTGATTCTAACCCTTGCTCCTGATTCTTGGAATGTTGCTTGGTTTGTTTCTGTGAAAGTGTTTTTTCATAATATTTCACAAAATGAAACGTCTTTTTAATCTTGTTTTAATTAAACCTTTTCAGCTTCATTTTTTTTTTGAAGGCGCCACCCAGATGAATAAAGGTTTCGCAGTCCAAACTCCAAGCATCATAAACCATTAATATACAAGGGTTTATAGCAGCATGTAAATCAAAAGAATATAATCAGAATACAATTGTAAATTTGAATATTCTTTCCCTTATTCTTATTAAGCCATTCTTCAAAATTTTTCGAAACTGTAGTTTACTATTTAATTTAAAAGACGAAAAACAACTGGAATTCATAAGTGTACATGCTTGATTAATGCATTTATCATGTAGTATAAATCAAATGATTTTATTTGCATTAGTAGAAACAAAATGAGTAGAGCAAGTTTAATTCCTATTAAAAAAACAGTTGGCATTCCATTAGATTAACTAGGAATGCCAACTGTTTTTTTGTTTGTCCCGATTTTCAAAATTCTAATAACCACATTACGCAAGTTGTATAAGTATCTAAGTTATAGGTTTGGTACTCTAAACAAGTATTGATTTTGTACTACCACAAATTCACTTTTGGATCATTTAGTTATAAAAATCGCTTGTTAGGGAAGTTCCTAACCAATTAGCTTCCTCATTCACTTATACTGATGGTAATATTATAAGCTTCTGATATTTCTGATGTGTTGCCTGCAACATCTGTTTGCTTTACAGTTATTGAATAGCTCTCTCCAGAAACGATATCAAAACCATCTTCTGTACCAATCCATGTAAATACCCATTCTCCAGAATCGTTCGCCTGAATTTCATCCGTAAGAAGATTGCCGTCAATATATAGAGAAATATTTGCTTGGTCTTCTGCACCTTTGCCACTCAACAACAATAATTCTGTAGCATCAGTAGTCACATTGCCAGAACCCAGTCCGTCAATAATTTGACTGCTTGATAAATTTACAGCCTCGCCAACATTATTTTGGAACGATCTGATGACACCGCCGGAGTATCCAATTAGGAAGTCTGAATCTCCGTCCCCGTCAATATCACCAGCAGAGGCAAATGGTCTATTAACAGAAATTTCACTGAATGGGTTTTGAGTTTCGTTAAGAGTGTAAGTACCTAACCCATCCCCTTCATAAAAATATATGGTAATACTCCTATCCTCTGCGTACACACCGAAGTCAATCTTTCCATCACCATTAAAATCACCTAGGTAAGGGACAACGAATTCATCTCCATTATCCATACTATAACTACTAAACGTAGGATATGAATCAGTGTCTTTTGCGAAATGTCCGCTTCCGTCATTTATCCATAATTCTAAGCATTGTGCATTAGCTGTACCGTTATCGCCATAAGCAAACAATACATCAACATCCCCATCAGCGTCGACATCTCCCGCAGCATTAAATGCATAGCGAGGGTTATAAACATCCGCAAAAGGATTATTAACGTCTTCTTGAATTGTAAATACAGGGTTAACTTCGGTTCCTGTGTTCTTATAATACTGAACATATCCCGTCATCAATCCAACCACTAAATCAAGATCGTTGTCCCCATCAAAATCACCTAGGCCAGGAAACGTGTACATTCCAGTGGATATGGAAGCCAAAGGGTTGGGATCAGCAATGAGATACGTACCATCGGGTTGCTGGTAGTAGGTTTGTATATAACCTGCCATATCGCCAACTACCACATCAAGTCGACCATCTCCGTTAAGATCACCTGCTGAAGGAAATGCCCAAGTATTAACCTGCACCACTGCAAGCGGATTATCAGAACCTGTCAACTCGATTAAGTTTCCTCCTGTAATCAATTTAGCCGTCTTTGTATCTAAAATTAAGGTTGTTTGGCTCTCAACAGCTTGCAAATCTGTTGCTATAACTGTCAATGCTCCATCCTTGAAAAGTGTTGCATCAAACTCATATTCACTTGTTTGATCATTAAAGATAGCAGTCTCTGTCAACGGTGACTCATTAGATTTATTAATACCACTAATGCTAACTGTATGTATTGTTCCAGATATAGGAATCACAGATATAGATGCTGTGACTGTGGCTTCTAAACTATTGATATAAGCATCTCCGTTTGCATTTGCCGTTATACACAATGAAGTTGAGTCTTTTATCACTGTATCTGTTGTATTGGCACCTTGGTTGCCTGCTACATCTGTCAGATACACACTCAGTGTCAATGTATCATCATCCAATTCACTAACATCAATGCCACTAATTTGGTCTATTGCTGTACTAATCGTGCCAGTGCCTGTAACAGTAGTTGTATCACCGTTTGTATCATCAACACTGTAATTATATGTTGCACCTACTTCTGCACTTGCAAATGTGAACGACAATGTTGTTTGATTTGCACTTGTGATTAAACTTTGGTCGATATTAATGCTATATCCAGAAGGTGAATCTGCATCTTTTGTTACAGTATCTGTTGTATTAGCACCTAAATTTTCTGCTGTGTCAGTCAAGTTAACTGTTAATGTCAATGTATCATCATCCAAGCCACTAACATTAATTCCACCAATTTGGTCTATCTCTGTACTAATCGTACCGGTACCTGTAACAGCAGTTGTATCATCGTTTGTATCATCAACACTGTAATTATATGTTGCACCTACTTCTGCACTTGCGAATGTAAATGATAATGCACTCATATTGCTATTGTTAATATAGCTTTGATCTATACTTACACTGTAGCCCGTCGGTGCAGTAGTATCTGCAGAACTATGTGATTTTCTTCTTGTGCTTGATGTCGTTGTTGCGGTACTCCCAGGATCAACAGTTTTTGTTCCTGCTGTAACACCAGTTGTTTCTGAATCCGCTGTAACCGATGTCCCTGGTGTCGAAACTACAATATTGTCAGCATTTGCTGCAACTGTTCCAACATTGCCCTTTCCAGTGATTTTTGCGCCATCACTGTTAATTACAATATCTTCAATTTTAGAGCCTTTAAGCACTCTAATTTCAGCATTTTCTGCATCTACTGTTGCTGTTTTCATAGTTGAATTAGTAGAAACCGTAATGATGGAATTTTCACCTTCGATAGTTGCAGATTCAATTTCTGCATTGTTTGCAGTCACTATAATATCAGGCGCTGTAACAGTGACATTACCTACATCACCTTCAATGATGACATTATCATTACCATCAACTGCAACATCTCCGATTTGTGTTCCGTCCTCAGCATAAACCCTAACTTGTCCATCAACACGAGCAATCATAATATTTTTTATATTGGAATTCCCAATGATCTTAATAGAATTAACACCACCACCACGGATGACTGTTCTTCCTGTAATCGTTATGTTATCCAAAGTGATATCACCATCACCTACACCATCACCAATAATTAAATCACCTGTGATAGTCATATCTTTAAGGATAACATCAGGTCTATTAATCATGACATTACCATTCATATCTTCGATGTATGTACCATCAGTTTGAATATAGTTTTTCAAAAGGTTATCCATGATTTGAGCAAACTCTGCTCTTGTAATATTTTGTTTGGGTTTCAACTTTCCATCTGAACCTGCAACGTATCCTTCTGCAACAAGACTTGCTACTCCGTTTGTTGCCCAATCGCTTACAAGTTCCTTGTCTGAAAATTGATCAAGTGCTTCTTCAGACCCACTAGACAATTTAAACGCACGCGCAAGAACAACAAAGACTTCCTCACGAGTAATATTATTATCTGGGTTCAGTTTGTTATCACTTCCCATAAACGTCTTCATTTGTACCGCTTTTGCCATATCAGCATAATACCAAGCATGTTCTGGCACGTCAGTATAATCACTTAAATCTGCTTTTTGTGTTGAGCCAAAAGCACGATTTAAAATCGTAGCCATTTCAGCTCTAGTAAGATTATTCTTTGGAAGTATTTTATCATTATCTCCGTTTAATAATCCGTTTTCTATAGCACTTTCAAGTGCTGGGGTTGACCAGTCATTTGGCATATCAGTAAAATCTGATGCAAATGCTGATACAGTCATAATTGCCATTAATATTAATAACGACAAATATAAAGGTATATATTTTTTCATAAAACTAATTTCCCCTTAAATGTTATATTGTAGTAATATAACATAATTATTCTAAAAAGGAAATGTTAATACAAAAAATTCTATAATTACACTGCAATGTTAAATTTAAAAGCTAAATTCTATAAAATGAGGAAAAAAACAGATGATTTTATTTGAAATATAAGCTGTGAAACTATGTTGTAATGACTTGGAAAATTATTTAGCTCATTTCCTCACTTGCTTGTATAGTTACTTGAGAGACAATATCGCGATACTTCGTTTGTAACTCCACAAATAACAGTCGAGTATTATTACTATCTAATAGCCAAATATGGGGCAGGTACAGAAGAGCTTTCGAATCACATCGGTTAACTATCGTAGTACTATTCCCCTAGATTCTTCTCTATCTCTTTTACTTTGATAAGCTCATCTATGTGTTTATCTAAATAATATATATCTCATTAAATTTTTTCTTCAGTTTCATTGTCTCGAACAGTAAAACAGTATTAAAATGCAATCTTATGAAAAAATTTTACTTTTTTGTTGCTAGATAAAATATTAACCATAAGTATTATAAAGAAAAGAAGGACTACCTATATGGTAGTCCTTCTTTTCGAATACTAATAATTATAAAAGTACAATCATTGAAGGTGTGATATTCAATGCCTTTGAAATTTTTATAATATTTTCAAGTGATACGTTTCTCTTTCCTAATTCTATATCACTAATATACGTTCTTTGTAATCCACACAGTTCAGGAAATTTACTTTCTCTAATTTTAGAATTTTCTATCTGTGCAACATCTTTTTCCAAGTTTAACATCATTTATGCTCATTCTATGAAGATCAAGCAGATAATAATTTCTATTTATACGCAACTGCTACTGTTGCAAAAGAATTTATGTTATACTCACTTTCATCAAATCCACCATAAATCTCAATATCTTTAAAGCCTGCTTCTACAAACATTTCCGTTAAGCTTTCACTTGTTAAAGGATAAAGTTTAACACAATTATTATATTCTTGATTATTCTCAACAATAAGCTTAGTTTTAAATAATATTTTTTCATCATTCAATTCATAATCACGAATAAATTTCACACCGTGTTCAGGTCTATCAATTGTTGGAAGATTTTTAACGCCAAATTCTAGTATTCTATCATAATTGACGATTTGTATAATGACCTTTCCATTTTCGTTTAGTAAATCATAAATTTTCTTAATTATGTCTGCTATTTCCTTTGGATTATCTAAATGAACAATTGAATTACCTATACAAAATATCAGATCAAAATTATTATCTTCAATCGTGTTTATATGTCTCATATCTAATGAATAAGCTTTAATATTATCTAACTTCTCTTCTCTGCTCTTATTTTTTATATGTCTTATCATCTCTTTATCTAAATCAGTAGCTACAACATGATATCCAAGCTTTCCCAAATCTATAGTATAATTACCTGTTCCTGCAGCCAAATCTAAAACATTCTTTCCCTTTATTCTTTCCTTAATAAATTGTAGTTGGGCATCTCCCTTCGGAAATACAATATCATAATATTTACTAAGTTCATCATAAAACCCCATATTCTCACCGTTTCCTTCCTTGAATCAAATGATTTTCTCCTGTTCTCAGCACCATTACCATTTTTTCATAAATAGCCAATACTATGCATAATTTATCTTGGCCACTTTAAACCCCTTGGAAGACCAAGAACATAGTCAACAGAAACTCCAAACAACAAACAAAACTCCTTAAGCAAATCTATAGGCAACTTCCTTTTTCCACTCTCATAAAGCTGATATTGTTGTCGAGTTATATTAAGTGCAAAAGCAACTTGCTCTTGAGTATAATCCATATCCTCTCTGATCTGTTTCAGCATACCATTATTGATAATATCTATATTAATCACCTTCTGTTGTTAATATGAAAATATTATCATGCATTCGAACGAATGACTTGACATGCATTCATTTGGATGCTTTGATTATGTAAATTCTCGACCTGAAAGGAAGTCTACTAATGAAAACTTGCTTATCTGCTAAAAAAGCTGCTCAGTACATAAAGAAACGAAACCCAAAAACTATGATCGGTGAAAGAACAATTCATACTCTAGTTAAACAGGGATTCCCTTGTTTAAGGATCGACTCAAGAACACTAATCAATGCAGATACTTTTGAAGCAGACTTAGAAGAATTCGTAAAAAACAGCAGGAAAAAAATGAATCTAAACCTTCTGGAATTAAAAAAATAAAGCTTTAAAATTATGAGAAATCCCCATGACTTAAGATACATTTAGCATGGGGATTTTTCTTAAATTTTTTAAATATACTATTATTAAATTACCAGTAAATCAGGGTCTTTATAACATAAAAATTTCGTAGGTAGTTCCTCAATAGTTCCCCAAAAGTTCCCCATTTTTGATATTTTCGGAAAACAAAAAGTCCGGAAACCCTTGTATATCAACGGTTTCCGGACTTTTCAGCTTGGTGCGAGTGATGGGACTTGAACCCATACGTCAGAGACACACGCCCCTCAAACGTGCCTGTCTACCAATTCCAGCACACTCGCATACTCTATTTAATTGCCTATCTATTATACTCTTTTTATTCACTTTTTGTCAACTGTTTTTTGCTTATTTCTCTTTACATACAAATTACACTCATGTATATCATAAATATTACAAGTAATCCAACCAAAAAGAATCATCGTTTACTCAAACAAAATTTATTCTAACAATTGCGCTACGTCATTCCATTTTATCTACAATCAATTTCTTTCTCAGCATGCTCAAACACTTTATTTTCACTAAGTTTTTTCTCTATCATGCTAACATTCTTCCATCGAGTCAATATGTCATTCACATCAATCCTACAAATTACAGTTTTCTTTCTATGTTGCAACAATATTTAGTTATATATATTATTCCATTTATGTTGATTGTTCCCAATAACAATGATAAACTAAATAAAATAATTTTGAAGAAAGGAATCGAATAATGTTTGCAAGCAAATTTGATGCTCTCATGAATATAGCTGAAATTTCGAATAGCTTACTAAGTCGTGCTGTTAACATCAATAGCTCACACATCGGAAGACTTCGCAATGGGACTAGACCACTTCCCAAAAAACACGACTTTCTTTCTCCAACATGCCAGTTTCTAGCAAAACATATTACAAAAGACTATCAGCTTAAAGCTTTGTCTCAGCTTACTGATTTTAATATCCCCTCCATTCCTTCATCAGATATTTTGGCAGAGTTTTTAGAAAATTGGCTTACCGATGAGCAAAGCAGCGACGCACGAGCAACTGGAATGTTCATATCGGCTTTTACCAATCAATCTTCTCCATCATCCATTACAATTCCAACTTCTAAAGAACAACAATTCTGTCTACAAAATTCTCCCTATTTCTTTGGTGAGACAGGAAAACAAAAAGCAGTGGAGCAGTTTTTTCACGCTATTCTCAAAGAGACTCAGCCTCAAACGCTACTTCTATTTTCTGATGAAAATATGACCTGGCTTTATGAAAACCCAAACTTTTCTAGAGGATGGATCACACTATTTAATCAAGTTCTTTCACAGGGAAACCGAGTAAAAATTATTCACAGCATCAATCGAAATATGCCTGAGTTGTTTGAAGCTCTCATAAAATGGATTCCACTGTATTTGACTGGTGGGATTGAACCATATTATTACCCATATTTGCGTGACGGATTGTTTCGACGCACCCTATTCATTGCCCCGCAAACCGCTGCCATTTGCACCAATTCAGTGCAACACAATACCAATGACATGCTCAACTTATTCTTAACAGATATATCTGCCATCAAAGCCCTGACTACCGAATTTGAGCGCTACGAATCTTTGTGTAAACCTCTGGTGCGTATATATACGGAACAAAACAAAGAAGACTGCCTGACTACATTAACACAACTTGCACATGCAAAGGGAAATGTCATCATCACACATACCTTGCCCTTTATATTCTCCATGCCAGAATATTTGATTTCGAATATAGCCCTCACTTATGAGAGACCAGAATTATTGGATATTTGGCAAGAAAGTCTTCGTACCTTCGAAGAAAACATTGGGCATCATAGTGTGACCGAAATCATTCTCACACGTTCTGAAATGTTACGCAATTTAAAAACGCAAAAGCCAGCTATTTCAGAAATCTTGTTACCAAAAGAGTTCACCTATACTAGGAAACAATATCTTGCACATCTAAGTCATTTACATCAATTAGAACGGAAGCATGAAAATTTTAAAGTAATTCGAAAAAAGCAACTGCAAAATGATACCTTCCTCTATGTCAAAGAAAATGCTGGTGCCATCATATCTAAATCGGATGCACCCACTTTTCTCTTTACGGAACAAAATATTGTGAATGCCTTTTGGGATTATTCTCAAAAAGAATTAGATCAAAGATTCTCATTTTAACCTCTGTTTTCTATTCATACTAGCATGTTATGTTTCAGCAAATATGACTCGAAAGTTTAAGAAAGCTCTGTCTCTCTTCTAGTATAAAAGAGACAGAGCTTTTACGCATCTTAGAAAACCAATTCTTCCATTCATGCATCTCAAAACCTATCAGAGCCGCAACAACAAAAAGAAAGTAACTATATCCCTCGCTTTTTGTTTATGGTTTTATTCATTATATTGAATTAATAATTGCATTTATATTGTGGAGTTTTACTACTGTGTAAAACTGACACATCATCTAATTGATTCTGGATAAACACCATTTTGATGTAATTGCGCCAGCGAATTTACCACGTTTTCTCTATCTTCCTGATACGTGACCCCGATCCATTTTGCTTCACTTTTTAGTACTGAAACACTGAGCTCTCCCGTTTTCATCAGCGCATCTACCAAAGAGGGCAATAGGCATTCCGCTTTGAGTTCATTTTCAGATAAGCTATGCAAAAATGAATCAAAATAAGCCGACATTTCCTCAAAAATCCAAGGAGTAAAGCCCCAAAAATTCATAGAAACAAGCGCACTTGGGTCCAGTGGTTTTTCAACATTGGGGTCTTCTGCATCTACAATTTCACCATTTTCTTTCAGTTTAATCTGGTAAGTTTCATTGATTCCATTGAGTTTACCTTCTTCACTCATGCATAAGCCTCTTGTTACAGTACCATTTTCACTGACTGTATTTTTAAGCTCATATCCAACCATTGTAGCTTCGCCAGTTTCTGCGAGTCTATTGAGTTCTTCATATATCGTTTGATACGCTTCTCTTCCATAATAATCATCCGCATTGATGAGTGCAAACGGATTGGTTACGATATCTTTTGCACATAGTGTTGCATGCACTGTTCCAAACGGTTTTACGCGATCTGCTGGCACCTCATACCACTCTGGAACACAAGCAAAATCTTGAAATACATAACTTACTTCAACTGTATTTCCACTTTTAGCTTTCATACGAGAAATGCGATCTCCACATATGCTTTTCACGCGTTCCAGCATATCTGGTTTAATAATAAATACAATTTGTTCAAACCCAGCCTTAACAGCATCATAAATGGAATATTCCATGATAATTTCACCATTGGGGCCCACGCCATCCGTCTGTTTTTCTCCACCATATCTTGAGCCCATACCTGCTGCCATAATCACTAAAGTTGCTTTCATGTATTCTATTCCCCCACTTCCTTTTTTTGTATTATACACTATTTCTAAATATGTTTCTATCTAAAATGACTTTATATTTATTTTTTTCCAACATTATGGTATGATATGAAAAATATTTACCTTCAGGGAGGCTCTATGAAGAAGCTTCAGTATAACGCGCCTGTCATTTTGACCTTTGTCATTATTTCAGGTATTGCTCTCTTGTTGGGTGACCTCACAAACGGCACAACCACCACGAAACTCTTTTCGGTGTATCGCTCATCTCTTGAAGACCCCTATACTTATGTGCGCATCTTCACACATGTGTTAGGGCATTCAAGCGTTTCTCACTATACAAGCAATATGATGATGATTCTTATTATAGGACCCATTGTTGAAGAACGCTATGGCAACAAACATCTAATGGTGCTTATCAGTATCACCGCACTTGTGACAGGTGTTGTGCATTGCATCTTCTCTTCTGGAACTATCCTACTCGGCTCTAGTGGTATTGTCTTTATGTTGATTTTCCTCGCCTCACTGTCTGGAATGAAGCGAAACAAAATACCACTCACACTGATTTTACTCATCATCATTTATTTTGGAAAAGAAATCTACAGTGGCATCGTTCTTTCAGACAACATTTCGCAAATGACACATATGGTCGGAGGCGGTTGTGGAATCTTTCTCGGTCTTTTCCTTCGGACGCAAAAACGATAATCAAAATATAAAGCACAGCTTCCTAGGAAGCTGTGCTTTTTTTGTGTTAAATATTTGCTTCTTTTGCAATCGCATTGAGTAATATCTCTGCCTTTTGTGCCACTTCTGCAAGCGCACCTTTTTCAAACGGAGACATGAGTCCCGCTTCTTTTACAAGCTGAGTAAAGGTCTTTTCGCCACCTTGAGAAAGTAGCTGAACATAGCGACGAAACGCATCATCATAGTCTTCTTGCATACAAAGCAAAAACTGCAACGCTGTCACCTGTGCAAGGCAATAATCAATATAATAAAACGGTGTTTCATAAATATGCATTTGATATTGCCAACGTGTGCCATCTTCCAAATAGGGAATTCCTGTAATGTCCAAAAATGGTCTAAAGTCTGCTTCAAGTTTCTTCCAAGCATCTTTTCTCTCTTTGGGTGTGAGGTTTGGGTTTTCGTAAACTTGTCGTTGGAATTCATCCACAATCGTGCCGTATGGCAAAAATGATAAGGCACTGAGTAAATGCATAAATTGATATTTTTTTGCTTGATCGCCAAAGAACAACTCCATATACTTCCAGGCAAAAAACTCCATACTCATCGAATGGGTTTCGGCAGTTTCCATACCGCCTACATCTAGCTCAATCGAAAAACGATTGTCAGCCGTCATATAAGAAGCAAACGCATGCCCCGCTTCATGTGTCACCACATCCACGTCATCCGAAGTGCCATTGAAATTGGCTAGAATAAAGGGCTGTTTATACTCTGCAAACTCTGTGCAGTAACCTCCACCCCATTTATTTTTCCGCGACTCTACATCAAATGCTTCTGTTTCCAGCATAAAATCGAAAAAGCGCTTTGTATCTTCCCCCATATCAGCATACATGCTTTTTGCCGCTTTGAAAATATCCTCTTTTCCACCAAGTGGTTTTGGGTCACCACCTGCGATGATGATGTCATTGTCGTAAAGCTTCATAGAGTCCAATCCCAAACGAGCAGCGTTCTGGGTACGAAGACGGCTCACCATTGGTACAATATCGGATTTGATATTGTCGCGGAATGTGAGAAGCTCTGTTCTGCCATAACCGAGACGACCCATGCGGTAGTCTCCCATTTCGACGAAATTTTGATACCCCATTTTCTTTGCCATGCGGTCACGAACTGCAACCAAACGGTCAAAGATATCATCTAGCATATCTTCATACTGTTTTAGCGTGTTCCCCAAAACTTCATAGGCTTCTTTTCTCGTTTCTCTGTCCTCATCTTTTGCATATTTCATAAGCATAGGACGAGGGAGCATCTCCCCTCGGAAGGGAAACTCCAAACTTGCCATGAGTTTAGAATACTCACTCACGATTTTGTTTTCTTCCACCATGTCTTCAATAATGTCAGCAGACATGGACTTCATTTCCACCTCAAAGGCATCAAATACAAGAGGAATAATTTCCCCTGAACGCTCTAACTCTCCTCTAAATGGAGTTTTTAGCATTGCCTTTGCATACTCAAGTAAATAGTTTTGCACAAGTGGCCCAATTTCATCATAATAGTCTTTTTCTGCAAGGTAAAATTCATCCACAGTATTGATGCTATAGCGCATATAGGAAAGCGCTCTTGCTGTCTGATACTCCTTCACAAGTGCCACATAGCCATCTCTCGCCTGAGACACATCCATTGCTGATGTTGCGCTTTGAATGGATTCAATGACAGCCTTTGCTTTGCTGCTAAAATCCTCTATGGTCACTCGTTTATATGGTAAGTCAGTTACTTTCATATAAGTTCCTTTCTGGTTTTATCGATTATCCACACGCTCTGGATACATATCATGCGTGGTGAGTCTATTCCATGCCACGTCTTCCCATTTGGTAGAAGGTTCACCGTAATTGCAATATGGGTCAATGGATATCCCACCTCTGGGTGTGAATTTCCCCCACACTTCAATGTATTTTGGTTTCATGATTTTGACAAGGTCTTTCATAATAATATTCATACAATCCTCATGAAAATCACCATGATTGCGAAAAGAAAACAAATATAGTTTTAAACTCTTGCTTTCGACCATTTTTTCATTGGGCACGTATGAAATATAAATGGTTGCAAAATCTGGCTGACCAGTCATTGGACAAAGGGATGTAAATTCTGGACAGTTGAATTTGACAAAGTAATCATTTTCTGGATGTTTGTTATCAAAGGTTTCAAGCACCTCTGGTGCATAATCGCTTGGATATTTTGTATTTTGATTGCCCAGCAAGCTAATATCTTGCAGTTCATGGGCTCCTCTTCCACTCATTGTTCTTTCTCCTTTATCAAAGGGTCAACGACACCATTTTCTCTAAACCCACGCTCGCGGTCTACACAAGTTGCACAAAGGTGACAAGGCTCGTCGCCTCCCTCATAACAAGACCATGTAAGTTCATATGGTGCAGCTAGCTCTAACCCTGTTTTTACAATATCAGCCTTATTCCAATGGACAAACGGTGCTTCTAACTGAAGCGCTCCTCCTGTTCCTTGAGCAATTGACGCTTTCATGGCTTCCACAAATTCAGGCGAGCAGTCAGGATAGGCACTGCCTGCCCAATCATCATGATGCGCGCCATAGTAAACGTGTGTGCAATCATTCGACAATCCCACACTTGCGGCGACAGATAAGAAAAGCCCATTGCGAAATGGCACATAGGTGGAAATCAGCTTGTCCTCCTGCATTTTTTGTCTATCATAACTTCCAGTTGGAATCTCTTTCTCAGAATGAGATAGTAAAGCACTGTCACTATTGCGGAATATTTCCGCTAAGTCAATGCTTTGCAGTTCCACGCCATAATAATCGGCAACTGCCTTTGCTGCTTCCACTTCCTTTGTGTGCTTTTGTCCATATGATATGGACAGTGCCACCACATTTTCTTTGCCATATTTTTCGATGACCACGGCAAGCAATGTTGTAGAATCCAGTCCACCACTAAATAGTATCAGTGCTTTCATATGATAACCCTTTCCTAGCGCATTTTCTTATATAAGTCGTCATTAAACTCAAACACACCGCGATAGGTCGTGCTGAATGTTTTTGCATTCGTCTTCTGAATGCCACGCGCTGTCATGCAACTGTGATATGCTTCAATTTCGACTGCAATATCTTCAGAGCCAGTGACTTTGGTCATGATATCTGCAATATCAGCGCCTAACTTTTCTTGTAGTTGCAAACGTCTAGATGCCATGTCTACTATGCGTGCAATCTTTGACAGACCAATGAGACGCCCATTTGGTATATAAGACACACTGACTTTCATGTCATACATGAGCGCCAAATGATGTTCACAATAACTGAACACTTGAATATCCTTGACTTGAATCATATCTTTGCTCGTTGAAGGAATATCTTCATCAAAGGTTTTATCAAACATCGTTGCAATTTCATCGTTTGTATAGTTCATACCCTCAAAAATTTCTGCATACATGCGCGCAACTCTATCTGGGGTTTCTTTAATGCCCTCTCTATTGGGATCATCGCCCAGTGCAATCAAAATTCCCTGCACATGCTCTTTGATTTTCTCTATATCTATCGCCATAATTAAACTCCTTTATCTATCGTAGGCCAAATCATTTTATGTAACTGTAGTTGCACTCTCACCTGAGGATATGTCCTCAAATGCTCTTTCACAAAGTCAACGATAGTCGCTGGCTCAATTTCACCAAAAACAGGGCTCAAGTACACTGGCACATCTTTTGAGACTACATCGCCTCTCATGAGCTCCTTCACTCGCATGAGATCCTGCACAGATCCACAGACAAATTTGAGCGTATCTGTTTGACGCACTGCACATAAATTCTCTACATGCATGGCTATTTCCATGCCACTGCTGGGCAATTTATAATCCGTAGTAAATTGTACTTGAGGACACAACGCTTGAAATGGCGCAATCGGAACACTCCCATTGGTCTCCACTTCAACAATCACACCCACTTCTTCACTCAACGCTGAGAGCAAAACATGAATGTTTTCTTGCAACAATGGTTCTCCACCTGTGACGGTAACATACTGCACTCCTTCTGCTTTCACTAAAGAGCAAATCTCCTGCACTGTGAGCCATTCCACGTTACAATTGTCTTCGTTTGCCCACATGGTGTCACAATATGAACAGCGCAAGTTGCATCCTCGCATGCGAAGAAACATCGCAAGTTTCCCTGCATGTTGTCCTTCTCCATTGATACTAATAAAATACTCTGCTATGGGAAACTGTTGCATTTAATCCCCCTCGTACATAGCGCAGTTATCTGGGGTTTCATACACCGTCATCAAACAAACGGGAAACCCTTCTTTGCGCAAACGCTCAAATAAATATTTCGCCAGATTCTCTGCTGTAGGACGAAATGGCACAACCACAAAGGAAAACCCTTCCGCCTCAAGCGCATCTAGCGTCGCAAGTTGCAAGCTACCTTGCTCATATATAAATGTGTGATCCAAAGAATCGGCAATCTCCTGCAGTGCTTTTTTGAAATCTGAAAAGTCAATCAGCATCCCTTTTTCAGGTCCGTCTTCTTTCAACTGCTCGCCAGCAATTTTGGCAACCATCCGCCAACGATGACCATGTAAATTGGAACATTTTCCATCGTGTTCGTTCAAAAAATGAGCCGAGTCGAAGCTTGCTTCTGCTGTCAAATAATACATATAAAATCCTTCCTCATTGGTGCAATCCTCAACAAAAAAATAAGAAGGAAGTTAGAAACTCCCCCCTCAAAAAAATTGCCTAGTTTTGTTTTGGGACAGGAGGGTCACGAACTGTCCTATTCTATTATGTCTCGTTTATTTACTTTCTTGCAAATTGACGAGTGTTTCTGCAACTTCAAATACATTTCCCGCGCCGACTGTCAAGATAAGATCACCTGGTTTTGCCATATCATATAGCATTTGTGCCAATGTGTCAAGGTCACCTACCACCTTGGCATTGGGAATTTGATTGGCCAAATCTTGCGAAGAAATGCCCACGATATTTCGCTCTCTCGCGGCATAGATTTCAGTTAGCCATAAAACATCTGCTTTTTGTAGTTCATAGACAAAATCAGAAAAGAGTTCTTTTGTCCTTGTATAAGTATGTGGCTGAAAAACGCAAATCACTCTTTCATAACCCATTTGAGATACACTGTCAAAGAGCGCTCTGAGTTCACTTGGATGATGTGCATAGTCGTCGTATACCTTAGCACCTTTGACTTCGCCTTTATATTCAAAGCGTCGCCCTGCGCCAAAATAACTTTCTAAACCTTCTTTGATTGCTGAAGATGGAATTCCCAGTTGCATAGATGCCACAGCACTAGCCAGTGCATTTTGCACATTGTGCAAACCTGGTACACGCAAATCAATATGCGTGACAAACGCTCCCTTATAAATCAAATCAAAGCTTGCATTTCCCTCGTTCCACTCTAGATTTTCTGTGTGCATATCACCTTGCGCTATGCCATACGTTATGGTTGCATCTACTTTCTCATAAATGGCATCCATTGCAATTTCATCATCTGCATTCACAATGACCGCACCATGCGATGGCACTTTTCGAGCAAAGTCTAAAAACGACTGTTTGATTTCGTCCAAACTCGTAAAGAAATCTAAGTGGTCGAGTTCAATATTCAAAATCACGGCAACTGTTGGGAAAAAGGAATGGAACGAATTGCAATATTCGCAAGACTCCATAATAATGGTTTCACCTTCGCCTACACGATAGCCAGAACCGAGCAGTGGAATGGTGCCACCAATCATCACAGTAGGATCAATGTTAGCTGCCATTGCAATGTGTGTACACATAGATGTTGTCGTTGTTTTGCCATGCGTGCCTGCAAGGCAAAGTGCATTTTGGTAACGACGCATTAATACGCCCCACACTTCTGCACGTTCAAAAACAGGAATATTACACTGCCTTGCCATCACTATTTCTGGATTTTCATCTTTGACAGCAGCAGTTCGAATGACCATTTCTGCCTTTTTTACATCCTCATTTTGATGTCCAATCACCACAGGAATGCCCATGTCGCGCAAACGTGTGACTGCTTCAGATTCTTGCATGTCAGAACCTGTAATTGAAAGACCTTGGCCTTTGAGCACCTGAGCAAGCGGCGACATAGAAACCCCAGCAATCCCCACTAAGTGCGCACGGCGATGGTTTATAATATATTCTTCTATAAAATCTGCTTTCATTCCGGTTTACACACCTTTTAATTCAGATTATAATAATTATAATACGAAGCGGTGGATCAAAACAAGTATTTTTGAAATCCATCGCGATTCGACTCTTTTGAATTCACGTTAATTTAGATGGAAGTAGGGATTTTCTTGTTAAAGCTTTTCGGCGCAATGCACCTATCCTCAAGAGAGCTATTACAGCTTGCACTAAGACGCACACATGGCAATCTAACCCTTCCTGGCATTGCTTATACCAGTCATGGAAAACCGTATTTTCCCAACTTGCCAGAGATTCACTTTAACCTCAGTCACAGTGGTGTCTACACACTCTGCGCGCTTTCTTCTCATTGCGTCGGCGTTGATATTGAGATCATAAAAACAAGAAAAACGCAATTACCTCAGTATGCCCTAACTGAGAAAGAATACACAGAGTATTTATCTCTTGGTGGAGACTTAGCATCCTTTTATCACATTTGGACGAAGAAAGAAGCTTATGTAAAATTCAACGGGCAAAGTATAGTGTCCTTTAAAAATACCGAAATTGACAACACCCTGCAATACAGTCATTACACCCAAGCAAACTTCAAAGCCTGCCTTTGTAGCACCCTACCTGGTCCAGTATCTATTGTGTGGCTGACCGAATCTCCATCTGCTTTATGATATGTCATTTACTCAGTGATTTGTGACAAACATACACAAAACACTGATTAGATGCAAGTTTTTTTCGCTTGCGTCTCTTTTTATTATTTTGTCATATGTTGCGCTGCAGTCTTTAGCATCATTCGTTTTGTGCCCACTGTATCGAAAGCGATTTCAATCAGTGCATCGCCCCCCATAGCTTGGATGGACAAAATCATACCTTTGCCAAACGCCTTGTGTTCCACCATATCGCCTTTTGTATAGCTTGGCAGTGGGGCAGACTTAATTGGAGGTTTGCGATAAGCCACCTTATTTTTTGGCACTGCATGATAATTAGATGGTGGTGCAATCGTTTCTCTTGCTACTGGACGCTCTGTTTGTGCGTTTTGTTTTCTGCTTCGCACATTGAGGTATTCTTCGGGAATTTCTCTAGAAAAACGGGAAGGCAAGTTTGCTGTTGTTTTCCCAAACAGCATGCGTTGCCCTGCCGACGATAAGTGCAGCACTTTCTTTGCTCTTGTCATCGCAACATAACATAAGCGCCGTTCTTCCTCGAGCTCTTCCGTTTCTCCAATGGAGCGGAACCCAGGAAATACACCTTCCTCCATACCGACCACAAACACATGGGGAAACTCCAGCCCCTTGGCTGCGTGCATCGTCATGAGTGTGACACTGTTATTGGTTTCGTCATGGCTATCTAAGTCAGTATACAGTGCGACTTCATCCAAAAATCCAGATAAGCTGCCTTCTTCTGTATTTTCTAGGTAACCCGCAATCGAAGACCTGAGTTCTTTCACGTTTTCAATACGACTCATGTTCTCCTTCGGTTTTTCATTTAACATAGCCATATAGCCTGTCTTCTCCATCACCTGCTCATAAAACTCAGGAAGAGATAGAAATTGTGCCGCTTGTTGCAATTCTTCCATCATACTGTAAAAGGCACGAAACTTGGGCGCCGATTTCGCAAGTGATGGATATTGTTCCACTCGCTCCAACACACTCCACAAAGGCAGTGACATTCCCTCTGCCACTTCTTTGAGTGTATCCAATGCTTTTTTCCCAATGCCACGTGCAGGCACATTGATGATGCGAAGCAGTCTCAAATCATCTCTTGGGTTGTGTATGACACACAAATACGAGAGCATGTCTTTGACTTCTGCCCTTTCAAAATAGCGCACGCCACCCACAATTTTGTATGAAATACTATTGCGTTTGAATGCAATTTCCATTTGATTTGACAGGGCATTCATGCGATATAATACGGCATTGTCTCGAAAAGGCGTTCCCTCACGATACGCTTCTAAAATCTGATTTGCCACATGATTGGCTTCATCTTGTTCATTGAACGCTTCATAAACTTGAATTTTTTCCCCATTGCCTTGGTCTGTCCACAGCTTTTTTCCTTTTCTTCCTTGGTTGTTGCCAATGACTGCATTGGCTGACTCCAAAATATGACCCGTTGAACGATAGTTTTGTTCCAATCGAATCACACGCGCATTGGGATAGTCTTGCTCAAAGGACAAAATATTGCGGATGGTCGCACCGCGAAAACGATAGATAGACTGGTCATCATCACCCACAACGCACAAGTTTTTGTGACCATCGGCAAGCAGGGTTGTCAGCAAATATTGCAAATGGTTGGTATCTTGATATTCGTCCACTAAAATATAACGAAATTTTTGCTGATAGTACGCGCGGACATCTTTATGTTGCTGCAAAATGCGCACTGTATGCAAAATAATATCATCAAAGTCGAGTGCGCCTGCACTCCACAGTTTATTCTGATATGACTGATACACCTTTGCTATCATTTCACGCCGGTAATCATTGTTATTTCTACTTTCTTCCAAATACTCCTCCGCGAGCATACACTCATCTTTGGCTTTGGATATATAATTCATAATCGTGCGAGGTGGAAGCATTTTTTCATCAATATTCAGTTCTTTCATTGATGCTTTGATGACCCGCAAACTGTCGTCTGAGTCATAGATGGTAAAGCTAGATGGAAAACCCAAAACCTCAATTTCACGACGCAAAATTCGAACACAGGCAGAGTGAAACGTAGCCGCCCAAACATCTTGTCCCATTCCTCCAATTGATTGCTCCAAGCGTTCTTTGAGCTCGCCAGCTGCTTTATTGGTAAAGGTAATGGCCAATATTTGCCACGGTTTTGCTGGCTCTAGCGCGCAAATACGCTGCATTTTGAAATTGTCTTCCTCTGAGTGCGTCTCTTGACCTATATACGCTTCTAAATATGCAAGGTCCTCTTCTTTAATATAGGAAGGCACTTCATCTCGGTCAGACCCACCACCAAATCGAAGTAAATTTACAATGCGATTGATGAGCACCGTTGTCTTACCACTGCCTGCACCAGCAAGGAGCAGAAGTGGCCCTTCCGTACTGAGAATGCCCTGTTGTTGCTCAGCATTCAATCGGTTAAATTGCATTGCGATTGCTTTTTTTCGCAAGATGCAAAATTTGTTATGTAAACTCGTGTCGAGCATATCGCCACCAATACTTTCTTTTGAAATTTCAAGACAAAATTATATACCAATCTAAGGGAATATGCAAACATAAAACGTCCACTAACTGACTTTTTCAAAATAAATTGACAGTAATATAGATATATGTCTTGTCATTTGTTAATACTCATGTTATAATGTGCCGAAAACCATCGAAAAACTGTGCAACATTCCCTCATCAAGAGGTAAATACCTCCCAGTTTTGGGTATACTTTTATTAGGTGATAAACATGAACAAGGATTATGATATTATAATCGTCGGCACTGGCGCAGCTGGTCTTTACTGTGCACTAAACCTGCCAACACATTTGCGCGTTCTGATGATTACAAAAAAAGAAGCAAAAGCTTCTGACTCTTTTCTCGCGCAAGGTGGGATTTGTGTTCTACGTGGTGAGAAAGACTATGATGCCTTTTATGAAGATACCATGAAAGCAGGTCATTATGTAAATAACCCTAAAGCGGTTGATCTCATGATTCGCTCTTCAAACGCCATCATTCACGATTTGTTAAACCACGATATTCAATTTAATCAAGACGAAAATGGCAACTTTTCTTACACAAAAGAAGGTGCTCATTCCCGTCCTCGCATCATGCACCATCAAGACATCACAGGGAAAGAAATCACCTCTGGTTTGCTTGATGCTGTTCGATCGCTCCCTAACGTTGATCTTTATGAAAATACCACAATGCTTGACATTGTGGAGACTGACAACGTCTGTGGCGGCATTGTGTTAGAACACATGAATACTGGAAAACAGCAAATTGTCACATCCTCTTATGTTGTCTTATCAACAGGTGGCTTAGGTGGACTTTACGATAACACCACCAATTTTCAACATATCACAGGGGATGCTTTGGGCATTGCCATTGCACACAATGTCACGATGCAAAACATGGACTATGTCCAAATCCACCCCACTTCTTTATATTCAGAAACGAATGGAAGACGCTTCTTAATATCTGAATCTGTACGTGGGGAAGGTGCTTATTTATACGACAAGAATTTGAACCGTTTCACCGATGAACTCATGCCAAGAGATAAGCTCACTGCAGTCATTTTAAATCAGATGGAGAAAGATGGCACCCCACACGTATGGGAAGACATGCGCCATATGGGAAAAGAGCGTATTATGAGCCATTTTCCTAATATTTATGACCACTGTCTCAAACAAGGCATTAACGTTTTAAAAGACCTGATTCCTGTAGTTCCTGCTCAGCACTATTTCATGGGCGGCATTGCAGTCAATTTAGCTGGTCAAACTTCCATGCGCGGCTTATATGCCTGCGGAGAAACTGCTTGCAATGGTGTACATGGCAAAAACCGTCTAGCCAGCAACTCTCTACTGGAAGCCTTGGTTTTTTCGAAACGCGTGGCAGAAGACATCATGTTCAGCACAGATCACAAAGGTGGTTGCAGTACTGAACATGTAAAACTAGAACAATATAAAGACAAAGAAGCCTTACTCGAACACTATAAAAAACTTGTACTGGCTGAAATGGAAAGGACGACCCCATCATGAATGAACTCACTTTGTTGCTACAATGTGACGAACTAATCAAACAAGCTCTGCGGGAAGACATCACAAGTGAAGACGTCTCCACCAATGCTGTCATGCCTCAAGCCAAACAAGGAAGTGTAGACCTCATTTGTAAAGAAGATGGCGTCATCGCTGGGCTTCCCGTTTTTGGACGCACCTTTTCCCTTTTGGATGACCAAGCACGCATCAAGCTTTACTGCAAAGATGGCGATGCCGTCCAAAAAGGGCAAGTTATTGCACGTGTATATGGTGACATTCGCGTACTCCTTTCTGGAGAACGCGTTGCACTCAACTACCTCCAACGCATGAGTGGCATTGCTACCTACACAAGAGCTATGGTCGCACTTTTAGAAAACACTACGACAAAGTTACTTGATACGAGAAAAACAACACCAAACAACCGTGTGTTTGAAAAATATGCCGTCAAAGTTGGTGGCGCACAAAACCATCGCTATAACTTATCCGATGGTGTCATGCTCAAAGACAACCACATTGCAGCAGCGGGTGGTGTCCAAAAAGCAATTGAAATGGCAAAGGCATACGCACCTTTTGTCCGGAAAATTGAAGTAGAAACCGAAACACTTGACAGTGTGCGCGAAGCGGTAGAAGCTGGTGCAGATATCATCATGCTCGACAACATGACCATCCCTCAAATGCAAGAGGCAATGAGCATCATTGATGGACGAGCAGAAACGGAATGCTCAGGAAACGTAACTTTAGAACGAATTGCTGCGCTATCCCAATTGGGTATTGACTACATTTCAAGTGGAGCACTCACCCATTCAGCGCCCATTTTGGATATTTCAATGAAAAACCTAAAACCAATTGAGGAGGGAGATTGTACATGACAGTATCAGAACGTCGCGGTGAAATATTAAAACTCCTTCAAAATACCGACTCTCCAATCACAGCCAAAGATTTAGCTCTTCGCTTCAACGTAAGTAGACAGGTCATTGTGCAAGACTTATCTGTCATACGTGTGGCTCATCCAAACATCATTTCAACCTATCGTGGCTATCTCTTTCAACTTGCCACCACGCATTCCAGAGAGTTTAAGCTGCGTCATACAGACGATAAAGTGGAAGAAGAGCTCAATTTAATCGTCGACCTTGGTGGTCGCGTACAAAATGTCAGCATCAGCCATAAGTTTTATGGACGTGTCACAGCTGAAATGAACATCAGCTCTCGCCAAGATGTACAAGAATTCATTGCTGCACTTCGCTCAGGTCAATCTAGTCACTTGAGTAACGCCACAGGTGGATATCATTACCACCTTGTCGAAGCACTCAGCGAAGAGCGCCTAGATATGATAGAAAAGACCTTGGCAGAGCATAATTTTCTAGCCCCACTTAGCCCTTGGGAAATGTATGAAAAAAATTCAAAAAACGCAAATTTAAAATCATAGAAACAATACGATACGATGGAGGTTCCCTCATGACCATTCATGAAATTCAAGCAGAAATTCTGCGTTTAAAAAAAGAAAAGAACATTTGTATTCTTGCACATAGCTACCAAGGACATGAAATTTTAGAAATCGCTGACTATACAGGCGATTCATATGGCCTCAGTGTAGAGGCGACCAGCGCAGATCAAGACACCGTGCTCATGTGTGGTGTTCGTTTTATGGCAGAGACTTGCAAAGTTCTCTCCCCAGAAAAAAAAGTCATCTTAGCTTCTCCTGACGCTGGCTGTCCAATGGCTGACCAAATGGATCGAGCAATGATTGAGAAAGTGAAAATAGACTATCCCAACCACGCTGTCGTCTGCTACATCAATACCACTTCTGAACTCAAAACTGTGTGTGATGTCTGTGTAACATCTTCCTCAGCTGTACAAATATGCAATCAACTCCCGCAAAAAGACATTCTATTTATCCCAGACCAAAATTTAGCACAATATGTGGCTGAAATGCTCCCAGAGAAAAACATCAAGTTTTTAGATGGTTGCTGTCCTTATCATGCTCTCATGACTATAGAAGATGTAAATCATGCGCGCAAATTATATCCAAACGCGCAACTACTAGTGCATCCAGAGTGTCCTCCTGCGGTTGCCAAAGCAGCTGATTATGTCGGCTCTACGACAGGAATCATGCAATATGCTGCAAACTCTGAACACAATGAATTTATTATTGGAACCGAAACAAGCATTGTCGAGCACATGCAGTTTTCTTATCCTGATAAACATTTTTACCCACTATCAGGTTCTCTCATGTGTCCTGAAATGAAAAAGACCACGCTCATGGATGTCTATCACTGCCTCAAACACAATGCAGGTGAAGAAATTGTTCTTTCAGCAGATGTTATGGAAGGCGCAAAACGCTGTATTGACGAAATGATTCGTTTGGGTGGCTAATCACCCTCGCAATCACGCACTAAACTTTTTAACCGCACCTAGAGCATCTCATTCTAAGGTGCGGTTTTCATATTTCACAATACAATCTTCGACAACATGTTTTGTATCTTTTGCATTTATGATATAATGCAGAAATTAGATTGATAGGAGGCGCAAATATGTCTATCATAAGTGTGGTTCATGTTCCTGAAGGCATTGCCATGGCTGCCGATAGCAGGCTCACTGGACATAGAATCTATGAGAATAATCAAATAGAGAAATTCACTAGTTCAGATAATTTTCAAAAAATAGTCTTGTTATCCAAGTCACCAGTCGGCATCTCATGGGCCGGAGATGCCTTTCTAAACGGCAACGCAGTTAGTCATTTCATAAGCACATTTGAAACAGAAAATGTACATGAAAACGACTCTGTCACCCAGATTGCCACTGCCCTCAAAGACCGCCTTCGTCAAGAAAGTCCAGAAGCAAAAACCATGTTTTATATTACAGGCTATCGAAATTCTGTTCCCCATATTTATCTTTTGACAAAAGACGAGTTTACCTTAATCAATCAAAACGAAAACGGTTTGGTCTACAGTTCTTTTATTGGAGGAGAAACAGAACCTATCGTAAAACTACTATATGGAGATAAACCTGCCGAAATCAATTATAGAGTGATGCCACTCAAAGATGCGCTAGACTTATCCGAATTTTTAGTAGAACTCGTCATAGACTACCAGAGATTTAGCAATAAACTAGCCACTTGTGGTGGCTTTGTTGATGTGCTTGTGCTTACAAAAGACTATGCAAAATTTATCAAACATAAGGTATTAAATTCCGAATGAGGTTCATCAAAAGACCACAAATTTTAAAAATCGAAAAAACCTCTCCTGTTAAAGGAGAGGTTTTTCGTATTCGAATATCAGATATCACTGTATTGCATGACTGAAAATCAAGCTTTTCTTTTTGCACTGCACCTATATTCTCAGTTTTCTTTTCATCATTTGTTGTCTTTACTTGTTAGCTCCAAATATGAAAATATATATTGATGATTTCTTGCCCATATAACATCACAATATAAGCAGCCATCGCAATAAATGGCCCAAAAGGAATGGCATCCTTGCTAGACTTCTTCTTCGTAAGAAGCAGAAAAGCGGATATGATTGCTCCAATAAGTATAGACAAAACAAGGGTTAAAAGAATTTGTTTAATCCCAAAAAATAACCCAAGTGCTGCAATGAGTTTGATGTCACCTCCACCCATGCCACCACGACTTAAGATAGCAACGAGTAAAAACACCCCTCCCGCAAGCACAGCACCCAATCCAGCATCCACCAAAGCATGCGATCCTTCAACTGGCATACGCTTATATACCGTATAGAATATACCTATGAGTGCAACAGCAAACACAACCCGATCTAGAATGACAAGGTGCTCCAAATCAACAAAAGTCGCGACAATCAAAAACAGGGTCAGCACAGCATAAAAGAAGAAAATAAGTGAAATATTCCATTTCCATGCAAGCACAGTAATGAGAATAGCCGTCAACAACTCAACCATTGGGTATCGCATAGAAATCTGCATACTGCAATCGCGGCATTTTCCTTTGAGCAAAAAATAACTCACAAAAGGAACCATATTATATAGTTTTATGAATGTGAGACAATTCTCACAATACGCACGATGATGAAATATCGACTCATTGTGTGGCATTCGGTCGATACAGACATTCACAAATGCGCCAGCAAACAATGCCAATACAAATACAATTATAAGCATTTCTTCTATACTTTCCATTCAATATGATATCAATTAAACTCTACTCAATCGCTGTGCTATATGGACTAACAGGGCGTCATCACACAGCGTTTTCTTCTTCAAAATGCGACTCATTCATCATAGATATTGACGATTTCACCACTGAGCACACGATTCATATTTTTGACGGCACAGAAGTTACCACACATACTACAAGTATCTTGTTTTTCTGGCTCCCCTTCTGCTCGATAACGTCTGGCTTTTTCTGGATCCATGGATAGGGAGAACATTTTTTCCCAATCGAGATTTTTTCTCGCTGTGCTCATTTCATAATCCCAATCTGCGGCATTGGGAATGCCTTTTGCGATATCAGCAGCATGTGCCGCAATTTTTGATGCAATGATGCCTTCTTTTACGTCATTTACATCAGGCAACCTCAAATGTTCTGCTGGTGTGACATAACATAAAAAGGAAGCCCCGTGGGTTGCCGCAATCGCTCCGCCAATTGCCGCTGTGATATGGTCATATCCTGGTGCCACATCAGTAACCAATGGACCCAACACATAAAATGGAGCGCCATGACAAAGAGTCTTTTGGATTTCCATATTTGCTGCAATCTGATTGATTGGCATGTGTCCTGGCCCTTCAATCATGACCTGTACATCTTTTTCCCACGCACGCAGGGTAAGTTCTCCCAAAGTGATGAGTTCTTCGATTTGCGCAGCGTCTGTCGCATCTGCAAGAGAACCTGGACGACAAGCATCACCCAAACTCAAAGTCACATCATATTCTCGACAGATATCAACAACGGTGTCATAATGCTCATAAAAGGGGTTTTCTTTACCCGTCATTTCCATCCAGGCAAAGATAATAGAACCACCGCGCGAAACAATATTCATCAGACGCTCATTGCGTTTGAATTTTTCTGCATTCTCTTTGTTAATGCCACAGTGAATGGTCATAAAATCGACCCCATCTTCAGCATGCATGCGCACTACATCAATCCATTCTTCACTGGTGATTGTGGCAAGAGGCTTGGCATAATGAATCACAGCGTCATAAATTGGCACTGTGCCAATCATAGCTGGGCATTTTTCCGTCAGCAGTCTTCTGAATTTTCTCGTATCCCCAAAAGAGCTCAAGTCCATAATTGCTTCTGCACCCATGTCTACCGCTTGATTGACTTTTTCTAGTTCCATTTCCATATCAACCATATCACGAGACGTGCCTAAATTAACATTGATTTTGGTGGTCAGCATAGAACCAATGCCGTTCGGATTGATACATGTGTGACGCACATTACAAGGAATGATTACCTTACCTTCCGCCACCAAACGCATCAGCGTGTCTTCTGCCAAGTGTTCTTTTTTCGCTACCGCTTTCATCTCATCAGTTAAAAAACTGTTTTTGGCAGCTTCCATTTGTGTATGATAACGCATATAAGCTCCTTCTTTCTAAAAATAATGGAGAATGCCCTGAGCGACATCCTCCAATCACAGTGGTAAGTCAAACTCCCCATTCGGCATTACCCGAACGGTCTAAGGGTCGAAGTAACAAAACTTCCTCTCAGCTTGTCCACAAGCTCCCCCGTATAAATTTTATGCATAGTAACATATGCATCTATACTTGTCAACATTTCTTTTTTCTAGCACAATATCTTGTCTTAACAGACTGCTCATCCACATGACACTGTAAAAGAACATTGTTCTTTTACAGGATTTCAAGTAGAATATCTACACTGCTTTTGAGCGTGCAATTTCTGACATTCTGAATTTTTCATTTGTGCACGCGTTCATTGTAACATATCAGATATTTAATGTAAACACGCTAAAAAACAAGAGAGTGCACCAAAGACTGGCGCCCCCTCTTATCATCAATCTTATTTTTTATTGCTGCGCTTTTTCTTACGTTCTTGGGCTTCTTGATGTAGACGAATTTCTTCTTCTGTTTCAGGAACGAACTCTGGAACGCGTTGTGGTGTTCCGTTTCTTCCCATTGCAACCATGGTAAAATAAGCAGATAGCGCTTTTTGCGCTCCGTTATGAGACTCTAAGTCTTCCATTTCTACATTTACGAAAATCTCCATAGAGGTTTTGCCGACGTATCCAACTGTAGCAGTACATGTGACGAGAGCCCCCACAAAGATAGGAAGAATAAATTCAAGTTCATCCACCCTTGCTGTAACACAATTGCTTTTGGAATATTTGATAGCCACGGCACCTGCTGCGGCGTCCATCAGTTTCATAATCTCACCACCATGCACATTTCCGGCAACGTTGGCTTGGTGAGGTAGCATTACTTGGCTCATAATGATTTTTCTATTAACCATATGAAAGAACCTCCTTTGGTGTTTTATCTCTTTATTTATTCTATTATAATGCATGAGAGGCTTTGCGTCAAAAGTAAATTTGCTATTTCTCCCATTTTCCTTCTATTGACAAAGTTAAAATATACGATATACAATATTCTATTATATTCTACTACAAGGGAGTCTATCCGATTCATGAAAAAACACAACTTCATTGCTATATTACTACTCGTAACACTCAACATACAAACCTGCACCTTATCAGGACTTGCAATCAATTCCTCTACCTTTTCTGATGCAAGCAGCATTGCATCTTGGGCAAAAAATGATGTAGATGAAGCCTATGATCTCGGCTTTGTGCAAGGATACAACGGCGCATTTCACCCAGATGCCCCCATCACAAGAAGTGCTTTCACCAAACTACTTGTCACGATGCTGGGTTTGACTCCAGAAAAACACTATGAATCTATATTTTCTGATGTATCAAAGCAAGATTGGTTTACCCCATATGTCCTCACAGCTTATGAATATGGACTCATCACGGGGTCTGGTGGTGCATTTCACCCAAACAATAATATTACAAGAGAAGAAATGGCTGTCATCATAGCACGCGCGTTTCCCCTTTCTCAGTCTTCTCACATGTCGTTTTCAGACCGTTTCACAATCTCATCTTGGGCAACAGACAGTGTCGCATCGGTGTATCATAATGGAATCATCACAGGCTACGACGGAAAATTCCATCCCAAAGACACTGCCACTCGTCAAATGGCAACTGTCATATTAATGCGTGCCTATCGTCAAAAGCTTGCTTTCCAATCGGCAGTTTCATCTGCAATCTGCCAAACAGGCCAGCATCTACTCAGCGCATCCCCTACCCCAAATACTGGCACTGTAGGAGGCGAATGGCTCATATTTGGACTAGCGCGCAGTAACGTTGCTATGCCAAAAACATACGCTGATTCTTACATCAGCAAAGCAGAAACATACATTGTTTCCGAACACAACAAACCCACACGCAAATTCGGTCACAAAGTCACAGATACTCAACGCCTTGCCATCACTTTGGCTTCTTTGGGCGCTGATATTGAAAATGTAAACGGTATAGACCTTGTCGATTACACTTGGAACAAAGAAACCTACATGTCTGATTTGATAGAAAGTCAGCGAGAACTTGGCGGAAGACAAGGTCTCAATGAACTCTGCTTTGGTCTTCTCACCATAGACCTACTGCCAAGCTACACCCCAAGTGGTGCGCAAATCACACGACAAGAAATCATCAAAACCATACTGCAAGACTATCAGCTTTCCTCTGGCGGTTTTAGTTTGAGCAAAGATAACAAAACTTTTGACCTTGATATCACCGCCATGACCATCACAGCGCTTGCTCCCTATTACAATAGAGCGAGCTATGATAATGTCACCAAAGCCATTGACAAAGCACTCACAGTCATTTCGAGCAAGCAAAATGATGATGGTGGCTTTGGCAATCCGAGCAATGTAGAGTCAACCGCGCAAGTTGTGGTTGCTCTTTGTTCCCTTGGAATTGACCCCACCATAGACACACGTTTTAAACAAGATACCAATCTCATTTCACATGTGCTGTCCTTCCAAGACCAAAACGATAGTTTTTCACACACATTGAACGGTGCAACAAGCCAAATGGCCACAGAACAAGCCTTTTATGCGCTTGTGTCTTATGAGCGACTCATTACAAACCAAGTGCCACTTTATGATATGTCTGATGTTAATTAAGAAGGTGACTTATGCGTAAAAATTGTTTTCTCATCCTTTTATCCTTTGTCTTTTTCTTCACTGGATGTTCAGCTCAACCAAGTGAAACTCCTGACTCTGCCACGGAACCTAACACTTCGCAAACTGAGCTGCAGCAATCGGAAGTTGACGCACAAACCATTCTAGTTTCACTCGAAATCAGTTGCCACACTGTGCTCCCACAATTGGATGTTCTGCCAGAAGCAAAGCGCCAGCTCATCCCTAGTGATGGCATACTCTTCCCTATGACTACTCTGGAAGCGACAACTGGCGAATCGGCACATGATTTGCTGCTTCGCACAGTGCGAGAAGAGGGCATCCATATGGAATTTTCCACTTCACCTTTTTATCAAACCACTTACATTGAGGGCATAGGCAATCTCTATGAATTTGATATGGGAGAACTGAGTGGATGGATGTATAAAGTCAATGATACCTTCCCCAATTACGGCATATCCAACTATATACTACAAGATGGTGATACACTCTCCTTGCTGTACACCTGCAATCTAGGAGAAGACATCGGCGGAGATAATTTCTCCGAATAGCATCAAGAAAGGACCGTGCATGACACATTTCAGCCACTATCACCCCGTCACAAATTTTGTTTTTTTTGCCTTGGTTATTGGACATGCCATGGTCATTTTTCATCCTGTATATATGGTAATTTCACTACTTGCTAGTTTTCTCTTCAACTGGATAACCAATGGACAAAAAGGGCTCAAATTTGTCCTGACCTTTTGTCTGCCTGCTTGGATACTCATTGCTCTTTTCAATCCACTTTTTAGTCACGCAGGGATGACTATTTTATTTTATTTTCCCAATGGCAACCCATTCACCTTAGAAAGCGTCATTTATGGTGTTGTCACAAGCACCATGTTTATCACCGTCATCTTATGGTTTGCCTCATCCAACACCATTATGACCGGAGACAAACTCATGCATCTCTTTGGGAGAATCATACCCAAAAGCTCTCTCATCATTTCCATGGTTTTGCGCTTTGTGCCCCTGTATAAACAGCGCATCCGTCTTATCGCCCAGGGTCAAGCTGCCCTGCATGACGCAAACCAGAAACGAAACCTTCTCACCAAAGCCAAAGATGGTATTCAAATTCTATCCATTATGACCACTTGGTCTTTGCAAAGCAGTATAGAAACCGCAAACAGTATGAAAGCCAGAGGCTATGGCCTATCTGCTCGCACCGCCTATACCCAATATCGGTTTACATCAAGTGACAGAAAAATCCTCATCATTCTCCTATCTTGCGCTTTGTTTATTATCGCTTTGCAATTACTCAAAGTCGTGCAATATTCTTACTATCCTTATATCTCATATACTACTATTTCATCAATCAATATGCTTGGATACTTCACCTATGCACTCATGTGCTTTTTGCCTTGTATATTAAGTCTATGGAGGGAATTTAAATGGACATATTCCATATCGAAAATCTAAATTTTACATACCCTCTCTTGGAACAAAAGGCGCTTCAAGACGTCAGTTTCACAGTGAAAAAAGGTGAGTTTTTAACAATCTTTGGCCCGAGTGGTTGTGGCAAAACAACGCTCATTTCTCACCTCAAGCCCTCACTCACACCCCATGGCAGCAAAGACGGAACCATCTTATTTAATGGCATCCCCATTGACAGCTTAGATATGCGCACTGAAGCTGCGAAAATCGGCTATATTTTTCAGCACCCAGACGAACAAATCGTAACCGACAAAGTTTGGCATGAAATCGCCTTTGGCCTTGAAAACCTAGGGAAGCCACAAGACTATATCCGCCGCAGTGTCTCTGAAATGGCAAGTTATTTGGATATTGGGCATCTCTTTCATCGCAATGTTTCTTCTTTAAGTGGTGGTGAAAAACAGCTCCTCAATTTGGCTAGTGTCCTCGCGATGCATCCGGATGTCATCATCCTAGACGAACCCACAAGCCAACTTGACCCCATTCATGCCACGCAGTTTTTGGATGTCATTGCGAAACTCAATCGCGACTTGGGCATCACCATCATCATGATTGACCATCGCTTAGAAGATATTTTACCCATGAGCGACCGCGCACTATTGTTGGAAGACGGTAAAATTGGCTGTCTCAGCTCCCCGAAAGACGTTTGTCTTCATCTGGCAAATACCAAGCACAGCTTACTCAAATCTGTTCCCTCTGGCATTCAAATTTTTGCTGAAATCAATCCAGAGCACATGCCTCTCACAACAGGCAAAGCACGTTTGCAGTTAGAAGAAGTGTTTTGCAATCCACATCCCCAAGCAGTCACATTTCCCTCTCCAAATAAGCATGAGGATACTCACATTGTTCTTAAAGCCAAAAACCTCTCATTCCGATATCAAAAGCATGGCGCAGATATTTTAAAACACTTAACTATGCAAATTCCACGTGGCTCTTTCTACACCATTTTAGGCGCAAATGGTGCTGGGAAATCAACGCTACTGTCTCTCATCGCAAAAGTAAACAAACCGTATACAGGGAAACTTACGGTGCATGGCTCAGTTGCGACACTTCCACAAAATCCACAAAGTCTTTTTCTCAAGCAAACTGTGTGGGATGATTTGCATACCGTTTGTCAAGATGATGAAAAAATCCGTACTCTTGCACAAAAAACAAACATAGAGACAATATTTGAGCATCATCCCTATGATATCAGTGGCGGTCAAATGCAACTGGTAGCCCTAACAAAGGTACTACTCACTGACCCTGAAATCTTGCTTTTAGATGAACCAACCAAAGGCTTGGATGCTGAGAGCAAACTGCGATTGGCGAACATTCTCAAGTCACTGATTGAACAAGGCGTCACTGTCATTGTCGTTTCCCATGATGTGGAATTTTGCGCACAGCATGCCCAGATGTGTGCGATGATGTTTGATGGTTCTTTGATCAGTGAAGCCGACACGCGAAGCTTTTTCTCAAGCAACTATGTTTACACAACATCTGCTAACAAAATTGCAAGAACAATACAACCCAATGCCATCACAGTGGAGGATGTTTTAACGCTATGGAACAACTATCAGCAAAACGCAGAAACCTTATCTTATTAATTTGCATGCTCCTCATTCCTACAATCTTAATATTTGCACATTTTTACTTGGACGAAGCACGCTACTACCTCACAAGTTCCCTTGTCGTCTTACTGAGCCTAATCCCATTCATCCTTCTCTTTGAGAGAAGACAAGCCCAAGCTAAAGAAATTGTTTTAATTTCTGTCATCTGCGCCATTGCTGTAGCAGGTCGCACTGCATTTTATATGCTCCCTCAATTCAAACCTCTCGTCGCTATTGTCATTATCGCAGGGGTTTGCCTTGGCAGTGAATCTGGTTTTATGGTTGGTGCCATCTCTGCTTTTGTGTCCAATTTTTTTGTAGGACAAGGCCCATGGACACCATATCAAATGCTCGCTCTTGCGATAATTGGCGCCTTAGCTGGTTTTCTCTTTTCCCGCAAGTTACTCAAACCCAAGCTTTTTAATTTATGTGTGTTTGGTTTTCTTTCTACCTATCTAATTTATGGGCTTATTTTAGATGCTCACTTCACCTTAGCCGCCTTTGGTACCATCACTTTAAAAAACTATGTTGTTGCCATCACCTCAGGTTTTTTTCCAAACCTGCTCCACAGCACAGCGAGCGTCTTATTTTTACTGCTATTTGCTAAGCCCTTTATGAAACAAATAGACCGCATTACGATCAAATATGGACTAGTATTTGGCGAAAATGGTCACTAATACTGCTTTGCACATAACTGAGCTTGTATCTGCATACACTCTCTACATAATGCTACGCAAGGAGTGTTGCCGTTAGTGAGAGAAACAATAGAAGAACGTGCTTGTCAATTGGCACTTTACATCATAGAAAACAATGCCACTGTCCGAAGTACAGCCACGCAATTTGGTATTTCAAAGTCAACTGTACATACAGTTGTCACAAAACAGAACGTTTTACCTAACGCTGAGACACTTCGTCTTAGCGTATTTTATTTTATAAAACGCACAATCCATGCCAACCTTTTATTCTGTATTATCCTAGGAGAATTATATGAAACGACAAATTATCATCCCCAGTCTCATCGCTTGTACCATCTTATTTTTGATTGAACAATACTTACACGTTCCATTCATTGTCAAATCCATGATTAAACTGCCGACCTTTGCTATTTTGCCTCTTTGGTACATAAAAGCAATCAAAAAGGAGACCATAAAAAGGGCACTCAATTTACAGCATTTCAAACTTTCTGAAGTCAAACTAGGGTTACTTTTATCTGCTATCTTAGTGATTCTCATTCCCCTAGTCTACTTTACTGTTGCAACACCGTATATAGACACTGCTAAACTGATTTCAGAGCTCAGCCTAATCGGCGTGACAAAGACTAACTTTCTCTTCGTATCACTATACATTGCCATCGTCAATTCATTTTTAGAAGAATTCTTCTTTAGAGGCTTCGTATTTTTGAACTTATATGAAACACATGCACGCTTTAGCATGGTCTTTTCTGCCCTTCTTTTTGCAACATATCATATTGGTATTTTTGTCTCTTGGTTTCAAATTTCTATGCTATTTCTGGCTCTGTTTTCTCTATTTATTGGTGGTCTTATCTTCAATTTTTTGGCAACTAAAAGCAAAAATTTTCTCAATTCGTGGCTTGTGCATTTCTTTGCTGACGCTGTCATCTTGGTCTTAGGCGGACTAATTTTGCATGAAATAATTTAACGCCAAAGCCTTGCTATTACTAGCTTTTTCATGTTTTTCACCTCTCTTTTTGCAAGAGTTTTGAAAAATTTTGTTGACAACGCAACTTGAATATGCGTATACTTTAAGCTAAGAATTGAATACTGATAATTTTCGGGATGGTGTGAAATTCACCACCGGCGGTAAAAGTCCGTGAGCGTTGCGTGTTTAAACTTGCAATTAGCTGATCTTGTGGAATTCAAGAACCGACAGTATAGTCTGGATGGGAGAAAAATTGTCACATATGAAGTATGTAACTTTGTTTACATATGTCTTTTTGTGTTGTCCTGAAGAAATAACTTCAGGGCTTTTTTTATTTTGAAAGTGGGGTGATGACTTGAATAATCATGAATTTTATATGCAAAAAGCATTAGAACTAGCCAAACAAGGCGAGGGACATGTGAATCCCAATCCTATGGTTGGCGCTGTCATAGTAAAAGATGGCGAAATCCTATCCACCGGTTATCACAAACAATTCGGAAAACGACACGCAGAACGAATCGCAATAGAAGATGCCCCGACAAGCGTCGAAGGTGCAACGCTGTATGTCACGTTAGAACCTTGCTGTCACGTAGGAAAAACACCCGCGTGCACCGACATCATTCTGCAAAGTGGAATCAAAACTGTGGTCGTCGCCATGCAAGACCCTAATACACTTGTCAGCGGAAAAGGCAATCAGATTTTGCGAGAACATGGCGTTGAAGTCATCGTAGGCGTGTTGGAACACGAAGCAAAGGCACTCAATGAAATTTTTTGCAAATTCATAACGAAAAGAAATCCCTTTGTTACCTACAAATACGCTATGACGCTAGACGGAAAAATTGCAACGCCCAACGGTGCTTCACAGTGGATTTCATCTGAAGCGTCACGCAACTATGTTCAGCATTTGCGCAACAAACACATGGCCATCATGGTCGGCGTAAACACTGTCCTTTCTGACAACCCACGACTCAATCCTCGGATTCCAAATCCAAGCACTAGCATCAAAATCATTGTGGATAGCCTCGGAAAAACACCGCTAGACAGCAATATATTCACATCACCTGGTGAAGTCATCATTGCAGCAACCTATCAAATCGAACCGCAAACAGAAGAAGCGCTCATCCAGCATGGTGCAACGGTAATCAAGACCACAGCAGTTGACGGTCAAGTCAATCTCGCTGAGCTTTTAGAGGCGCTTCATAAAAGACAAATTGACAGCATCTTATTGGAAGGCGGCAAGACCTTGGCAGGCAGTATGCTCACACTTGGTCTCATTGACAAAATTGAAGCGTTTGTCTGTCCTAAAATCATTGGTGAAGGACTCTCGCCTGTGGGTGGATTTTCCCTCACTGACATTGCAGACAGCATTTCATATTCCATCAAAGATGTAAAAACAATCGGTCAAGATGTGCTACTCACAGCGTATAAGGAGACACTATGTTTACAGGATTAATCGAAGAAATTGGAACCGTTGAGCGCATCCAATCACATGGAACATCAAAACAGCTCAGCATCCATTGTGATAAAGTTCTCGATGCTGTCTCTATGGGAGATAGCATTGCAACCAATGGCGTATGCTTAACCGTTTCAGACTTTACAAAAAACGCTTTCACAGCAGATGTCATGGTAGAAACGGTCACCAAAACCAACTTATCTAGCATAAAGATTGGCGACAAAGTCAATTTAGAGAGAGCATTGCGTGTTGGTGACAGATTGGGCGGACATTTTGTTTCAGGTCACATTGATGGCACAGGCAAAATTCGTTCCGTTCGTAGACTGGAACACGACATTCTCATTAAGATTTCCTGTCCAGATGACCTACTTTCCTTTATTGTGGAAAAAGGCTCCATCGCTATTGACGGCATTAGCCTAACGGTTGCAAATCTCGGACGAGATTACTTCACCGTTTCCATCATTCCCACCACCAGCAGTGACACAACACTCACCTCAAGAAATGTAGGCGACGTTGTCAATTTGGAATGTGACATGATCGGAAAATACATTTATAAATTTACAAATCGTGATACCCAAGGGGTCACGCTCGACTTACTCAAAGAAAACGGCTTTATTTAGGAGGATTATCTATGTTTGACACGATTGAACAAGCCATAGAAGACATCAAACAAGGCAAAATGATTGTCGTCGTTGACGATGAAGATAGAGAAAACGAAGGAGATCTTCTCATGGCTGCAGAAAAAGCCACCATGGAAAGCATCAACTTTATGGCAACTTACGGTCGTGGACTCATTTGTGTGCCCATGAAACGTGATCGCCTTGACAACCTTGGCATTGATCTTATGGTTAAAAATACGACTGACCCCAAAGAAACTGCATTTACCATCAGCGTTGACTGCGTTACAAACTCCACTGGCATTTCAGCGCACGACAGAGCAGATACCATCGCTGCCCTTGTCAATGATGAGAGTAAAAAAACTGATTTTACTACCCCTGGTCATATCTTCCCTCTCATTAGTAAAGAAGGCGGTGTACTGAAACGCGCAGGTCATACTGAAGCTGCCACAGACTTTGCTACTCTTGCAGGTCTCAAACCAGCTGGCGTAATCTGTGAAATCATGAATGACGATGGCACGATGGCTAGAGTTCCTGACCTCATTAAATACAAAGAAAAGCACAACCTCACGTTTGTCACCATCAAAGATTTGATTGCTTATCGCAGAAAAACTGAAAAAATCATTCGCAGAGAAGCTGAAGTGCCAATGCCAACCAAATATGGCGAATTCAAAGCAGTAGGCTATGAAAACAAACTAGATGGCACTCATCATGTAGCACTAGTCAAAGGCGATATTTCCCCTGATGAACCTGTTTTGGTACGTGTACACTCCGAATGCCTAACGGGTGACGTATTCGGCTCACTACGTTGCGACTGTGGTGAACAGTTTGCTGCTGCCATGAACGCCATTGAAAAAGAAGGTAAAGGCATTTTACTTTATCTAAGACAAGAAGGCCGCGGCATTGGTCTTATCAATAAACTCAAAGCCTATCATCTGCAAGACCAAGGTATGGACACTGCAGAGGCCAATCTTGCCCTCGGTTTTCCCGCTGAAATGCGTGAGTATGGTGTTGGGGCTGAAATCTTATCGGATTTGGGTGCAAACAAAATTCGTCTTCTCACAAACAATCCTAAGAAAATCAGTGGGCTGTCTGGATACGGCATTGAAATTGTAGAACGTGTTCCCATTGATATGGGTTATCACGAAGAAAACTATCACTATTTGAAGACAAAGAAAAATAAAATGGGTCACATCTTAGACATCAACTAATAAGGAGAATTAATCATGAAAAAATTTGAAGGATTATTACATTCCACAGGCAAAAAATATGGCATTGTTGTTGGACGTTTCAACGATTTCATTGGCAGCAAACTGTTAGATGGCGCGATTGATGCTCTCACTCGTCACGGCGTTGACCGCTCTGAAATCGAAATCGCCTATGTTCCTGGCGCTTTTGAAATCCCACTTGTGGCGCAAAAAATGGCGCAAAGCGATACGTATCATGCCGTCATCTGTTTGGGTGCAGTCATCAAAGGCAGCACACCACACTTTGACTACGTATCCAGTGAAGTGACAAAAGGCATTGCGCAAGTTTCTCTACAAACTGGCAAACCAGTTATCTTTGGCGTTCTCACCACTGATTCTATTGAGCAAGCAATTGAACGTGCAGGCACAAAATCTGGAAACAAAGGCTTTGAAGCTGCAGTCACTGCCATTGAAATGGTCAATTTGTTGGAAAGCATTTAACCTTGTCACATTATTAAAATTTCCTCCCCTATATATTCAAAAAACACCTCTTCAAGATGAAGAGGTGTTTTCTTTTTCATTATTCATTGGTTATGCCGGTACATGTGCTGGTCTATACTTGCTTCTCACGAAGAATCTAAGACGTCCAAAGTATTCTGCGATGGCAAGACCTTTGTCAACAAAGCTGACCACAAAGGCTTCTCTCGTCTTTGGCAATCCCATTGGGAACATGTGACCTGTAATGATATTTCGTTCTTTGGCATTGAGCTCAAAGTGTTGTAGTGCATTTTGTAGTGCAATTTTAGGATGGTTTTTTGTGTGACAAAACGCGTCTTTCAACAAACTTAATCCACTGGTTTTTTTGAATTTATACAAGTAAAAATCATGTAAGAGGCATCCTCTTGTGATAGCCACATGATCCAATTTTAGCTTCTTGGCAATTTTATAAGAAACATATGCTGTTCCCAAACAGTGATCAAACACAGTACCATGGTGGTGCGGAATGTTTCGCATTTCTAAATATGCTTCATGCGTAATGATAGGTCTGGCAATTTGGTAAAACTCTTTTTTATGCATGAGCTGGCATTACCCCTTTCAGAAATCATTGCAACTATCCTGCTAATCATATTGTATCACATTTACTGTGCTTTGCAAGTCATTTATAAAGGTAATACAGCAATAAAACACCCCACATTTTGTCATAATATACAAATTGAACGGGGTGTTTTCTCAATTTTTCAATATATTTTCACAAATGAGAATATATGTGTTATATTGAATGTATGAAAAAATGAAGATACTTAGTCTAGTTTATATTCAAAACAGTATGCGCATTTATGGAAACCATACTTTTCATAAAATTTATGCGCACCTTCTCTTGGCAAACCAGTGTCAAGAATCATGGCATGACAACCATGTTCAGTTGCAATGGTTTTTGTATGGTTCATAAGGGCAGTGCCATAGCCTTTTGTTCTTTGATCTTCATTTGTGATAATACTTGCAATATAACAAGTTTTTCCAGACATCCAAAATGTATTGAAAAAGGAACCATGACAAAATCCAACTGGTTTTCCGTCATCATACAAGAAGAACGCAAAGTCATTCTCGTTTTTAAGCACTTCTTTGTAAACCTTTTCAATCACTGCGCGATCGTATGTGTTATACGTCCAAAGTTTTTCGATATAATCAAAAGCCAAATCAAAATCATCCATAGTTGCATTTTTAATTTCCATGATTAATTCCCCTTATTGTAAAAATTCTACAATAGATTATATCACACAATTTCCATATTGCAAGCTTGTATTCCTTTGTTTTTTCGTGATAATGACCAATTCATCGCTTCACAATCAATCATTGGTATGTTGCTCTTCCCTTCTGCATAGAAATGAAAGAGAAAGGATGGACAAGCCATGTGTACAGAAAAACAAAACTTGCAAATACGTTTTCATAACCCCAATCCGCAAGGGGATTTTGAACGACATCTATGTCATTTACTTGCAAAGGAGCTGAGCATTATTTCAGCTACGCAAGTTAATGTGCTCGAACATCCCCCCTATTCCCATCAAAAACAACCTAAATGATTACGAGCAAGGCTAATTGCCTTGCTCGCTTAGCTATATCCCAATTTTTGAAAGCAGGTGATCACAATGCAGGCAGTTGCCTACTGTCGCGTATCCACAAACAAAGAGGAACAAATAGATAGTCTTCAAGCACAACAAGAGTTTTTTACAGAATATGCAAAAAGGCACAATCACGAACTCATCGAAATCTATGCTGATGAAGGCAAAAGTGGGACCAAAATGAAACACAGGGTCGCTCTCATTCAAATGTTATGCGATGCTGAGCGAGGTGAGTTTCAAATGGTTCTCATTAAAGACGTTTCCAGACTTGCTAGAAATACCGTTGATTTTTTAACAAGCATTCGCAAACTCAAATCTGCAGGAATAGAAGTCATCTTTGTCAATTATGATATGACAACATCAGACTCCAGTGAGTTTATGCTCACCATGCTCTCTGCCATCGCACAAGAAGAGAGCTCTAACACCTCAAAGAGAATAAAATTTGGTAAAAAAATAAATGCAGAAAAGGGACGCATTCCAAATTTATGTTATGGGTATGAAAAAACAAAGGGCGATTACTTTCAGCTTGCAATAAACCCCGAAGAGGCCGCCATTATACAAAACATCTTTCATATGTATATTCATGAAGGCTTGGGGTCAAGTCGCATTGCCAAACAGCTCAACGCACAAGGCGCTCTCACCAAACGACTGCTACCTTTTAGTCAGCATAGCATTTCTCGCATCCTCACAAATGAAATCTACATAGGAAAAGTTGTCAATGGCAAAGAGTGTATTGAAGATTTTCTAACTGGAAAGCGCCTTTCCCAGCCTGAAGATGCTTGGTCTATCACGTGCAATGAATCTCTTCGCATTATAGATGATGAAACCTTTTTCAAAGCGCAACGAGTCATGAAAGATCGTCAAAATACCTTTCATCAAACTGGTGAAAAGAAAAGCTCTAAACACCCATTTTCCAAAGTCATTTACTGTGCATGTTGTGGATACGCATACCGTCAAATCGTGCGAAAGTATAAACGCACCTATGTGCGCTGGTGTTGTAGTGGGCGCAATACGAAAGGCACAGACTTTTGCCATAACACGGTAAATCTTGACGAGCAATTTCTGCTGAGCACAATCAAATCAAAGCTACTCGAAATGCTACAATCTCAGCAAAATGCCTTGTTTCTCATCAAAACTGAATATCAAAAGTGTATGAAGACTACCAAACGTGATGCTACCAATATACTCACATTAAAAAAAGAGCGTGACCTTTTTAAACACCACATGCGAAAATACAAAGAAATGTTCAAAGCAAATATCATTGAACTAAACGAACTTCAACTGGAAACGACTAGACTCCAAGACAAAATTGATGTTTTGGATTGTCGCATAGCAAATCATGCCACCTGTAGCAAACCACCTTTGCTTTCTCTGCTCGATCATACTAGTGCTTGTGATGGGTTAGAAAGCATTCTGACTCTAATGCCCTTTTCGAATCAATTCATTTGTGAACTTGTAGAAAATATCACCGTAGATCATGACGGTGCTGTTTGCATCAATTTCAAGCAACTCAAACACTAAAAACCGTTCTATTATATGACAACTGTACATAAAGACTTATCAGAACGTCTGCCTTCATTTAACCAGCCTTTGTACATGCAAGCCAAGCGTGTATTAGAGCAAAACAAAGCAGAACGCCATATTAGAGGCGGAATTGCCACTCGCAATAAGTATAAAAGTAATTGTGTTGAATCATAGTATTTAGTAGCCTCACTCAATTGCAAAAAACCTGCTTACACATGTGCAAGCAGGTTTTACTTTTCATATAATATTTATTCTACAGAAATCACATAGGCATACACTGGCTGGCCGCCACGCACCAAAGTAATTTCAGCATCTGGACAAGCCTCTGCAAATTGTGTTTCCACTTGCTGTGCCTCTTCCAAATTCACATCTTCTCCATAGAATATAGTGACAAACTCTGCATTTTTCTTCTTGCATTCTTCTGCCAATCCATCTAAGAGCACTTCCATTTTTTCATTGGTGGCAAAGAGTTGATTGTCTACGAGTGCCAAGTAATCCCCTTCGCTGATTTCAGCCCCATCAAAAGAAGAATTTCTAGCCGCATAGGTCACTTCCATTGTCGCAACGTTAGAAAGCGCATCTTGCATTGCTGCAGTATTCGTATGCTCTTCCCCTTCAAAATCCATATTGAGCATTGCGGAAATGCCTTGTGGCACGGTCTTACTCGGAATGACAATAACCGTTTTGTTTTCCACCAATTTCACACACTGTTCCGCCGCCATAATGATGTTTTTGTTGTTTGGCAAAACATAGACGATTTCAGCAGGGGTTTGATTAATCTTTGTTAAAATATCATCGGTGGAGGGATTCATCGTTTGCCCACCTTCAATGATTTGGTCTGCACCCAATTCAGAGAAGACGTTTGCCACACCGTCACCTGCACAAACTGCGACAAAACCATAGCGTTTTTCAGGTTCTGCTTCTGTCACTTGGCTTGCACTCTTCTCCAAAATCTCTGAGTGTTGTTCACGCATGTTTTCAATTTTGATTGTTTGAAGTGCTCCATATGTGAGTGCCTCTTCCAGCACATTTCCAGGATGATTGGTATGCACATGCACTTTGATGATTTCATCGTCTTCTACCATAACGATGCTATCTCCAATGTCTTTTAAGAAAAAGCGCAGTGCATCGGGGTCTTTGTCTGTATCACGAGAGCAAATGAATTCTGTACAGTATCCAAAGGTAATATCTTCTGGTGCAATAGAAGCCATTGCAGAAGATTCTGACTTCGTCTCAATTTCTTCTACCTCAGGCGCTTTAATGCCTCGAATTTCATTGAGCATGGCTTTCACGATAATAAGGTAACCCATACCACCTGCATCGACTACGCCAGCTTTCTTGAGCACTGGATTTTGCTCGGTGGTTTCTGCCAGTGCAACTTCACCTGCTTTTATTGCTTCTTCAATGACAAATTCTGCATTGTTATCTTCATTTGCTGCTTCTTCTGCACGTGTTGCCATCACGCGAGACACCGTCAAAATAGTGCCTTCGGCAGGTTTCATCACCGCTTTATACGCTGATGTCACCCCTTTGCTCAGTGCCGTTGCAAACTGCAAGCCATCCACTGTATCCGCATCTTTGAGTGATTTTGAAAAACCACGAAATAACAAGGATAAAATGACCCCTGAATTTCCTCTTGCGCCTCTGAGCATGGCATTTGCCACAACAGAAGTCACCTCACCAATGCTGCTTGGATTTTTTTCAATGAGTTCTTTTGCTGCGCTTGCTATGGTCAAACTCATATTGGTTCCCGTGTCACCATCTGGAACAGGAAATACGTTGAGTTCGTTGATCGTTTCTTTTTCTTGAAACAGAGAAGCTGAAGCATTTTTCATCATTCTAGCCAGCAGATCTCCTTCTAGAAATTGTTTCATGACTGTTTCCTTCCCTTCGATCCGCTTTAGTCTATTTGCATGGCGTCAACATAAACGTTGACATCCTTAATTTCTATGCCAGTTAAATTTGTTACTTCATATTTCACTTCATTCATAATGGCATTGCCCACTGCTTGTAAGTTAATACCATTATCCACAATGATATGCAATTCCACTGAAACTACGTTGTCTTCTTCTGGAATCACTTTTACGCCTTTGGCCATACTTTCACTGCGCAATAAATGTACAAGACCATCTTTTTTGGAACGAGCCGCCATACCTTTCACACCAAAACAACTGGTGGCTACAGCACCTGTGATTGTCGTAAACACTTCTTGACTCATTTCAATCGTGCCAAATTCATTTCGAATTTTCATGTGCGATTCTTCCTTTCTATTACGTATGTATTATAATTTCACAATTTTTTTCTTTGAGCGTTGTATTTTTCTTCAATATCGTGTAAAATACTAACATCAACATTATACAATAAAAGAAGGAGGATTTTGCATGAAAGTTGCAAATCTTGTATTGAAAATTGCTGCACTCATACTTGGCGCTGCCGCAATTGTCTGTTGCATCCTTGGAAACCTAGAAACCATTACGGATGGACTTGTATGCGTAAGAGATCGCATCAAATCCAAAGGAGTTCGTTGCTGTTCTGGCGACGCCGAAGTAGATTTCGAAGACTGGGATATTTAATCCTCCATCTATAACCGTCATATACGCTAGTGCACCATGAACCAAATAGATTTATGACACAGCCATCCAGAAGTTAATGCTTCTGGATGTTTTTTTATTCCAATCGTTGGATGATATGTGGTTCAATATCCTTCATTTTATAAAATGTAAACGTCGCCATACCAATTAACTCATCTTTGGGGTCAATCACCTCAAGCTCTAATGTGCTCACCGTTTTCCCCAATTTTTTAATTTTAGAGCGACATCTCAGCCATTCTCCCATCGCTGGTTTCAAAAAATTCATCGTACAGTTAAGTGTCACACATAGACGCCCTGTCGATGCGATGTGATGGCCTGCTACCGTATCTGCTAAAGAAGAGATGCATCCGCCGTGAACCATGCCAAATGGATTTAACACCTTATCGGTCACGTGCAAAATGCCTTCTGCTTCTTCTTCATTTGCATGGAGCATTTCAATGTGTAGCATTTGCACAAATGGGTCTAACGTTCTTCCTCCATTTTTCATATACATCTGCAATTTTTCAATATGCGCCTCCGTGCGCGCTCTTTTATCTTCCATTTTGTCAGAAGTCATAACACAGTTTCTCCTTATTCATTGACCAGACGCCATTTCAGAACGAATCTCAATTGTCGACTTAATCATCTGGCATATGAACAATTCATGAAACAGGCTATCTAAGTGCAAAGCAAAAAATCTATCCACAATGCTCGAACATTTTTCCCACCAAGCACATATATTTTGACAAATCAAAGCAGATTATACCACGAATTGCACATTATGACAAGTAAGTATATAGTATCAGCCTTTGCCCATCATCACTCGATTCAAATGCAGTTTTTTATGTGTTTTTTAGAAAGCATCGCACTTGACATTTTGTCATTTATTTTGTATATTATTAAGTTAATTGAATCTATATTTATTTGCCATATTTACACTGTGAAAGGAAGTTACCTTGTTTATGAAAAACCTTGGTTTTGACAATCAGAAATACGTAGAAATGCAATCTAAACATATCCGTGATCGCATCAATCGCTTTGGCGGAAAGCTATACTTAGAATTCGGAGGAAAGCTCTTCGATGATCACCATGCTTCCCGCATCATGCCTGGTTTTGAGCCAGACTCAAAGATTCGCATGCTCAAAGAACTGAAAAACCAAGTAGACATTGTCATTGCCGTTTCCAGTGAAGATATCGAAAAAAATAAAGTCCGTGGTGACCTTGGCATCCCATATACTACAGACACGTTGCGTCTCATTGATGAATTTCGCAATGAAGGCTTTCATGTTGGAAGCATCGTGCTCACAAAATATGCAGGTCAAAAAGTAGTCCAACTATTCAAACAACAACTAGAGCATTTGGGGCTTACTGTATATCTCCACTATCCTATTGAAGGGTATCCATATGACATTCCAACCATCGTCAGCGACAATGGCTATGGAAAAAATGAATTTATTGAATCTGATGCCCCTCTTATCGTCGTAACTGCTCCTGGCCCTGGCAGTGGCAAGATGGCCGTTTGTCTTTCTCAACTCTATCATGAACACAAAAACGGTGTGGCAGCAGGATACGCTAAATTTGAAACCTTCCCAATCTGGAATTTACCTTTGCGTCATCCTGTCAATCTTGCATATGAAGCTGCTACAGCTGATCTCAATGATATGAACATGATTGATCCTTTCCATTTAGAAGCGTATGGAGAAACCACCGTAAACTACAACCGAGACGTCGAAATTTTCCCTGTCCTCAAAACAATGTTTGAAGGCATTTTAGGCACTTCGCCTTATCAGTCACCCACAGACATGGGCGTTAATATGGCTGGCAATTGCATCATTGATGATGCTGTTGTGAAAAAAGCATGCTGTGTCGAAATTGTGCGTAGATATTATCAAGAATTATACCGTCATTTTCGTGGTCTATCTGATGGGCGCGAAATGTATAAAATTGAACTACTCATGAAAGAACTCGACCTCACGCCACTCAGCCGCAACGTTGTCCCTCCTGCTTTAGCGCTCGCAGAAAAGACCTCAGCACCAGCTGCAGCCATTGAACTGCTTGATGGCACAATTTTAACTGGCAAAACTTCATCGCTTTTGGGTGCTGCTTCTGCTCTGTTACTCAATGCACTCAAGCATTTGGCGAATATTGATGATTCCATACACCTAATTGCTCCAACGGTCATTGAGCCAGTGCAAGATCTCAAAGTAAATGTTCTAGGGAATAAAAACCCTTTGTTACATATCGATGAACTGCTCGTTGCACTTTCCATCTGTGCTGTATCTGACCCGAATGCAAAACTAGCAATGGACTATTTGCAACACTTGCGTGGCGCAGAAGTGCACTCAACAGTAATCCTATCTCAAGCTGACCAAGATAGTTTCCGTCGTCTTGGTATTCGACTCACATGTGACCCAAAACTTGAAGCTGACAAAGTCTATCAGGCGTAACCTAAACCACACTAAAATTTTGTAGAGGAGACCTCTTATGCAAAAGTCAATTATACCGCAAGACTATTCATCCCTTTTATCACTATATGACACCCAAAAAGCAATTAGTCTTCTAAAAAGACTGTTTCAAGACAAACTCTGTGGAAATTTGCACTTATTCCGTGTTTCTGCCCCCTTGTTTGTGGAGGCCTCCACAGGTCTAAATGATGATTTAAACGGCGTAGAGCGCCCTGTTTCCTTTGACGTTCCAGCAACCGGAAGAGAAGCACAAGTTGTCCACTCTTTGGCAAAATGGAAACGTCTTGCCCTACATCGCTATCACTTTCCTGTCGGTGAGGGTCTCTTTACTGATATGAACGCCATTCGTCGTGATGAAGAACTTGACAACATCCACTCCGTCTATGTTGACCAGTGGGATTGGGAAAAAGTCATTTCAAAAGAAGATCGCTCACTTGATTTTCTCAAACAAACTGCAAGTTTAATTATGTCTGCCATTTCTGACACACAACAAACTTTGCGAGCAATTTATCCGCAACTAGCCTCACTTCCCACCATTGACCCAAACCTCAGTTTTGTCACCACACAAGAACTAGAAGACCTCTATCCAGACCTCACATCGAAAGAAAGAGAACATGCTTACGTAAAAGAGCATCCATCTACCTTCATCATGCAAATCGGTGGCGCTCTCAAATCAGGCTCAGCACACGATGGCAGAGCTCCTGACTATGACGATTGGTGTCTCAACGGTGACTTGCTCGTGTGGAACTCAATTTTAGGTGAGTCTTTAGAACTGTCTTCCATGGGAATCCGGGTTGACCCAGCTTCACTAGATGCCCAACTGCGCATTGCAGGTTGTGACAATCGCCGTGAGTTGGATTTCCATCGTCAATTGCTCGCTGACGAACTTCCACTCACCATCGGCGGTGGCATCGGTCAATCTCGACTTTCTATGTTCATGCTTGGTAAAGCACATATTGGCGAAGTGCAAGCCTCCATTTGGGATGAAGAAACAATACAAACCTGTGATAAAGCAGGCGTTATATTATTATAAATCAAAACAAACCCGACAGAGTACTTCTGTCGGGTTTGTTTTATAAACTGGGTGCAAGCAAAATGGGCTGAAGTTGCTCACCTTCCAATGCTTTATCAATGGTTTCAGATATTTGCTCCATATCTGCCACTGTTGAGCGTGGTTTATCCATTGGATTATCCTGCCGAAATGGCACAAAATAATAGTGTTTTCTACTGAGAAGTTCTCCAATATTTTTTGCAGCAACTCCCAACCCATCATTGGTAGAAATAGCAACTACTACAGGTCTCTCATTTCTCAAATGAGATTTGACAGCCATTGTGACTGGAGTATCCGCAATCCCCATTGCCAATTTGGCAAGTGTGTTTCCTGTGCAAGGTGCTACAACTAGCACATCCAATAATTTCCCAGGTCCAATTGGCTCTGCCTTTACGATACTGTCTATTATCTTTTGATTCTTTGTGATATAGGATAGTTCTTTACGTAAGTTTTCTGCTGTTCCAAATCGAGTGTCTGTACTTCCTGTCTCAGAAGACAAAATTGGAATAATCGTACGATACTCCTCGGCAAGGTCTGATAGTGTTTTCATTACTTCTTCGTGTGTACAAAATGAGCCGCACATGGCTACACCGACACTGATATCTTTCAACTACAATTACACCCCCAATTCGTGCAAAATGTTATAAATGGTGTCTTTGATTGCCTTAGCCGCTGTTTTGGGCGCTGTTTTCCCCGGAAGTCCTGGCAGTCTTTGTGCATTGAGCCCCAATCGTGCGGCTGCATCCATATCAACCCCGCCTGGGTCAGATGCCAAATCAATGATAAATGCATCCATCTGCACTCGTTCGAGATGCACTTCATCAAGAATAAGCGCAGGCACTGTATTGATGATGAGCTCATACCCACCCATCCAATACAGTAGTTGTCTACTGTCTTCCACACCATATCCATATGCTTCTGCCCATGCCCAATCTTCACACTTTCGAGAAGCTACCGTTACTCTTGCACCTAAGTTTTGAAGACGATGCGCCGTGAGTTTCCCCACTCTACCATAGCCAATCACTAGTGCTTTAGTGCCATGCAAGGTAGAAGGCATATTTCGCATGGCAACCTGTATAGCACCTTCTGCAGTAGGTAGGGGGTTGTCAATAGTGCAATATAGGTTTGCATTTTACCTTATATAAATCTTTAAAATATATGTTTAAAATTCAAACTGCTAATTCTCTTAAAATCTTATCCTATAAACAAAGCTTTTATAAAATAACCATCCGATGAATTGAAATAAAATTCATCGGATGGTTATCATATATTATGTGCTCAGCGTATATCTAATTGATTTTTGCATTTTACAGAGTTCGAAATGATAGAGTTAATAGCTGACAATCATTATCAAAATCAACCATATTTCTAGTAATTAACAACTTTAAACCATTATTTGGAAAGCTTGAAAATTCTGACGATTTATGATATATTTTAATAAATAAAGTATAAGAACCTCAAAAAAAACAGGAGGTAATAATATGTTGTCAAAACTGAAATTATTATTATTGGAAAATTCTGAATTAGATTTTGTAATGGAAAGAATAAATGAAAATGACAAGCTAAAATTATTAGCCTGGTATTCAAAAAGTATTACTCACAATAAAAATATAGATATAGTTGAAATCCTAAAAATATTTTTATGGTGCTATACAGAAGGCAGAAGAATTGAAGAAAGAGAAAATCCCGAAATGTTTGGAAGGTGTTTTGAAGAAAAATCCAATGAATTCCAACTTTCTAAAAACGATTTAGCGAATTTGTTTTTTTCCCATTATTCACTTTACAATGATGATACGAATTTTGAAATCAATAACGAGAACAATCAAAGTGAAAATGTTCGTGGCAAGTTCATTGTTTTTGAAGGATTAGACGGTTCAGGTAAAAGTACTCAAATTGCTAAATTAGTTAGTAAGCTTCGAGCTATAGGCAAACATGTTCATGAAACAGCTGAACCCACAAACTCTGGTACTGGAGGGCTAATTAGAGATACTTTGAGTAATAATTATCAACGTGATCCATACGAATTAGCTTCACTATTTTTAGCTGATAGAATTTCACATAATGTAAATCCTATGTATGGAATTAATAAGTACTTAGATGAAGGCATAAATGTTATTTGTGATAGATACTACTATTCCTCCTTTGCATATCAAGGTATTTCTGCAGATATTGATTATGTGATGGATATAAACTTAACTTGCAAAAAAATCACTAAACCTGATTTATGTATATTCTTAGATTTAGATGTTGACGATTGTATTGAGAGAGTACACAAAGAGCGCGAGCATTATGAAATATTTGAAACAGATGCTAAAATTATGAGTAAAATCAGAAAACAATTTCTAGACGTCTTTAAAAAATTAAATGAAACAGAAAATATATTTATTGTTGATTCTAATAGAGCTGTTAGCTCTGTCTCTGAGGAGATTTTTTCTCAGGTACTGAAATTATTTTACTAATTAATTAAGGAGATATAGGATTGAAAAGCTCGAAAGATTTAAAAACTGTTGAGTATGTTAAATTTTTTCTCAACTCATTCTTGATGATTATTGGCTGGGTGTGTACAACATATGGTGTAATTTTGCAATATTTTGATAAATCTTATCAGGCTTTAAGCATTATTGTTATTTTTATCATAATTAGTTCTCTTATTTATTTCCAATTTAAACATCTTAAAAATATAAATGTTAATAAATCTGAACAATTTTCACAAGAAGAAGTAAACAAATACCTTTTAGACTGGATTTCTACTCATGAAAGAACCGTTATATTTACTAGAGATTTTAGTTGGGCAAAGTACAATTTTGAATTATTTGAATGTTTAGTAAATAAATCAAAAAGAAGAGAGTTAGTAATTTGTCTATCCCAAAAAAATGAGGCAACTAATGAATTAGAAAAATTAGGAGCCGAAGTTTTTGAACACAATATTCCAGAGTCCAATTTAAAATCAAGATTTATAATAAATGGATATGGAACAAATTCCCCGCGGGTTAATGTTGGTTCTAAAAAAACAAATGCTCATTTTGTAAATGAAATTTATGATGTTAATTCTTCCTCAAATGCTTGTCATTCATTTGTAGAATTATTTGAATTAGCAAAGCAAAAAAACTTAGCCATAAATAATACATAAAGAACTAGGATGAGCTATATTTTTCAGCTCATCCTAGTTCTTTCTTGATTGGTTTCCTTATATACTATTTAGGAATAATTCTAATCTACAAATTTCGTTTTGACAGAATTGCTTGACAGAACAACTGTAAATCTAGGTATATTTTTTGTTAGGCATTAAATTAATAGTAAAAGATTAATATTTTTCCATCAGGAATCTTCTAAAATTTTACTTTCTGTTATAAAAAATTTATACTCCCAATTAGCTCTACTAATACGAAAATGAATATCAAATATGTAGGGAAATGCATGAAAGTAAATTTGAACACTTCGATTAAATATAACTATTTTATCAATTATACTCTGATATAGTTGTTCGGATCTTATGCTATGATTAAAAATATTGTTAATTGTATTAAGAATATTTTCAAACCGTTCCTTTTGCTGTTTTTGCATTGACTCTTGAATTTCTAGTTCATGAATATCTTTAAATAAAATATTTAATCTTTGATCAAGTTCTGTTTTTAAAATATTCAATTCTTCTCTTGTTATCTTTTCATCTATCAATGCACTTATAGCATTAGATTTTTTGTTTTTTAATACATCAACTTTTCTTTTCAGTATATTAATTCTTCTATTGTAATTGATATATTTTAAACTAGTAATTTCTTTTAAGATTTCTTTTTTGGTTTCTATAGCATTATCACATAATAAATCTATTGCTTCATTTATACATAATATGAGTATATCTTCTCGAATCCTAGCATTATTACAACCCACAAATTCATTATTGTCGTTTAAATGCTGTTTACCATTCTTCCTTTTATTCCCGCATACCCAAGAATGATTATAACCTTCTTTGCTCTTTGTCATAGAAGAAAGAAACTTGTGTCCACATTCACCACAAAATACTTTTCCTGAACACCAATATTTATTTGAAAACTTCGATTTATCTTTTTGAGGAGTTTGTCGTGATTTAAGAATAACTTGAGCCTTATTCCAACGTTCTCTATCAATAATCGCTTCGTGATTATTCTCTATGTAAATCTTATCATCTTTATCTTTATTTAATTCTTTGATATGCGATAAAAAGTCCTTTGTAATATACTTTTTATGTAGAATATCTCCTACATATTTTTCGTTTTTTAGTATCTTTAAAACACTTTCTTCAGACCACAAATCAGCATATACTGGTTTAATCCCTTTATTATTTAATTCTTTCGCTATTACACTTGAACCTTTTTGTTCCTCTACATATTTATAATAAATTTGTTTTACAATTTCAGCTTGGCTTTCATTAATTGATAGTTTTCCGTCTACTAAATTATATCCTAAAATTGAGTTGTTTCCAAATACAACCCCCTGTTCCATCCGTCTCTTTTGACCCCATTTGACACGTTCAGAAGTTTTTCTGGATTCTTCCTGAGCAACAGAAGCCATAATAGTGAGTCGAAACTCGCCTTCGTTATCAAGAGTATTGATGTTATCATTGATAAAAAAAACGCCAACTCCAATTTCTTTCAATTTTCTCGTTTGAGTCAAAGTATCCACCGTATTTCTTGAAAAACGTGATACTTCTTTTGTGATAATTAAATCAATCTCTCTATGATTTGCTAAAAATATCATTTTATTAAATTGCACTCGATTCTTAATAGATGTGCCTGAAATTCCTTCATCAGCAAAGATTGCAACTAACTCCCAGTCATCGTGTTCTTCTATATATGACTTAAAATACTTTTGTTGGTTTTCTAAACTGTTGACTTGGTCTTCTTTGTCAGTAGATACTCTACAATAAACTGCTACCTTCATTTAGCTTATCATCCTTTTTGTATTACTTCATAATAATATTATTACTCATTAAGTTCTACTAACTTTTTTAATTCCTCATTTGTTATTAGCTTTTTTTCATACAATGTGTAGTATATACCAACTTTAAGACGTTTCTTAGTAGCTGAATAATTTTGAAGATTATATTTGGAGCAATCATTTAACAACATTATATAACACCTCAGCACTCTTTGCACTTTAAATAATATGGCTATTTCTTATACTCATAAATAACTATATGGAATAGCTTATTTAACTGTTCATATTTATAAAACTTACTATTAATATAATTGATTAACTGTATGTTCAACGAAACTCTGATATTACAGTGACGCACATTAAGTATTTTGTGAAGTACAAAACGCTCCGCTCAATGTTGAAAAAAATCACTAGAAGGATTATGCCTTTTGTTGTTGTCGTATTTAAACATGCGTTTTTTATTCTTCGAGCACAGATTAAACTTGTTCCTTTACAAAGACTGCAATTTTTTTAAGATGTCCTTTTTATTATCAATGATTAAATTTTTACTCTAGCAAGTCATCTAAATTTACTATTATTAATTAAAAAAGCATCAGCCGTTAATGGTTGATGCTCTCATACAATAAATGTAAAGAAATGAATATGAAATTCGGCTAAAAATGCTGATGTAGATTTCCATTGGTTAGATGATAAGGGAATATGGAACAACAGCAACAGCGATCCTGCCGAGTTGTATAACAGTGCTGGGGAATTAATCGATAGATTAGAGGATTAAGAACAACTAACCTCTAAAATTTAATTTTAATAAAAAACCGTTCATTCTTATTTTAGTAAGAATGAACGGTTTTTTGCTGTTGTTGAAAATCAATAAGACAGCAAGTTATTTAGAAAAAATGGGGGTTGACCAAAATTCTATGGTATTGCAATCTATTTTTTGTAGTCTTACACATTTAAATTTCTTAATCATACGTATTTGGGGAGTAATTTAACTCATTGAGAACATCTAACATATATTTATCTTTAAAGTATCCATCTGTATAGAAACATACAAATTGAATAACTTTAATTAAGTAAGCAGTAATAATTCCAACAAAGATTATTGAAAAGACTGATTTTGAAACTATGTTATTCCCTGCGTAAATCACACTGGCTATGAGCGCACCAAGAGGTACACCAATAAGTATATCATAGATTTTATTCCCGATTTTTTCATATTTATCTTTATGCAAATTTAAAGCAGTTTCACATTCTTTTTTTAATTGAAATATCATTTGTTCCCCCATAATTCCATGTTTTTCAAGAATACTTTCTATATCAGAAACATATTTCTGATAATTCGCATTTTGTTTTTCAAGTTCTTCTTTTCGGGCAGATTCGCAATATAAATTCTTTTCCCTTTGAATCTCACCAAAAATTGCAGCAACAATCATTGAAGTTATTGGAAGTAAAATCCATATATTTGTTAAATGTTTAATTATTAGTATAATCATTGTAATAATAGAAATTAGTATTGTTGCTATGATAACCCAAAGTGAACGTTTAAAAAGACGTACCATATCTGGGAAACTTCGATTGAAATTTAACTTACTCATCGGGTTCTGCTCGTAGATTTCTCGTCGAACATAATAATATTTTTTTGTCATTTATCTTATTCCTTATTCCTTTATGATATAATCAATATTGTTTAATATTACGTTATATTTATCATCATTTTAATCAGATAAATGAATATTATCGAAATCTTTTCATTCACGCCATTTATGAAAAAGTTGCGACAATATTTACCTAACTCCATTTTTGTTCTGTTAACTTTTACATGTTACTACAATATATTGATTTTTACAACTTTTAAAAATAAAAGGATATGTCTCCACATATTAAACCCATCATCCTAGAGAATGAAATCATACAGCCAATCAATTTCAAAATTGATTTAACTAAAATGAGGGGTTCACTTTTATCTTTTTGGTTTAAAATCTATATTGATATAAAACTCACTGATCTGGGTATTTTGTTATATCCAATATTACTGTCTGCGATTAATTTTTAAAAAAGACGTTCAGAAATTGTTCTGAACGTCTTTTTTAGATGATATAAATATATTAATTCAATAACCGCATAAAATATTCAAAGTCTAATCTAAAAGGTGGGATAGTATGAAGACAATGGACAACAACAAATACAGTTTAGACAATTACTCAACTGCTCGTAAATGCTTTAAACGAGGTGTTTACTTTACTTTATTTGAAAAGAATAAAATATCCTACGTTCAGTTAAAAAAACTAATCGAAAAAAACCGCTTATAATTCATATGGGAGAAAAAGATTTTCATGAAAGTAGCAGCCTATTGTCGTGTATCAACAGATAAAGATGATCAATTACATAGTCTAGCCAACCAAATTGAATACTTTACAACATATATCAATAACCACAATACTTGGCAGTTGGTGGACATTTTCGCTGACGAAGGTATCACTGGAACTTCTACCAAAAATCGAACCGAGTTTAATCGAATGATTTCTATGGCACAGAATAAAGAACTTGATTTTATCATTACAAAAGAAGTATCTCGTTTTTCTAGAAACACCATTGACACATTATCATATACGCGTCAGTTAAAAGAGATGGGAATAGGGGTTCTATTTATTAATGATAATATCAACACCCTCGACAATGAAGGTGAATTTAGACTCACCATTATGGCATCCGTTGCGCAGGAAGAATCCAGAAAAATATCTGAACGTGTTAAGTGGGGTCAAAGAAGAAGCATGGAACAAGGTGTGGTGTTCGGTAATAATTCAATATATGGCTATCATTTAGTCAGTGGAACATTGACCATTGACAAAAAGCAAGCTGAAATTGTAAAAGAAATCTATTTCAAATATGTAGAAGAGAGAAAAGGCTCAAAAACAATTGCAAATGAATTAACACGCAATGGGATAAAACCTGTATACGCGAATTCTTGGTCAGCAGAAACCATTATGAAAATTTTAAAAAACGAAAAATATGCTGGCGATGTTTTACATAGAAAATATGTGACGACAAATCATCTAAACCATACTGCGACACTAAATACCAATAAAGATGATGTCATTTTCATCAAAGACAATCATCCTGCGATTATTGATAAAAAAACATGGAACAAAGCACAATCTATCATAAAATCAAGAAATTTCAAACTAGAAAATCAAAGAAACAGAGACGAGTATTGGTGCTCAGGTAAGCTGTTTTGTGGGGACTGTGGCGCTAAATTTTTTTCCTGTGCTACGAAAGGAAAAGAAGGCTATCATCACTCTTGGGTATGCTCTAACAAGAAAAAACACGGCAAGCAAAAGTTGAATCACAATCTCGAATGCGTTGGGTGCAATAATTCTAGAATTCGTGATGATATCCTCGTGTTATGCTTGAGCGCGGCAATAAAATTATATTGTAGCCATTCGAGCAAGACAAAAAAAGAGATAGTAAACGAGTTAGAGCATCTTCAATTTGTAAATTATAAAAAACAAAAGAATCAATTAAAAAAAACCATAGAAACGTTACATGACAACAAAACCAAAGCTTATATCTCATTTCTCAATAATGAACTAGCGAAAGATGAAATCGACTATATTAACAAGGAAATTGACAAAAAAATCAATATACAACATGAAGAACTAGAGAAAATTGAAAAACTCGATTCTCTGCAGAACATGCAAAAAGAAAACTTCAAAGAAAGAGATGCTATCCTTCAAGATATTTATAATAACACGTCAAATGAAATGCTAGAAAAATTATATGATTGTATCGTCGAAAAAATAGTTATCTTCAAAAGAAATGTCCAAATTCACTTCTATGGCTTACCTTTTGTCTTTGACATTCATTTTCGTGTCAGTAGAACAAATTCAAAATATAACGTATACATAACAGAACAACAAATCTTAGAAAACATGAACAATTCTCACAACACGCTTTTCTCATAATTTAACACGTATTGAATAGCGTGTTACTCCTTTATTTTTACTATAAACATGCAGTATTTGAATCTATACCCAATTGCAAGCATCTATTACTCTCATTTCACTCTGTTGTATGATAACTATATAAGATCATATATGCTTTAAAAGTCCTTTTCATAAGGACTTTTTATTTTTATAAAGTAGCTAACAAAAAACATTCTGTATTTACGAAAATATTTTTCTATAAAATAGAAAATTACGAAAATGAATTTTTTACGTGAAAACAATATTGACAATACCATAGTATTGATATACTATACACGTATACAATTAAATATAATTATCGAAAATCCGATAACAGCAAACTTGCCGAAAGGCAAGGACGCAAAGCCAAGGGTCTAATGCTGAGCAGCAATCTGCAAGGCTATGACAGCCGGTTGCCGAAGGTATTCGTCTTTTTGGAGAGTTCCGTTCAGTCAACCTGGACGGTTTTTTGTTGTTTAAATAATCAATAAAAAACGCAAAAGCTCTTACTGAAAACCGCACGAAAAATTGTTACCTACACACAGAAATGAAATAAATTGAAGAAGGGATAACCATGAAAAATAATAAACTAAATAGATGTTCCTCGTTCTTTCTTGCTCTTATCATAAGTTTGTCACTTTTTTCTTTTAATGCATCTGCTGTGAAGAATACCCCAGATACTCAAGAAGCTCCTGTAGTGACTGATAGTATTCCAGACACGCAAGAATCTCCCGAAGTGACCGACACTACTCCAGATACCCAAGAATCTCTCGAAGTGACCGACACTACTCCAGACGCGCAAGAATCTCCCCAGGTGACCGACACTTCTCCAGATACTCAGGATTCTTCTGAAGCTGCTAATACTAACACTGAAGAAGCTACTCTCATAAAATTAGAACCTGAACTAACTGCTGAAGAAAAAGCTGCAATTGAGTTTACGCAAGAAGTGTTAAGACTTGTGAATGAAAAGCGAGTAGAAGCAGGTATACTAGAACTGAATTCAATGGATGTTTTAACTGAACTAGCTCAAATAAGAGCGATTGAATCTTCTCAAGCTTTTAGTCACACAAGACCTGACGGCACCAAATATTATACTATATTTAGTGAATACTTCCTTAGATATCGATGTGTGGGCGAAAATCTGGCTTATGGCTATAATACACCTGAATCAGTCGTCAGAGCTTGGATGAAATCAAAATCACATAAAGCCAATATCTTAAATGCTAATTATAAATACATTGGCATTGGTTATACAAAAAAATCTGGTAAAGTGTATTGCTCACAACTATTTTATACCCCAACAATGATGCTCGCACAACCACAACCAATGATTTAAACGCAAAAGCTCCCATAACTCAATAAAGAGTTATGGGAGCTTTTTACTGGCATCTATCATAGCTTAGAATACATCTACCAGTATAAAACAAGGTGGCAACTTAAGTTGCCACCTTGTTTTTACATTTTTAAATGCTTATCAGTTTTCAATGATTCTAGGAAAGAACTTCTCCTGGATTTTCTGAGGAGTTTGCATTAGACCATTCCGCTTCTAATGCTGCCCAATCTCTAACTGGTAGCAATTCAGTCCATGTTTCATGTACATCGCCAGACTCATACATAAAGTTATGTGAGTTTGTTGCTTCTTGAATATCAGGATAATACCATTTGTTTTCATCTGCATTATCAGGCCATGTAATCATACCATCAAGCATATGATCTTTTTCAGGAGAACGACCGAGCAAATTATTAATAATACGGATTGCTTCAGCTCTTGTAATATTGTTATCCGGTTTGAATGTGCCATCTGGATAACCTGCGATCAATCCATTTTCAGCAATATGGTTGATATAATTTACTGCCCAATGCCCGTTGATATCTGAGAACCAGTCATTTGATCCTGTATAGCTTCCTCCATAGAACCTTGAAGTCATAGTCGCAAGCTCAGCGCGCGTAATCGGACTGTTCGGATAGAAATTTCCATTAGGATGGCCTTCTACTATGCTTCCTTTGGTAAGTGTTGATATCGCATTGTTATACCAAAGTATAGATTCTACATCCGCATATTTATTGCTTTGGCTCCAATATGAATCTCTTGCGGAATCGTTCAGCATTCTGAAGAATATTGTAGCAACCTCTGCTCTTGTAATTGGAGCTTCTGGATATACAAATCCATCATCAAAACCAATAATGTATGCATAATGATCTGTAATCATATCTTCTTCACCCAAAACTCCACCACTTGATGTACTAGATCTTTTTGCTTTAATTCTGAAATCTCCAGGAATAACTGTTACATTATAGTTGAAATTTTCTGTGAAATCTGCTGTGATTACACCATCATATGTACCAACTGATTCATCACTATTGGCTCGGATGTATGTTATGGTTCCAAGATCATCAGGAGAAACCAAGGTGCCTGAGGTAATGCTTCCTGTAAATTCAGGATCATCTCTTCTGACTGTTTTTCTACCGTCATCCACAGTGATTGTGATATCAACTTGTGTAATTGTCAGTGTGCCTTCTTCTTTGGTGATGTTATAAGCACTTGTTACATCATCTGTGCCACGCATAATCGCAATATCTGTAATTGTATTTGCTGCTGTGCCCGCGTCTGTAATCGTTCCCGTTACCATCGCAGTTAAAACGTCACCTTGAACTAGGGTATCACTATAGGTATAGCTACTTTCTCCAGTTGTGAGCGCTGTTCCATCATACATTTTACTTGCATCTGGGGAAGATACTGTCACGGAATTGCCACCTTCTGTTACCCTCAATGTACCCAAAACTTTTGCAATGATGTAGTTTTCAGCAAGTGTTACTTCATTCAGTGTGTAAGTAAATGTATTGTCACTGCTTCCAACAGATGTTTGGCTACCAGTCACATTGAAAGTTGCCCCTTCACCTTGAACAAAACCATCTCCACTTTCGGCAACTGTATGATTGAGCAATGCTGTTCCATCATATACCTTAGTAGCATCTCCTGAAGTTAAAGTAACCGACCGCGCTGTCACTTGAATGGTGACATCATCCGTAAATAAGTCTTCATTTCCTTCTTGCAATGCTTTCACACTTACTGTCACGATACCTTCAGATACATTTGTGACACTAGGGGCTGTGGAAGACCACTCTCCAGTACCAACTTTATAGTAAATCGTGTATCCTGTCGGTGCGTTTGCCATGACAGCGTGTGCATTTCCGTCATAAAGCCAAGCCCCACCGTATGCTTCTAACTCTTCTCCAGTTGAATTGTCTTTAATCTCAAAATCACCTGGCATAATGGTTACATCATAATTTGAATTTGCAGTATAGTTTGCAGACAACACTTCCATATATACTCCAACACTTTCTTCAGATGTATTGGTACGATAGTAAGAAATTGTTCCCAAATCATTGCCGTCTACTAGTGCTCCTGATGTAATGGAGCCAGTAAAGACTGGGTCTGCTTCTCCAAAGAATTTTTCTGCATCGTTGACTGTGATTGTAACCATACTTGCGGTCAAATTCAGTTGACCGTTTTCAATTGTGATATCATATTTCGTCGTCACATCATAATCATCTGACGTATCGCCCTCTGTGCCATCATCATTCATAATTGCATATCCAGCATCAATTGCATTCGTTACAGGACTGTCAGCAACATTTGTAATACTACCACTTGAGCTGGCTACCAAGTAATCGCCATCATTCAAACTTCCTGATGTAACTGTAACGCTGTCGAAGCTATGAGCATTGCCATCATATTCCCAAGTTTGGCTGCCAGCAGTAATTGTAATGGGTGTGAGCGCGAAATAGGAATAGTAGATATCGATAGCACCATAATATTCACTTGTCAAATCAACAGTAACTGTTCCGTCTTCTGATACGCTTACCGTTCCTTCACCACTAGGTATCGCCTGGTCAACAACAGTATTTCCGACAGATGTCTCAGAAATAACTTCCTCTCCATCAATCTCTACGACAACATTCAGATAGTCATATCCTTCAATGGATACTGGATTTTTTTCGTATGTTCCAACTTGCAATCCATTAAAACTAACAGGTTCTGTTTGTGTTAAGTCAATGATAGGATCAGCGGGTGGATATTCATGAAACACATTTAGAGAACCTAACACTTGAAAATATGTATTTTCTAATTCAAATCCTCCTGGAAAATTAAGAGCAATTAAAAGTTGAGCTGGTATTTCAGATACTTCAATGGCTCCAATCATCCAATAATATGCGCCACTGTCATTTTTTCCATATGGCGCTTCGTCTATCACTATTGCACCACTGCCATCCTTAACTACTAAGTTTGTATTATCTGGATAATTTCTCACATCGGGGAGTTCATCCCAATAATCAACAGTTATACCATCAACTTCTAAATGGTATTTTGCATCACTCAAACTGTGGTTCATGGTTGTAAGTGCTACATACACGTAATTTCCATCTTGCCACACATATCGCGCATTGGTATGGTCATTAGTTGAATCAGCTATCAAATTGTATACACCTAAATCAGCAGTATACCCATTTCCTGAATCAAAGGCAGGTGTTGCAGCGGAAGAAGTTGTAGAAACCACCAATGCCAATAATGCAACAACGATTACAGATGCAATGAGCCATTTTCTCAATCTCTGCGGATGTGCATTTATTTTACTCGTGTCATTCATAATACTATCCCCTTTCATCTACTTTGATGTACGAAACATCATTTTCTTTACAACGTTCCTGTCAATGCGCTCGTCTTGATTTTCTGCTGATAAAATGATCTATCCACAACCCTTACCCTAACCATTGTACTGTTTTTGTATATCTTAATTAATTGTTTTAGACTTCCATAAAATTCATTACATTTTTGTTTATTTTGCATATTTATAACTAGATTTTTTTATATTTTTTGTCTATTTTATTTTGTTATTATACCATGCATGAATTATTTGTCAAATTATTTATCAAAAATTGGATAAATTAATTTATGTATATATGTAAGACCTAAAAAAAACTACTTTAGACTCAATAGAAAAGATTGAACCCTCTGTTTTTTCTTAAATTTTAAATACCAAGACGCTTTTTTTCTACCTTTCTCGCTTCATCTATGTTAATTTACGATAAAATCAAACGCAATACTCTGTTATATACTTCCAAAAACCCCCTATAGCCAATAAAGGTTATAGGGGGTTTAATATTATTTATTCATCATATCACAAATTGAGAAGCTCAATTGTTAGTATAGTTCATCGTCACTTTCAATTTGAAAACTGTTTCCATAGAGTAAAGCGTTACGATTCATTCTGTAAAGTAACAAGCCTGAACTTCTTTTTATTTTGACAACACTTTTGCAATGAATACTGAAACAACATTGGGATCAAACTGTTTTCCAGCACAACTTTTAAGCTCAACAATCGCTTCTTCTTGCGTCATCGGTGCTCGATAAGGTCTTTCCGTTGTCATAACATCAAAAGCATCCGCAACTGAAATAATCCTAGACTCTAATGGAATCTCGTCCCCTTTCAGTCCTTTGGGATATCCTCTGCCATCATAACGCTCATGGTGTGAAAGAACAACATCTGAAATGTCTTTATATTCCACCGTATTTTCCAAAATACGTGCGCTCTTGGCAGGATGTGATTTCATAATTTCCCATTCATCATCTGCCAATGAATTAGGCTTATTTAGAATGCTCTCATTGATGCCAATTTTTCCGATATCATGAAACAGCCCAGCCACACGAATTCGATTGATTGCCACTTCATCCAAATTCATTTTTAGGGCTATCGTTTCACATAAAAGGCTTACGCGTGCCGAGTGCTTCTGTTCTCTTTCACTCTTTTCAAACAGTGTCATCATAATTGCCTTGATTGTTTTGCTTTTCATACTTCTACTATTGTAGAATTTTCTTCGATACATGAAGACGCCAGCTTCCTTCATCAAGGTATCCAAAGAATCGCCATGATTCTTTTGCATAGCATATCCAAAGGAAATGGATAAGCCAATGGATTTTCGTCTATCTTCAGTGTTAACAACACGTTCTCTATTGATAGAATCTAAATTTTGAATGAGTCTTTGCACTTCTTTTTCGTTGGTGCCTGTCATTAAGATTGCAAATTCATCGCCACCGATTCTTGCAACGACCTCACCTTCTCGAAGAAAAGAATTAATTCTTTGCGCAGTCTCTTTGAGCATTTCATCGCCGACGGTATGTCCGAATGAATCATTGATGAGTTTGAGCCCATTCAAATCACCAAGGATAATCGCCAATGGGAAATGCTCCGATCTATTTTTTTTGTCAAACTCCAATTCCAAATATCGCCGATTGTTGATCGCCGTTAGATGGTCATGATACGCCAATTTCTTGATTTCTTTTAAGGCATCTTCGCGATCTGTAACATCAAAAATTATGGAACACAGCGCACTCTGATTGTCATACTCAATTTGAGAAGAAAACACATCCACCATTTTAATTTCACCACTTTTTAACCGATGTGGAAATGTAAAATGTTGTTGTTCTTTTACCAGTGCCTTCGTCAATGACTCTCGAACGGTATCTTCGTCAAGCATATTTAATTTTGCAATATTCATACTGCGTAGTTCTTGGATAGAATATCCATAAAACTCAATTGCAGCAGGATTTGCATCCAAAATCGTACCTGATATTGGATCCACGACTAAAATATTTGCATGTGTTCCATTGATCATCGCATTAAAATGTGACAACTGTTTGTCTTTTTCGTCTGACACACGCTTTTTCTCTGTGATATCAAGGCCTATTGCATAAAATGTAAAATAATTGCCTTGCTGATCAAACACAGCCGTACCGCGCCATTCAATCCATTTAACATGCCCAGCAACTTGAATGCTGTGTGTATACGTCGCATATGGTTTGTCTATTGTTAGGTTCAAATATCGGTTGCTTACTTCGGCTCTTTCTTCCGATGGAATAAAGTCTTGAATGCTTCTACCCAAAAGCTGTTGAGGTGTTTTTCCAAAATAATCGCAACAAGCTTCATTGACAAATGTCATTTTTCCATCTGTTTGAAACTCACAAACCAATGCAGACAGCGCATTGAAAATAATCTTATATTTCTGTTCTTCAACCTGAATTCGTTCAATCAAATCTTTTTGCTTATGAACGCTCCAACCACTTTGCAGTAATATCATCACCTGATTGGCATCAAAATCGCTATACTCATGCGAATTATTGGCCAAATCAACTACCGCCACAACTTGCTCATTAACGATAATTGGCAGGGACATATGATATTTATATTGATGATAGGGTTTTGTAAAATAACTGGGTTTTTGTGAACTGTTAAAAATAATGTAGTTTTTTTCCACAACAACCTTTTGCCACACGTGTCTCATGCTATCTTGTAGCGTGCTTTGATCGTTACTATTCTGTATTTGCAATGCAACTTCGTTACCATTGGATGTGATGCGAAATTCCTCTAATGTCTCATCATATAAACATAGATTGACGAATTCACTACTCGTAAGTTCGAGTGTTTTTTGTTGAATGTACATTAAAAATTCATTTTGATCGTCAAACCGTACGCTGTAAATATCCAACAGTATCTCCTGTCTTTTCACAACGCTTTCGTTTTCTAGCATCTTTGTTTCAATGTTTATTTTTTCAGTCATATTTTCAAAAGTGCTTACAAAATAACCTTTTTCTGTTGAAAATGAATTTACCTTATAATAGCTGTTATTGTGTGTTTGAAATATTTCAAACACCATTTTTCTGCCGTCCATCGCCACACGAGAAAACTTTAAAAGTCTCCAATTGAGCTCTTCTGATTTCATCTTAGGAAGGATTTCTGTAACTCGTTTTCCGATGATATCCGAAGCGCGAAGTTGCATCTCTTCTTCAAACGCTGGATTGACTTCTAGAATTATGTAGTCATAAGGAACCCCTTGCTCATCTACTAACAGCTGGTTGAGTGAATACGCAAGCGGCAAATTCATTATGATATCATCTGATATTCTACGCTTCATTTTCAAAACTCCTTATACGACATACGGGTAAATGCCAATGAACCTCTTTTCACTCTCTTTGTGTTGTAACTGTTTCCCAAACTATTTTAATTCAAACCTTAAAATAATTGCACACAAACAAAGCACATTTGTAAGATTGAGAACTTTCCTTAGAATTTTTCAGAAATGTACCCATTATATCTTAAAATGTAGGATCAGAAATATTATAGCATATAAACAACATAAAACAACATATTTTGGAATATTCATGCAAAAATTATAGCATTTTTTTCAAAATATCATTCTATACTACCATATTTTCTCTTTCTAAAAAATCTGATATCTCACTGTTAATCAGAAGAATCGCCTTTTTCTTTTCAATTCCCTTCACAAATTTAAAAGGGCTTGGTTTAGATTTTTGAAAAGCCTAATGATTTGATGTATCTTCATCCTTCTATCGAAATTGACTTTTTACACACACTTAAATAGACACTTGGATAACAAGGTCGGTACCGCATTGGCAATTTGGCATTCTTCTCTTGCATAATAGTCTATGAGCTTGAGTTCTTTTTCGCATGCCATTTCAGTCACTTCTAAAGATGGCATCCCTCCGCAGACAATTTGTCCTGGTGATAATCCATCAAAGATTTCTTCTAAGGTATATTCCCTACCGCTAAAAGGTGCATTGAGAGCTCCCTTTTTTAAGACTGGCAAAGGCAATATGACACAATGCGCCCGTCTGGGATCCATACTGTGTGTATCTTGCATTAGAAACAATGTTTCCAGTGCCACAGTATGTACAGTGTTGCCTTCATTTTTTAACATATGTGCCAGTTCAACCTGTCGTTGGTCACCGCCAACAATCCAATAATTTCGCTCTCGTTCCAATGGCACACACCCCTTTCCTTTTCGTGTTACTCCATACTATTCTCTTTTCTAGAAAGAGTGTCTGCCTTACATTTCAATAAAAACGCAAAAAAAGAGCAATCTATTAGAATTGCTCTTTTATCTTACTCAAAACAATCGTAAACCACCATTTTGAATGAAATCATTGATTCTTTTCCTTGCCTCTGTAAAATCTGTTTGTTCAATAAATGACTGTTCAATTTGTCTTAGAAACTCTATCATCTCATCAGCTTCATCATCAAAGGTTTTATCTAATTCATACTCTTTGATGACATCTCTAGCAAAATGTTTGGCACTTTTTTCATCATGTACTGAGAACAGAAATAGCTCAAACGACCCCAAGCCATCATAGTGATAATAGCCATTATATTGCATCAGATCTTCTGGTTTCATCACCTCGGGACATTGAAACTCAGTGGATGGATCATCTCCAAATTCCAAACCACAAGACTGCTCTATCCACGTTTTGATATGTTGTTCAGCATCTTTCACATCTTCAAATGAAAGAAAACTGGATACGCTTGTATTTCCTTGATTGACTGCTTGCATACAAAGAAACATTCCATTCTCCCCCTTTGTCACTCTCCGATATATTCTTGTTCTGTTTCTAAACGAACGCCCGCCATTTCATACACGCTGTTTTGCACTACTTTGATAAGTTCCAATACATCCTTGCATGTGGCATTGCCTGTATTTACAATAAATCCTGCATGCTTTTTCGAGACTTGAGCACCACCAACTGACTTGCCTTTAAGCCCAGCCTGTTCAATCAGCGCTCCCGCAAAATTTCCTGGTGGTCTCTTGAATACGCTGCCTGCATTAGGATATTCAAGAGGTTGTTTATCCTGTCTACGCTTCTTAAAGTCTGCCATTTTTGCAGCAATCTCTTCTCGATTGCCTGTTTTCAGTTTCATTTTGGTTTCCAACACATAGTATTGCCCATCTTGAAACACACTATGCCGATATGAAAATTTTGCATCTCCATTCGAAAACGTCATTTCTTCGCCCTCTTTTGTAAGACACAAAACCTCATCTACCACATCAGACATTTCTCCATCGTAAGCGCCTGCATTCATATAAACTGCACCGCCTAAATTTCCAGGAATGCCATGTGCAAACTCTAAACCAGTTAAGTTGTGCTCCAATGCAAAGTTTGCAAGTTGGGTGAGAGAGACACCACTTTCTGCAATGATATAATCTCCAACCTGACGCATACTGTGCACGCCACCCATATACCGGATGGCGAATCGATTGATTCGAGCATCTGTTACGAGTAGATTTGACCCTTTTCCCATATAAATTGGAGAAATGCCAAGTTTGTATGCTTGCTTCACACAAACCATGAGTTCTTCTTTATTTTGGGGAAGCGCCATAAGTGCAATTGGTCCACCAATGCGAAAGGTCGTGTGTTTTTTCATAGGCTCATTTTCACGCAATTCAATATTCTGCGAATGCCTTTTGATTTCCTCTTTTAATGTTGTCATAAGATTCATATACACCCCTCCTCACTTATATCTATACGCAAATGACGCAAAATCGCCACGCAACTATAGTGACGTGGCGATTGCATATCTAATCAGATTGCGAAACTATCTTATTGAAAGTCTTCTTGGATTTGTTCTTCTTGAACTGTATTTTCTGTAAACAGAGCTTCTTGCCCTTCTAGCATGAAAGACTCTTCTGCTGCATCGCCCACTTGTTCAGCATCATCTTCTGCTCCATTGTGTTTATATATCGCCAAACCAGAACCAGCTGGGATGAGTTTACCAATGATAACATTTTCTTTCAGGCCAAGCAAATTGTCCACTTTGCCTTTGATTGCTGCTTCTGTAAGCACTTTGGTTGTCTCTTGGAAGGAAGCGGCAGACAAGAATGATTCTGTTGCCAGCGCAGCTTTTGTGATACCCATGAGCAATCTGGTTGCTTCTGGCAATTGTAATTCAATTCCATTGTTGGTTTCACCTGCATCAATTCTTTCTTGCACTTTACGCACAGCGTCCAAATATTCCATATATTCAACGGTAGAACCTGAAAGCAGTCCAGAATCTCCAGCTTCTTCAATACGCACCTTACGCATCATTTGACGCACAATGATTTCAATATGTTTGTCGTTGATGTCAACGCCCTGTTGACGATATGGTTTTTGAACCTCTTGAATGAGGTAATTGTGAACAGCTGACAATCCACGTACACGCAAAACATCGTGTGGAGACAGAGCACCTTCAGAAAGCTGGTCGCCTTGTTCTACCACATCACCGTCTTTGACACGAATGCCTGAACTATATGGAAGTGCATAGCTCACCATTTCACCATCAGCTCCAGTGATATTCACTTCGCAAAGCGTAGCACGTTTGCTTTCGCCTATGCTGACAACACCTGAGATTTCCGCAAGTTGCGCCATTTTCTTTGGTTTTCTCGCTTCGAATAGTTCTTCAACACGAGGCAAACCTTGCGTGATATCTCCTCCCGCAACACCGCCGGTGTGGAACGTACGCATAGTAAGCTGTGTACCAGGTTCACCAATGGATTGCGCAGCAATGATACCAACTGCTTCGCCTTCACCTGTCACTTCACCAATAGCAAGATTCATGCCGTAACATTTAGAACAAACCCCACTACGAGCATGACAAGTAAGTACGGAACGAATTTGCACTTCAAAAATATCATGGGCTTCAAGAAGTGCAGCATCTTCATGTGTCATCATTCTATCGTTGCTGATGAGAACTTCTCCAGTCTTTGGATCAACAATATCATGTACAGGATATCGACCTTTGAGACGATCAGCAAAGGTTTCAATGACTTGCCCACCATCACTGATTTCACTGACAAAGATGCCTTCTTCTGTACCACAGTCATGTTCACGAACAATGACTTCTTGTGATACGTCAACCAAACGACGAGTAAGGTAACCGGAGTCAGCCGTACGAAGCGCGGTATCAGCAAGACCTTTACGCGCACCCCTTGAGGAGATGAAGTATTCAAGAACGGATAGACCTTCACGGAAGTTCGCCTTGATTGGAATTTCGATGGTACGACCAGAGGTATCTGCCATCAATCCACGCATACCTGCTAGCTGACGAATCTGCGCCTTACTACCACGGGCACCGGAATCAGCCATCATAAAGATAGGATTGTAGCGGTCAAGGTTTTGTTCCATGGCATCCGCAACTTCTTTCGTGGTTTTTTCCCAAGCTTTAACAACCAAACGATAACGTTCATCATCTGTGAGAAGGCCACGTTTAAATTTCTTTTCAATTTTTACGATTTCTTGTTCTGTTTCAGAAATCATCGCATGTTTCTTTTCAGGCACAGTCATGTCGTAAATGGAAACAGTCAGTGAACCACGAGTCGAGTAATGATATCCTCTGCTTTTGATGATATCCAATACTTCAGCAGACACTGTGAATCCGTGTTTTGCAATACATTTGTCAATGATTTTGCTGAGTTGTTTTTTGCCTGTCACAAAGTTGATTTCAGGGTCAAACAAAGTTTCAGGATTTTCACGGTCAACAAAACCGAGGTCTTGTGGAATATTTTGGTTGAAAATCAAACGTCCCACAGTGGTACGAACCAGTTTATGTTGTAGTTCACCATTCACCGTAGCTTCCATACGCACCATGATAGGTTCATGCAAATCTAAGTAGCCTTCGTCATGTGCTAGTCTTGCTTCTATTTCACCAAAAAATGCGTGTAGCAGTTCTTTGACTGGTGTGTTGGTTTCAACGGCTTCTTTTACAAGAATTGGGTTTGTTGGAATGATTCTTGGATATCCAGTTTCATCTGTGCCTTTGACCCAAATGCGTGCACTCTCATCAATTTCTTCTGCATTGAGTGCATTGAGTGCATCTTCAGGAGATTCATAAGTGAAGATAGGATTATTGGGCGCGTCTTTTTCATATGTCAGGTAATAAGAACCCAAAACCATATCCTGTGTAGGTACCGTAACAGGACCACCGTCTTGTGGACGCAATAGGTTATTGGCAGATAGCATCAAAATTCTCGCTTCTGATTGTGCTTCAGCAGAAAGTGGAACGTGAACCGCCATTTGGTCACCGTCAAAGTCAGCGTTAAACGCAGTACATACAAGTGGATGCAATTTAATTGCGCGACCTTCAACAAGCACTGGTTCAAAGGCTTGAATACCAAGTCTGTGAAGTGTTGGAGCACGGTTTAGCATAACTGGGTGTTCTTTGATGATAAAGTCAAGCGCATCCCAAACTTCTGTGCGACCACGATCTACCATTTTCTTTGCAGATTTGATGTTGTTTGCCAAGCCATCTTCCACAAGTTTTTTCATAACAAACGGGCGGAAAAGCTCAATCGCCATTTCTTTTGGAAGACCACATTGATAAATCTTCATTTCTGGTCCAACGACGATAACGGAACGGCCAGAGTAGTCAACACGCTTACCAAGTAGGTTTTGACGGAAACGACCTTGCTTACCTTTTAGCATATCAGACAGCGATTTGAGCGCACGGTTGTTTGCGCCTGTGACAGCTCGGCCACGTCTGCCGTTATCAATCAGAGCATCGACAGCTTCTTGTAGCATACGTTTTTCATTGCGCACAATGATATCTGGTGCATTTAGCTGAATGAGACGTTTTAAACGATTGTTTCTATTGATGACACGACGATATAAGTCATTTAAGTCAGATGTTGCGAAACGTCCACCATCGAGTTGCACCATTGGGCGCAAATCAGGAGGAATGACTGGAAGCACATTGATGATCATCCATTCTGGACGGTTGCCTGAAGCACGAAATGCTTCCACAACTTCTAAACGCTTGACAATTCTTGCTTTTTTTTGACCAGATGCAGTTTGCAAATCTTCACGTAGTTGTACGGAAAGAGCATCCAAATCGATGTCTGAAAGCAGTTTTTGGACAGCTTCTGCACCCATGTCAGCTTCAAAGTCATCTTCATATTTTTCACGCATATCGCGATATTCTTGTTCTGACAAGATTTGATTTTTGGCAAGCGGTGCATATCCTGGATCTGTGACAATGTAAGATGCAAAATAAAGCACTTTTTCCAAAATACGTGGAGAAATATCAAGGAGCAATCCCATACGAGATGGGATGCCTTTGAAGTACCAAATATGTGATACTGGTGTTGCTAGTGCAATGTGACCCATGCGTTCACGACGCACGGTTGCGCGTGTAACTTCAACACCACAACGATCACATACTTTGCCTTTGTAACGAATTTTTTTATATTTACCACAGTGACACTCCCAGTCCTTTGTTGGACCAAAGATTTTTTCACAAAACAGCCCATCGCGTTCTGGTTTGAGTGTTCGGTAGTTGATGGTTTCTGGTTTTTTTATCTCACCATGAGACCAATTGTTGATTTGGTCTGGGGAGGCAATACCAATTCGGATGGCGTCAAATGCATAACTCATAATTCGTTGTCCTCCCTATCATTCTTCTTCAGAAAGTAAGCCAGCTAACATAGACATCGGTGACACTGCTGCTTCTTCCTCTTCGCTGTCATCACCTGCAGGCAATGCACTCAGCTCTTCTTCATTTTCAGCCAAAGAAAATCCTGCATGGACAAATTCTTGCGCTGGCTCATAATCGACATTTCGATCATCTTTGATCTGCGCGATATTTTGATAGGAATCTTCTTCCTCTTCACGCAGTTCAATTTCGTCACCTTGATTATCAAGCACTTTAATATCCAGACACAAAGCTTGCAATTCTTTGATCAAAACCTTGAATGATTCTGGGATACCAGGACTTGGCACATTATGCCCTTTGACAATTGCTTCATATGTTTTCACACGTCCAGTTACGTCATCGGACTTGACGGTTAGAATTTCTTGTAGCGTATAGGCAGCGCCATATGCTTGTAGCGCCCAAACTTCCATCTCACCAAAACGCTGTCCACCAAATTGTGCTTTACCGCCAAGTGGTTGTTGTGTAACCAAGCTGTAAGGACCTGTTGAACGGGCATGGATTTTGTCATCAACCAAGTGATGCAATTTGAGGAAGTAAACATAACCAACAGTTACGCGGTTTTCAAAACGCTCACCTGTTCTACCATCATGTAGCCAACTTTTACCGTCAGAATCCAGACCAGCCATTTCCAACGTTTCGGCGATGTCTTTTTCGTCTGCCCCGTTGAATACTGGTGTTGCCACTTTCCAACCGAGTGCTTGTGCAGCGTAACCCAAGTGAACTTCTAGCACCTGTCCGATGTTCATACGAGATGGAACGCCAAGTGGGTTTAGAACAATGTCAAGTGGTGTGCCATCTGGCAAGAATGGCATGTCTTCTTGTGGCAAAATACGAGAAACAACACCTTTGTTTCCGTGACGACCCGCCATTTTATCCCCAACGCTGATTTTACGTTTTTGTGCGATATATACACGCACAACCATGTTAACACCAGGGTTTAGTTCATCCCCATTTTCACGGGTAAACACTTTGACGTCTACGATAATGCCGGATTCACCATGAGGCACTTTTAGGGATGTATCACGCACTTCACGTGCTTTTTCACCGAAGATAGCACGTAGCAAACGCTCTTCGGCTGTGAGGTCTGTTTCACCTTTTGGTGTTACTTTCCCAACTAAGATATCGCCAGCACGCACTTCCGCACCAATGCGGATGACGCCACGTTCATCTAGATCTTTCAGTGCGTCTTCACCGACATTTGGAATGTCACGTGTAATCTCTTCTGAACCAAGTTTGGTGTCTCTTGCTTCTGTTTCATATTCTTCAATGTGAATAGAAGTAAAGACATCATCTTTGACCATACGTTCATTGAGCAAAATCGCATCTTCGTAGTTGTAACCTTCCCATGTCATAAAGCCCATGAGAATATTTTTACCCAAACTGATTTCACCTTGATTTGTGGATGGTCCGTCTGCGAGCAAATCACCTTTTTTCACACGTTCATGTAGAGAAACCATTGGACGTTGGTTGATACATGTGCCGTGGTTTGAACGCAAGAATTTTGTGAGCGGATAATCTACCGATTCACCACTGTCATAACGAACAGTTACTTTGGTAGCAGATAGGTTGACAACCTCACCTTCACCTTCAGCGAGCACAGCAATTTCAGAGTCAACACAGCAAGTGTGCTCCATACCTGTTGCAACAATTGGACTTTCTGTTGTGAGTAGTGGCACCGCTTGACGTTGCATGTTCGCGCCCATCAGTGCACGGTTTGCGTCATCGTTTTCCAAGAACGGAATCATAGCAGTCGCAACAGAAACCATCATTTTTGGAGAAACGTCAATATAATCGACCATATTACGGTCAACTTCAATAATTTCATTTCTGTAACGACAAGCCACACGTTCATTGAGAAGCTCGCCTTCTTCAGACATTGGCTCAGTTGCCTGTGCCACGATAAATTCATCTTCAATATCTGCTGTCATGTAATCAATGACGTCTGTTACAGAGCTAGTTTCTTTATCAAGTTTGCGATATGGTGCTTCAATAAAGCCAAATCGGTTGATTCTAGCATAAGAAGCCAAGTAAGAAATCAGACCAATGTTTGGACCTTCAGGCGTTTCAATTGGACACATACGACCATAGTGGCTGTAGTGAACGTCACGAACGTCAAAGGAAGCACGATCACGAGATAGACCACCAGGACCGAGCGCTGACATACGACGTTTGTGTGTCAGTTCAGCAAGTGGGTTGGTTTGGTCCATAAATTGGCTGAGTGGTGAAGAACCAAAGAATTCTTTGATAGCTGCAGTCACAGGACGAATATTGATGAGGCTTTGTGGCGTTACAATATCCAAATCTTGAATGGTCATACGTTCACGAATGACACGTTCCATACGGGAAAAACCGATACGGAATTGGTTTTGCAATAGCTCACCAACACAACGCAAACGACGATTGCCCAAATGGTCAATATCATCTGCGTGTCCAACACCATGACTTAGGTTACATAAACAGTTGATGGATGACATAATGTCATCAACAATAATATGTTTTGGAATGAGTTCATCGATTCTTGCTACAAGTGCGTCTTTGATAGCAGCTTCATCTTGCCCATGCTCTGTCAAGATTTCTTGGAGCACTGGAAAATACACTTGCTCTGTAATGTCAAGTTCTTCTGGATTAAAAGAAACAAAGTTTTCAAGTTCCACCATTTTGTTGGAGAACACTTTGACCACTTTTTCATCAACTAATACATTTGCTTCCCAAACACCACGGTTTTCAATTTCTTGCGCGCGTTCTCTTGTGAGAACTTCCCCAACATCTGCAAGAATTTCACCTGTCATTGGGTCAACAAGAGGCATTGCGAGCGTTTGGCCAGCAATTCTGTTCCATAGGGATAGTTTTTTATTAAATTTATATCGACCAACTGCTGACAAATCATAACGTCTTGCATCAAAAAATAGGCTGTTGATAAGAGACAAAGAAGAGTCAATGGTTGGTGGTTCACCTGGACGCAATTTGCGATAGATTTCAAGCAGAGCTTCTTCTTTTGTTTTGCAGGTATCTTTCTCTAGCGTCGATACAATGAAAGGTTCTTCTCCAAAAAGCTCCAAAATCTCTGCATCCGTTTGTGGACCCACTGCACGAATGAGGGATGTCACTGGCAGTTTGCGGTTTTTATCAATTCTCACACTGAAAATATCAGACAAATCGGTTTCATACTCAAGCCATGCACCACGATATGGAATGACTGTAACAGCATAGGTAACGTTGTCTGCTTTGTCACGATTTGCTGAGTAATAGATGCCAGGGCTTCTCACGATTTGTGAAACGATAACCCTTTCCGCACCATTGATGATAAATGTTCCGCCTTTTGTCATGAGTGGAAAATCACCCATAAAAATTTCTTGTTCTTTGATTTCTTCTGTCTCTTTGTTTCTCAAACGAACACGCACTTTAATAGGAGCTGCATAAGTGGCATCACGTGCCTTGCACTCCTCTACAGAATATTTAGAGTGCTCATCCATATAGAAATCAATAAAGGTAAGCTCTAAATTTCCGACGTGATCTGTAATCACAGCTACATCTTTGAATACTTGTTTGAGTCCAGTGTTTAAGAACCAATCGTAGGATTCTTTTTGAATTTCCAACAGGTTTGGAATATCCAACACTTCATCATGTCTTGCAAAACTTTTTCTCAGTGTTTTGCCGTAATAAATGTCTTTGACCATTTTTGCGACCATTCCTCTCAATGCAAAGGTATGTCTACCTAACCCCGTTATTAAAAAAGCAGAACAATCCATGTCTGCATTCTGAGTTCACAGACTGCACACACGGACGCGTGGTTTCATATTTAAGTACTTTCTTGCCATTTGTCATATTATCTGATATAATGTCAGAAAAGTGGGATTTTAGCGCCAATTGCAAAAGCAATTGATATCTGTTAATTTTATCACTTTATCGTATATTTGTCAATATTTTTATAAAAAATAGCAAGTGCTTGAAGGAACGCTTTCAAACACTTGCTTTTATTTTTATTTAGATTCCTCAAACAGTAAGCGCAATTTGCGTCAAGTCCTCTTCTGCCTTTTCCATCAGCGGGATAATATCTTGCCCTGTTTCCATACCACAAAGTGTATATGGGATGGCTTCTGTAATGCCAAAAAACTTTTCTCCAAGCGCAGCAATATAATCGAACCCTAAATTGAGTGGGACAACGGGTGCACCAGCGGTGCTGATATATAACAGCTTGTCAGCTTTGCAAAGACCGGAAATTTTCCCTTCTGGGCTGTATTCAAATGTGATGCCAACAACACAGATACGCTCAAAATACACTTTTAAAACAGATGGAAAAGCCAAATCCCAATATGGCGCACCAATGACAACAAAATCAGCACTAGCAAATTGTTTGGCATAAGAAAACATGGGATGCTCCCAATCATTCGCTTCGCGCAACTCACTGCGTAGCTGCGCTTCTTCTCCGTAAATTGGAAGTGGCCGATCTTGCAGCAAATTCACTTCTTCAATCTCTGCATCTGGATATTTTTCCTGCAATCTTTCAAGGGTATAACGACATAGTTTCAATGTATTGGAAACATTGCCTCTCACACAGGCATTGACAAATAATATTTTCATTTATAATCACCATCCTATGTAATAAATTGTAACACAAAATTAATGACGAAAACAAGAAAAATCCTCTGAAGACTTCCGTAGAAGTCTTCAGAGGATTTAAATTATACCTTATACAAGTTCTAGCATTGCCATTTCAGCAGCGTCACCTTTACGGGGACCCATGCGAACGATGCGCGTATAACCACCATCACGAGTAGTATACTTATCTGCTATTTCATTGAATAGCTTGTTGGCAACATCTTCTTTCGTAATAAAGGACAGTGCTTGACGATAAGCCGCCAAATCACCCTTTTTCGCTAGAGTAATCATTTTTTCAGCGAGAGGCGCCACTTCTTTCGCTCTTGTAAGCGTTGTTTGAATGCGCCCACTTTCCAATAGGCTAGTTACCATGTTTCTTAGCATAGCCATACGTTGGTCAGTCGGTCTGCCGAGTTTACGATGTCCGGACATTATTTCAGCTCCCTTCCGATGGAATCATGTAATCAGACAAATTGTCTATTAAGCGTCTTCATTGGCTAGAGATAAGCCCATCATTGCCAATTTATTGATCACTTCTTCTAGAGATTTTCTACCAAGGTTACGTACTTTCATCATTTCATCTTCAGTTTTGTTGATGAGGTCTTCGACCGTATTGATGTTAGCACGTTTTAGGCAGTTAAAACTCCGAACAGAAAGATCTAGTTCTTCAATGGTTAGCTCAAGAATTTTGTCTCTTTGTGCTTCTGCCTTTTCTACCACAGTTGATTTTGCGCCCATGGTTTCAGAAAGATCTGTAAACAACATGAAATGATCGCACAAAATTCTAGCACCTAGTGAGACAGCATCTTTAGCAGCGATAGTACCGTTTGTCCAAACTTCCAAAGTGAGTTTATCAAAGTCAGTCAAGTCTTTGACACGGGTGTTTTCAACAGTATAATTCACTTTACGTACAGGTGTGTAAACTGAATCCACTGGAATCACACCGATGATGCTTTGAGAAGTTTTATTGCGATCTGCTGGCACATAACCTCTACCATGAGACAAAGTCAGTTCCATATTCAAATTCGCATCAGGACCCAAGGTAGCAATATGGTGCTCAGGATTGAGAATTTCCACTTCAGCGTCTGTTTTGATGTCGCCAGCTGTGACAACTCCTTCACCACTTGCTTCAATGTAAACCGTTTTAACTCCCTCGCTATGAAGTTTTGCTACAATCCCCTTCACGTTTAAGACGATTTCAGTAACATCTTCTTTGACGTTTGGAATCGAGCTGAATTCATGCTGAATTCCAGCAATCTTAATGCTTGTGACAGCTGTCCCAGGTAGAGAAGATAGCAAAATGCGGCGTAGAGAGTTGCCCAAACTAGTACCGTATCCACGCTCAAGTGGTTCAACGATACATTTTCCGTAAGAACTGTCGCCGGGTTTTTCGATACATTCAATTCTTGGTTTTTCGATTTCTATCATGTGTTACCCTCCTTATCGCGAACATGGATTTTAATCCATTGCATTTTCATTCCGTTTCCTGCCGAGGGTATTATGTTACTTAGAATAGAGCTCAACGATGAGATGTTCTTCGACTGGGAAGTCGATATCTTCACGAGCTGGCATCTTTGTTACTGTGCCTTTTAGGCTATTCTTTTCACGATCTAACCACTGTGGCAAAGTAACCATGATAGCATCTTCACCAGTAAGTCTTTTAAATTTAACGGAAGCACGGCTTTTTTCAAGCACTTCAATCACATCACCTGGTTTAACCAAGTAAGATGGAATGTTCACTCTTTGTCCATTTACTGTGAAATGTCCGTGGTTGACAAGTTGGCGAGCTTCACGACGAGTCATCGCAAATCCAAGTCTGTATACCGTATTGTCCAAACGGCGTTCAACCAAAGTGAGCAAGTTTTCGCCGGATTTACCTTGCATTCTAGTTGCTTTTTCGTAGTAAGCACGGAATTGTTTTTCCAAAATGCCGTATACGAATTTCACTTTTTGTTTTTCAGCCAATTGTAGAGCATATTCACTTTTCTTTTTTCTCATCTGACCGCCTGGGTTGCGAGTAGTTTCCTTTTTCGCATATCCCATGACAGTAGGAGAAATACCCAACGCTTTACAGCGTTTAGCCACAGGCTGTGTATTTTTAGCCATATCTTATTTTCTCCTTTCTTCGATCAGACACGACGTCTTTTTGGTGGACGGCAACCATTGTGAGGAATTGGTGTCACATCTTTAATCATGCTAACTTCCAATCCAACCGCTTGTAGTGCACGGATAGCAGCCTCACGGCCTGAACCTGGGCCTTTTACGTACACTTCAACACTTTTAAGTCCGTGTTCCATTGCTGCTTTTGCTGCAGTTTCAGCAGCAGTTTGCGCAGCATATGGAGTGGATTTACGGGAACCACGGAAGCCTAGACCACCTGAAGATGCCCAAGACAATGTGTTTCCTTGTGTATCAGTTACAGTTACCATTGTGTTGTTGAAGGAGGAGCGAATATGCACTGCGCCCTTCTCAATGTTCTTACGTTCACGGCGTCTTCTGACAACCTTTTTCTTAGGGTTAGCCATTAATACTTCTCCCTCCCTTACTTCTTCTTATTCGCGACGGTACGCTTAGGACCTTTACGGGTACGAGCATTCGTCTTAGTTTTTTGACCACGAACAGGCAAACCTCTACGGTGGCGAAGGCCACGGTAGCAGCCAATTTCATTCAGACGTTTGATATCCATCGCAATGTTACGACGCAAATCACCTTCTACAGCAAAGTTTTTGCTGATATCTTCACGAAGTAGTGTTTCTTGATCTTCTGTGAGGTCTTTCACACGAACATCAGGGCTAACGCCTGTTCTTTCTAGAATTTGGTTAGCGCTGGTGCGCCCAATTCCAAAGATGTAGGTTAGGCCGATTTCGATTCTTTTATTCTTCGGCAGGTCAATGCCAGCAATACGTGCCATTTACTCAGCGCCTCCTTTAACCTTGTTTTTGTTTATGCTTTGGGTTTTCGCAAATGACCATTACTTTGCCCTTGCGCTTAATAATCTTACATTTATCGCACATGGGCTTTACGGACGGTCTTACTTTCATATCAATTTACCTCCTGTAAGCCAGCTCGATTACTTGCTATTTTTGCTTCGCCAGGTGATCCGCCCCCGTGTCAAATCATACGGAGACATCTGTACTGTGACCTTGTCACCAGGCAAGATGCGGATAAAGTTCATTCTGAGCTTACCTGAAATGTGAGCCAGTATGATGTGTTCGTTTCCAATATCCACTTTGAATGTGGTATTCGGCAACGCTTCCACCACTGTTCCTTCGAGCTCAATCATATCGCTTTTCGCCAAGTTTATACCTCCTTGGTTTCACTGAACTTGTCTCGGAAAATAGCTATCGCTTTTCTGATTTCACTATCCAGCACCAAATCATCCCGTTGGATGCATTCGGTCACTGGGTGCTTCCAGAGCCCTTCCGAAATGACGTGTTTCCATCGTTTTTTCTTAGGAGCTTTGACTTTTTTGTGTTTTCCGTCAACCAGATAAAGAAAGTCATCTTCCATACGCATGATGAAATATACAGTGTCTTTATCATGTCCTTTTGTTGAACGCACAAGTTCTCCCTTAGAAAGATTCATTATATCAATCCTCGCAAGTGAGTATTTCAGGATCACCAGCACTTGTGATTAACACAGTGTTTTCATAGTGGGCAGATAATGACCCATCCACTGTCTTCACCGTCCAACCATCTGCTAACACATGCACATCAAAGTCACCTGCATTGACCATCGGTTCTACTGCCAAGGTCATCCCTGGCAAAAGCCGTGTTCCATGTCCTGGTGCTCCATAATTGGGAACTTCGGGAGCTTCATGTAGCTCCTTTCCAATGCCATGACCTACAAAATCTCTGACAATAGAAAATCCATTGGCTTCGACATATTCTTGTATTGCATGCGAGACATCAGAAATGCGGTTTCCTTTATGTGCTTGCTTCATCCCTTCCCAAAAACTTTGCTGCGTAACATCAATCAGCTTTTGGGCTTCCTCACTTACTGTTCCACAGGGAAAGGTGGCTGCGCAGTCACCGTGAAAGCCGCCTATATAAGCGCCTACATCGATACTGACAATGTCACCTTCTTGCAGAATGCGTCCTCCAGGGATTCCATGGATGACTTCGTCATTTACTGAAATACATGCAGAGCCTTGAAATCCACCATAGTTTAAAAATGATGGGGTAGCTCCTTTGCTTTCAATAAAAGATTTTACTGCTTTATCTATTTCAAGAGTTGACACACCTGGAATTACCATTTTACCCGCAAGTGCACGAGCCGCCGCGGTAATTTTCCCTGCATGGCGCATCCGCTCAATATCTCTAGGTGATTTCAAAGATATCATAACTTGTCGATCCCTAGGGCAGATAGAATTACATTAGTTGTTTGTTCAATACTCTCTTGATTTTGCACTTCTGTCAGAAGATTGCGCTCAGCATAGAATGCTTTCAGTGGTGCTGTTTCTTCTTCATAGACTTGCAATCTTTTTAGAACCACTTCTGGACTATCGTCTGCGCGCAGTTCCAAAATGCCACCACAGTTATCGCAAATGCCTTCCTGTTTTGGTGGGCGACCTTTGACATGGAATGGTGTTGAACAAGATGTGCAGACACGACGTCCGCCCATACGTTCCACAATTTCGTTATTGGAAATTTCAATGGATACGACTTTGTCAAATACAACACCAGCAGCTTCCAATGCTTCAGCTTGCGGAATGGTACGTGGTACACCATCTAAGATGAATCCATTAGCACAATCCGCCTCCTGCAAACGTTCAGAAACCACACCAATGATAACTTCGTCTGGAACTAGTTTCCCAGCATCCATATATTCTTTAGCCTTGAGGCCAATTGGTGTTTCATTTTTTACTGCAGCGCGAAGAATATTACCAGTTGAGATTGCTGGAATATTGAGCTTGTTTGTTAGCACTTCTGCTTGTGTTCCTTTACCGGCTCCTGGAGGGCCCAATAAAATTAGTTTCATACTGACACTCCTTACTCTAAAAAGCCTTTGTAATGGCGCATTAGCATTTGTGCTTCCATGTTTTTCACAGTTTCTAGTGCAACACCGACGACGATGATGACAGATGTACCGCCAATCGCCATGCCTTGATAACTTGTAAAGTTACTGGTGAAGAGTGGCAAAATTGCTACCACACCAAGGTAAAGCGCACCAAACATTGTGAGACGTGCAAGTACCTTTGCAAGAAAATCAGCTGTTGGTCTACCTGGACGGAATCCTGGGATAAACCCGCCGTTTTTCTTAAGGTTATTTGCCACTTCCACTGGATTAAACTGAATGGAAGTATAGAAATAGCTAAATGCAACAATGAGGACGAAATACACAATCATATACAAGAATGAGTTTGTGTTGAACACATTTAAGAATGTGCTCCATCCACTTCCTTCCACTTGTGACGATGGTACAAACATACCAATCGTAGCAGGGAGTGAAGCAATCGTTTGTGCAAAGATGATTGGTAGAACGCCAGCCATATTCAGTTTCATAGGAATATGGGAAGACTGACCACCATACACTTTACGACCAACAACACGTTTCGCATATTGTACAGGTATTTTACGTTCAGCATTGCTGATAAATACCACGAAAACCACTAGGGCTAGCATGCCTAAAAGTAACATTAGGACTAGCAATGGGTGCAACGCTGAGGCTTGTAGTGATGCCACTGCCTCATCTGTCCAACCGCTTAAATCGGTTGAGTTGAGTTTGAAATAACGGGTTACGCCAAGGAACAAGGAAGCAATCATGCTTGGCATACGGGAGATAATCCCTGTAAACAAGATAATTGAAATACCATTTCCAATACCGAATTCCGTGATTTGTTCACCCAACCACATGAGGAACACAGCACCAGCTGTAAAGGATACAACGATGACAAGAGCCGCCCAAATGCTTGTGCTTGCAAGCAAATTGTAGCTACGTAGCAAGGTATAGTAACCAAAACCTTGTAGCAATGCAATTGCCAAAGTGGAGTAACGAGTGATGGCTTGAATTTTTTTCTTACCTTCTTCGCCGCCTTCTTTTTGCAGTTTCTCAAGTGCCGGAATAGCAATCGTGAGAAGCTGAATGATGATGGAAGCGTTGATATACGGCTGAATGGATAATGCAAATAATGTCGCCTGTGCAAATGCACTACCACTCATGGTATTTAGTAAGTCAAAAATTGTACCGGAGTTTGACACAATCATGTTTTTTAACAATTCTGTGTCGATATAAGGCACTGGAATTGCAGCACCAAGTCTGAAGATGACGAGAGCGAAAAGTGTAAACAAAATTTTCTTGCGAAGTTCCGGCACATGCCAAGCATTACGCACAGTTTGTATCACTTAGATCACCTCTGCTTTCCCGCCTACTTCTTCAATTTTCTCTTTCGCAGATGCGGAGAATGCATTGGCCTTAACTGTTAATTTCTTGCTTAGTTTGCCAGCACCTAGAATTTTAACACCATATTCACATTTAGATAGGATGCCTTTTTCTAGTAGCTCAGCAACTGTGACAACAGCACCATCTTCGAATTTATCGAGTGCTGTGAGGTTCACAGTTTCAAATGGTTTAGCAAAGATGTTTGTAAAACCTCTTTTTGGTAGACGACGGTGTAAAGGCATTTGTCCGCCTTCGAATCCGACGCGAACGCCACCACCAGAACGAGCCCATTGACCTTTATGTCCACGGCCAGCAGTTTTACCATTGCCAGTACCATGACCTCTGCCCTTACGTTTGCCCACTTGTGTGGAACCTTGGACAGGAGATAATTCATGCAATTTCATTGTACGCACCTCCTTACTTCTCTTCGGTTACTTGTAGAAGATAACCGATACGGGCAATCTTGCCACGAGTAGCAGGATTATCAGGCTGTACAGTTGTATCGCCGATCTTACGTAGGCCAAGCGCTTCCGCTGTGGCTCTATGCTTAGACAAGCGGCCCACTAGGCTTCTTGTAAGCTTAATATTCAGATTTGCCATTCTGATCAGCCTCCTTACGCTAAGATTTCTTCCACGCTTTTACCACGGATACGTGCTACCTGTTGAGGTCCACGCAAGGACTTAAGTCCAGCCATAGTTGCAGCGACAACATTTTGAGGATTATTGGAACGCAAGCATTTTGTACGGATGTCTTTGATGCCAGCAGCCTCCAAAACAGCACGAACTGGACCACCAGCGATAACACCAGTACCAGGTGCTGCAGGTTTGAGGAGAACGCGACCTGCACCAAACTCACCAATCACTTCATGTGGAATGGATGTGCCTGCCAAATCAATGGTGACCATATTTTTCTTTGCATCTTCGATGCCTTTACGAATTGCTTCAGGAACTTCAGACGCTTTGCCGAGTCCAAAGCCGATTTTACCTTTTTCGTTGCCAACAACAACCAAAGCTGCGAATTTGAAAATTCGGCCACCTTTTACAGTTTTACTAACACGGTTGAGGTTAACAACCTTTTCTATAAATTCACTAGGTTCTTTTTCGAATCTTGCCATTTTTGTTTCCTCCTCCCCTTAAAATTCCAGACCTGCTTCTCTAGCACCGTCTGCCAACGCTTTAATTCTTCCGTGATATAGGTAGCCGCCACGGTCAAATACCACAACGTCAATACCTTTTTCTTTGGCTCTTTGTGCAACAACTGTACCTACTTTTTTAGCAGCTTCTACGTTGTTACCTTTGCCTTCGAAACTTTTTTCAAGGGAAGAAGCAGATACTAAGGTTGCACCTTTTGTATCGTCGATGATTTGGGCATAAATGTTTGTTCCTGAACGGAACACATTCAAACGGGGTCTCTCGGATGTGCCGGAGATTTTCCCGCGGACACGTTTGTGTCTTCTTAAACGCTGCGCGTTAGTATTGGGTTTTTTAATCATTTAGGCACTCCTCACTTATTTCTTAGCACCGGTCTTGCCTTCTTTGCGGCGAATGACCTCATCTACATATTTAATGCCTTTGCCTTTGTAAGGCTCAGGTGGACGTTTTCCTCTGACTTCAGCGGCAAACTGTCCAACTTTTTGTTTATCAATGCCACTAATCACAATTTTATTGAGGTTAGGAACATCAATTGTGATGCCTTCAACTTCTTCTACAACAACTGGGTGTGAGAAGCCAATGTTCATCACAAGTTTGTTGCCTTCTTTAGCAACTTTATAGCCAACACCGTTGACATCCATTTCTTTAGCAAAACCTTCAGTTACACCAACAATCATGTTGCTTAGTAGTGAACGAGTGAGTCCGTGCAAAGAACGGTTTAGTTTTTCATCATTTGGACGAGTAACAGTGATTTCATTTCCCTCTTGCGTGATGGTCATTTTGTCAGAAAGTTGTTGTTCTAGCGTACCTTTTGGACCTTTGACAGTCACAAAGTTTGCTTCGTCAACTTTAACTTCGACACCAGCAGGGAGTGTAATTGGCATTCTACCGATTCTTGACATGTTAGACTCCCTCCTTACCAAACAAACGCTAGGACTTCGCCGCCAACATTAGCTGCACGTGCAGATTTGTCGGTCATGATGCCCTTAGATGTTGAAATGATTGCGATACCAAGACCGTGTAGAACGCGTGGCAATTCAGTTGCACCCGCGTAGACACGAAGGCCTGGTTTGGATACACGGCGTAGGCCAGTGATCACTTTGTCTTTTGTTGCTGGGTCATATTTCAGAGCAATTTTTATCATGCCCTGCATTTTGTCCTCTTCAACTTCAAAGCTTTTAATGTAGCCTTCATCCAATAGGATTTGAGCAATTGACTTTTTCATGTTAGAAGCAGGAACTTTCACAACTGCGTGTTTCGCGTTGCTTGCATTACGGATTCTTGTTAGCATATCCGCAATTGGATCAGTAATATGCATAGGTAGTAGTCCTCCTATTTTAGTTACAGGCATTTTGCCTATTTAGACGGCAAGGTATCAAGCAAATTTGCTGACCTTTTGACCGCTTGCTTGTGTTAGTTTCTTACCAGGAAGCTTTTTTCACTCCAGGAATTTGTCCTTTATGCGCTAGCTCACGGAAGCAAATACGACAAACTCCGTAGTCACGCAAATATGCATGAGGGCGTCCGCAAATTTTGCAACGGTTATAGCGACGTGTGGAGTACTTAGGCTTAGCCTGTTGTTTTAAGATCATTGCTTTCTTAGCCATTTAGCATTTCCTCCAATTAGTTGTTTGCAAAAGGAGCGCCAATCAAAGTGAGCAGCTCTCTTGCTTCCTCGTCTGTATTCGCAGTTGTACAGATAACAATGTCCATACCACGAATTTTATCAATTTCATCAAATTCAATTTCAGGGAAAATGAGTTGTTCTTTGATACCCATAGCATAGTTGCCACGGCCATCGAAAGAGTTGGCATTTAGTCCACGGAAGTCACGTACACGTGGTAGCGCAACATTGAATAGACGATCTAAGAATTCCCACATGTTGTCTTGACGCAATGTAACTTTTGCACCAATTGGCATTTCTTCACGAAGTTTAAAGTTCGCAACAGATTTTCTAGCCTTGGTTTTCACTGCTTTTTGACCTGTGATTGTGTTAAGGTCACGAACAACATTGTCTAATACTTTAGCATTGTCACGTGCTTCACCACAACCAACATTGATGATCACTTTTTCAAAACGTGGAAGTTGCATTGGGCTTTTGTAGCCAAACTTTTGCATAAGAGCAGGAGCAACTTCCTGTTTATACTTGTCTTTTAAATTAGGCATAGTCGATTACTCCTCCTCTCTTAGATTTCTGCGCTGCATTTTTTGCAGACGCGCACTTTAGTTCCATCCGCTTTCACGATGCTAGCTGGACGGGTAGGTTTGTCACATTTTGGACAAACACGCATCACTTTAGAAGCATACATAGGTGCGGATTTTTTCAAAATGCCGCCTTCGTCACCTTGTTTTCTAGGTTTTGTGTGACGAGATACTACATTAACACCTTCAACAACCACTTTACGTGTTGCAGGCATAACTTCTAAAACTGTGCCTCGTTTGCCTTTGTCTTTACCAGACAAGACAACAACTGTATCATCTTTTTTGATGCTCATTTTATTATTCATCTCTAAGACCCCCCTTATAGTACTTCGGGAGCCAAAGACAAGATTTTCATATAATCTTTGTCGCGGAGCTCACGAGCAACAGGGCCAAAGATACGAGTACCACGTGGGTTCTTATCTTCTTTAATAAGAACTGCAGCATTTTCGTCAAAACGAACATAGCTTCCGTCGGCACGACGTACGCCACGGACAGAGCGAACGATAACAGCTCTGACGACTTCGCCCTTTTTCACAGTGCCACCAGGAGCTGCTTTACGCACGGAAGCAACGATGACATCGCCAATGTTGCCGTATTTGCGTGTAGACCCGCCGAGGACACGAATGGTTTTGATTTCTTTGGCGCCAGTATTGTCCGCCACCTTTAGATAGGATTCTTGTTGGATCATTTACGGCACCCCCTTACTTGGCTTTCTCAATGATCTCAGCTACACGCCATCTTTTGCCTTTAGATAGAGGACGAGTTTCCATAACTCTAACTCTATCGCCGATGCCGCATTCGTTGAGTTCATCGTGAGCTTTTAGTTTATAAGTTCTTTTGATGATTTTTTTATAGAGTGGATGTTTCACTCTGTCAGCAACTGTTACAACTACAGTTTTGTCCATTTTATCCGAAACAACCATGCCGACTCTGGTTCTACGGGAAGAAGTTCTGTTTTCACTCATGACTTTTTTCCTCCTTCTTATTGGCCAGCGAGCTGTTGCTCACGGATGATGGTTTTTACTCTTGCAATGTCTTTTTTAACTTCTGAAATACGGACAGGGTTGTCAAGCTGATTTGTTGCATGTTGCAAACGGAGCTGAAACAGGTCCTTCTTCAGTTCAACTACTTTTTCTTCTAGTTGAGCGGCAGACATTTTACGAACCTCATTTGGCTTCATCATGCTTCACCACCATTCTCAGCGTTCAGGTCTTCTTTTGTGACAAATTTGCATTTCACAGGAAGTTTATGGCTAGCTAGACGCATCGCTTCGCGAGCCACTTCTTCGGAAACGCCAGCAATTTCGAACATGACACGACCTGGTTTAACCACAGCAACCCAGTATTCTGGAGAACCTTTACCTTTACCCATACGAGTTTCAGCAGGTTTTTCTGTGATAGGTTTATCAGGGAAAATTTTAATCCAAACTTTACCGCCACGTTTTGTATAACGAGTCATCGCAATACGTGCAGCCTCAATTTGTCTACTTGTAATCCAGTGCGCTTCCGTCGCAACAAGTCCGAAATCACCGTAAGTGACTGTGTTACCACGAGTCGCTTTACCTGTGAGACGTCCACGTTGTACGCGACGATATTTCACTCTTTTTGGCAATAACATTAGTTGGCGCCTCCTTCCTTAGGAGCATTGTTTCCGTTAGGACGAGGACCACGGTTGTTATAGCCACCTTGTCCTTGTGGACGTCCGCCACCTCTGCGATCACGGTTGCCGCCTCTGCGGTCACCATCACGACGACGGTTACGGTCGTTACGTTCACGGAAGTTTTTCGTATCTAGTGTACGAGGTGTTGTACGCAATGTTTGTGTGAGCACTTCACCTTTGTAAATCCATACTTTAATACCGATTTTACCGTATGTGGTATCAGCTTCAGCAAAGCCATAGTCGATATCAGCACGAATGGTTTGTAGTGGAATGGTACCATCATGATAACATTCAGAACGTGCAATCTCAGCACCGTTTAGACGACCAGAAGTCATAACTTTGATGCCACGAGCGCCAGCACGCATTGCACGACCCATGGAGTTTTTCATCGCACGACGGAAAGCAATACGCTTTTCAAGTTGTTGTGCAATGTTTTCAGCAACAAGTTGCGCATTTGTGTCAACGCTTTTCACTTCAACGATATTGAGAACCACTGGTTTACCCAAACGTTTTTCAAGATCCAAACGCAAACGCTCAATGTCAGCGCCACCTTTACCGATGACAACGCCAGGACGAGCACAGTGCAAGTAAATGCGCACTTTAGTGCTGTCACGTTCAATTTCAATTTTAGGAATTCCGGCGGAATATAGGGTTTTCTTCAAATATCTTCTTAGGTTGTAGTCTTCTACAAGAAGATCGCCGACTTTTTCGTTAGAAGCATACCAACGAGAATCCCAGTCTTTAATTACGCCCACACGTAGTCCGTGGGGATGCACTTTTTGTCCCATGTTCTGCCTCCTTCCTTACGCTTTCTCCGTTACAGCAATTGTAACGTGAGAAGTTCTTTTGTTGATGCGGTATGCACGACCTTGTGCACGTGGCATGATACGTTTGATGATTGGACCACCTGTTGCATATACTTGAGATACAACTAGTTTTTCAGGGTCCATGTTGTGGTTGTTTTCTGCGTTTGCTGCCGCACTTTTGAGTAGTTTCAAAAGAGGTTCAGACGCAGCTTTTGGTGTCATCATCAAAAGCGCAGTTGCCTGTGGAATGCTTTTTCCACGGATGAGATCGCAAACAATCTTCACCTTACGGGGAGAGATGCGAACGTATTTTAAATGAGCTCTCGCTTCCATGTTCTCTCCTCCTTATCTTGACTTGCTACCAGCGTGACCGCGGTATGTACGAGTTGGTGCGAATTCGCCCAATTTGTGACCTACCATGTCTTCGCTAATATACACAGGAACGTGTTTTCTGCCATCATGCACTGCAATTGTATGCCCTACAAAAGAAGGGAAGATAGTAGAAGATCTGCTCCATGTTTTGAGTACTTTTTTCTCGCCAGCTTCGTTCATTTCTTTAACCCGTTTTAAAAGCTCAGGGGCGCAAAACGGGCCTTTCTTAATGCTTCTGCTCATGTTTCACGGCCTCCTTACTTCTTATTACGGCGTTTAACAATAAACTTATCCGTACGATTCTTAGTTTTACGTGTTTTAAATCCAAGTGTTGGTTTGCCCCATGGAGTAACAGGTCCTGGACGACCAATTGGGGATTTACCTTCACCACCACCGTGTGGATGGTCATTCGGGTTCATAACAGAACCACGAACAGTTGGTCTCCAACCCATATGACGCTTACGACCAGCTTTACCAATGTTGATATTTTCGTGTTCAATATTGCCCACTTGACCAACAGTTGCTTTACATTCCAAACGAATCAAACGAACTTCGCCAGATGGCATACGAACTTGTGCCATGCCGCCTTCTTTCGCCATAAGTTGTGCGGAAGTACCAGCGGAGCGAACAAGTTGTCCACCCTTACCTGGGTAAAGCTCAATGTTGTGGATAACTGTACCTGTTGGCATTGCGGAAAGTGGCAAACAGTTACCTGGTTTGATGTCAGCAGATGCCGAACTCATAACTACATCGCCAGCTTTCAAGCCAACTGGTGCTAGAATGTAGCGTTTTTCGCCATCTTCATATTGCAAGAGCGCAATGTTTGCACTACGGTTTGGATCATACTCCAAACGAAGAACAGTTGCGTTTGCATCCATTTTGTCGCGTTTGAAATCGATAATACGATATTTACGCTTGTTACCGCCACCACGATGACGGACTGTGATACGACCATAGCTGTTACGACCTGCATGCTTTTGAAGAATTTCGGTCAGAGTGCGTTCCGGCTTGGCCTTTTTGTCGATGCCTTCGAAACCAGACACTGTCATATGACGGCGTGATGGTGTCGTTGGCTTATAGCTCTTAATCGCCATTATGCATTACCTCCTTATACCATTCCTTCAAAAAGCTCAATAGCTTTAGAGTCGTCTGAAAGTGTAACCATCGCTTTTTTCCAGCTTGCACGACGTCCAGCAGGATAACGACCTGTACGCTTTAGTTTGCCTTGTACGTTCATTGTGTTAACTTTCACAACTTTAACGCCAAAGATTTCTTCTACTGCTTTTGCGATTTCAACTTTATTGGAATCTTTCGCAACTTCAAATACATAACGCTTCATTTCAGCGTCCGCCATGGATTGTTCTGTAATCACAGGGCGCTTGATGATGTCGTATGCCATTCTCATGCGAACACCTCCTCAATGATAGCTAGCGCTTTTTGATCAATGATGAGTTTTTTCGCATTGACAATGTCGTAGACATTCAAAATTGTTGCCGTTGTGACAGATACGCCTGGGATGTTACGAGCAGATTTATAAACATTTTCACTTACTTCTGGAGTAACCAAAATGGATTTACCTGCTTCTACACCGCCCAAGAACTCGACCATTGCTTTTGTCTTAATTTCTGGCAAAGCAAGATCGTCCACAACAAGTAGGTTTCCTTCAGCAGCTTTCGCGGAAAGCGCAGACTTAAGAGCTAGTCTTTTTAGTTTGCGGTTTAGACGATAGCTGTAATCGCGTGGTTTTGGTGCAAATACAACACCACCATGTGTCCATTGTGGAGCACGGATACTACCTTGACGAGCACGGCCTGTGCCTTTTTGACGCCAAGGTTTTCTGCCGCCACCTGCAACTTCTGCACGAGTGAGGGAACTTTGTGTGCCTTGACGACGATTTGCCAAGTGGTTTTTAACAACCGCGTGAACAGCTGGCATGTTTGGTTCAATTCCAAAGATACCATCGGAGAGTTCAACCTCACCGACCTGTTTGGCGGCCATATTATAAAGCATTGCTTTAGGCATATTTTAACTCTCCTTTCCTTATCTATTTCTTGCGGATGCTTTTTGTGGGTTAGAACGAGCAGACGCTTTTTGTGGGTTAGAGGAAGTGCCAGCTTCGCCACGTTTTGCACGTAGAACTTTTGCTGTAGACTTCACATAAACCAAGCCGCCTTTAGGGCCAGGGATCGCGCCACAAACTGCAATCAAATTGAACTCAGGATCAACTTTTACAATGTCAAGGTTTTGAACAGTAACTTGTTCAGCACCCATGTGACCTGCACCGATTTTACCTTTGAAGATTTTAGAAGGGTCAGAACCTGAACCCATCGAACCTGCATGACGGTGAACCGGACCGCCACCGTGAGTCATTGGTGTGCGTCCTGCGTTCCAGCGTTTGATAACGCCAGCGAATCCTTTACCTTTGCTGACGCCTGTTACGTCAACACGGTCGCCCTCTTCAAATACAGCAACTGTCACGTCGTCACCAACGTTAAGTTCTTCTGCATTGTCAAGTTTGAATTCTTTAAGCACTTTTTTCATAGCTACTTCAGCTTTTTTAAGGTGCCCTTGTTCAGGTTTAGAAAGTTTTCTTTCTGGGACATCCTGATAACCCAATTGGACAGCAGTATAGCCGTCTTTTTCCTCAGTCTTCTTCTGCACAACTACGCAGGGTCCTGCTTCAATAACAGTGACTGGGATGACCTTACCGGCTTCATCAAAGATCTGAGACATGCCGACCTTTTTGCCGATGATGGCCTTTTCCATTTGTTTTCCTCCTTAAAGTAAGGTTATTGGTTGACAAACTTAGTAATTTGCCAACATGACCCGTCTATCCAAAAACCCGATAGACTAGTGGGTACAACAAATTCAATTGACGTCTTATAGTTTGATTTCGATTTCGACGCCAGCTGGTAGATCCAAGCTCATGAGAGACTCTACTGTTTTTGCAGATGGTTTAGTAATGTCAATCAAACGCTTGTGTGTGCGACGCTCAAATTGTTCACGGCTGTCTTTATATTTGTGGACAGCACGCAAGATTGTCACAACCTCTTTTTTAGTAGGTAGTGGAATTGGTCCTGCAACGGTCGCACCTGTGCGTTTCGCTGTTTCAACAATTCTTTCACTACTTTGATCAATCAGTTGATGATCATACGCTTTGAGTCTGATACGGATTTTTTCTTTTGGGGTAGCCATTTGTTTTCCTCCTATTCATACGAAGTGATGATTGTTCGCTCCGTACGGTGAGAAACCCTGCACACTATTCCGTGCGTATCATTCCAAAACATGAAAAAACCGGCAAGCGCCGGCCTCCTCTGTCATGGCGATATACGCTATTACACAGGATTACTCAGCCGCCCGATTCACGGACATACTCCGCAGAAGTTACCGACAAAGTCGCAATCTCCTGCATCATCGCATACTGCGCCCATAAAGGCACTCAGTCATTTTACTAAATATATAGTCTTATGTCAAGTATAACTTTGCAAAAATTTTTAGATATTTGTTTGATGTTGTTTCCAAATTTCTCTACAAATTTCTCTACAAATTTCTCTGAAGATTTTTTAATAAATTCACTCAGAAAATTCTTTCAGTAAATTCTTTCATATAAATTTTTTTGTTGTTTTTAAATTTTTCTAAAATTATTTTTTGAGTTTTTTTATATTTTTCCCTCGAACTACTTAAATTTTTTCAAAATTTTTAAAGTTACTATTTCACATCAATTCCCCTATTATAATATAAGGTATATTTGCGCTCTTTTTCTTCTACTTTTTGCACCAAAATACACTGCTGAAAATTTTTTTGAAAAAACTTTGAAAAAGTTGTTGACAAATCGCTAATCTTGCTATAGAATAAATCTTGCGTTAAGCGTTGTGTAGCGAATACGGCGGTATAGCTCAGTTGGCTAGAGCACACGGTTCATACCCGTGGTGTCACTGGTTCAAATCCAGTTACCGCTACCAACACTTAAAAAATTCAAATTATATGGCCCGTTGGTCAAGCGGTTAAGACACCGCCCTTTCACGGCGGTAACACGAGTTCGATTCTCGTACGGGTCACCAAAAAGACGTCTGCAATATGCAGACGTCTTTTTATTATATCTATCACCAAATTATTTTTGACAATCGTTACTTTCGTGTGACGTTTCAATGGTGAGTTTAATTTCTCGCTTTCGCTCACGCCAATGCCGATTGTCATTCCACCAGACACGAAAAGCAGAAAAGACTGTAATAATGCTAGTGCTGAGTTCATTGATGAATTCATCGTCAATGGGCAGAATGCGATAGCCCATATTAAAACAGATTTGATTCATAAGTGCTAACGCTAAGAGGGTGGTTCTCGATAGTGCGGTGCATAACCTTTTTTGATCCATTTTTCTCACTCCTCTTTCTCAGTCTATGTCCAAGCTAGTAGATTTGCGCCATCCACAGCGCGCTTTGTCACGCATTCGCCATACAGGAATAGGATGAATTACACTACTTGAAATGCAGGTGTTATTCATGTTTTCTATGCTTTCTATCCTTGAAGCCATTTTGATTGTCATAGCGCTCTCTACGGACGCTTTTGTCTCTGGGTTTGCCTATGGCGCCAATAGAATTAAAATTCCTCTCACGTCTGTCTTTGTCATCAATTGCATTTGTTGCTCTATGTTGGCACTCTCCCTTTTTCTTGGCACTTTTATTAGTGAATTTCTTGCACCCTCCGTCACGCATGGCATATGTTTCTTACTGCTCTTATTCCTCGGTATGAGTAAGATTTTTGACAGTGCCGTCAAGGCGCTCATTCGCCGACATGAACGCTTTGAAAGAAAACTACACTTTAATATGTTCCAGCTCGGTTTTATTCTCAAAGTATATGCAAACCCTGAAAAAGCAGACCGAGACCAATCCAGAGTGCTAACAGCCTTAGAAGCCTCATATTTGGCATTTGCCCTTTCTTTGGATAGCTTAGCGGTTGGGTTTAGCGCAGGTATTACGCATACATATCCACTTCTTGTTGTCATACTTGCTTGGGTTTCTGATATGCTCTCCATCATTTTAGGTGCTAAGCTAGGCCATGCGATATCTTCTAAAATTAATCTAGATTTGTCTTGGCTGAGCGGTGTTTTGCTGATTTTCTTGGCGATTCTCAAAATCTAATCACTATGCTTGTCAAATATGGTATGTTTCTCTTTGCAAAACATATCGTTTTATAACAGAGTATTTTATATAAAGGAGTTCTGTTATGAAATGCATTATTCTACGTCTCAAATGGCTGACTGCTGTTTTTAGCATCCTTATGGCTGCTTGTATGCTCATGTTTGTCAATCATCCTGCATTTGTCAGCACCTCAGCAACCGAAAGGCAGCTTCCCATCTACTGTGTGCAAGCAGATTACCCTGTCTGCTCCTTTTCCTTCGATGCCTCTTGGGGCGACAGCACCACACAAGACATTCTTGACGTATTGAATCGTTATCACATCAAAACAACCTTTTTTGTTGTGGGAGACTGGGTGAGCCGCAACCCTGATACCGTGAAGTTAATTCATGATGCAGGTCATGAAATTATGAATCATTCCAATTCTCATGCTCATTTCAATACATACACACCGGAACAAATCTTAGCTGATATCGAACTTTGCAACAGTAAGATCGAAGAAATTACTGGCATTGCCCCTACCCTTTTTCGCCCACCTTATGGCGAATATAACGATCGTGTCATACAGACTGTACATTCCTATGGCATGGAAACCATCCAGTGGGATGTTGAAGAACGCCATACAGCTTCAAGCCAATGAAATCACACCATTCTCACAAACCCATCCCGCTCAATCCAGTGCCATCTGCTTGAGGTTAAGTGCGATTTTATATAATCGAAAAAAATAATCTATGTTTCGTTATCTCTCACTTCATACTGCCACCAACAAGACAGCTATGTATCTCTATGCCTTGCGTATGTTTAAATTAATGATGAGACCCACCAGAGAAAATAAGAGTAGAATCATAAATATGCTTATATAGCTCCCTGTGGATGCAACAAGCAATCCAGCAAGTGTTGCAGTCGTTGAAGCAGGAACTAAATGTGTCATTAAAATACTAAAGTTCGAAGCATAGTATTTACTCCCATATAGTGCCGAAACTACAGTCGCCAGGGTCGATCCAGAATATCCATAAGAGAAACCACTTAGGCACAACCCTACACTCCCCAAAACCAGATTTGATTGCATTGTAGCAAGTAGGAGAAGCATCGTAGACAATATTCCAATTCCACTTGCAGATAATTTTGTCACAGGCATACCACAATGGTCAAACAATATACCAGCAGAAATCCGTCCAAGCCCATTGCACACTGAAATGACACCAACTAGATTGAGCGAGAAAAACTCACTGCCACCGAGTGTAATGCTGTATTCTTTCGCGAAACTGAGTGCCGTACTGCCAATAGACGCCAGAAGTGTGAAAAAAATAAAGAGTTTCCAAAAGGAAAAGCGGTGTAACATTTCCTTGCTGCTGTAATTGCGAGATTCCTCAATCGCCATGTTCTCCATATGACAGCTGATGATTGCGTTATCCATTGTCTCTCTTGGTGTTCGCATCAAAATAGCACCCAACAAAACAATAAACCCAGGCGATACACCCAGCAATGCGTAGGTAGCGCGCCAACCAACAATCGGATTGTCAATGAGTTGTGCCGATATATTACCAAATAACAGACTGCTCAATCCATAGCCAATTCCGAGCACCCCTGAACAGAGTCCTTTGCGATTAGGAAACCATTTCATTGTTTCAGAGATGACGGTATTAAACACAATCCCCGTACCAGTGCCAACGAAGACACCATACGCAATGTGCAAGGGCACCGTGCTTCTGCCGTCTAGGCAGGCTGATATCAAAAAGCCAGAAGATATCAGCAAGGCACTCACCAACATACGTGCACGCACGTTGACCTTATCCGAGATCATCCCAGAAAGTATACCTCCAAAGGCAAAAAAACAAATGGACAAACTATAGGTAAGCGCTAATTGCGTTGCAGTCCAGTGGAACTCTTCTAAAAGCGGAACTTTTAGTATAGACCATGCATAAATGAGACCAATGAAAAGCTGAATGATAAAACCAAGCAACAGATAAAGCCAACTTTTTTGAAATTGCATATGAAAACCTCCCTGTGTTTTTATGCTGTTTTCTGCATCCATCACACAAGAATTTTCCTCGATGTATTCCTGTTGCCTTTATTTTATCCTGCTATATAACAGTTGTAAAACTGTTGATTTTTGTGTATGATACAAGTAAATTACTGTGAAAAGGGTGCATTATGAATTTCTTAAGTATGAAATACTTCGTAGCAGTTGCAGAAAGTCAAAGCATTACACAAGCAGCTGAACAATTACACATCACACAACAGACTCTGAGCGCTCATCTAGCTAACATAGAAAACGAAATAGGATCTGTGCTCATCATTCGCAGTACACCACTCAAACTCACCTATGCAGGCGAGATATTTCTCAAATACGCTCTTCAATTTGAAATGCTATACAAATCTCTTGAAGAAGAAATGGCAGATGTGCGCGCGGAAACAAGAGGTAAACTACACATTGGAATTGCACCAACAAGGGGGCACGCACTCATGCCCGATTTGATTGCTCAATTTCAAGTGTTGTACCCCCAAATTGAAATTCAAGTAGAAGAAGCCTCCAATGATATTTTGACACAAAAGCTAATCGATAGAAAACTTGACTTAATCCTCGCCAGTTTTTCTGATGATATTTCAGAAATCAATTCCCAAGTATTCTACGAGGAAGAAGTGGTCTTACTCATTTCACATTTGTTATTAGATGACATTTTCAAGGAAAGCAATCGTAGTGTCATCGCATCTCTAAAAGAAAAGCAAGATATCTCCCTGTTAAAAGACTGCCCTTTTCTTTTAAGCAACGCTGACGATATCGCAGGTAAAATCGGGAACAGAGTGATGAATGAAGCAAACTTCACTCCAAAAATCTCAACTCAGTCCAACAACATTGATATTTTACTAGAACTTTGCGCAAAAGGCAGCGGCGCTTGTTTCACACCCGAAATTTTAGCGCAAAAGACACTGTCTCATGACACACTTTCTCAGATGGAGCTCTTTCGCTTTGGAAATACGGCTGCGTATCCCATCAAATTTGGCTGGCATAGTCAAACATATTGTCGTAAAGCAATCTTCAATTTTATTCAAACTGCACTCAATTGGCAGTAATTGCTCTAATCTTGTAGAAATTTTATTCAATATTTCTGAGATTAATTTAAACAAAGCATAAAAAAACCCGCTACAAGACACTACTTGTAGCGGGTTTTTTTTATTATAATAGCGAGTCTAAACACAAAATTCAACTATTGTTATGGATATAAAACTTCCTTTTGCAAAACGCATTTATTTCTTTTTGCGCAGTTTGCCTTTATAGTAACTATCCGCTGTATAGATAGCTCCCAATGGGTTATGCGCCAAAACACGATCTTTGACGGCAAAAACTGTTACAGGTGCATTTGAATACTTAAAAAACAGAGAATCGTGCCCCACACAGAGGCCCAATGCAATGTTGAAATCTGTCTTGGCTTCATTGAGCAGCGTTGCCTGCCCAATGGGGTTACACATTGGTTCATAGGTGTTGGGTCGAAGTTTTTCTTCTTCTTTGATTCCAAGTTGCTCTTTCGGAACACTTCCAACTTTACAAATCACTGACTCCACCTCAAACCCATGGCTTTGTAAGATTTCAGAGCAGATCTTAGCTTCTTTGCTCAGCCCAATACAAAATGCCAAGCCTAGTTTTTGATAGCCACATTTGTTTGCAAAGTCAATGATTTCTTCCAGCCTTGTTTTCTTTGCGTAACCACCCGATTCTGTGAGCGCTGAAAAATAAGCCAATTTCTGATCTTCTTCATCGTCATACAAAGCGATAATTTTTTCCATGTGTTCCTTGTCACAAGGGCAATTGATCGGAGTTTTGTCTAGATCCCCAGATCGACATCCACGTTGCTGACATAATGCACAAATATACATACACAAACTTCTTTCTCACTTATTTCATTCTGATTCATTCATCTCAATAAATCATGTATTGTCTTTGATAACTTGCTTTTTTTACTCTAAAGTACTTTCACTCGAATCAACTTGACGCATTTGAAATCCATTCCAAGGGTACTTGTCAGGTGGCAACAGAGAAAACGCCATCGGCTCAAAGCTACTCGGATGCTGAAAAGACAAAAAATGAGACCATAGTGCGATGTCACAGTCATCTTGTTTTTCGCTGTATTTTTTATCGCCTATCAAAGGCATGGAACGGGAAGAAAACTGCACTCTAATCTGATGTGTGCGCCCTGTATGGAGCTTAATTTTCACCAGTGACATCGTTTCATTGGTCTGAAGTAATTCATAAGAAAGCACCGCTTCTTGCACACCTTTGCTCCGCTCGGTCACTACATATGTTTTTCTCTCTGACTTGTCTCTGTATAATAAATCTGTCAGAGTATCTTGATTTCGTAACGGCTTTCCATGTATCACCGCCAAATACTCTTTGTCAAAGAGATTATTTCTCATCTGCTCAGATAGCCGCGTTGCTGCCGTTCTTGTTTTGGCAAAAACCATCAGTCCACTCACCACACGGTCTAAGCGATGCACGGTTCGAATATGCAGGGTTTCATCCTGCTTTTCTGCTTTGATAAACTCTGGCATCCCCCCTGGCTCATCCGTAGATAATATGCCAGCAGGTTTGACACAGACAATGATTTTACTGTCTTCATATACGATATCCACAAAAACAATCCTCTTATACTCTTTACTAAGCTACTGTCTAACTAGCACTGCACAACAGCGCCTTCATCAAAATGGAAATTATCGAAATATTCAGTCACTCCACTACATTGACGAGTGAACCAATGTTTTCTATGACAATTTCAACGCGATCGCCGCTTTTGAGAAATTTCGGTGGGTCAAACCCCATGCCAACGCCCACTGGCGTCCCTGTTGCAATGATATCGCCCACTTCGAGCGTCATGCCTTTGGATAGGTGCATAATCAAATCTGCCACAGTGTGAATCATGTGTTTGGTGTTGCTGTTTTGGCGCACCTCACCATTGATGATACTTTGAATGGCTAAGTTTTGCGGGTCTTCTATCTCATCTTTTGTCACAACCCATGGGCCAATGGGGCAGTGCGTATCTAAACTTTTTCCTCTGAGCCACTGCTGATGAATTTGTTGCAAATCTCTTGCGGTAATATCGTTTAGAATCGTATACCCATACACATGAGTTAGCGCATCTTCACGTGAAATATTCACACCACGTTTTCCAATGACAACAGCAAGTTCCGCTTCGTAGTCCACACTGTTTGTCACTTCTTTATGTAACTTTATTGGTGTATCTGTTGCAACTATAGCACTGGTTGCTTTTGAAAAAAATATGGGGTGCTTTTTGATATTTTCAATATCTTCGTCTGATCCGTCAAACTCTAAAATATGATCATGATAGTTTTTACCAATACATAAAACGTTTTTCGTTGGCAAAACTGGTGGCAACAACGTAACATTACACAGCGCAATCTTTTCCGCATCAACAAAACCATTTTGCTTTGCTTTGAAAAAGCTAGAAATAACCTCGTCAAACGAATAAAACTGACTCTTATTATCTTGCAAGGTTAAAATCTGCTCTTTCGCTTCACTGATTATGCCCCAATGAGGCATCTCATCATATAAAAACTGTACAAGCTTCATAAAATTACCCCTCAAACCATCTTCTCATTATAATTAATTTCCTATATTCTAACACATTTTCGAATGTCCGTAAAACGAATTGACAAATATCGCGTACAATCTGCCCAAGTATGATTGACCTACATAATCGGATATGATACGATAAACACAACGAATAGAAGGTAGGAGTATTATGGATTGGTATAATGAGATATTGAGTAATAAACTCATTGTCAATGGTTTTATTGCTTGGCTTTGTTCACAAGTTTTAAAAACAATCACCAACGCAGTCATCAATCGAAAGTTTGACATCTTCCGTTTGGTTGGTGATGGAGGTATGCCCAGCAGTCACTCTGCTACGGTATCTGCCGTTGCGACTACCAGCGCAATGTTATATGGATTTGCCTCCTTTGAGTTTGGTGTCACTCTGGTGTTAGCGTTTATCGTCATGCACGATGCCATGGGTGTGAGACAAGAAACCGGAAAGCACTCAAAAATACTCAATGAACTCATTGAAATGTTCCATACGATGGAGCAAAAAATTACTTCTACTGAAAAACTAGAGGAGTTTGTCGGACACACCCCTATGCAAGTCTCAGCTGGCGCTCTGCTTGGGGTCTTAGTTGCACTGCTTCTCGGATAAAGGCCAATCTCTATTTCAAATAACGCAAACGCAATCACAACTGTGGTTGCGTTTTTTTCATCTTCCTTTACGCTATTTTCTTAATGCCCTACATTACATAACCCCTGAAAGCCAATAGCTTTCTAAATAAACCTTCACCTTACCTTTTGTACATATATCAACCTTTATATCTAAAGGATTGCCACCCTGTCTTTTCAAATTTTCTCTTTTTACCTAACATAAAAAGCAATCCGCCACTGGTGACGGATTGCTTTTAGCAACTTCAATCTATATCGTCTGAGATGTTGTTAATGTTAACAGTTATTTTTCCACTTGCTCAATCAGTCTCATAAAGATGGTTGCCACTTGTGCACGTGTCGCATCATTTTGCGGTTGCATCGTACTATTTTCCATACCGCGTATGAGTTCCACTGCATTTGCCCAACGCATCGCATCTACTGCCCAAACGCTGACAGTATTACTATCAACATACGCTCCGATGTCTGTTGTTACAGAAGTGTCATAGCCTTTGTAAGTTGCGTAGTTTAACAAAATGACTGCCATTTGTTCCCGTGTCACGACATCATTTGCGCCAAAGTTGCCATCGCCATACCCTGACACGAGACCATTTTCATATGCCCAAGCAACTGCATTTGTATACCAAGTATCATTTGCAACGTCATCAAATGCCGTTGTCATGCTAACTGGTTCTTGCTCCATTCTCCATAGAACGGTAACAAGCATCGCCCGTGTCATTGAAACATTAGGCGCAAAGGTGTTTTCATTAGTGCCTGCAAATAATTTATTGGCATACGCAAAGGAAACACTATCATAATACCATGCGTTTCTTTCCACATCGTCAAATGGAAGTGTTCCAATGACAAATTCAGAGAAGTGATTTGTGGTAAATACAACCGATCCAGTTGTAGCATCGTACTCACCTTTTACCGCTTCCAAAACGCCTTCATCACTTAGATACCATACCGCTACGTGTCCTGGATCTTCATTGGCACCTAATGTGTATGGCACGCTGACTTGCGCACTACCTTCACCAAATTTAGAAACCATAGCTCCATCTACTGAAAGTGTTAGGTCATATACTGGCTTATCTCCAACCAATGCCTGCTCTTCTGCAGTTAAGCGATCTTCTTCAACTTGCGTTACTTCAAGCGACACATCGCCACTGCCTGCATCCCCGATGGCACTGAGAGCTTCCAAATCAAATGTCACACTGGCATGGTCAAATTCAACTGAGAGTGCTTCTACGTCATCCGAATCCATCATCTCTTCAAATCCATTTTCATCAATTGTAATTGTATTGACCTCTTCAAATGAACTTAAATTCAATGTGACAACGCCTGTAGCCATGCCCATTTCTTGCAATGTATCACCATCAAGTGCTACTGTAGCATTTTCGTCGTCTATTGTCACATCAACTTTTAATGATTTTCCATTGATATCGAGCGGAATGGATCCTGTATCATCTGCAGAACCTCCCAATCCACCTCCACCACCAGAGGAAACTTTTTTGCTTTGCTCGTAAGTAACGATGACATCACTTGCTGGCATGGTAAAAGTATAAACGAGATTTTTCTGAGATACTTCTTCATTCAACGTGCCATGGTCGAGTGACAAGTCGGAAAATACATATCCAGATTGCGGTGTGACCGTCAATGTAATGGTCTCGCCTGCTTTTGATGCCACTGGTGAAGCCACCACATGATCTGGCACTGTTACGGTATATTGGATGTTATACAAATCGCTTTCTTGTAATGTAATCGGTTGAGTGAGATTGCTGACGGATACTGTAAACACGCCGCTATCTTCTGTCACTTCAACCACTGCTGTTGGGTTTGATGCTGCAATAAATGCTTGTTCCAATTGCGTCTTGTCTGTAACATATCCACCATTCGCTTGGCATGTCATCATGACTTTGCCACCTGCACGCACTTCAGAACTCGTTAAGTCGCGCATGCCATCATCTGTTGGTTCAATTGGAGTTATATAAGTAATTTTTGAAACGCCCATTGTTTGCGTATCAGGAAGTGTGACTAGATTTGTAGCAGTTTCTGCATAGTGCGCTCTCACTGTAATGTTTTGTTTGAGCGGATCAATTGTTAGCTCTGGAGTTACGATCTTGACTAAATTTTCATCCGTCATTGCAGAGAATTCAGGTGTGATGAGATTGCCCAACGTTACAGTCCAATAGTCTACCATATAGCCATCCATTGGATCTGCTGTCAACACAAGCTCACTACCACCATATTGCAACTCACCTGAAAGGAGAGGTGTATCATCAATTTCTGCTACCAGTGTACTACCAGTATCACCCATTGCAATGAAGTTGACCTGATATTTACTTGCTGCTTTCAAATAAGCAACGGCATCAATGTCGTCGGTGACTTCAGACACTGTATATGTTCTGTCTGTTGTATAAAGGTTTTCGCCATTGATATTCCATTGTTCCATCATACTACCTGAATTAATATCGGCAGTAAAGACGATGGATTCTCCTTTATATACTGTGACTCCACCTGCTGGCATGCTCATGTCTTCTGTACCAACCATCTCTCCATAGATGTCATACAAGGTGTATAGCATACTGCCACGATCATCATTGCTGACAGATGCTGTCGCAGTATACTCATCATTTGCAACAAACACTGCTTCAATGTCCGTATGATTGCCCAGAGTAGAAATGGTTAAAATTTCCTTATCTTCTACTGGAGTTCCATTTAATACCCAGTGATCAAAGACGTAACCACGATCCGCTGTTGGAGTGCAGACTATCTCTGATCCACCTTCTACCGATGCAAGCTGTTCGCTCGTTGCAGTTGCACCGTTGACTTTCGTTTTTACTGTCCCATTTGGAGCAGTGATGTCAACAGCATAGGTATTTTGAGACGTTTGCAGAGTAACTTGGGTATCTGCAATGATGTTAAATTGGACTTCTTCTTGTTCCGTCGTCTCCACACCATTGATGGTGAAATACGCATCTGGAGCTGCATCATATCCTGCTTTTGGTGTCACAGTTATTTCTGTATCTCCGGAAACTGCTGTTCCACTTTCGATGGTTTTGCGTACAGGGTCTGTGGTTGGGTTGTTATCGTCATCAAATAGATAATACGCTGTAATTTGTCCATCTAGTGTCAAGGTATATTCGTCACGAGCAAACACACCGTAGACTGTCATAGAGGAGTTGCCAACGGTGACTGTCAAATCGTTTGTGCCGTCTTCATTTGTGACACCACTTGGGGTATCACTGATGCCACCTGCAATGATGAGCCATTTACTAAAGTGATACCCTTGTGCTGGAACCGCTGTGAAAGGATACTGCGCTCCGTAAGATACATATGCCCCTGATGAGAAGTATTCATCTTCACATACGATTGCGCCCGCAATGAGTGGATCAACCACTGTAGATAGCTGAATTTCACCTGGCTTAAAGGTCGCTGTCACGCTCACAGGTTGCGCTTGTGTTTTCAATGTGAACGTGTTGTTTCCATCTTGCGTTTGCACGCTGTGATCTTCAAATGTAGCAGTCCACATATCTACTTCATAGCCATCTTCAGGTGTGGCGTAGAGTAACACTTGAGTTTCAGCTGTAAAATCTGCATAGTTTTGTTGCACATTACTGATGCCCACTGTGCCAACAGGTCTTGTGCCCGCGTCATCTGTGTAATCTTGTGCCACCGCTGTCAAACGATAGGTTGCACCAATGATGGTATAAGTGCCTGACACATAGCTCACACTGTAGTTATTGTATCGATCATCTGGTGTACTACTGCTGGTTTTTGCTGTTACTGTATATTTGCCTGGATCAGTCTCGTTATCGAGTTCATCGCGATTGCCTGCAGAGTTTGTCACGCTATACTCCAAGTTAAGCGCATCCAATTCTGTTTCTGTGATATCAGTAGATGCAATCACAGGGAAATTTTCTGACACTGTGCCCTTGCTGACATCATGCTTATCTTCCACGTAAATGGTGATTGGTTTTTTATTCACGTGAAAGTCTTCCGTTGCGACCATATTGGCCCCTTCATATGCTTCTAAAATATAACTACCAACGTATGGTGTTGGGTCTCCTGCAGAAAATGCTGTGCTACTATCCTCACCCACTTCTTTAATTTTGAACGTTGCTGGGCTTTCAACAGACACAATGTCTCCATTAAGGTCTTTGCTCACGGCATTGAGTGTTGGATAGATTGACTGACCATATTCAAACTCTGTCACAGAGTTTCCATCCTCCTGCGGAGAAAGAATGAGCTGGTATGCTGATCCGTCACCAACAATCACAAGCTCCCCTTCTTCTGAAGCATTGTCTTGGAATACTCTGCTACCGCTATAGTAAGTTGAAACAGTGTAAACCCCTTCTTGCAAGTCTGGGATGGATATGGATGCTGTTGCATATTGCTTAAATGCAGCCACGTCAGCAAACCACTTATTGGTATCCTGTCTCGCCAAGTCAACAGTTTCACTGTATTCGTAGTCTGTTCCTTCCACTGTAAAGGTAAGTGTGCCTGATGGTGCTGCTGTATGCCCCACATTGGCTGAATACAATTCAACACTTGCAGAAAGTCCATTTAGCACATTGCCATGGCTGTCTGTTCCTGCAGTTTCTTCTACCATGAGTGAAACAATTGGAGATCGTTTTTCATAGGCTGTGTCAAATTGATGAGAGAATGCCGAAATATAATAGTTTTCCCCTGCATTGCTATCATAATAGATGGCATTGATACGGCAACGATAGAGCCCTTGGTCAGCGGAACCTGCATTGGAAATGGTAAAGGTCTTTTCCGTTTGACCTGATAGGTCTTCCCACATACCATTTTCATTTTTTTGCCACTGATAACTCAAACCGTTATAACTATCTGCTTCCGCAATGACCACAGTGACTGTGCTATCTGCATCTGGATAAATGGGAAGTGCTCCTTCATCATCGAGACCATCTAACTGAATGTCAGGATAACCAACAGCTGTTTTTGTGCGACAAATCATCGGTTCACTATAAATACTTTCCTTTGGATTGGTTGCACGCACTGATTTGATTTGATAACTATACTCGGTATATGGGCTAAGTTGCTCATCCGTATAACTAAAATAATAAGTTCCTGTGTTATCGTCATACGCTATTGCTTCAGAAAATGGAACATATTTAATTTCGTAACTACCTGAGCCTTCTGGGAACTCATAGTAGCGATAAATTCTAAAGCCCGCTATGTTTTTGTCATAGCTCCAATTGAGTGTGACAGAATCCGCTGTGGTTGCCGCCATATCCTGAGCAAAATCGTCTGGAATGGAAGGCGGATTTTGCACTTCTGAAACCAAATAGCTCACAACCGGGAAGTTTGTTCCACCATCGCTGTATTTGTAGCAGAAGATACGCCAATTCATACCATAGTTATATGGCTGCGCCTCAATTGGCATGTTTTGCATTTCACCAGAGAAGGCGCTCCCATCCGTGGTGACGAGCACAAACCCTGCTCCTGCTTCAGCACCAGCTATGATACCAGCCTTCACACCGCCAGCACCGGCACCTGCTTTGGCTTCTACACCAACCGAGGCGGTAAATGCTGTACCCAATTCTGTGGACATGGCAATTTCTTGACTGATGCCTGATCCACCTTCTGTGCTACTAAATCCAACAGCGGAAGGTGTGCCGTCATATGCTGCAATTACTTGGTACCCATCGGTTGACTCTGGATAGGTCGCAGGATCTCCGATGGTGTGTGTGAGTACCGTATCCGCAATGCTTGGTAGGACCTGATAGTCTTTTGCGATAAACTCATACTCTTCTTTTGAAATTAAGCGAATAGACGCTTCATGCGGAATATTGACCGTCGTTAAGACCTCTTCATATCCGCCATTGCCATCTGCGATGTATGAGGTATACTCATAGATTTCCATTGGTATAGAGTAAAATGCTACCATATCTTCGCCACTGGTTGCACTGTATGTAATCGTTTGTTCCAGTGTGCTGGTGATTTCTGTTTCAAAGGTGAACCCAGACGTCACAGTAGCTTCTGCTTCTACAGAAGCGACTTTCACCCCAAAGACTTCGATATCCTGTTCAAATGAAACATATGCCCCCACTGTAATGGTTGCTGATAAGTTTACTCCCCCTGTGGTCCCTTCACTTGTAGAGTAACTGGTTGTGGATTCGGCATAACTACCTGACAAATCATCTCGTTCCACCAAATCAGAGAAATATGGTGGAGATGCCAAGACTGCGAGAACCTCTGGGTCAGTATAGGTATAGTAGTGACTGCCACCATAAGACATGTAACTAGAATCCACGTCCGTATTTGCCAAACAGATGCTCGTTGAGAAATCTGTTTCACTTCTCATGACATCATCTGTAAACATATCAGCGGTTACAAAGTAAGCATTGCCCAAATGACTGGTTGTATATTTACAATTGACATCGCTCGTATCAGTGACTGTTTGATATCCAGTGATTTTCACATAATATGTCTTGATACCAAACAATTTGTTAAACCAGTTTTTATAGTAGTAAGCAACGCCATAAACTGGTTCTTCATGACTGCCTTGTATGGTATATGTGGCAGTTTTATCTTCTGTTTGGCTCAATGTTTGCGTCATGGTAAAAAGTGTTGCTGCACCATTTTCGCCAGTCAAATCACCTGCAACAGCGTCATACTCGACATACTGCTCTGGATTACTCACATCTTCCTGCATGGCAGGAGCAATATCCCACGCTTCTTTGATTTTGAGCCCATTGTCTGTATATTCGATGATGAGGCTGTCAAAATAGAGCAAATCACCACCGCCTGTAATTCCTTGGGAAATGACAGCCGTATTGGAAACGCAAAGAGGTAGTGATTGAAACTCTTTGTCTCCTCTTGTCATCGCAGGCCAAATCAAATTGCCGTTCTTTTCTTCAAATAGATTGAAATTTTGATAGACACTAGATTGGAACTGCACGCCATCCCAATCATACAGTGCTACGTAACGTGTTTCGGTATTGCCCTCTTTTAAGTCAGCATCTGACTGTCCGCACAAAATTAGCACATCTTCGTCACTTCCAGCCATATCACCAAAGGAAAATGCACCACGGACGATATTAGATGAACCATATGTCAAGTCAAATTCTTGCGAATCTGTTAACATCTCTGTGCCCTTCGCGCCAAACAAAACAGCTGCCTTTGAGCCCGTATTTTGATCAGGACCGTAATAGTAGCCCCATGTCGCTGCTAAGTCGTCTGTGCCATCCAGGTTCACATCTCCACTAGCAAAAGAAACCATGTTGGACACCACGTCGCCTTCGCGGAAGTAATAGGTCCATACGACACTCCACTTATCAGGATTTTGATATGCTGTGTCTTTATCATCTTGGTTTGTCAGTTGCAACGCATATACCACCAAACGAGAGTTGCCCTCTTCTGGAATATACACTGCCACTTCATCCAAACCATCGTTATTCCAGTCACCTGTTGTCACTTGCAGATAGTTTTGTAGCTGATATGGGTTTGCTCCAAAATTCTCCACCGGAATGCCATTGTCCATTAGATTTGGATTGCCTATGGTGTCGCTCGTTTTGAGTAGTTCTTTTGCGCTTGCACCATAACTGCCATCTACGGCATCTCCAAAGCGAAGATATAAGCCACCGTTATTGGTATAATCAGAAGTGTATACCATAACTGTCTGACTAGACAGTCCTTTTTCATTGCCATTGAAGTTACCTGCAGCGACACTTGACAAAGCAAAGTCAAAGTCACCGCCCAAATCTGTGCTTGCTCCAACATAATCTTTTAAATAACCATTTGAAGGGATATTTGAGGCAGCAGTGTCAGTGACAGTACCTCTACTAATCACCGTATAGTCGCCTTTTGTGGTGGTTGTCCCGCTGGCAACCGTCTCTGTATCACCATCTCCCATGATGCTGGAAACACTCTGTTGCCATTTTTCATTTCCGTATAAAGTTGCTTCAAGCTCATTTCCTGTCGCTTCCTTTTGATGATTTTTTGTGTCTTCACCATTTTTCAAAGTGGTTTCACCAGCATCAAAACTTGCGTCATATGTCACTTTATCAGTAAGCCCAACTTTATAAAGTTCATAGACAGGAGATAACTCTATTGTGTTTTTACCATAGGGATTGTCTGTACTATACGGATCATATCCCTCTGGTTCTTCACTCGTGTCAATTCCCAATGCAGTCAGCGCATCCATATCTGAATCGCTTGCCGCAAAGGTATTAACATCAAATACTGGAACAAATGTCGTGCATAACGACAGTGCCAATAGAAAACTGAAAAACCTTCGCATTTTTGTCATGTAATTTTCCTCCGTTTAAAAAGTTAATAAAAACTTGCACTAAGGGATTTTATACCATTTTCTCCCCACAATCAAGAAAACTTACCAATTTCTATGTTATTTTTACACAAATCACTATAATAAAAGCTTATACAGAACAAAAAGTTACCGATAACTCCATTCTACACACAAAATAAGTAGGAAAGTTGTTTATTACGATTTTAGTATTGCTATTTCTTACTAGTCTCGTAACGTAGTTAAGCGATATGTGGCTTGCAAATAATTTACGGCATCGGCAATGCCTGCACAATCCATATGCGCATCCAGTGCCCCCTAACCCCCTGCATAGCATCTTCCACAACCAAACAGTCAGCAGAAAAAGTCCCAAACGGCTGCTTGCCGACAAAAACACTTCTGGGTCTGGTTTTGCCTCGTGATGTCATTGCTATGAGTGATGACATCAAAATACTGCATGAGTTTCGTGCTCTCTAAGATGGTCTTGGCGTTTCTACTGGAAGAGGCCACCGCCAACTGAATGCCAGCTTTTTTGAGTGCTGTGAGCACCTCATAAACGCATGTGCCAAATCCGCTTGGGATACATGCTCTAACAGACTGTGATAAATATGATTTTTTTCAGCGGCCAACTGCTTTTTTTCCTGTGTCTTCTCGCAACCTGCTGAATTAAAATCAGCGCTAAATTTTCCATGGCTCAAATTTTCCAAACTGCAGTAAAGAAAACAAAAAAACACGCCTGAAGTTCTGCCCATAGCAAATTCTTCAAACATGTTTTTGTTTGTAAATCGGAAACCATCTTCCGTTTTTTAAGAAAACGCATTTACTTCTTGACGCCGAGGGTTTGATCAATTGCTTCAAAAATCACATCATGCGGTAAGTCACGTGCATAAGAAAAATTGACACAACCCACATTGGCCTTGCAATATGGATATTTCTGAAAAATCAGCTTAGGTGCTTCATAATTGCTAAAGTGAATAGAAATATACCGTTTCATACATGCGATACTTACGTAATTTCCATTGTGACGATAGGTTGGCATTTTTGTCTTTGGTCCCCAATCTTCATCATAAGTCACATCTGGAAACTCTTTTGCAATATACTCGATAATTGGTTCAAGCTTGTTTCTTGTTTTCTCATCAATCTGTCCTAGATAATCGTCAATGGTCATATGCTCCACCTCCTCAGAAAAATAGCTAGTGTACTGTCCTTGCAAACACTAATAGCCTCAGAATATATCCTTTATTATACAATTCCATCTTTTACCCTACAATGCGTCAATACAAATTTCGCCGTTTTATACACATAGAAAATAACTCACGCGCTACAACACAAACGCTTACACACAACTTGTACTATTTTTGAAGCTGTTGCATATAGATAAATCAAGAATATAACCATAAAGGAGACGCCTATGAACGTGCAACACAAACACCCTTCCTATAACGATGCTGATTACAAATCTACTTTGCAATCGCTTTGCCAAACCTGCCTACTTGAACTCAATCAAAACAAAAGCGATGTGCGACATGTCTTTCCCACAAACAAAATTCCACACAATATCTAATGCTCCTCAGTGAAAGGAAGTGAGAAGACTGGTCGCCATCTACGCCCGCCAGTCTGTTGAAAAAACGGACAGCCTTTCTATCGAAGGACAAATTGATTTATGCAAAAAACAAACAGACGATGATGTGAAAATATACAAAGACATTGGGTTTTCAGCCAAGACGACCAACCGCCCCGCGTTTATAAAACTCATGCAAGATGTAGAGCATGGCAGCATTGAAAAAATCATTGTCTACAAACTAGATCGATTTTCACGTAGCACCGCTGACTTTGGTCAGTTGTGGCGCACATTGCAAGCGCATCAAGTTGAATTTGTCTCAGTCAACGAAGCCTTTGACACCTCTACGCCTATTGGACGTGCCATGCTCAATATCATTATGGTCTTTGCCCAATTGGAGCGTGAAACAACTGCAGAGCGCATACGAGATAACTACTATCAGCGCGTTTCATTGGGTGCTTGGCCCGGTGGCCCTGCCCCTTTTGGTTTCCGCATTGGTCGCACCACCGACCCTAGTGGCAAACATCTGCCGTGTCTTGTCCCTGATGAAGCAAAACTTCTCATCATACAAGAGATTTTCAACCGCTATATCAGTCCGACCGAGAGCTTAGGCTCTTTGGCACGCTTTCTCAATGCTGCGAAAATCAAAGCACCCAAACGTGACACATGGGACAACGTTGCGTTATCTCGCCTATTGCATAACCCAGTCTACACAGTGGCAGATGCAGAAATCTATTTATACTTTTTAAGTAAGGGTGTCACATGTCATCCATCCATTGAGCGTTTTGACGGTACGCATGCAGGATTTCTCGTTGGGAAGCGCAGCAAGCATTCAGAAAGCAGTACAGCGCAGGTTCAGTTTACCATCGCAAACCACGAGGGTATCATTTCTTCTGCACTTTGGCTTTGCTGTCAACACAAACTGGAACAAAACGCCCAGCTGAAGCAAACAGGAAAAGGGAAACACACTTGGTTATCTGGTCTTCTCAAATGCAAAGACTGTGGCTATAGTGTCAAAGTCAATAAAGTCAAAGAGAAGTATTATCTTTTGTGTAGTGGCAGGTCAAATCTACAATCTTGCAACAGTTCCATCCGCGTTGATTTAAAACAGTTGGAGTCTATCACCGAAAACACGCTAGTCAAAATCATTGCTCAATGTCCTCCCATTTCTCTGCGAAGTAATGAAATGGACGATACAAATCATGCGCTACTCATGCAAATCGATGCAAAAATTGAGCGCCTTCTCTCTGCTTTGACGGAAAGCACGCAACTTTCCATGCAATACATAAACCAAGAATTGGCACGTTTGCACGATGCACGTGAAATTCTCATAAGAGAGCGAGAAACCCAAGCACAAAAAGCAAAGGCACAATACCGTGTTCTCGACTTTCCTTCCCTTGCCTTTGAAGAAAAGAAAATAGTCGCAAAACGCTTTATTCATCACATTGCGCTTTCAGAAGATAGTGCCGAAATTATTTGGAACATTTGAATTTGTTCCAGCTTTGACACACCTATACTTTTACGCAAATACAAATTATATATACAGAAAAAAATGAAAGAACCTGACACACTGATGTGACAGGTTCTTTTTTATAGTTGTTCATTGAAATGCAAGCGTATCCACTTTTTTTAATGTTTCATAGTGATAAGAAACCAATACGCCATCTTGAATGTAATAGAGATAATCTCCAATATACATCACTCTTCTGCCATATGGAATGTCGCTACCATACGCCTCTGACTCTGTTCCCTTAAGCGTACCTACGATTTCTAAATCTCTGTCAGCGAAACTCACAAGCACAGCTTGTTGCTCAGATTGACCTTCTTTATCGTCATCACGAATCCAAGCGTCAAATGCCATAATTTCATTTGTGCTGTCAATCATGATAGCCTTATGGTTATAGAGCGCTTCGGAATAGCTACCAGAAGAGCCAATGACAAGCTTTGTCACTTCTTTCGGTTTGCCCATATCTGACACATCAAATAGGGAACATTTGATGCCACCTTCGCGGAAGCCCACTGCTGTTTCTTTTCCCTTTTCATCTCTTGTAAAGAGTTCATAGGTTTCACGACCCAATCCCAAAATGAGGTCTTCTCCCACTGGATGGAGATAATTGCTAAATCCTGGCACTTTAAGTTCCCCTGTAATGGTTGGATCAGTTGGATCGGAAAGATCAAACACAAAAAGTGGGTCAATGTTGCGGAAGGTTACCACATACGCTTTGTCTCCCATGAATCTCACGGAATAAATGCGCTCACCTGTTGCAAATTCTGGCACAGAACCGACAATGTTTAGGCTTTCATCTAACACATATAGCGCATTGCTTCTCTCTTGTCCCCATATTGTAGTTGCCACTCTAAAGTAACCATTTGACTCATCCATAGAAAACTGATTGAGCACATCACCTTTGACTTTAGTGGAACCTGCATAACCAACATTCAACCCATCAAGAGCAAACTTGATGATGGTACTGTTACCTTCATAGTCGTTGCCTGCAATGTATAAACCAGAGGTGTTCATATAGAAATCATAGCCTGACGCAGCAATGGCTTCTACTTCTGTTGTATCATTTGTTTGAATGTCTAATGCTGAGACAACGAGATATCCACTGGCAGGAAACTCTGGCATAATCATAACATCATCGAGTTTGACTTCTGTTGCCTTTTGACCATTTGTGGTTTCTCTCATGAGAGGCATAATGCCATCGCCATATGGATGGGTGCTCGTAATGAGGTAAACCACATCACTCACTTTTCTACTAGACTCATAATAGCCTTCCATTTCATGACCTTTGATTAGCATAGGGTTATCAGGGTTAGAAACATCGTAAACATCCATGTAGCTGAAGTTTTTTCCATAGTAATATGGAGGGCAAATCATCATATCCTCTGCCACTGCCACTTCTTTTTCATATACGTTGCCTTCTTCAACTTCACAATCTTCTTGTTCATAGCGATTACCCAAGACAACAAGACGGTCGTTATCTAAGTAGATTTCTCGCACATGTTTGGAAAGCGCCATGCGAATGATGCCAGCTTCTTGCATTTTGCCTTGGTCTGCTTTTACGATGCGCACCACATTGCTGCCTGCATAGTAAATGTATTTGCCATCTGTTTTGATGATGTCTGCTTCGTCAACCCCCTCTACTTGCACGTTGGTTTCAGAAAAACCATCCCCTGCACTGTCGTTAGACGTTGCTTCTGCTGGCGCTGCTTCTTCCACTGCAGCATCTTCGCGCATAACACCTCCATCCATATAAAGTTTCATTTCATTTTCATAGCGATTCATCGCCATTTTGACTTCTGCTTCTGAATTTGGTTTGAGTGCAGAGCCGATGCGGTCTTTGATAGATTTCACCAAGTCTTTGTTGCCTTCCAAATCCACAGCAGTGTCAGAAATGGAAATGATACGCTCAAAATAGCCAACTTGTTTTCCCAAAATGTCTTCACTGATGACACGCACAGGTAACATCGTGCGGTCATTGAGAATTTGGGATGTCACGTCCATTGTTACTTCTGTTTTCTCATTTCCGTCTTTTATCACATAGTGAGACGCGTCAATGGGAAATAGGTACTCTACTCCACCATAAGAAATGATGGCTGTGCGACTAGTTTCATCATAGCTTACGTTAGCGCCAAAGTGTTCTGACACTGCACGCAGTGGAACGAGAGTTCTGCCGCTTTTGACAGTTGCCGCTACGTCAAGGTTTTTTGAATCCAACGGTTTGATGGTCTCCCCTGATAAAATGAGTGGACTGCCTGTGTGCATGAAAATGGTTCCCTCTGGCGCCTGGATGGTCACGGGGGTATACGCTGTTACCTCAGGTTCCTCCTGGTTTGCCAGCACGCATGATGTCATTCCTCCCACGATAATGAGCGTCGCTAAGAGTAATGACACGTACTTTGTTATGAATCGTTTCATCTTTGCACTTCCTTTCATTTTTTTAGTTCTTATCAGTGTTTGACGTACAACTAAAGCATATGTTCCCCATAAGTTTCATGATTTGGAAATTTTTTTGAATCTGTTTGTTGTGCTGATAGTCTCGACTGGAAAGACACCCCTGCAGAAGACATCCAAAACCGTGTGTTAACACAGGTAAATCCAGGGTCTATTATTCTATTTCACAACGCAGGATTGCACACATACGAGGCTCTACCAGAAATTATTGAAGGGCTTCTGCAAGAAGGATATACGATTGTTCCCGTTTCTGAACTCATTTTATCAGGTGACACCTATCTCGACTCAAATGGAAAACAGTTCCCCTTACGCGAATCATAGCGTAGAGCAACTTTCGTTTCCATATCAAGTATATTTGCACTTAGTGCTAAAAGCAGAAAGCAGGTATCAAATGATACCTGCTTTCACTCTACTTTTTTTGATTCTAGTTTTAAGTAGATCATGGAAGGTCTTCCGCCGGTATCATAATTGATGCGACTTTGCGCCTGCCCGTTTTCTAACATATACGTTAAATATCGTCTCACTGTGACGACTGAGAGTCCTGTTTTGCAAGAGATGCCTTCACAACTTTTTCCCTCTTGTGTGCTGAGTTCTTGTGAAATCTTTTCAAACGTCTTTCGCTGCATCCCTTTGGTACTTTTCTCTTTCGGTTTTGCATTGGTCAAGAGTTCATCAATTTCTGTTTGACACACTCTTTCTTTTTGATGCAACATCTTTTCTCTTTGCGCAAATCCATCCAGTGCTTGTTGAAACCGCTCTGCTGTAAAGGGTTTGACTAGATAATCCATTACCCCCATCTTCAGTAGTTCATTGAGTGTTTGCGTCTCATGCGCCGCTGTGACAACGATGACCTCGGTGTCTATGCCGTAACCGCGCAAGTCTCTGAGTAACTCCACACCACTTTGCAGGGGCATATACACATCTAATACAACCAAATCCACTAAATTTGAGAGCAAATATTGCAGTGCTGCTCGCCCTGAATGAAATTCGGCAACCACTTCAAATCGCTCATCTTTTTCAATGAAACTGCGATGAAGCATTGCAACCATGTAATCATCTTCCACTATGACCGTTTTATACAATGCCTCCACCTCTTCCTATCTTAATGTTCTTTGGGAAATCGCACCCAAAATGTCGTGCCATGCCCAATTTCAGATTCCACCCGTACTGACCCATGATATGCATCTACGATAGAAGAGACAATGGAAAGGCCTGTGCCTCTTGTAGCGCTTTTGGTGGAAAATCCTTTTTCAAAAATTTTCTCTTTGAGGTCAAAGGCAATGCCTGGCCCTGTATCCTCAACACAAATAAGTAAATCTGTGTCACTTTCTTTGATGGTGACAATCACCTCTTTTGCCTTTGGCACACTGAGGTTCAGTGCTTCTGCCGCGTTTTCAATGAGGTTACCCAATATGGTCACCATAGCATCGGTTGGGAGGACATTTGCCCCATCTTTGAGCACGCTGCCCTCTGCCAATGTCATACGCACACCCAGTTCACTACAACGACTGGTTTTTCCCAGTAACAGTGCCGCCACAGATGGATCATGAATGGAACGCATAATTGCACCCACTGCCTGACGTTGTACGGCAGTGACATTCATAATGTATGCTTCTGCCTTCTCTGCTTCTCCCAGATGCAAAAGTCCGCCAATGACATGTAGTTTATTCATGAATTCATGTGTATAGGCGCGCATGGCTTCTACAATGTGTTGCGCCCCTGTCAAATCATTCGCAAGTTTAGTGACTTCTGTTCGGTTACGTAAAATTGCGACAGCGCCGATGACACTGCGATCTTCCATAATAGGCATATGATGCGCTAAAATACGCTCATTATGAGAAAACGTATATGGAATGTTATATTCTGATCGTTTCGATGTCAATAGTCGATCAAGAGATGAATTTGGTATGAGCTCATGCAAATCTTTTCCCAGTATCTCTGATTTTTTCATGCGCAGCATCTGCTCAATTGCCTTGTTACTAAACATGACTTTTGCATGTTTGTCAATGGCAAGTACACCTTCTTCTAGCGTCTCTAAAATCTCTTCTCTTTGACGAAATAGGCCCAAGAGAACTTCTGGCTCATAGCCAAGCATCAGTCTTTTGATGCGGTCTGATAATTTAAATGAGAGTAGCCCACCGAGTATTAGAACAATGATGGCAACGACGCCAAACGAAATCGCATACTGTGTCACAGACTTTGTAACATGTGCCATGTCAATGCCGACCATGACAAAACCCAGCAAAGTTCCATCTTCAGAAACAACTGGTGCGTACGCACTTTTCATTACTCCAAAGCCAACAGAACCACCGGTGATAAACGCTTCTCTCTGTGCAAAAATATCAACATCTTCTTCTATTTGATAGGTATTTCCAATTTGCTTTTCATCGGAATGGTAATAAATGAGTCCATCCATATTGGCAACTACAATGCTATCAATGCCTTGAAGTTGTGAGATGCTTTCATCAAACATCGCCCAATAAACGTCGTCCACTTGTCCAAGCTCTAATTGCACTTCCATCAGTGGCGTTTGAGAAACCCCTCGTGCTGTGGAAAGCAAGCTGTTTTCAAGCGATTTGTTATTCTGATACAGTGCAATAAAAAGTGTGCCCACAAGCGTAAGTAAAATGGTTGCAATAATCACTATAATGTTGATCGAAAAGATTTGGCGTCGCAAAGAAGATTCTTCCAATTTCTTTTTCAAATACCATCGCTCCTTTCCAAATATAAGGCAATTTTACCTTGATTTTCCCTATTTCTTATTATACGCAGTTATCTCTTTCATTGCAAATATCTTTTTTACTTTCATAAGTCTTTTTCAATTACGCACAAAGTATTATGATAAAACGCAGTTAAAAAAACGAAGGGGGGTTTTATCGTGCATGATATGCAAGAAATATTTAACGAAAGCGCAGCGGGTCTTGACGTATTTGGTCTCTTCACAGTTTCACCATACATCTTGGTCAGTTGGGGCATTATGCTCTTCCTCACCGTCTCATCTATACTGCTGACGAGAAACTTACAACGAATACCCAGCAAGGGACAAGCAATGCTTGAAATCTGCATTGGCTCTTTCAATAATTTCTGCAAAGAACATCTTGGTAAACCTTGGCGGTCATTTGCTCCGTGGCTTGGCACTGTGGCACTATATGTAACATTTTGCAACCTTGTTCCGCTCTTTGGCATTACGCCACCCACCAAGAGCTTTTCAGTGGTTGCCACCTTGGCAGCACTGAGTGCCATACTCATTTATTCGGCACAATTTCGCTTTTTGGGTTTCAAAAAAGGTCTCAAGAAATTTGCAACTCCATCGCCACTACTTCTCCCCATCAATATATTAGAAATTTTCATTCGTCCCTTGTCACTCTGTATGCGTCTATTTGGTAACGTTCTTGCATCCTACATCATCATGGAGATGATACATGCTGTTGCGCCAGTGGTTATACCGGCATTTTTGCAACTCTATTTTGATGTTTTTGATGGACTCATTCAATCTGTCGTATTCATCTTCCTCACCACACTGTTTTTAAGTGAAAGTATGGAAGAAGCACATTCTTAAATTTGAACGATTCAATTATTACTAGGAGGAAATTATTATGTACATCGCAATCGCAGCTGCTATCGCAGTATTGACAGGCATCGGGGCCGGCATCGGCATCGGCATTGCCACAGGCAAAGCCACCGAAGCCATCGCAAGACAACCGGAAGCTTCAGGCAAAATCAACAGTGCTCTACTACTTGGTTGTGCGCTTGCAGAAGCAACAGCTATCTACGGACTTGTTGTCGCTTTGGTTCTCATTTTCACACAATAACACGCAAAAGGAGCGATTACCATGCTTTCATTCTCATTGAGCGATATTGTGTTTACAGTCATTAATGTCATCATTTTATATTTCATTTTGCGTAAATTTCTCTTTCATCCTGTCACAAATATGATTGAAAAAAGGCAAGCAGAAATAGACGACAATTTGAAAGAAGCAGCTGAGACCAAACAAGTCGCTGAGGAAACCCTTTCTGCGTATAAAACGCAACTCTCACAAGTCGAAAGCGAAGCTGCAGAGCTTCTCATCAAAGCCAAAGAAAAAGCCAAAATACAATCCAATGCCATTTTAGAAAAAGCGCATACCGATGCACAAAAACTAACTATTCAAACCGAAGCGCAACTTTCCAGAGAACGTGATGAACTCTATGCCGAGCTTCAAAACGAAGTCATCGACCTTGCTATGCGCTCTGCCAAAACCATTGTAGAGCCAGAGTCAAAAGATAAAAATGAAGATTTCTTCGCTTCTTTTACAAAGCAAGCAGGTGATTTGACATGAGTGAAATCACACGTCGGTATGCAAAAGCCTTACATGAAGTTGGTGTGGGTGACGAGGCGCTACGCACCGCGATTTCCGTCATCACAGAAGATGCAAATTTGCGCGCAGCGCTAGAGCATCCTACGATTCCCAGCAATCAAAAAATGGAGGTTTTGAAAAAACTTCCTATCATTAACCAAAACCCACACCTGCTACGGTTTTTTTCTCTGCTTTTTGAGAAAGGGCGTTTTTCCCTGCTTTCTGAAATTATGACTGACTTTCACAATCTCACTTTGCATCAAAACGCCACAAAACCTTGCACAGTCACTTGTGTCAAAGCACCAAGTGATGCGCAACTCCAGCAACTAAAAACTGTTTTATGTCCCTTACATCATGTAAATGACATTGAATTTACCATCAACCTAGACCCATCACTCATTGATGGCTTTGTTTTAGAAATTGATGGTGTGGAATATGACCACAGTGTCCGTCATCGCTTGTCGGATTTATCCCGTTATTTAAAAGAGGTGAAGACCCTATGAATACCAAAGCAGAAGAAATTGTCAGCCTTTTGCGTGAAAGTATCGAAGGTTATGACAACAAAATGGAACGTCGTGAAACTGGCATCGTCTTAGAAGTGGGCGATGGCATTGCTACACTATATGGTCTAGATAATGCAGTGTATGGCGAGCTCATCGAATTTGACTGCGGTGTGCAAGGCATGGTCATGGACCTCAAGCGAGACACCGTTGGCTGTATTTTATTCGGTGCAGAAACAGAGGTCCACGAAGGCACCAAAGCATATACAACTGGCAGACCTGCTGATATTCACGTTGGTGACGAAATGCTCGGACGTGTCCTTGACCCTTTAGGCAACCCCATTGACGGTGGTGCGCCAATTGCGCCACAAGCAACACGCCCACTTGAATTTGAAGCGCTTGGCGTAGTCACAAGAAAATCTGTTGATGTCCCTATGCAAACTGGCATTTTGGCAATTGACGCACTGGTGCCCATTGGCCGTGGTCAGCGCGAGCTCATCATCGGTGACCGCCAAACAGGGAAAACAAGTATTGCCGTAGATACCATCTTGAACCAAAAAGGAAAAGACATGATTTGTATCTATGTGTCCATTGGCCAAAAGGCATCTACCGTTGCCGGCGTTCGTAATCTACTGGAACAACATGGCGCAATGGACTACTCCATCATTGTGTCTGCTACAGCGGGCGACCCTGCCCCATTGCAATACATTACACCTTACTGCGCAACCGCGATTGCAGAACATTATATGTTCCAAGGCAAAGATGTGCTCATCATTTATGATGATTTATCCAAACACGCTGTGGCTTATCGTGCTCTGTCACTCCTACTCAAACGCTCCCCTGGACGGGAAGCCTATCCAGGAGATATTTTCGCTTTGCACTCTCGCTTATTAGAACGTGCATGCCGACTCAGCGAAGAGTATGGTGGTGGATCGATCACAGCGCTTCCTATCATTGAAACCCTTGCAGGCGATATTTCTGCCTATATCCCAACCAACGTCATTTCCATCACTGACGGACAAATCTATTTGGATGCCGACCTTTTCCACTCTGGTCAGCGCCCAGCCATTGATGTGGGTCTATCCGTTTCTCGTGTTGGCGGGGCAGCACAAACCCGCGCCATCAAGAAAACAACAGGTACGCTGAGAATTGACCTTGCTCGCTTTCGTGAGCTTGAAATCTTTACGCAGTTCTCCTCCGACTTAGACACCTTGACCCATCAAACGTTGGAGCACGGCAAGCGCCTTCTCAACATTCTCAAACAACCTCGAAATCACCCTATGAGTGTTGCCAAACAAGCAACCATTCTTTATATTTCAACCAATGGCTTACTACATGATTTGCCAGAAGAAGCTGTCACCAAATTTGCCCACGACTTCATTGATTTCTTGGAAAATGATCACAGCGACATCTTAACTGGCATTACACAAAGTGGAGAACTATCTGCACAAGCGATTGATTCCATACGCAATGCGCTTGACGAATTCAAAAAGCAGGTGAACATATGCCAAGCATAAAAGAGATTAAAAAGCATATTAAAGGCGTAGAATCCACGCTAAAGATCACAAATGCTATGTATCTCATCTCCTCAGCTAGTCTGCGCAAAGCAAAGGCTAACCACGACAAGGTGGAACCGTTTTTTGAAAAACTGCGCTATTCCTTTGCAGATATTTTTCACCACTCTCTAAGTCTAGAACATCCCTATTTAGATCAGAGACCAAACATCAAAGAAGAAGACAGAAAAATTGGCTATATTGTGGTCACAGGCGACAAAGGCCTTGCAGGAGCGTATAACCATAACATCTTAAAAAGTGCCAATGAGTCGATTCTTCAGACGAAAAACCCTGTCGTATTTGTCATTGGACAAATGGGACGCAGCTATTTTACACAAAAAAAAGTACGCGTTGAAGAAGACTTTTTTCACTCCACGCAAGAACCCACCATTCGCATGGCAGTTCGCATGCGAAAAGCCATTTTAGAAGCCTTTGAAGAAGGCAAAATTGATGAAGTTTGGATTTGGTATACCGATATGGTGACACCACTGCAACTAGAACCAAAACTTCAAAAACTCCTCCCAATGGACAAAAACCTATTTCCCTATGAAACGGAAAAAGAGACGTATAAACGCACCGTGGAGTACATTCCCTCTCCTGATGTCGTGTTTGATCATCTTGTCCCTGAATATTTGACTGGCATGCTCTATGGCTGTTTGGTTGAATCGTATTGTAGTGAACAAAGTGCAAGGATGACTGCCATGGATGCCTCCACCAAGAATGCAAAAGACATGCTCAAACAACTCAATTTGAGCTACAACCGCGCAAGACAAGGTGCCATTACACAAGAAATCACCGAAATCGCTGGGGATGGCTTAACCAGAGATTAATAACCCAAGCAACGCTTTATGAAAGGTGTGTGACAATATGTCAGAACACAAAGGAAAAATTGTACAGGTTATGGGGCCTGTTGTTGACGTAGAGTTCCCTGAAGATGCACGTGTCTCAATCCATGACACACTCTATGTCATGTTAAATGACAAAAAGACATATATGGAAGTTGCCCAATTTATCGGCAATCGCACCGCTCGCTGTATCATGCTTTCTTCCAGCGAAGGCTTACGTCGTGGCGATGATGCCATTGCAACAGGCGGTGGCATTCATGTGCCTGTCGGTGATGAAACACTTGGTAGACTTTTTGACGTCATGGGTAATCCCATTGACAATAAAGGTCCTGTTAAAACCGAAGAGCGCTGGCCGATTCACTATCCAGCCCCACCGTTTAAAGATCAAAAGCCTGTCGCTGACATTTTGGAAACGGGCATCAAAGTTATTGACCTTCTTGCCCCGTATGCCAGAGGTGGTAAAATCGGACTATTCGGTGGAGCGGGTGTTGGTAAAACCGTTCTCATTCAAGAACTCATTCGCAACATCGCCATTGAACACGGTGGTTACTCCATCTTTACAGGCGTTGGGGAGAGAATTCGTGAAGGCAATGACCTTTGGTCTGAAATGAGTGAATCTGGTGTTTTAGATAAGACAAGCCTTGTCTTTGCACAGATGAACGAATCTCCTGGCGCACGGATGAGAGTTGCCTTCACAGGCCTCACCATGGCGGAATATTTCCGTAAGCGCAAAAAACAAGACGTTCTTCTCTTCATTGATAACATCTTCCGTTATATTCAAGCTGGTAGTGAAGTTTCTTCCCTCATGGGCAGAATGCCATCAGCGGTTGGCTATCAGCCAACACTAGCAAATGAAATGGGTATGCTACAAGAGAGAATCACTTCCACCAAAGATGCTGCGATCACTTCGGTGCAAGCTGTGTATGTCCCCGCCGATGACTTAACTGACCCAGCACCTGCCACGACCTTCGCTCACCTTGATGCTGTCACCGTTTTGTCTCGTAAAATCGTGGAACAAGGCATCTATCCTTCCATTGATCCACTGGAATCCAGTTCTCGTATTTTGGAACCTGATCTTGTTGGTGAGCGTCATTATCGCATCGCGCGTGAAGTGCAGGAGCTACTACAACGTTACCGTGAGCTACAAGACATCATTGCAATTTTAGGCATGGAAGAACTCTCCCCTGCTGACCGTTTGGTGGTAGATCGCGCAAGAAAAGCGCAACAGTTCTTCTCTCAACCATTGTCAGTTGCTGAAATTTTCACAGGCCTAGAAGGTCGTTATGTCAAACTGGAAGATACGTTAGATAGCTTTGAAGCGCTGTTATCTGGTGACCTTGATGCCTATCCTGAATCCGCATTCCATATGGTGGGCACAGCGCAAGAGGTAAGACAGAAAGCAGGCAATATGGGGGTTGCATTTACATGAGTACGTTTAAACTCGACATTCTCACACCAGATCGCAACTTTTTTTCTGGCAACGTCGATAACCTCATTTTACCCATACTGGATGGCGAATATGGCGTGGAAGCTGGACATGAACCTGTCGTTGCAGTTGTTGAAGCAGGTATGATGCGCTATCGTGTCGATGGTGAATGGCATTATGCTTCTGTCAGTCATGGACTTGCAGAAATTATGCCTGACTACAGTGTTCTACTTGTCGGAACAGCTGAGCATCCAGAAGAAATTGACCAAATGCGAGCACAAAGAGCCAAAGAACGTGCCGAAGATCGTTTGCGCCATAAATGTGACATTCAAAAATATCACAACAATACCACCGCTCTGGCGCGTGCTGTGGCCCGTTTGAAAACCAGCAAACATCTGTAAGACCTGTTTGACACATAAAGTGCCATAAAAAATTCAGTTATAATTATTCTCACTGTGGGCATACTACATTCGCCCACCTCATAGAACACATATGCAAATGCGTGTATCAACGTGCGACTGCTCTTGGGCTGTCGCACGTTTTTTATTTCATGTGACACTTATGTTTCGCATTGTTTTATTTTACATGAATTTTTGATACTTTACATGCATTTTACAATCACACTATTTCTATTTTACATCATCCTGTTATGATAACCTCATAAAAAATGATCATACAATTTTGAAGGAGAATGATTATGAAAAAAATCGTAACTTTATTCATGGCAGTCGTCTTAGGTTTTGGACTTGTGGCTTGTGGAACAACTCCAGCCGAGCCAACCCAACCAGAAGAAGAAAGCGCAACCCTCTCTGGCGAAGTCAGCCTATCTGGATCTACTTCCGTTGAAAAAATCGGCATCGCACTCGGAGATGAATTTATGGCACTCAATCCAGATGTTGACTTTACCTATCAAGCAATCGGCTCTTCTGCCGGTGTGAAAAACGCCAATGAAGGTGTCACCATGATTGGTACTGCTTCTCGTAACATCAAAGATTCTGAAAAAGAACTTGGCATGACGGAACAAGTCCTTTGCTATGACGGCATTGCAGTCATTGTGAACAATGCAGTAGACGTCGATGAACTCACTTTGGAAGACGTTCAAAAAATCTACAAAGGCGAAATCACAAATTGGTCAGAAGTCGGTGGCAGTGATGTTGACATCGTGGTTGTTTCAAGAGAACAAGGTTCTGGTACAAGAGGCGCTTTTGAAGAAATCGTAGGATTTGAAGATGAACTCACAGTTAACGCACTTCTAGCTGACGGCAACGGAAACGTACACGCAACGGTTAAATCAAACGCACAAGCAATTGGTTATATCTCATTCACTACTATCAACGATGAAATCAAACCTCTCAAAATTGAAGGTTCTGAGCCAACTGTTGAGAACGTGTTAGATGGAAGCTTCAAAGTATCTCGTCCATTTAACATCATCTATCATGACGCAAACCTATCTGACGCTGCCAAAAAATTCCTACAATGGGTACAAACAGATGAAGCGAAAGACATCATTGAAGACAAAGGCGGAATCGCCATCCGATAAATCGAACACACTTCATTTACTTCCTCCAAAAGTAAGAGTGTGCGAAACGCCCAGCTTCGGCTGGGTGTTTTGTATTTTACACGGATTTAACATATGTAAAATATGCTCATAACAAGCACTCGTTATGATAACAATAGTAAAAAGAACTGCTAGGAAAGAAAGAGGGAATTATGAAGAAACATGAAAAATTTATGCAGATATTGTTTTTCATTTCGTCTGCACTGAGTGTGTGCTTCATTTTGCTGATTGTGGGCTTTATTCTCACAAAGGGGCTTCGTCCGTTTGTCGAAGGTGACTATGCCTTTTGGGATTTTATCTCAGGCACCAGATGGAACCCCAGTGACAACCCATCAGCTGAAATGTATGGCGTACTTTACATGATTGTCGGTTCAGTACTCGGTACGACCTTGGCAGTGCTCATTGGACTTCCCATCAGCGTATTCACTTCCGCCTATCTTGCGGAGCACGCTTCGGAAAAAATGAGAAAACTCATCAAAAACGGTGTCCTCCTGCTTGCCTCTATCCCCTCTGTCATTTACGGGATTTTTGGTTTGGGATTCATCGTTCCCATCATTGCCAAATTCTCGCCACAGTCACAAGGGCAGTCTTTGCTTGCGGTGACAGTGGTGCTCACCATGATGATTCTTCCCACCATGATTGCCATATCAGAAAACGCCATCTCTTCTGTTCCCAAGTCCTATCGTGAAGGCTCTCTTGCACTGGGCGTCAGCAAAACACACACCACGTTCCATGTGGTTGTGCCAGCAGCAAAGCGTGGGATTCTCGTTGGTGTTGTTTTGGGAGTGGGCCGTGCCATTGGCGAAGCCATGGCGGTGGTACTCGTTGCAGGAAACGTATCAGGCGGACTTCCCACAAGCCTCTTTGACAAAGTAAGACCACTGACCACAAACGTCGTCTTAGAGATGTCTTATGCAACAGGACTGCACCAAGACATGCTCTTTGCCACAGGTTCTGTCCTAGTGGTTTTCATTGTGGTCATCAATGTCATCTTATCCAGAGTCATTCACAAAATGGGGGCGGTAGAATGAAAAAAGATACCATATTTAATATTCTCATGCGAGCGTCTACCTTTCTCGTTGTCTCATTGCTCTTGCTTATCTTGACATTTGTTACGATACAAGGCATCGGAAAGTTTGATCTCCACTTTTTCACAGGTGAGTTTGATGACAAAACCTCCTATGTCTATGTAGAAACAGATGACACTTTAGGCATTGAGACCAAACTCATGGAAGTAGAGGACAAAGCGTATCCGACCATCACCAAAATAAACACAGACTCTGCTGTCAAACAAGGGATTATGAATAGCGAACTGTATCCTCTCAAAAAAGGAGATGTCATTTTAAAAGTTGACAGCACCAGTACAGAGGATATCGCCGATGTAGAAACCATCCCTTTAGAAAGTGACAACGTTCGTCTCAAAGTGTTAAGACCTGGAGAAGGCATCTTCCCACTCATGGTCAATACCCTGCTTGTCATTGTCTTTTCCCTCTTAATTTCTCTACCAATATCCATCATGAGTGCCATCTATTTATCCGAATACGCCAAACCTTCACGGCTACTGTCTATCATTCGCTTTTCCATCTCTTGTTTGGCGGGTGTTCCCTCCATCATTTATGGACTATTTGGTATGCTTCTGTTTGTTACAGTCATGCGTTTTGGCTATTCCATCTTAGCGGGGAGCTTCACACTTTCTATCGTACTTCTCCCAACACTCATTACCCAAGCGGAAGAGAGCTTAAAGCGCGTGCCAAATACATTGAGAGAAGGCTCGCTGGCGCTCGGTGCTAGCAAATTGCGCACCATATCTAAAGTGGTGCTTCCCAACAGCATCAGCGGTATTGTCGTTGGCATATTGCTGAGCATCGGGCGTATCATTGGCGAAAGTGCAGCGCTCTTACTCACAGCAGGTACCGTTGGTGCCATTCCAGAAAGTGTATTCCAAAGTGGCAGTACCCTCACCGTGAAAGCATACACGGTAGTCAAAGAAAGTGGCGATATTGCCCTTGGCTGTGCGATGGGTCTTGTCACCATCCTAATGGTCATTATTATCAATATGTTAGTGAAGTTTACCGAGCGTTTTGACAAGATGAAGGAGAGTGTGTAAAATTGAACAAAGATAAAATGATCATCAAAGACTTGAGTTTTTATTATGGCTCAACCAAGGCCCTACACAACATCAATCTGAGCATCAAAGAAAATGAGGTCATTGCGTTCATTGGCCCTTCTGGTTGTGGCAAATCCACTTTTTTGAGAAATCTCAATCGCATGAATGACTTGATTGCAGACACCAAAGTGGAAGGAGAAATCTTCCTCGACGCTCATAATATCCGCACGGATATTGATGTCATTGATCTGCGCACCCGAGTGGGTATGGTGTTTCAAAAACCCAATCCCTTTCCCATGAGCATCTACGAAAATGTAGTCTACGGGCCAAAGGCAAAGGGCATCAAAGAGAAAAGCAAACTTGATGAAATCGTAGAAAACAGCCTCAAAGGCGCGGCACTCTGGGATGAAGTGAAAGACAATTTAGACAAAAATGGCCTTTCCCTCTCAGGCGGACAGCAACAAAGACTCTGCATTGCAAGAGCGCTTGCCGTGAATCCTGAAGTGCTCCTCATGGATGAGCCAACCTCAGCGCTTGACCCCATATCCACCCTCAAAATTGAAGATCTGATTTCAAAACTTAAAAAGAATTACACCATTGCCATTGTTACACATAACATGCAACAAGGTGCAAGGGTATCTGACCGAACTGCTTTTTTCCTGAGCGGAGAAGTCATTGAATGCGATGAAACCGATAAAATCTTCTCCAATCCTAGCGACCAACGTACCGAAGATTACATCACCGGAAAGTATAGTTAGGAGGTAACTTTATATGCCAGAAAGAATTGTTATGACAGAGTCAATGGACTCGATTCACCAATCCCTTGCTAGAATGACAGCCCTCGTTTCATCTTCTATGGAAAAGATGACCATTGCACTAGCTAACAAAGATCATGTGCTTGCAAACGAAGTCATTGCACTGGATGAACAAATTGACGCAATGGAACTCAAAATTGAAAAGGACTGCATCGTCCTCATTGCAAGACATCAGCCCATCGCCTCTGACTTGCGTGAAGTTACCTCTGTGCTCAAAGTCATTACTGACCTTGAACGCGTGGGAGATTTGTGCGAAGATATCTGCAAGTATATCCTGCTATTTGAAAATGAAGAGTATTTCAAACCGCTTGTTGATCTGCCCAACATGGCAGAAAGCTGTAAAAATATGATCAATCTGTCCATCACAAGTTTCATCACCAAAGATTTGGAGCTTGCCCGTGAGGCGCTCAACATTCATGACAAAATTCGTGAAATCTATGTTGCCATCAAAGATGAACTCATTGGCATCATGGAACAAAACGGAAAACTTGTCCGTCAGGGCACGTATTTCATACTCATCAGCAAATATCTAGAGCGTATTTCTGCACACTCTGAAAACATCGCCGAATGGATCATTTATAACGTCACAGGGAGTCACTTATGAAAAAAATTCTCGTGGTGGAAGATGAAATCCATCTATCCGAACTCATCAAATATAATCTGCACATTTCTGGCTATGATGTCACAACCAGTTTTGATGGACAAGATGCCCTCAATCAAATCAAGACGAATCACTTTGATTTGATTCTTTTGGATGTCATGCTGCCATTTCTCGATGGCTTTTCTCTGCTCAAATATATCAAAAGCAGTGAAGAGCTCAAACACATCCCTGTCATCATGCTCACCGCCAAAAACACGGAAAGTGACATCGTGTTAGGTCTCGAAAGTGGAGCGATTGACTACATCCCCAAACCCTTCAATGTTGGTGAACTGCTCGCGCGTGTCAAACTGCGCATCCAAGACAATGCCCCCACTACAGCAAACACCATTGAGTGGGAGGACGTCATCATCGACAAAGAGCGTCACACTGTCACCAAACATGGCGAGAAAATTCAGCTCACGAACAAAGAATTTGACATGCTCGTCTATCTCATGGAACATGAAGGAAAAGTATACACCAGAGATGAACTGCTCAGTCACATTTGGGGCTATGACTATTACGGTGGCACACGAACCGTTGACGTGCATATCCGCAGTCTCAGAAAAAAAGTGGTGGGTCATCACATCACCACCATCATAGGAGTGGGGTATAAATTTGAAACGGTCATTGATTAGATCCTATCTGCTTTCCATTCTCATTCTCTTACTGGTGTTTTCCGCTGTTGCCTATCACTACACAAAGACGGCAATTGAACATCAGACCTACGACCAGCTTGTCAGCGATCTGCATGGTTTTGACCTCTATCTATCCGAACATGAAGAGAAAGACATTGACACCTTGTGTCACAGCTATGGTGCCATTACCCTCATGCGCATCACCGCCATTGCAGAAGATGGCACTGTTTTAGGCGATAGCCAAAATAACAAAGATGTCATGACCAACCATAAAAATCGCCCTGAAGTCATCGAGGCAAAAGATGGTGGCATTGGATACTCCAAGCGATACTCCAACACAGAAAAAACTGACTACATCTATACCGCCAAACTGACAGCATTTCAAAACGCACCGCTCATCATTCGCACCTCGAATTCTGTTAGTATGAGCAATGACTTTTTGACTGCCATCATCCTTGGTCTTATTGTTTCTCTTGTTATTGCGCTTGCCCTTTCACTTGTCTCCGTGTTTCGATTTACCAAGGTGCTGACAAAGCCGATTCAAGAAATTAGACAGCAGGCAAAGCAAATTGCAGAGGGAGATTATGGCATCAAGGTATATACCAAAAGCTATGACGAGGTCACAAGTCTTTCCACTTCCATCAATAAAATGTCTATGGCACTACAATCCTCTTTTGATAGCTTATCTCTACAAAATGCACAAATGGAAACCATTTTGCAAAACCTCGAAACTGGCATTATGGTTACCGATATGGACGGCAACATCAAATATGCCAACGACACTTTTTATCACGTATTGGAGCGCAAAAAAACAAATCGCCAATACAACATCTATGATTTTCTGTTCGACAATGTGATTTTTGAATTACTGGACGAACTCAAAGAGCATGGTGGTACTGTATCAAAAGAAAATGTAGAGTTTTTGGGCGGAAAATACCGCAGCTATGAAACAACCTATATCACTAGTGAAGAAGGACTCAAAGGCATTTTGCTCATCGTCCGTGATGTGACCAATTTAAACCATCTCGAAAAACTCCGTAGTGAATTTGTCTCAAACGTCACACATGAACTCAAAACGCCCATCACCTCCATCTACGGATTTGCCCAAACACTACTGTCTGGCGCATATCGAGATGAAACGGTGGCAAAGAAGTTTCTCACCATCATCGAAAGTGAAAGTAGCCGTCTCAATCACCTCGTTGATGACATCCTTACCATTCAAACTTATGAACATGAGAAGACGCCGAAACACCTAAGCGTTGATGTACTCGCGGTCGCCAAAGAGTGCATTGAAATTGTACGCTATACTGTGAAAGATGATGTGACACTCTCGCTTTCCTTTGATGAAGAGAGCGACTATATCGTCTTGGCAACACCAGACAAAATCAAACAGATTCTACTCAATCTGCTCAGCAATTCCATCAAGTTCACGTCTCATGGGAGCGTGACCTTGCAATTGGAACACAAGGAAGAGAGCATTGTCATATCGGTCATGGACACTGGGATCGGCATTGATAAAAACCACCACAAACGACTCTTTGAACGGTTTTATCGTGTAGATGCGCATAGAAGCCGTGAAGAAGGTGGAACAGGGCTTGGGCTGTCCATTGTGAAACACATTGTGCTCTCCCTCGGTGGCAACATCGCTCTTGAGAGCAAACCAAATTTAGGAACCACCATTTCCATTACACTTCCTAAATATCCTTCTTCTCAACCCATAGAATACTGACATAAACGCAGTAGCGCAAAACAAACGATGCGCTACTGCGTTTTTCTGCCTTTGTCTAGTCTTGCAATTTTACATTTTTTCCTCTAGAATGATTGAAGTGACTGTCAAAATTATACAAATTACTCCTATTCTTCTGGAGGACTTTATGCCTGTCTTTTTACTGATTGCCCCTTTTTTATGTCTAGCCTCTTTCCTGAGCTTATACTGTTCTAACATTTTGGGTTTCGCTATTGGCATCTCCTTACTTCCATTTCTATTCTTCTTCAAACAGAGGAAAATGCCACGCGTTTCCCTCTGTCTTTTCGCGCTTTCTTTTGGATTTTTATGGTCTAGCCTATATACCACCTTCTATTTTGCACCAGCGGAAAAGCTCATGTATGAAACCATTAAAATGGAAGCCACTGTGAAAGACTTTCCTATGAAAACACAATATGGCTACTTTGTCTCAGCAAACGGTGGAACAAAAGATGGTCCCGCCTTTCCAATGACCCTTGCTCTATCCAATGACTTTTCTGACCTCAAACCTGGGGACAAGGTCACCGCCATTTCATATGTAAAACCAGCAGACCAAAATGACGAGATCCCCTTTTATTATCGAGCCAAGCATATCTATCTATTTGCCAAACCCTATGGTGAAATCACTGTGCAAAAAGCCGAAGGTGTTTCGCCGATTTACTATCCCAAATACGTGGCAAACTATCTCAAAAACACAGCCAGCACACTATATGAAACTGACAGTGATGCGCTCATCACAGCCTTACTTACAGGTGACCGATCGAAACTATCTGACTCTGATTTACATGCGTTTTCAAGAGCAGGTCTCTCCCATGTCATCGCCATTTCTGGCATGCACATTGGTGTGTTATCTGGTTTATTTGTCTTTCTCTTTGGAACTTCAGGCCGAAGAAATATCATACTCCATCTACTGCTTCTATTCTTTTTTGTCTGTATGACAGGAGCAGGGGCTGGCACCGTGCGCGCATTTATCCTCTCTGCCATCACCCTCTCTGCCCCTCTGTTTTATCGAAAGCCTCATCCACTTAATTCACTGGGATTTGCCCTTTGTCTCATGCTCCTCATTAACCCTTATGCTGTTGCCAATGTCGGTTTGCAGTTTTCCTTTCTCGCAACCTTGGGTATTTTCCTCGTAGCTCTGCCACTCTATGCACGCTTAAAACTAATTGTACGTTCAAAACTCTATCGCTCTCTTTGCTCCATCCTTGCTGTCAGTTTTGGCGCGCTACTATTCACCTTGCCACTATCGGCCTATTATTTTCAGACCGTCTCTTTCATTGCTCCACTATCAAACCTCTTGACGCTTTGGTCTATCACACTTTGCTTCGTCTTAGGCCTTTTGTCAATTCTACTATATTCGGTTTTTCCAATTCTGGCTGTGCCCATTGTCTTTCTCACAGAACACATCTCTAGCTTTTTCTTTTGGTTCACGCGTGCACTCGAGCGCATTCCACTGCTGTCTTTTCCCTTTCCTTCGGTTTATTTTATCTTATACTTTTCTATTTTTTATGGTATGATTGTACTATGGTATAGAGGCGCGAGAAAGGGATATCGCTATACGCTCATCCCCACATGCGCACTTGTCTTATGCTTTTGTATTTTTATACTGCTGTCTAATCTCAGTGTATCGACAAAACCACTCGGTTTACATGTATTAAATGTTGGACAAGGGCAATCACTACTTCTGACATCCAACCGCACGCGCGCCCTCATTGATTGTGGTGGAGACAAAACAGCTGGACACACAGCCGCCGACTATCTACAAAGCTTGGGCTATACCAATGTTTCTATGGTTGTGCTCACACATTACCACGCTGACCACATGAATGGTTTGGCTGATTTTTGCCGTCGCATCTCGGTAGGTTCTTTTGTTCTACCTGACACAAAATTTGACAGTGAAAGCCACAAACAGGTAACAAACCTGGCTGAAACGTATGATATTCCAATTATCTATCTTCATGAAGCCACAGACTTCACGCTGGGAGACGCGACTTTAAGAGTCTACCCACCTGTCAACAAGATAGATGAAAACGAAGCAGGGCTTTGCATGCTTTATAGTCTCAACGACTGGGATGCACTCATCACTGGCGACATTGGCAAAGAAACAGAGCTCTCTCTTTTAAAACACTATGACGTGCCTAATATTGAACTGCTTGTTTTAGGCCATCACGGCTCTGCTTCCTCAACTTCCTCTGAGTTTCTTGAAGCCGTCACACCTGAAACTGCCGTTGCCTCTGTTGGAAAGGGCAATAGATACGGTCACCCTGCCGAAGAAGTTCTTCAAAAACTAGATAACTATAACATTCCACTCTATCGTACTGATACCATGCACACGCTGACATTTTTCATCCATCCAAAGGAGTCGTAACCCCAATGGCAATCAAAGATAAATCCGCAGACACTGCTGCGTTTAAAAAACTCAAAAAAGATATTAAAGAAGAGTCCATTCAAAAGCTATACATCTTTCACGGTGTAGAGCATTATTTGCGCGACCATTATTTAGAGCAAATCAAACAGAAACTGTTGCCAGATGGTATGGAACACTTCAATTTTCACACCCTCACAGAAAAGACGTTTAGTCTCAATAAACTTTCTGAACTGGTGGATGGTTTGCCTATGATGAGTGCACGCACCGTCATCGTCGTTTCTGACGTGGATCTCTTCAAACTCAACGAAGATGGACGCCGCACCATCAGTGAGTTATTTGAAACACTGCCTGACTATGTCTGTCTCATCTTCTTGTATGACCTCATTGATTACAAAAGTGACGGGCGCATCAAAAAACTTGCCTCAGCAATCAAAACCCATGCCCAAGTGGTGAATTTTGCTAGACAAAATGCCAATGACTTATCCGACTGGATTGCCCGCAGATTCAAAGCACTCAACCACACCATTACTCGAGATGATGCGCAATATCTCATCTTTCTTTGTGGCGATCTCATGACGGGTCTCATTTCTGAAATTGAAAAAATCGGTGCCTTTGCAACCAAAACGCAGGTGACACGCGCTGATATTGACACCGTTGCCATTCCGCAACTGGATGCTGTTGTCTTTCAAATGACGGATGCTTTGGCAAAAAAAGATTTCCCCAAAACGTATGAAGTTCTCGGTGACCTATTGTCCATGCAAGAAGAGCCCATTATGATTTTGGCGGTTCTTGGCAAACACTTTCGTCAGCTTCTCACGGCACGCATCGCCTTTTCGAAAGGATTGGATGCACAATATCTCATGAAACTGTGGGAAATGCGCTCTTCTTATCCTGCACAAAAGATGATGTCCAACTGCAGGCATTATTCCATTGGGTGGTATCAAAAAGCCATTTTGCTCTGTATGGAAACCGACCTAGAAATCAAATCTGTGATAGGACTTGATTCCAAAGACGCGCTCATCTCTCTGCTCGTCACTCTATCTGTGGAGGAAAAAGTCTCATGATACACATCAAAGAAGCCATCGTAGTAGAGGGCAAATACGACAAAAACACTCTGTCTCAACTCGTGGACACGCTCATCATTGAAACGCGAGGCTTTGCCATTTTCAAAGACAAAGAGAAAATCGCGATGCTCCGCAGTTTAGCAGATAAACGAGGCATCATTGTCCTCACCGACAGCGATGGGGCAGGGCTACTCATTCGCAATCACATCAAATCAGCGTTAGGCACTGACAACGTCAAGCACGCCTATATTCCTCCCATCCATGGAAAGGAAAAGCGCAAAAAACACTGGGGAAAAGAAGAGCGCCTTGGTGTAGAGGGCATGACACAAGAAGTTCTTGTCTTTGCACTGCGACGTTCTGGCGCTACTTTTTTAAGTGAAGAGGAAATTCTCCCCAAGGCAGAACTGACCAAAACAGATTTGTTTGTCTTGGGACTATCTGGTGGCGAGAACAGCGCCACTTTGCGCAAAGCGCTTTTGGAAAAACTCCACTTGCCAGAATATATCACCGCCAATTCCCTACTGCCCATACTCAACGCACTCTATACTAAAGAGGAACTGCTGTCCGAAATTGAAACAATCAAAAACAGAGAGGCACTTTAAGTTGCCTCTCTGTTTTTCATTTTTCTTTATTATCCTTTTAGCACCAATTGCTGTCCTTCCACATCGACTAAGAGTGCATCCCCTGGTTTCACTTCATCGGCAATCATGCGACGGCTGACGAGTGTTTCCACGGTATGTTGTAAGAAGCGACGCAGTGGTCTTGCTCCGTACACTGGGTCATACGCTGAGTCAATGACAAAGTCTTTTGCCCCATCTGTAAGTGAAATGGTAATTTGTTTGTCCGCCAATCGACGATTGAGTTCGTCCAGTAACAAATCCAAAATCTTCACAATAGATGGTTTTGCGAGTGGTTTATAATACACGATCTCGTCCAAACGGTTGAGAAACTCTGGGCGGAAACTTTGTTTGAGCAACCCAGATATTGCCGATCTTGCCTCTTGGGTGATATCCCCTTGAGCGTCAATGCCCTCCAACAGATATTGAGAACCGAGGTTTGATGTCAAGATCAGAATGGTGTTTTTGAAGTCCACTGTTCGCCCTTGTCCATCTGTGATGCGCCCATCGTCTAAAATTTGTAGCAAGACGTTGAAGACGTCTGGATGCGCTTTTTCCACTTCGTCTAGCAATATGACGCTGTATGGCTTTCTGCGTACCGCTTCTGTGAGCTGTCCGCCCTCTTCATAGCCCACATATCCTGGAGGAGCACCGATCAGACGTGAAACGGAGAATTTCTCCATATATTCACTCATGTCAATACGAATGAGATTTTTTGTGCTGTCAAAGAGCGTTTCTGCTAAGGTTTTGGCAAGCTCTGTTTTACCCACACCAGTCGGTCCTAAAAATAGGAAAGAACCAATCGGACGGTCAGGGTCTGCGATGCCAGCGCGCGCACGCAAAATGGCTTCAGAGACTAAACGCACAGCTTCTTCTTGCCCCACCACGCGCTCCGACAGAGTGTCATCGAGTGCCAAAAGTTTTTCTCTTTCGCCTTCCATGAGCTTTGTCACAGGAATGCCTGTCCAGCGGGTAATGATTCTTGCAATTTCTTCTTCGGTCACTTTGTCACGCAAGAGCCCATTTTGTTTGTTGTCTTCCACTTCGGCTTCTGCCACCTCAAGCGCCTCTTTGATTTTTGGAATTTCTCCATATTGGAGTTCTGCCGCGCGATTGAGGTCATATTCTCTTTGCGCTTTTTCTAACTGAGCGTTAGAGGCTTCTAAATCTTCTCTGAGTTTTTGCACACGTTCGATGACGCGTTTTTCATTTTCCCAACGTGCCTTTTGTCCTGCAAAGTCTTCTCGCAGTTCCGCGAGTTCTTTTTGCAACACGGCAAGGCGCTCTTTGGAAAGCTTGTCTGTTTCTTTTTTGAGCCCTGTTTCTTCAATTTCATACTGCGTGATGCGACGTGAAATTACATCCAGTTCCATTGGCATGGAGTCCATTTCTGTGCGAATCATGGCGCAAGCTTCATCCACTAGGTCAATTGCCTTATCTGGCAAAAATCGATCTGTGATATAGCGATTGGAGAGCACACAAGCTGAAATGAGCGCGCCATCTTGAATATTTACCCCGTGATAGACTTCATAACGCTCTTTGAGTCCACGCAAGATAGCAACCGCATCTTCTACCGTTGGTTCACTGACTTGCACTGGCTGAAAACGACGCTCTAGCGCACTATCTTTTTCAATGTATTGACGGTATTCATCGAGAGTGGTTGCACCAATACAATGCAGTTCCCCTCTGGCAAGCATGGGTTTGAGCAAGTTGCTGGCGTCCATCGCACCATCGGTTTTTCCTGCGCCCACAATGGTATGCAGTTCGTCAATGAACAAAATGATGCGCCCTTCTGAGTCGCCCACTTCTTTCAAAACTGCTTTGAGTCGCTCTTCAAATTCTCCTCGATATTTTGCCCCTGCAATCAGTGCGCCCATATCCAGTGAAATGATTGTCTTGTCTTTGAGAGAAAGTGGCACATCACCACTGACGATACGTTGGGCAAGCCCCTCTGCAATCGCCGTTTTTCCGACCCCGGGTTCGCCAATGAGACAAGGGTTATTTTTGGTTTTTCTAGATAAAATTCGAATGACATTGCGAATTTCTTCATCACGGCCAATGACTGGGTCGAGTTTTTGGGCACGCGCCCGTTGCACCAAATCTGTTCCATATTTTTGCAAAGCGTCATAGCTATCTTCTGGGTTGTCCCCTGTCACCTTTCGATTTCCCCGCACTTTCATCAGTGCATCCAAGACACCATCTCGTTTGATGTTATACTGTGTAAAGAGCTCTTTCACATCGCCACGAGCTGTGTCAATGAGCGCAAGTAAGATGTGTTCCACTGAAACATACTCATCTTTCATTTCACGCATGACGACTTCTGCACGCGCAAGCGTCTTGGCAAGATCTTGCGATGTATACACTTGTTCTGCTGGAACTCCAGTATAAGGCCGCGATTCTAGTTTTTGTTTGATGGTCGCGCGAATGGTGGGAACACTAAGTCCCATCGCTGAAAAGAGCTGCCACGTGAGATTTTGCTCATCTGAGAGCAGCGCATATAATAGATGCATCTCTTCCATCTGTGTGTGTCGATATTGCACGGCAAGTTGCTGTGCTTCACTCAGTGCATCTATAGATTTTCTTGTAAAACGATCTAAATTCATACTCTTCACCTTCCTTTTGTATACATGATAGTTACATTTTATTGCAGTCATGATACGAAAGGATTATGAACAACATATAGTGAATTTATGTCCAAATTGTAAACTTTAGCACTCTTCTTGCGCGAGTGCTAATTCCGTGTAGTTATTATTGATTTTGTGTCGTTTTATGATATACTGAGGGTTAAGATAAACTAACCTTTAATAATAGAAACAAGGGAGATGCAATATGTCTAGACTATCTTCACGCATGGTTTCCTTGGGCAGTGCCCGTTCGGAAATCAGAGAATTATTTGAATATGGCAAGGAACGTGCTGCCATTGTCGGTCCTGAAAATGTCTTTGACTTTTCCATTGGCAATCCAAATGTACCTGCTCCCGACGATATTCAAGCCATCACAACCAAACTACTAGAAAACCATGACCCTGTGTTTTTACACAGCTACACCAGTGCACAAGGCGACTTTGAATCTCGTGACAATTTAGCACAAGACTTAAATAACCGCTTTGGCACACACTATCATGCCGATAACTTTTATCTCACTGCTGGCGCAGCTGCGGCTCTTTCCATCGTTATTCAAGCGCTCGCCAATTTTGGCGATGAATTTGTGACCATTGCTCCATATTTCCCTGAATATAAAGTCTTCGTGGAAAGTGCTGGTGCAACACTTGTCACTTCTCCTGCTGAAATTGAATCATTCCAAATTGATTTTGATGCACTGGAAAAAGCGATTACGCAAAAAACCAAAGCGGTCATCATTAACACACCAAATAACCCAACCGGCGCAGTGTATTCCAAAGAAACCATTCAAACGCTAGCTGACTTGTTGACGCAAAAATCAGAAGAATATGGTCACTCCATCTATCTCATTTCCGATGAACCTTATCGTGAAATAGTGTACACAGATGAACCACTGCCATGGGTTCCTTCTTACTACAGAAACACCATGGTTTGCTACTCCTTTAGTAAATCACTCTCTTTGGCTGGGGCACGCATTGGCTATGTGCTTGTGCCAAGGGAAGTAGACGAATTTGAAGATCTCTATGCCGCAGTGTGTGGCGCAGGCAGAAGCCTTGGCTATGTTTGTGCACCAAGTTTATTCCAACGTGTTACTGCACAAAGCAGCCATTTGACTTCTGATTTTTCTATCTATCGTCGCAACAGAGATTTGCTTGTCAACTCTCTGCGTGACATGGGTTTCTATGTGGCAGAGCCTGGTGGGGCATTCTATCTCTTCCCTCGCGCACTGGAAACTGACGCAAGGACATTTATTGAAAAAGCAAAAAAACATGACCTCCTCATCGTGCCAAGTGACAGCTTTGGCTGTCCTTCACATGTGCGTTTGTCTTACTGTGTGCCAACTGAACGCATTGAACGCTCATTGGAACGCTTTGAAAAACTCGCCAAAGAATACCGCTAATTGGGCGCTGTTATGTCAATGCAAACAGATGCCTTTGTTTTAGAAGACGTGACCATCACCCTGCCCTCTGTGGATGGCGACCCACTAATGGCAGTGAACGATGTCAGTTTTCGTGTGAAGTCAAGTGAATTTCTCACCATTGTTGGACCATCAGGTTGCGGAAAAAGCACCCTACTCAACGCCATGTCTGGGCTCATTGCGCCTAGCCATGGCAAGGTCTTGTGTGGAAATGATTCTCCAGTTGAATGTCTTCCAACCATCGGCTATATTTCACAGGCTGACACGCTGCTGCCTTGGTACTCTGTCTTAGATAATGTGGCACTTGGTTTGCGCTTTCGTGGTTTTTCAAAAAAACAACGATATGCAGAAGCCAGACAGTTTCTGCATCAAATGGGCTTATCTAATTATGAAACACTCTATCCTCATGAATTGTCGGGGGGCATGAAAAAACGCGTGAGCATTGCGCGCACGCTAGCCTTAAAACCCAGCATACTGCTATTAGATGAACCCTTTGCGCCGTTAGACGCCTTTACTAAAGAGACACTGCAAGAGGATTTGCTTAATCTGTGGGACGACATGAACCTCACCATCGTATATGTTACGCATGACTTGAGCGAGGCCATTTTCCTCTCTGATCGTGTGCTTCTCATGCATGGTGCTCCAGGAAATATCAAGGCGGAATTTCCCATCACCCTGCCCCGACCAAGACACTATCACAGCCTCAAGTTTACGGAGGATTTCATCACACTCGAGACTTCCATTCGCTCGATGTTGTCGCAAAGTGAACAAACTGAGAAAGTGGGGGTCGTCGTTTGAAAAAATCTCGCGCACTCTTATACACCGCATTCATTTTGCTTGCCCTTCTTTTGTGGTGGGAACTGGCATCACGAGCAGGACAAATCAACCTACTTTTTTTCAGCAGGCCCAGTCTTGTCTTTGCGGAATTCATCTCCATGTGGCAAACGGGTTATATGCAAAAACATCTCTTTGTCACGCTCAATGAGGCATTTTGGGGGCTACTGGTTGGCTTAACATCTGGCACTGGTGTTGGGCTAATCCTTGGCTTATCTCGCAAACTCTCACAGGTAAGCATGCCTCTTTTCGTGGGACTCAACAGCATTCCAAAACTAGCACTTGCGCCGATGCTTGTAGTTTGGTTTGGCATTGGCATTTCCTCTAAAATTGCCATATCTGCTGTCATGGTCTTTTTTGTCTTTGCCTTTAACATCTTCTCTGGCTACCGCAATACAGATGTTTCACTTATTAATGCCCTGCGACTGCTAGGCGCATCCAAATGGAACATTTTGCGACATGTGATCTTGCCCTCTTGTCTGCCTTGGTTTTTATCCAGTTTGCGTTTGGGGCTGGGTCTTTCACTCACGGGTGCCATTGTAGGTGAATTCATCGGCGCTTCTCATGGGCTTGGCTGGCTCATCAACACAGCGGGCGCTTTTTATGACATCACACAGGTGCTTGCCTGTGTCCTTACCATTGTAATCATCATGATGACGCTTGACTTTGGTGTGCGCTACCTAGAAACGCGCACCCTCAAATGGCGAAAACATATTCATGTTTGATAAACCATATCACATACACAGAAAGGGATTACCAATGAAAAAAGCACTAATTCTAGCGGCTCTTATCGCTGCATCCATCGTGATGCTCGCTTCTTGTAACACAAACACAGAGCCAGAAACACCTGACACCGAACTACAAAAAATCATCTTCACTGAACCTGCACGTGTCTATCATTGGGCACCTGCCTATTTGGCACAAAGCCTAGGCTACTTTGAAGAAGTTGGACTGGAAGCAGAATTCCAAACTGTCACAGGCGCCGATGCCTCTGCCCCTGTTTTGGCGGGCGATGCACAATTCGGACTTCGTGGCATTGAAATGGCACTCATTGCAACGGAAGCTGGCAACAACCTAAAAATCGTGGTTTCCACCACAGGCCGCATGCCATATCAGCTCATCACAGCAAATGACACCTATGCAGCAATCGAAGACTTGCAAGGACAAATCATCGGCGGTGGACATGGCCCAAGCTCTGCACCACAAACCTTTGCGCGTGCCATCATCGAACATGCAGGACTTATCCCTGATGAAGACGTAGCAGTTGTTGATATGTACAGCCCAGCATATCTTGCTGCAATGGAAGCAGACGAAGCACAAGCAGCCATTGCAACAAACCCTTGGTCTAAAAAACAACTGCTAGACAATGGCGGTGTGCTCCTTGTTGACGGAGCTGATGATGAAGCGATGATGGACCTCATGGGTAGCTCCTCTTACGAACTATTCATGATTTTCGCAACAGATGAATACATCGCTGCTGAACCTGAAACTGTGCAAAAAGTGGTCACAGCAATATCCAAAGCCACACGCTTTATGGAAGAAGCATCTGCCAGTGAAGTTGCGGAAAAACTTGAACCATTCTTCGAAGGACGTTATGAAGAAATGCTCTATTGTGTTGAACAAGACAAAGAATTTGGTCTACTCAACACCACAGGTTATCACACAGAATCTGGCTTTATGGCTGCAACAAACATCACCAAAAAAGCTGGTGGCATCACCACTGACATTCCTGCAAGCGCTGTCTATGATGAATCTTTCTTAGAAAATGCTTGGGCAGAAATTGACGCAAACTAATTGCTAAAATTAAAAAAGAGAGAGAAGTAACCGTCTTCTCTCTCTTTTTTTGTATAAATGAAAGCAGTCTATCATATAGATGAAAGACAACGCAACTGTAGAAAGGACTGTTTTTATGCCTTACGATGAGAAAGGACACATGACACACACTGTCACACTCACAGACCGCAAAGCTGTGTGCATCACAGGAGTTGAGGATGTGGCTCACTTTGATGAGTGTGTCATTGCCCTTACGACCCAAGAGGGTGAGCTCATTATTCGCGGAGAGAACCTACACATTAAGAAGCTCAATTTAGAAGGTGGAGAATTGCACGTTGACGGTCTCATTGACTCACTTTCTTACGAGGACACACCTACAAACAGATCTGGCTTTTGGCACACCCTCTTCCACGCATGATATTAGATGCCTGTATACAACAGATATCGCTCCTTTATGCACTGATCCTTGGCATAACCTGGGGCATAGTCTATGATTTGCTGCGCGCCTTTCGTCTGCGTTTGCCGTTTTCTTTCACGTGGCTTTTCGACTTTTTATATTGTTTCTTTGTCATAGCTACGTTGTTTCTCTTTGCACCGTATTATTCCAATGGATATATTCGCGCCACAATTGTCATTTCTGCCATCTTAGGCTTCACCCTTTATTACGTATCACTCGGTCGTTTGGTTCGAAAAATAACGCAGTTACTCGGTGATCTTCTCACCTGGCTTGTTGCTCTCTTAGTTCGCCCATTTATCCTTTTGGGTAGTTTTCTAACCAAACCACTAGAGAAATTTTCAATTTTCCTTCAAAAAAGTATAAAAAAAATCTTTTCTTTTCCGCGAAGATGGTTTACAATGAGGAAAATGCCAAAAGATACGAATATGGTACAGTCACAAGAGGAGGCAGAGCATGAGCAGTTTCAGAACGGTTGGTTTTTGGACTAAGTTTATTGTGCTCACACTCATTGCATACGCTCTTGTATCCTTATTCAATCTCAAACAGTCCATTGATGATAAACGCGCACAAGTGCTTGCCCTCGCGCAAAACGTAGAAGCGCAGATTCAGTGCAACGATGAACTGACAGACGCCATTGAAAACAGAAATGATGCAGAACACCGCAAGGATATCGCTAGACAACAGTTGGGTCTTTTGGAACCGAGCGAAAAAATTTTCTATATCATCGACTAACAACATTCGTATTTTAGGTAAGTATAATGAGGAGGATGTCCCCACATATGGAAATCAGGGTTGATTCTATCCTGGATGGAACCGTTAAGTCTATCACTAAATTTGGAGCATTTGTCACTTTGCCCGGTGGGCGATCTGGTCTAGTGCATATTTCTGAAATTTCTCACTCTTACGTCAGTGAAGTCAGTGAGCATTTGAAAGAAGGTCAAGAAGTTCGCGTGAAAGTCGTGAACATCGACGATGCAGGCCGCATCAATTTGTCTATCAAACAAACAATGGAAAAACCTGCCCAACCAGCACGCAATGACAGACCATTTCGACAAGACCGTCCTAACAGACAGGACCGTCCAGACCGTCAAGGTAGACCAGACAGAAACGATCGTCAAGATCGCAATGTCAGAAACGACAGAGCAAATTCCCCAAATCCACAAAGACAACGCCCAGCGCATGCACAACAGTCTTTTAGAGGACCATCAACAAATCAAGGCGCAAACAATCAAGGTGGCGACTTTGAATCCATGATGAAACAGTTTATGCAGTCCTCTGACAATAAACTGTCTTCCATTCGTATGCAAGAAAAACGCAGTTCTCGCCGAAGTGGGCATCGCTAATCACACATCAAAAGATATTCAAAAACTCGCAAGTCAACATTGACTTGCGAGTTTTTTATCATTTCTTATGACAGCATTTCGTACAAACGGTAGGAATAAAATGTATCTTCAAACGCCACAGGTTCTTCTTCCTGTACGAGTTTCCACGCAGAATCTTCATCTAGATTAGGCATGTAACTATCTGTCTCGGCAAATGCCTTGTGCACCATCGTGACATAGGCACGTTTGCAATAAGGCAAAAGCTGTCGGTATACGCTCTCGCCACCAATGACAAAGGTATCTTCCGTTGCAACTTTTAACACATCCTCAATAGAAGCATACACTTCTGCTCCCTCCACTGCATAGCCCTTTTGTGTGGATAACACAAGATTCCTACGCCATTTGAGTGGCTTTCCGTTGGGAAATGTCGCAAGCGTCTTTCTTCCCAAAATAATAGCATGTCCTTTGGTGAGTGCCTGAAAGCGCTTCAAATCTTCAGGAATATAGATGAGCTGGTCACCATTGCAACCAATGGCCCAATTTTGATCTACCACTACAATTAAATTCATGTTCCCACTCTTTCTCAAATCGCAACTGGAATGCTTTGTGTTAGTTCATGCGCTTTGTAATCTTCCAGTTTGAAACTGTCTTTTGTAAAGTCGTAAAAATCTGTCACAAAGGGGTCAACCCAAAGTTTGGGCGCATGAAAGGGTTCTCTTTCAATGATTTCTTTCACAATCGGCACATGGCGATCATAAATATGGGCATCTGCAATGACATGCACGAGCTCCCCTGCTTTGAGTCCACTCGCTTTGGCCATCATATGTAGTAGAGCAGCATACTGCATCACATTCCAACCGTTAGCTGTCAGCATATCCTGTGAACGCTGATTTAAAATGGCGTTGAGCGTGTCACCACTCACATTGAAAGTCATGGAGTAGGCACAAGGATACAGTGCCATTTCATGCAATTCCTCATGGTTGTACATATTGGCAATCATACGACGAGAGGCTCTGTTGTGCTCAAGGTCATACAAAAGGCGATCCACCTGGTCAAATTCACCCTCTGCATATTGATGTTTTTTGCCAAGCTGATAGCCGTACGCCTTTCCGATGGTGCCATCCTCTTTTGCCCATGCATCCCAAACATGGCTACTCAGCTCATCAATACGGTTAGATTTCTTTTGCCATATCCACAAAAGTTCATCAAGTGCACTTTTAAAATACATCCGACGTATGGTTTGAATCGGAAACTCTTCTTGCAAGTTATAACGATTGACAATGCCAAAGAGTTTCACCGTGTGCGCTGGTGTGCCATCTTGCCAGTGTGGACGCACCTTTTCATCAGTGTCCCAAATGCCCTCTTTCAATATATCTTTGCAGTTTTGAATGAATCGTGTATCTGCGTAGCTCATCATAGCACCCCTTCTCTTTTGTTTGCATAGACCGTGTCTTCTGCACATGCGGTGACTGTAGCCTGCACCACATCATTTTTATGGTAGTCTCCCTGCATGAGGACAGGAATATATTCTGTGGAATGTCCTCGCCAGAAATCGCCCACCTGTTCTTCTAGCAAGACTTCTACGTCTTTTCCCATCATACTTTCGTGATAGGCGAGCTTCATAGCGTTTGCCACAGCACTCACTTCTTTGGCTCTTCTGGTCTTTTCTGCTTTGGATATCTGATTTGGCATCGTTGCCGCCTTTGTGCCTTCTCGAATGGAATACGGAAAGACATGCATATCTGAAAATCCACAAGTTTTTACAAAGGCGAGTGTTTGCGCAAACTCTTCTTCGGTCTCTCCTGGAAAGCCCACAATAAGGTCAGTTGTCACCCCTGCATCTGGATAGACCTGTCTCACATGTTCAATGCACGCAAGTGCTTCGCTTGCTGTATACTTGCGATTCATCCTAGAGAGCGTTTCATCACAGCCACTTTGCAAAGAGAGATGAAAATGCGCACAAAAGTTGGGAAGCTCCCCCAGTCTCTGACAAAACTCTTCTGTCATTGTTTGAATCTTTAGTGAGCCTAAGCGAACACGACAGTCTGGCAGTGCCAAACAGACTTGTTCAATCAGAGTGATGAGCGACGGTTCTGCCTCTAAGTCTTTTCCCCACGAGGACAGCTCTATGCCTGTTAAGACAATTTCACGATACCCCTCTTGTGCGAGTTTTTTTGCTTCTATGACGGCAAACTCTATTGGCAAAGAACGAATGGGCCCTCTGGTATAGGGAATGATGCAATACGAGCAAAAGTTGCTGCATCCATCTTGCACTTTCAGCATGGCACGCGTACGCACCCCCAAGCCCCCACTGGGTAAATGCTCAAATGGTGCCCGTTTCATTACATCTTTCACCGATATAATGCGTTTTTTGCTCTGCCAAGCCTCTTCCAGCAGTGTCAAAAACCCAACACGGTCAGACGTGCCCGCAATCAAATCCACGTCTTGCTTCATGGCGTCTTGCGTAGACACCTGCGGGTAACAGCCACAAACGGCAATGACTGCCTCAGGATGTTTTTTCTTGGCTTGTCTGAGTGCCTGTTTGGTTTTGCGGTCACTCGTTGCTGTGACAGAGCAGCTGTTGACAACATATGCGTCCACCGCTTCATCCGCACTCACGACTTTATGACCACGCTGCGTGAGTAGCAATTCCATCGCTTGGGTTTCATATTGATTGACCTTGCAGCCAAGCGTTTGAATAAATACTTGCATCCTTGCACTCCTTGTAAATTCACGAACTTTGTATTTTCGGTTGTTTTTATCTTTGCTTCTGTTATAATAGAATAGTTATAGAACTATAGAATGGCTAGATTATGCCATCTAATCTTCATTATTCTATCACTAAACGCAATAAAAAGGAACCTGAATTCTTCACCGTTCGGCGAAAAATCCAGATTCCTGTTGTCGTATTTGATATCAATTACAGATCTCAATCAAAAGGAGGACTCTATGCATTCTCCCTTTTTTGCTTATATTTCTCGTTTGCGTTATATCAATCGTTGGGGACTCATGCGCAACACCTCAAACGAGAATGTGCAAGAACATTCTCACATGGTGTCGGTACTGGCGCATGGCCTCGCTGTCATTCACAATGAAGTGTATGGTGGAGACATTGACCCTGGCAAAGTTGCCATCTATGCTTTATACCATGACGCATCTGAGATTTTTACAGGGGATTTACCCACCCCTGTCAAATATAAAAGCCCAGACATTCAAGATGCTTATAAAAAAATAGAAGACTCGGCTGTTGAGAAACTTCTACAAACTTTGCCTGAAGAACTGCAATCTGCGTTTACAAGCGCATTATCTGAGACAGATGAAAAAACCACCGCTTTTTGTAAAATGGGTGACAAACTGTCTGCCTATATCAAATGTCTAGAAGAGCTCAAGGCAGGCAACGCCGAATTCAATGCTGCCGCAACGCAAATCAAAGCATCTCTTGATGCCATGCAATCCCCTGAATTAAACTATTTTTTAAAGCATTTTCTCCCAGCATTTTCTCTCACTTTAGATGAACTGTAATACAACAAAGGAAGGATTTTTTACTATGCGTGCAATTGTAACTGTTGTTGGAAAAGACCGTGTTGGCATCATCGCCGCTGTCTGCTCAACTCTATCCGAACAAAATGTCAATGTGATGGACATCAGTCAGACTGTGTTGTCTGACCGCTTCACAATGATTATGCTTGTGGATATTTCTGAGTCTTTAATCCCTTTGGCTGATTTGGCCACCAAACTTGAAACACGTGGAAGCGAACTCGGCCTTGACATTCGCATCCAACGTGAAGACATTTTCAATGCGATGCACCGCATTTGAGAGGAGCCCTCGATCGATGATTAATAATACCGAAATCTTACAAACGATTGAAATGATCAATCAACAAAATCTTGACATTCGAACCATTACCATGGGCATCTGTCTTCTCGATTGCGCACATCCCGATCCTCACATTGCCTGTGAGCAAATCTACAATAAAATATGCGAAAAAGCAAAAAACCTTGTTGCTGTCGGAGAAGCCATTGAACGTGAATATGGTGTCCCCATTGTCAATAAACGTGTTTCTGTTACACCCATCTCTTTGGTTGCTGCTTCCTCTGTCACTGACGATTATGTCCCATTTGCCAAAGCACTGGACAAAGCAGCAAAAACATGTGGCATCAACTTCATTGGTGGCTTTTCTGCCTTAGTGCAAAAAGGCTATACAGAATCTGATCGCAAACTCATCAAAGCCATTCCAGAAGCACTGGCAAGCACCGACTTTGTATGCTCTTCTGTCAATATCGGTTCTACCAAAGCAGGCCTTAACATGGATGCTGTTGCAGAAATTGGCCAAGTCATCAAAGAAACTGCCAGACTGACAGAAGAAAAAGACGGCTTTGGTTGTGCAAAACTTGTTATTTTCTGTAACGCAGTAGAAGATAACCCCTTTATGGCGGGTGCATTCCACGGTGTAGGCGAAGGGGAATGTGTCATCAATGTTGGAATTTCTGGCCCTGGTGTTGTGCATCACGCTTTGCAAGAAGTCAAAGGGCAACCATTTGATGTGGTAGCAGAAACCATTAAAAAGACTGCGTTTCGCATCACTCGCATGGGGCAACTTGTAGCCCAAGAAGCTTCTAACCGTCTCGGCGTTCCATTTGGCATTGTTGACCTCTCTTTGGCACCAACGCCTGCTGTTGGTGACTCTGTGGCTCGTATCTTAGAAGAAATGGGCATCGAAGTCTGCGGAACACATGGCACGACTGCTGCTCTTGCACTCCTCAATGACGCTGTTAAAAAAGGTGGCGTCATGGCCTCTTCTCACGTGGGCGGCCTTTCCGGTGCGTTCATTCCAGTCAGTGAAGATGAAGGCATGATTGCAGCTGCCTCCTCCGGTGTTCTCACATTAGAAAAACTTGAAGTTATGACTTGTGTCTGCTCTGTCGGTCTTGACATGATTGCAGTTCCCGGCGATACCCCTGCGGAAACCATTTCTGCCATCATTGCAGACGAAGCAGCCATCGGTATGGTCAACTTTAAAACCACTGCGGTCCGCATCATCCCTGCTCCTGGAAAAAATGTGGGTGATCTCATCGAATTTGGTGGTCTGCTCGGCTCTGCTCCTGTGATGCCTGTGCATCCAGAATCCAGTGTTGACTTTATCCGCCGTGGCGGTCGCATCCCAGCACCAATGCAGAGTCTCAAAAACTAAACTGACCACTTTTCAATTGCGCTATATTACAAGCAATCTTCAAATAGACTGCCTCTTCACAGCGCTTTTCACAATCATCTATCAAACAAATGAAAGGTGGCGATTCTTTGCCTGTATCATTCAATTCGATTTATTGCGAATCTTTCATGCCTGAAGATTGGCTGACTTCTCGTCTGTCTGCTCTCGCACAATATCAAGAAGTTTTAGAAGGAACTTCTGACCAGAAAGGAGAACTAACTGGTTGGGTTTCTTTCCCCGATACCGTTGCACTTTCCCACCTGTCACAAATCAAGCGCATCGCAGGCACCATCCGCTCTGAATGTGATGTCCTTGTCGTCATCGGCATTGGAGGCTCGTATCTTGGCGCACGTTCAGTTTTAGAACTGTTGCGCTCACCAAACTACAACCTTCTGTGCCATGATTCACCACAAATCTTTTTTGCTGGCAATCATCTATCCCCCGATGCCTATCACGATTTGCTAGCACTCATTGAAGGAAAACGCGTCGCGGTGAATATCATCTCTCGTTCTGGTGGCACAATCGAACCTGTTGCAACTTTTTCCCTTCTGCAAAATTATCTCAAAAAGAGATATAGCCATGATGAACTCCAAAAACGCATCATTGTCACCACACAAGCCAATGAAAACCCCTTGCACCGTATGGCTCTTGACGAAAACTATGAAGTTTGCCCCATGCCATCGAATGTAGGTGGGCGTTACTCTGTCTTAACGGCAGCAGGTATTCTTCCTTTTGCCGTAGCTGGCATTGATATTGATGCCATGTTAAAAGGCGCTAGCGAAATGCGTCGCACCTTATCACAAAACAGACCAGATAACCCTGCGTTTCAATACGCTGCGGCAAGGCAAGCACTGTATAAAGAAGGCAAACAAGTGGAACTTCTGACAAGCTATCATCCATACTTCACCTCTTTCGGCGAATGGTGGAAACAGCTCTTCGGTGAAACTGAAGGAAAAAATGGAATGGGTCTCTTCCCTGCCACTGCACAATTTCCCACCGATTTGCACTCTTTAGGACAATATGTGCAAGACGGACAGAAACTACTCTTTGAAACTTGTGTCGTCTTTGAGAACAAAACCGAGTCATCTCACATCATTCCACCTTCTATGGATGAACTCTCCTTTTTAGAAGGGCATACGCTCGATTTCGCTTCCAAACAGGCCTTCCGAGGAACGCTCTTGGCGCATGTGGATGGTGATGTGCCAAATCTTCTCATTACCCTTTCCAAACCTACCGCTCAGAGCATCGGCTCTTTGCTCTACTTCTTCCAATACTCCTGTGCGCTCTCTGCTTATCTGCTGGGTGTCAGTCCGTTTGACCAACCTGCAGTAGAAGCGTATAAAAATAATATACTCGCGCTGCTGGGTAAACCTGGGCTTGAAGATCAGAAAGAATCCCTGTCTCGCCGTTTTTGTCGAATTTAAACAATTTGACATTCTTTGCTTGCTTTTTATATTGTAAAATGCTACAATCAACACATGATATAAATCATTTTTACAACTTTATATAAGGAGTGAGTACAATGGTTCAGCTGATTATGGGTGCCAAAGGCACGGGAAAAACCAAGCAACTGATTGACCTCATCAATGGTGTCGCTGAAAAGGAACCAGGTAGCGTGATTTGTATAGAATCCGAATCCAAGTTGACGTTTAATTTGACCAATCAAGTAAGACTCATCGACTCAAGCGAATTCAAACCCAGAGATTTCACTTTCTTAAAAGGTTTTGTTAGCGGGCTATATGCCAGCAATTATGACATCGGCCATATTTTTATGGACGGTTTGGCTAAAATAGTTCCCATCTCCCCTACTTCGCCTGAAGTAGAAGACTTTTTGCAATGGGCTGACACATTTGGAAAGAAAAACAATATTCACTTCACCATTACGCTTAGTGCCCCTATTGAAATGGCCACTGACACCATCAAATCTTATATCTAAATAATAAAAGAGATGCACCCTCGGGTGCATCTCTTTCTGACTTTATGAATCCTTATTTGTAAGACACTTCGTAAATAGCCAAACAGTCTGCGTCGCTCAGTTCAAGTTGATCGGCTTTGAATAAACCCATCATCGTGTCTTTCGCATCCTGTACAAATGCTGGCAGTTCTTCTCTCGTGATGCCATAGTCAGACATTTTGAGATTATCAACACCACAAGCCTTTTTCAACGCTTCTAGGCAAATGAGAAAATCTGTTGGTTCTGTTGCGTCAATTTTACCCATTGCTCTTGCCATATCCACAAAACGCTCAGATAAATGTGGTGCATTATCAATGAAATGTTTGTAGTATGCATTGCTGATCATGATAAGCCCTGCACCATGTGGCAACTCAGGATGGTGCGCGCTCATTGGATGTTCTAGCGCATGTTCTGATGTTGTGCTACCAACACACATCACAACGCCTGACAAGGTGCTACCAAAACCGACGAGCTCTCTTGCCTTTTCATTGTCACCATGCGCAAAAGCTGTTGCCAAATTGCGTCCTACCACTTCCACTGCTTTTAGTGCAAACATATCACTCATGAGATTGTTGCGTTTTGAAATGTAGCCTTCTGTGCTGTGAAAAAGTGCATCAAAACCTTGATATGCAGTAAAGGTAGGAGGCACTGTCATCATAAGGTCAGGGTCAACCACTGCAAGCACTGGGAATGTTTTGTCATTGCCGAGCGCCATTTTTTCATTGGTATCTTCGTTGGAAATGACCGTCCAAGGATCTGACTCTGTGCCTGTTCCTGCTGTTGTTGGAATCGCAATGAGTGGGAGTGGATCTACTTTCATTTTTTGTGAGCCACCTGTGCCACCATAGATATAATCCCAGTAGTTTCCTTCATTAGTCGCCATGACTGCAATGCTTTTTGCGCAGTCAATGCTGCTGCCACCGCCTAGGCCAACAACAAAATCGCAGCCATTATCGCGCGCAGCTTTCGCACCTGCATCCACGTTTTCAATCACTGGGTTTGCCATAACACCATCAAAAACAACACTGTCTACTCCTGCCTCTTGTAGAGCCGCTTCCACTCTGTCAAGATAGCCATTGGCACGGGTGGATTTCCCGTTAGAAATGACAATAAGTGCTTTCTTTCCTGGAAGTTTTTGTTTTTTTAGTTTATTGAGCATTCCTTTGCCAAAGAGAATTCTCGTTGGCATATAAAAATTAAAGTTATCCATGCGTAAACTCCTTTTTGTGTAAATCGTTTCACTTCGTCAACTCTATCATGGAAATGCCACCTTCTTCAAGTGTTTTTGCATATATTCTTAATTTTTTCGAAGGTGCCACGCTCCTTGACAAGGATATAGCGGTATTATATAATTATTAAGATTGTTTTAACTTCATATGTGCCAGTGGCGTAATGGATAGCGCATCAGATTCCGGTTCTGAGGGTTGGGGGTTCGAGTCCCTTCTGGCATGCCAACGAAAAACCCTGTAATCTCAACGGTTACAGGGTTTAAACATTTATTTTTACTCTCTTTTTATCCCACATAAAACCGCAACTTACCGTTTTTTTGAGGTTAATCTTGAGGTTAATTTTAAAGTTTGAGGTTAATTTTGAGGTTAAAATATTACTTTTGAGCGTGCCAAAAGTGTGACAAATCCATTTTCTCACTTATTGACCTACTTAGAACACTACGTATTAACAAAAAAACGAAAGGACTCACTCATCATGCGACCAAGAATTATTGAAAATATGGACGATTGGAAGATACTAAAAGCAGCTTTAAAAGAAAAAGGATATAGGTCTTGGCAATATCAATATGGTGTTCATTTAGAAGAAGGATATCAAGCTAGGTTCACCAATAACGAGAAAAGCGTTTTAGTGATTACTCATAATCCTGAGATACAGAAAGATATTGATTTTTAATATGAAATAATTAATTGTCAATTTCTATAATGAATCAAAGGAAAATTTCTAAATTTATGCTGACATAATTTTTCCATCATGATACTTACTGACTTCCTTTATTTACATATTGTGCTATAATTAGTATCAACGCTTATGTAACGAAAGGAATCCTATGTATAGTTTAGTAAAATTGATCAGCATGCTTATACGGCAATTTTTCCTCCCAAACCCTTTTTTAATATTGCCAGACTTCACCCTAACAATTTTAAATGTTAATTCTGTAATACCCTCATCAGGTTTTGCACCTATACTCAATGTACTAGCCTCTATTATCCTAGTACCAGTATCATATTATGTAGCCGGAATATACTATGAGCCAAGATCAGCTCCAGCGTGGGGTAGCTTTCTTTTTTTACTCTTTTACAGCGTTCATACCGGACTATTGCATCTAATGTTACTCTTTGGGTTTACAATATGGTCGATTGTTTTCATTCTACTTACTTATATCTGTATACATATTTTCTTCAATATTCTATATGCAAAATTAGCTTGGAGTCGTTTATAGTTTGTTTGTCCATCTTATTAGTAAAGCATAATATCCAAAACAACACACACAATAGTAATATTGCTTATAATCAAAATTCCCCTTCAACTGTTAAAAGTTGAAGGGGAATTTTGTGTAATTTATTTTTTAATATCAATTGTTAATATACAAAATGTTATTTAATTTCCCATATTGGTGGACGTTTCAAAACCTAGATTTCCATTCAGTTGTGAAAACGTGGCTTACTATCATAAAAAACTAAAAACCATTAAATATATTATTACTTAGAAAAATTAGTCCTTGTTCTGCTCAATGACGCCAAGTGTTTCCTCGATTTGGTCGAGATCCCACTGCATCTTACTAAAATCAAGGATAATTGAGTTTTTAATTCTATTTTCTAGTTCTTTAAGACTTAGTTCAAGACTTTCTTTATCAACAGAATCATCCTCAATATTATCAAGTCTTGTATGTATACTCTCTAAATCATTTTGCATTATTTTTACACAAATCACAGTATTAAAACCCGCAACAAGAGCAGTTCCGATGAGCAAAACCACCACACCTGCTAACACATATTTCTTCAGCCAATTTATAATCTGATATCTTAGGGGTGTCTTAGCAATTCCCTCACCAGAAACTATTTCATCTTCGTCTTCTTCACAATAATCATTAGTGCCTTCTAATATATCATCTTTCAAGATAATATCAGGTTTTTTATAAGAATAAAAGACATTTTCATCATCAGCCATTTTCTTGCTATCTTCGTATCTGTTTTCATTCCTTTTTATGCTCATATTGTTCACCAATTATATCAAGAATATCCTTCTTGAAACTATTGTTCGCATTATTTAGAAAAGGCACTATTAGATTACGCAACTCTGGTTGTAATGGATTGAAACGTAGTTGATAATCATATGAAATACCCTCATCGCCATTTCCAAAATCACCTACAGTAAATAATCTATTTATATAATTTTTTTCTTTTTTTAATATCTTTGCCTCAGGCTTTTGATTATTAATCGCAAAACGAAAATTCGATATATTTCGAAATTCTGGATTGAAATATTTTTTAGAGAAATTTTCAATTTCTTGACTCTCGAGTTTAGTATCATAGACTATACCAATTCGCCTAGTTATCAACCTATACTCGCACAATAATTTGGGAATAATATAATTCACTACACGTTCTCTAAACATGTTATATTCAGATTCAAAATCATCATAGATTGTTTGAGTTAATACTATTTTGTTATATTTAAGCAAAAAAGAATTATTATTATTTTCATTATAAAGACTTAGTTCAGTTGTATATTTATTGGAAACATTTGCAAAAAAACCATCAAATAAAGGATCTTTAAGAATGCCATCAGCTATAGAACCCCAACTATCAAGCATTTTGAAATTGTTTTGAAACATAAACCCACACGTTAATTCTCGGACATTGTCTTCTTTCATTGTGTATCCCTCCAAGAAAAATATTTTACTACAATTTTACAAAATTTTCAACAAAAAAATTTAACAAAGTCCTAAACGAGCCAAAATGTCAATCATTCTAAGCATATCATCTGTTATATAAAACTCGTCATTTTCATTTTTAGTAATAATTCCGCTATTTAATAAACGAATAATTAATTCCTGATAGTCCTTCGGAACCGATTCAATCTTTTTATAAGCCATTAATCATCACCTCTTACAATTATTTTCTATTACAAAATCAATATTATATATTTCTGTAGTGCACTTCATTAATCAATTCAATTTTGGTTTGATTATCTATAAACTAAAAGTTTAACCAAAATGATCCACATTAATTCAAATTATTCACAAGTCTTTAGGCTCAAAATCTTATCTTTTTTTTGAGCGTTTCTAAAACCATGTACCTGTAAAATTTCCTCATATCCCTTAGATGCATCTATCGCTTTCCCATTGTATCAGTTCTCTTTGGCTTTTATGTGCAATTTTTGGTCGTCTTATGTAAGTTGTTGCTTTCTGATAAATATAACCTCCACCTCAGCCGTCAAAAGCTAAGGTGGAGGTTATATTTATGTCATATTTATTTTTCGTCTTTCAACGCTTCCAACGCTTTCTTCATAACAACTGGATACTTCACACCCATCAAACCCAAGTTCTCAAAGAATGATATCCCCTCATTGCCCACAAAGAAAAGCACTACAGCTGTTCTTATGTATTGCGTACCTGTCGCTCGATCTAAAAGTACAGCAATCCATACAACAAGCAGCATGACACCTTTCTTGCAAAGGCCTTTGAATCCTGCTTTGCTACTGAGAGAGCCTGTCTCACTTTTATTGGAGTTTTGCCAAAACGCAGCGACTAAAATACCTGTTAGGTAATCCGCTGCCATCATTGCGACTAATAGAGCCAATGAAGCATCCCACCCTCCAAGTTGATTTGCCACCAGAGAACCTACCACAGCTACGCTGGATAGAATGCCGTTTTTAATTGCTATTGCATTATTCATATGTACACCTTTCTTAAACCATAGCTTTTGCCAACTTCACAATCAATTCATTACCATAACTATAATCTGCAAGATATTGAATTGTTGCGTCGGACAGTTTCGCTTTTTCTTTCACAATTTCCTTAGCTTCTTTTACAGCCATTTCCGTTACTTCGGTTTGCTCTGCATACTGAATACCTAGATACTCGCAAATGCCCTTTGCTGTGGCCACAGCGAGCTTGTCACGGTAAGTGTCGTCTTTCAGTAGAGCTACCTCTTCCCTGTTTGTATGGAATCCATACTCAATCAGGCAAGCTGGCGCAATGGTTTTTGTTAGCACTGTGAAATTTTTGTGTAATAGAGGACGCAGACGCATAACTACCCCAGCATCTTCGATACACTTAATAATCTTGTTTGCAAGAATATTTCTTCCTGCTGAATCACCGGGATTCGATGTAAATAATTCAAACCCTCTTGCGCTATTCCATCCACTTCCTGCTGCATTAGTATGAATAGAAACGAATAAGTCAGCATTAGCGTTATTACTGATCTTAGCTCTATTTGTTAGCGACGGTTTTACCGTCTGCTTTCTTGTGCCTACAACTTCAATCCCTTGCACTTCTAACAATGAACGAATGCGTGTGTACATATCCCATGCAAACTCTTGTTCTTTGTAGGTACCATCAGGAGAGCCATTTGGTGTTTTTGGTCCGTGTCCGGGGTCAAAACAGACTATATGTTTCATTTAAAACTTGCCTCCTTAATTAAACGAAAATACACCCCTCGTTAATTTGAGAGGTGTATTTATGTATTATAGATACTTAGTTTTTGTTTTTAGCTTCCCATTTATCAGCAAGTTGCAGCACAGCATCAAACTTACCAGCTTTACGAAGTGCAACAATCTCATCGTAGTTTTCACGCACAAATGTAGAAAACTCTGTTTTGCTAGATTCAAGATCAGCAAGGTCTTGTTTCAGCGCATTCCAATCTACGTCATTTGCACCTTCACAGAATGGCAAGCGTTTATCAGGATAATTGCGAATGTTAGCAAGGAACATGTCCATGCCTACGCCTGTGTCTACGCCGTTCGCTCCTGCAATGTCAAAGATTTCGTTTGTATAGTTTTTTAGATTGTTCATAGTGATTTCTCCTTTAGTAATAAAAATTTTATAAAAAGAGAGCCTAAGACGTGCGTCTTAAACTCTCTGCTTATACTACCATTTGTAATTGTATCTTAGTGACAAGAAATGTTGTGCTTGACCTGCACCCATACCCATTTGTATGAGTTTGTAGTAACGGTCAGCTTTCCTATTTGGCACAGTTTTCAGTCCATTGGAATACTTCAGATAAATATCTTCGTTCATTCCCATGTTATGAAGCGCCTCATAATCCTGTCGTTCTGAGGAACCCAAATCCTCAACGCTATAGTTATAAACAAAAACTTCATAATAAAGCTGTTCAGCTCGTGGTGGCAACATGTTAAGCTCTTTTGAAATAGCATTGATTGTTTTCTTTTTGGCTGTTCCTGATATCGCATTTCCATACTGATCTACCTTAGGTTCTGTTGTTTTTCCGATTTCAATAATCTTATAGAAATTCTCTTTACTTCCTGCGATATACTGCACCGACTTATTATCCCATACAGCTTTTTGACTTTTTGACAATCCAACGTCAAACGCATCATACAGCTTTTCTCTTTCGTCGAAACTCATATTTTGCGTAGCCTTATCAATGGCATCACGCTTGTTCACAGTTGCCGTTCCACTGATTGTGCCACCGTCTCCATCAGAATCACCAACAATGTCTTTTTGGACATGGTATATAGAAAAGTAGTCAGCTGGATTAATACCTTCTTTTTCGGCTTCTCTAGCTTTCTGCATCGACTTTGTGAGCTGATAATCAGACACTTTTGTTTTGGCCATAGCGTTTGCGTACTCATAGACGGATGAAACGACATCCACTTTCTTATCATCGCTCAGACTTCGATACTCTTTTGAGCTAACGAGCTTCTCTAGGTACTTGAAGGACATTTGACCTTTTTCGGTCGCATAAGTGTGGTATTCATCAGCCGTGAAATTCTTTGTTTCTCCATCAAATCTTATATACTTTGCGGCATATGACGGCAAGACAGACCCCTCACCCGTTTGCTTGTAAAGTCTTTCGAGTTCAATATCGACTTTAGTTGTTTTGTCTTTTGCTGAATAGCTTGGTGACACGAAGTTTTGTAAAGCTCTTTGCGCAATGTTTCCGCTTTCTTGCTCTCTGCCCCAAGCATCAACATAAGGATTCAGCAACATGTTTGCGAACGGGAGCTTTCCTTGCACTTTTTGCAAGCCTTTTTGCGGAAGTCTACCCATTCCAGAGTTCTTGTCTATAAAACTAGACCTTCTCTTACTGTCGATTGTTCTTGCAAGCTGTCCAGCTACAGTGGGAACACCTTGACTTAAATAGTTTATAGCAATTTCAGTGCCTGCATCAGTTGTAGGCGAATCGCTATAGCTCACTGCCCTAAATGCATTATTAAGACCTTGCAGCATAGACATTTCGACTAATGGCTCACTGATTTTTGTTAGTCCATCTAACATCGCCGCAAAGTTGACATCTTCCCCTCCACTTTCGAGGCTGTTGTAAATCTCTACACCGACAAACAAAGGAAGTGAAGAAGGTGCCGCCCAATCAAGCGTGAAGCTAGTGTTTCCAATCTTCAAAGCGTACTCTTGCCCGCCTTGCAACCTGTCAAAAAGAGTCTCTTTCTTATCATCAGAGCCACCACCACTGAGCATGCCTTGCGAGGCCAAAAATGCACCTAAAGCAAGTATACCTGTACCTGTTAGCCCACTTGCCATTTGGTCAATTGCTTGTGACGCGCTCTTTTTACCTTTCTTGACGTCAATTAAAGCCCCTTTCGCTCCATTAAGTAAACCAATCGGGGAATACTCTACGCCACGTTTCAAAATGTTTACCGGTGTTTTTGTGAATGGAAACAATCCTTCACCAACAACAGCCTCTATTTTGCCTGAACGCTTCCATTTGCTAAGACCGGTAGCTAAAGCTGACGCATCACGGTATGTAGCTTTCTGCGCTTCCAATATTGCATGATTTCTAGCTTCTTCTAGGGCTTTGTTGGCTTCTTTTGTACCACTTTGCAAGAACTCAGGTGTTAGGTTTCTCGCTTTAATAAAACGTGCCATAGCATTAGTGTAATGACGTGTCAAGAAGAGTTTATCTTCCCATTCAAGCGCGTTAAAGTTTGCCTTTCTCGCTTTCTCTAGCCATTTGGTTTTGAAAACTTGCTGACGTTCTCTGATTTCATCACTCGGATTGAGTTTACCGCCAGATGTAATAGTTTCCTCAACATTGGCAAAATCATTTCTTGCAAACTCTTTTAGGCGTGCATCTTTTTTTGTGAGGCGGGCTTTCGTTCGTTGCGCTTCTGGCAATGTCTTTTCCATTTGTGCGCCAAGCTCATTTTTAATATTCACCGCAGGCATGAATATTGCGTTACCAATCAGATTTCGGATATGTGTCCGTGGATTGCCAAGCATTGATAAATACCTCCAAGCATTCCACTTATCGACTAGCGTAGGTGGCACTTGGTCTGCAATATCTTGCCTTATTTCCTCGACAGCTGCATTTACTTCCTGTTGAGTTTTAGCTTTCAGCAATTTGCCCGCAAGCTCTTCGTTGATTTTTACATTAGGCGAATCAACCCCGCGCTTTTCCTGCAGGTCAGAATTAAGGTTTTCTACAACCTTTTGCATGCTGTATAACTGGCCATCAGGTGTCATTTTCTTTAGCATACGGAATGCTTGGATGCTTTGCCCTGCTCTAGTTCCTTCTGCTGCAAGCTCAGCTGTAATCTTCATGGCCAGTTTCACATCACCAGCATTAGCGGCCTGATTCAACAATAACTCACCAAGTACAATATCATTCTTGGTGGCTGCTTTATTGCCTCTAACCACAGAATCCCAATCCGCAAGAGCTACTTCATATCCCTTATTCTCAATTGTTCGCTCAGCGTAGGCAAAAGCTTGTTGATCGCTCAATGGTTCATAAGCAAAGGTACCATTTACAATTTCTTTTTCAAAGTCACCAATCATTTCATCAGGGATAACCTCTGATTCCATTGCAGTACGGGCAAATCGTCTTGTTTTTCCTTTGTCTGTAGCCTTTGGAACTACTACTTCACGATGCGGATTTTCACCCTGTTTAATGGCGCCATGCTCTCGCGTGTAGCGCTCCATCAACTCTGATACATCAGAGCGAGAATTTTGTGCATTATTTTCATCACCCTGCGTATACTGAGTATTGACAGTGTTTTGCTCTTGTGATACATTGTCAGTAGAAGCCGCCCCAATCTGCGTTACCTGAGTATTATTACTCGGAGCTACGTATTGGGTGGCTTCTATTTTTGTTGGTTTTATGTTGACCACATCATAAAAATATTCCGAATTATCAGAATGTATTGCTGTAACAACGTCAGCAACATAATCACGCCCTCCAACTCGCATGTTTACAGTGCCTCGATTAAAACTTCTGATTTTATCCCTTCTTGGATGCTTCGGTGTCTCATTTATAACTTTTTCTGCGGTTTGGGTTATTTCGTCAATGTTGTTTGCGCTGCGCAGTTTATCACTATAAAGAGCTTGCTTTCTAGGCTTTATTCCTTTTGTGTATCCTGAATGTGTAAACTCATTTACACTTCTTTTGTTCACACCAACCATAAAGCTACCCATATCAATGCCACCACCAAACTTATTTTTGATGATCGCTTTCACAGTTTTTTCCCAATCTTTTCGGGGTACACCTTCCAGAATATCTTCATTTATCTCTACAAACGAATTTCCTTGGGTATCCTTGCGAATACTGAATTGATTTCCATTCTGCGATGTAACACTTTGTTGCATCGCTTTTTCATACAATCTTTGTGCGTCGATCAGGAACTTTGTATCTTTGTCTGCACCGATTCTACGAATGGCATCATTGATCCAGTTGTAGATTTTTTGGAATAGATTCGGATTCTCTTTTGAGATGCGCTCAACAAAGGCTTCATTTTCAAACAATCCGCGATTTTCCATAAACGTTGCTACAACTTCTTTTTGCGCTCCAACTTCGTCTATCCGCACACCTTCTCTTTCGTACAGTTCTCTAATCTCTTTTGTAAGAGAATCAAAGTTATCCCCCATGTATTCTTGCACCATCTTAGAAAGTTCTTGGTACTGTCCCGCGCTCTCTATATGGTGAGTAAGTTCATGTGTCAGTACGTTTGTCACTGGATTTGTGCTATCTAGGGCAATTGTTATCTTGCCATCTTTATACTTACCGTTGACGTTTTCGCCTAAGGTCTCGACAAATTCAATTTCACTGCCGAAAAGATTGGAAATCTGCTTGGCTTTTTCGATTTCAGGGGCATTTGCTTCTGACGTTGACAAATTCACGTTACTTTCGTTGGTATCATCTTCATTTGCGTGTAATTGGCTCATGTTTTCCGGTGTCACTAGCAGTTGCCGTCTATTGTTCGGTGTGTATTTAGGCACTATTTGTTTCCTGTACCTGCCTTGCTCAGTTATAGTCTTGTCGCCGACGTTTTGTGCGCTCACCGTATCTTTCGGTACTTTGTCAATCGCGCTTCTAGCTACTTGAGCTGCTTGATAACTATTTGCTAATTCTACTGGAATGTATTCGCCTTTTTGACTTACGATATCGTCCATCACTAACGATGTGGCTACCCCGTTCAATTCTGATTTGTTCGGCTTGCGATTGTTTTCTTTAAAGAAGTCTCTGTACCATTTTTCATTGTTACTATATCTTACACTGGTTTCTTGATTAATCGAAATACCTTTAGCGCTGTAGTTACCAAGTTCAATCGCCAATCCATCAATTACTTTTTGAACTTCCGCTTCGTATGGTTGAATCATTTCGTTGGCCACTTGTTCGATGGTTCTCCCTGATGTTTTTGACTCTTGAATGAAGTAATTCAAATAAGCCTCTTCTTGCTCGTTGAGGGTATTGAAATCTAATTCATCTGTGTTTTCGAGGATAGTTTTTCCTGTAACTTCTGTATAAGTTTCGAGGTTTGGTTTCGTTCCTTCGAATGGCAATACGTTAGAGGCTTGCCACTCTGGATTAACATATAATTTTGAAGGCGGCAACGCTGGTGTGACACTTTCTTCCGCTTTCGACATGTTCGGCAAACTTGGCTCTTTTGTTTTTGGTAGATTCGCGTTGCTTGAATTAACGCCGTTTTGGTGGACGTTGATATATGGATTTGCACTTTTGCCTGTAATTGCTTTCATCGCAACGGGTAGGACTGTACCTGCGACAGCACCGCCCGCCATACTCATGCCGAGTTCCTTTGCTGAGAACTGCGCTGTCGGATCACCCGCAATGCTATCCATAACATAGTCACCAGTATATGCCACACCTTCTTGCACAGCTTCCTCAGCACCTTGTTTTAATAGATTTACGCCGTAGTTATTGAGCGATGGAGATTTAAGTTTCTGCAAGTTCCCCAATGGAATGTAAGATGTTCCTGCTTCAACTAAACCGGAGCCTAAAGCACGTGCCGCAGCTTCTTGTGAGCCAACACCGCGCATTGTCAAGTCGCCAGACTTATTGCCGGCAGCGCTTGCACCTACACCTAACATGCCAGCGCCTCTATTGAACCATCCTAAGCCGTATGCAGGTGCGTTTTGTACGACTGAGGACATAACATCAGTCAACATACGCTCGCCTTCTGTAGCCCCCTCTAAAGACTTCTCATACATTTCGGATCCTTTGGCGTACATTTTCCCACCAATCATATCTTTTGTGTTTATATGTGCTGAGCGTTCGTCTAACGCTTTTTTCGCTACTGCCAACTGCTTTGCTAACTCTTCGCGAGTAGTTCCGTGCTTTTTCTCGATGTTGGCATAATACTCTTCATAAGTCGTGTTTGG
>DAOUQJ010000023.1 GCA_030625685.1 Oscillospiraceae bacterium
CCCAACAAAATACTTGGCAGATAAATTATCGTTCACAAATGTTTCTACCTGTCGCTCTGATAGATTGTATAGATAGGCAATCATCTCCACTTTAAGTAATAGTGCAGGCTCAAAGGGCGTGCGACCATACATTCCACCACCCTTGTACAGTCCAATAAGTCTCTTTGTAAAACGCTCCCATGGAATGATTTTCTTGAGTTTGCGTAGAAAGTGATCCTGGGGCACTATTTGATCGTATATGTAATCACCAAAGAATGAATTCTTGCCTGTCTCTACGAATCGCTCTTTTGCCATATCAAGCTCCAGTTGATAAATTTGCTTAATTATATTAAAGACTTGCTCTGAGGTCAATTAAAAAATTGTTTTTCAACACTCTCATTTAACCGGAGTTTGTCATCACATTATTGTATAATTTGACGGAGAAAATCATCGATTCTACTAACTTCTTTGGACGCCTGCCTGAACAGGGTATTCAATTTCAACCCGTACTAGGTTATCTGTTTAGGTGAAAAACTGAAGATTTTATGTAGATAAATATTCGCGAGGAATATATATCCAAACGGAAATAGGTGGTGCGGGAGATAATGAATGGCAGAACAAGGTGGCCCAACCACACAATCAGGAATTTTGTATCATGTTATGGTCCGCGTTGTTATCTTCTCACCTGCGCCAGATGAATCCTTAACCGTTAGGTGTATAGATCAAATACACCAGCAATATAATAAGTTTTATTATTCTATATTCAGAAGATTAAAAAAGGAGCTTATAAAGTCATGAAAACATTCAAACTCGCCTCTGTTTCACTAAAAAGTAGACCTGGTGAACCTATTGAAAATATGGAAAGGCATATTCCCTGGACAGAAAAAGCAAAGGACAACCAATGTGATTTAGTATGTTTTCCAGAAATGAGCGTGACAGGATTCTGTCATAATTATGAAGATTTTTTTAATGCATCAGAAAAGATAGATGAAAATTCAACTCAAAATATGATTCAAATAGCCACAAAATATGATATTACGATTGGATATGGACTTGCCGAACATAATATTGCAGGTATTGTTTTCAATTCATATTGTTTTGTATCACCAAAAGGTTTTTTAGGAAGATACAAAAAAGTACATATTCCACCTTTTGAGTATCCGCTTGAATCTGGTGCAAGTGAGTTTTGTGTTATTGATTTGGGTTTTGTAAAGGCTGGCGTGAATACTTGTTTTGACAATTGGTTCTCTGAATCAGGGAGGATATCTTATCTGAACGGCGCAGAGATAATCTTAGCGCCCTTTCGGATGCAGTGGGGAGAGGAGACCATCGCAACAAATCCCAGTAAAGCTTTTTCAAATTGGAAAGAACTTGCAATGAAAAATTTTCCATCGGTAGCCTGGCAAAATGGAGTGTACCATATCACCATTAATTCTTGCGGCGGTATTCATGAGAAACATCTGGATTATGATGGCCCTTCTTTAGTTTTGGTGATAAACCCACAGGGCGAACTTGAAGCAGAGAGTAATCCTGATTGCATAGATGAACAAATGGTCGTACATGAAATAAGCAAAGAAAAGGTTTTGAAAAGAAGAAGTGAAGCTCTATTTCACCCAAAATATAGGAGACCTGAGACATACAAAAGGATTTCTGAAATCTACTAATAATAGCGTTTCAGAATTAGCCTTGCCAAAAGGAGGCAAGAATTAAGGAAAACTTCTCGGGCTTTGGAGATAGGCATAATCAATGCTTTTAGGTGGTTAGTGGTGATTAGCGCTGAATATGTCTCAGATTCTTCGCACGTATGAAATCTAGTTATACCAACTCAAACAACAAGGCAGCAAGTTGTCCATCCTTCTTCATGCTTGGTGTAGATACAGTACCAAAGCATGGAAACAATGGACAATATAGACATTTTGTACCCATATATGGGACTGGGTGGACAACACACCCCCTTACTGTCTTGACGTTACTTGGTAGTTCTTGCTAGTTTTGCGATACCCTGCATCTAGGGGTAAATCTACTTGGTTTCCAACCATATACAGGGGTTCGTAATTTTCGAAAAACAATTTGTGTAGCGTTTAGACAGCAAGGGCAACACACCACCATATAGACGGCATGGACGTTAGTCGGTCAAACTCTTAATCGCAAGGTTGATGCTTTGATCCATTCTGCGCTCAGTTTGCTTGCATGCGATCAGAATCTTCTCATTACTTTTTCAGCATCTATATTT
>DAOUQJ010000010.1 GCA_030625685.1 Oscillospiraceae bacterium
GGTTTGGCACCTCGATGTCGGCTCGTCACATCCTGGGGCTGTATTCGGTCCCAAGGGTTCGGCTGTTCGCCGATTAAAGTGGCACGCGAGCTGGGTTCAGAACGTCGTGAGACAGTTCGGTCCCTATCTGTTGCGGGCGTAAGAGATTTGAAGGGAGCTGTCCTTAGTACGAGAGGACCGGGATGGACAGACCTCTGGTGCACCAGTTGTCCTGCCAAGGGCACAGCTGGGTAGCTACGTCTGGAAGAGATAAACGCTGAAAGCATCTAAGCGTGAAACTCACCCTAAGATAAGATCTCTCATCCTTTATGGAGTAAGGCTCGATGTAGACTACATCGTAGATAGGCCGGAGGTGGAAGCGCAGTAATGTGTGTAGCTGACCGGTACTAATCAGCCGAGGGCTTGACCTAAACGGAACACGAAGTGTTCTAAAGGTTATTGAAAAGAATGCAGGCAAGTTTGCAAGGATGTCATTGTATGGAGTATTGTTCGGTTTTGAGAGTGCGACAAAAAAAGCTTGATTTTTACTGAGATTTCAGTTAAAATATATTGCAGTTGGTGCTGATTACGGCGAGGGTCCACCCGTTCCCATTCCGAACACGGTAGTTAAGCTCGTTCGTGCTCACAATACTTGGCTGGAGACGGCCCGGGAAGATAGGTAGTGCCAACACAATTTGCCTTCTTAGCTCAGTCGGTAGAGCATGCGGCTGTTAACCGCAGGGTCGTTGGTTCGAGTCCAACAGGAGGCGCCAGACGCCTTTCCCTTGGTGGTTGCATCGGGGGAAAGGTAGATATATATAGAATCGAAAACTTGGGCCTTTAGCTCAGTTGGTTAGAGCAACCGGCTCATAACCGGTCGGTCCACGGTTCGAGTCCGTGAAGGCCCACCATATAGGGGTATAGCTCAGTTGGTAGAGCAGCGGTCTCCAAAACCGCGTGCCGAGGGTTCGAATCCTTCTGCCCCTGCCAATTTTCTATATATTTTACAAATTAATATGGCGCTGTAGCGAAGTTGGTTATCGCGCCGGCCTGTCACGCCGGAGATCGTGGGTTCAAGTCCCATCAGCGTCGCCAAATATAACCAGCAAGTAAGGGTATCGCTTACTTGCTGGTTATCCTAAATTTTAAGATGCATCTATAGCTCAGTAGGCAGAGCACATCCTTGGTAAGGATGAGGTCAGCAGTTCGAATCTGCTTAGATGCTCCAATCATAAAAGACCTTGCAAATCAACGATTTGCAAGGTCTTTTTGATATTTGGCTTAATCATAAATTAAAGTTAAATTATTATGGTCAGTATTTAGTCACACAGAGATTGATAATTTTAAAGTATATAATATAATGTTGATATGAATAACTGTATATAGATAGTGGGTGTGGGTTATGAAGCAGTTTAAACATTGTTTTATGCTTCTATAAATTCATTGTAATGATATTATTATCTTTCCCTATTTTATAGAGCACCATGCATAGCGCAACTAGAAAATTTTTGCATCTGTTCCTTTGTGATTTTGTTTACTATTTAAATTTTATATCAGTGATGTACTAAAATACCTTTCAACTCTGTCAGGCAAAATAGTTACAATATTTTTGTCTTGACCATATTTTTCAGAGACTTTAATAGAAGCCCAGACATTGGCACCTGAAGAAGTCCCTGCTAAAATTCCCTGAACTCTAGCTAGATCCCTAGCTGTGTTAATTGCATCATCGTCTGTAACTTCAATGATCTCATCTATAAGGTTTACGTCCAGGTTTTTGGGAATAAAGCCATCCCCAATTCCTTGAATACTGTGCAATCCTGGCTCATCACCGAGAAGGGCTGATACATTTTTAGGTTCTACTGCAATTATCTTAGCCTCTGGGTTCTTTTCTTTAATAAATTTGCCTATACCACCAAGCGTTCCTCCACTGCCTAACCCAGAAACAAAGACATCAACTTTACCCCTCATTTGTGACCAAATTTCTGAAGCTGTAGTTAGATAATGAATTTGGGGATTATCCGGATTTTCAAACTGCTGAGGAATAAAAATATTAGAATCCTTTGCCTTATGCCTCTCAACTTCGGCCACTGATCCCCCAATGCTTTCCTGCGCATTAGTCATAATGAGTTCTCCACCTAATGCTAATATTATTTTTTTTCTTTCCTCACTCATATTTTCCGGCATAACAATTACAACCCTATATCCTTTTTGAATACCAACTAAAGCTACGCCTATTCCCGTGTTGCCTGAAGTAGGTTCCATGATTGTCATACCAGGTTTCAACAACCCTCTCTCTTCCGCTTGCTCAATCATATATTTGGCAACCCTATCTTTAATACTTCCACCAGGGTTCAAATACTCTGCCTTAGCAAAAATATTCAACCCAGATAGTTTTTTCAAGCTAACCATTGGTGTATTACCAATCACGTCTAGTATGTTTTCAATTAACATTGAATCACCTCTTTGATATATATTATAAATCTTATGCATATGAAGCTGTGATAGACATATGCCTTAAAATTAATTTATTTAAGTGTTCCTCTTTATCTTTGATTTTATGAATATGAGTATATCTGTTACAATCTGTCATATATCTTAGAGCCAATCATTGAAATAAACATGTCAATTAGATTTTGTAAGTGCAATGTCTTCACGAACCACTAACAGTGTAATATAGACTTTGTTGGGGTTATCTAGATTATTAATAGATGTGATTTTTTTTAGGCTTCTCCTCGTTGGGTCAATTGGGATTAAGTATTAGGTTCATTGTCTTTATTCCTTGTCTTTGCGTTGTGAAGCAATCGCTTGTAAGTTTTATCAATGGCATAAGTACCGAGAGGCGCAGTAATTAAAATTGCTAATACGGCTACTGTTAGAACAATTGGTCCACTAGCCAAACCCATGGTCAAAGGCAATGAACCAATGGCTGCTTGTACAGTAGCTTTTGGACAATAGGAAATCATGCAAAACACTCGTTCTTTGATGTTTAGATTAGTTTTTGTTAGGCAAAGGAAGACACCTATCATTCGAAATGCCAGAACAATACATATTAGTATAATAGCAGAAACACCAGCTTCGAGTGCATAGTGAATATCTACTGTTGCACCTACTAAAACAAAGAGAAGTATTTCACCAGCTACCCACAGCTTTCCAAATTTTGCGGACAATCGAGTGGCTACAAGTTTATGTTTTTTCTTAATAGCAGTGCCCATTGCCATAATAGCAAGTAGTCCTGAAAATGGTAATATTCCTTTGAGAGCGTGTTCTCCTGCTATTAAGAAGAATGATATACTAAGCAGAATTATTACTTTAGCAGAATCTCGCATTTTTACTTTCACAAAAAAAGTAGTTAAAACCATTCCGAACAAAATGCCAATAATTAAGCCGAAAATAATTGATACGGGTATTTGTAAAAAATTACTTGCTGAAATAGAGGAACCTGTTGCCAAACCCGTGAACGCAGTAAATAGAACGATAACAAAAACATCATCTACAGAAGCTCCCGCAATAAGAAGTTGTGGAATGCTTTTGTTTGTTCCATAGTCTCTTTCCATTAAAAATAACATTTTGGGGACTATCACAGCAGGAGAGACGGCAGCGACGACTGCGCCCATGATTGCTGCATCTAAGACTGAAATGTCTAGAAGCATCGGCGCAATTAGTACCATGCCAGCAATTTCAAAACATGCTGGTATAAAACACATTAGAATTGCTGGTCGTCCAACTTTTTGCAAGTCGACAATATCTAAGGCAAGTCCTGCTCGTGTCAATATAATAATTAAGGCTAACTGTCTTAAATCAGAAGATATCGATAGAATTGAGCTATCGAGTAAATTGAGTGCATGGGGGCCTAGAATAATACCTGCTATTAACATGCCGAGCAGACTAGGCAGTCGAAAATAATTAAAAATTGATCCAAATAAAAGACCAGATAAAAAAATTAACGCCAAGCTTATGAGCATGGGATACCCTCTTTCCGTTAGTATAGTTATAAAATACAATTCACTCTTACAAAAAATTCAAGTGTAACGTATATCAGATTGATTAAGGGTGGCTTGGTTTTAGATTTGATGCAATTGTACTTAGTTTGCTATATAAAAGCATGAATTCACTCCTTTTGGGCATAAAAAAACTGATGACTTCTGTTGTTATACAACAGAAGTCATCAGCATTACTGCGGTTTAGAAAAGCATCTTGCCCTTCATGGGAGAACTTCATTCCCTTTTTTTCAGATTAACATATATTAAGTTGCGTGTCAATCTAGTCTTAGAAAAGTTTTTATATTCTAATTGAGTTTAGTATTTGTTATTAGCAGAGCAATAATAGTAATCAAATCTAGCTATGAGAGTAAAGCACTTAATACTATGTTTTAATTCGTCTTTTGCGTTAAATATTATGTGAGTTATACACAATATTCACATAGTTATCCACAAAATGTGGATAGATTCATTGATATAGCATTCATTATTTTGTTATTTATGTTTTTAGCTAACTTTGATTTAATGTGGCGGATGAGGCTAGGTTTATTTTCTCTTCTTTGTAGTGACGGAGAAGAGCAGGAATTATTCCTAGTAGGCTTCCAGTTAAAAAGAAGACAATTCCCACTGTAATGTTGGCTGTAATTTGTTCATGTAAAACAAAATATGCTAAAAGGGGTGCCAGTATGGGTTTAAAGAAAAAGATTAAATTTGTCATATGCACATTGGTATATTCCATTGCCAACATATGAAAGATATAACCGAGTGCAGTATTCACCAAACAGATGTATAAAAAGTATGGTAAAGTCACGGTGTTAATGCCAGTAAAAAGAGGGACGTCACGGAATATGGAGAGTCCGATTTGTTGATAGAAGTAGGAAAAAACATCGAATTTACCTAGAATTAGGAGAAAGAGTAGTTGTGCACTACCAAATAGAAAGCTAAAGCATGTTACAACGATGCTTCCACAGTGTTTGACAACACGTTTTCCTAAAACACTATATGAAGAAAACAAGATAGCGCTGAGAAGAATAAAAAATACGCTCAAAAGATTGATGTCAGTCTCAGGAGAGAATGGATTTATAATGGCAATGATGCCTAAAATATTAAAGACTAGAGCCAGAACGTTATTCCAACGAATGGTTTCATGTAAAAAAAGAAAGGCTAACACTGTGACAAAAATTGGATTTCCACTGAACAGGACGGCAACTACATTGGCATGACCATAGGTGATTGCCAATTGGAATAAAACCATGCTCAAAGGCACACAGAGTAAACCGGTGAGAAATAGTGTTTTTAAATATGGCGTTGTGATTTTAATGTCGTGTTTTTTTAAGTGATACAAGGCAAAGGGAAGAAGCGCTAGACCACCCACAAAAAAGCGTGCAAATGTGATTTGCATAGGATGAAAAACACCACTCACAACGGGCAACTTTAGCATTACTTCCATTGTACTAAATATAAAGGAGCTCAAAAGAATGAAAGCGAGTCCCCAATAGAGTCGGAATCGTGACATGTAGCAATATCCTTTCTCAAACATAATAAAAGGTGATACATTTCTGCAATGCATCACCTTAGTAGAATTGATTTCAAAATGAACAATCAAAAACAAATTATTTGTCAACGCTTGCCATGTATTCAATAAGGTCAACTGTTTTGCTAGAGTATCCCATTTCATTGTCATACCAAGCAACGAGTTTTACAAAGTTGTCATTGAGAGAAATGCCAGCTTTTGCATCAAATACACTAGTGTTGGTTTCACCAATAAAATCAGAAGAAACCACATCTTCGTCAGTATAAGCCATAATGCCTTTTAACGTTGTTTCACTGGCAGTTTTTACTGTTCTGCAGATGTCTTCATAGCTTGCTGGTTTTTCGAGAGAAACGGTCAAATCCACAACAGATACATCTAGAGTAGGTACACGCAAAGACATGCCTGTCAATTTACCGTTGAGGGAAGGGATAACGCGCCCGACCGCTTTGGCAGCTCCTGTGCTTGATGGAATAATATTGCCAGAGGCACTACGTCCACCGCGCCAGTCGCGTCGAGATGCGCTGTCGACGGTTTTTTGTGTTCCAGTGACAGAGTGAACAGTTGTCATAAGACCCTCTTTGATACCGTAGGCATCGTGAATGACTTTTGCCAATGGTGCAAGACAGTTTGTTGTACAAGAGGCATTGGAGACCATAGTCATAGAAGAAGAGTAATCTTTTTCATTTACGCCCATGACAAAGATCGGAGTGTCATCTTTTGGTGGTGCGGAGAGGACAACTTTTTTTGCCCCACCGTCTAAATGTCCTTGCATTTTTGTGCTGTCTGTAAACTGTCCAGTGCTTTCTACTACATATTCTGCACCGATTTCTCCCCAAGGAATATTTGCAGGGTTAGATTCTTGGAATATTTTAATTTTTTGACCGTTGACGATGAGATAATCACCATCAGCTTTCACTTCACCATTAAATCTTCCGTGCACGCTGTCATATTTAAGTAGGTATGCCATATATTCTGGGTCAGCACCTAAATCATTGATTGCAACAAATTCTACATTTGGGCGGTTGATTCCTTGACGTAGTACAAGTCGACCGATTCTACCAAATCCGTTTATTCCAATTTTTACTTTCACAGAGCATCGTTTCCTTTCACATTTTAAATAATCAATAAATATAGTATACATCAAAATAAAATAAAAGGGAAGGAGGATTATAGAATGAGCGAAATCCATGAAGTTTCCATAAAAAATTTACAATAACGTTAACTATTCATAAAATTTACTTGTATATATTGATAAAGTTTGCTATCATTTGATTTGCAAAATAACTGAACGCAAATGAGGCGAAACGAATGGATGAACTGCAGTTTAAACAAATGTTTGACAGTTTAGAAGAGCCTGTACTGTTTATACGTGAGAATTTACTGATTTACCATAATCATGCTTATTTAAAAGAAGTAGAACATATGCAAGAAAGACCTTTGCCAGTTTGGAGTGAATTGACGAGCACAAAGGAAAACATCATATGTATATTAGGGGAAAAGTCATTTAAGCTGACCAAATCTATGCTTGATGATGGAGCATTGTTCTTCTTTCAGTCCTTAAAAATTGCACAAGAGCAATCTTCAGAAATCTATGATATTGGAAAGACCAACTTTGCATCTACTTTTCGAGATAAGCTAGGTACGGTTTATTCATCTGTCGATAGGCTGTTTCGTAGGTTAGAAGAAAAAGGTGAAAAAGAAGACTTTGAAGATATCTTAGCGACACAGGCGCAAGTAGTGTTTTCTCTACTTCGCATGGTAAGACAGTTGGAACTCATGGAAAGTGATTTTTCAAAGGAATATCCGTTTGAGCACCTTAACTTTACGAAACTGTGTCAAAATATTTGTTATGAGACAAAAAGTGAGCTAGAACAGGAAGCAATTTCGTTTTCTTATGATATTGGCGAAGAGATGCTACCCGTGTATGGCAATTCAATTTTGCTCACTCGCTTGATTGTGTCACTACTTTCCAATGCGTTGAAGTTCAAAGGGGAACATGGTGCGGTGCATGTTTCTTTGACAAAACGAAATGGGCAGTTATGGCTCAGTATTCAGCAAAAGGGAAAAGGAATTGCTGGTAGCCGATTAAAGACACTATTTTCATTTGAAACACCGGAGAGCATTCCACGCCCCAAAGAGGGATCAGGATTAGATTTATGGCTTGTGAGCAAGGTGACGCGTGCACATGGCGGTTCTATTTGGGCGGGGAATATGCCAGATGAGGCCGGAACAGAATTTAGCCTATTTTTGCCCTTGAGTAAGTTAAAGGATTTAAAGCTTAAAAATAAAGCGAAATCCACGTTGTTGGAAGACAAGGATATGTTTTCATCGGTGCTGATTGGCCTAGCAGATGCCTTGCCAGCAAATGTGTTTAAATTGAGTTTTGAAGATAAATAAAAAAGGACAGTGCAGATATCTGCACTGTCCTTTTTTATAGAGAAAGAAAACCAAGGCAACAAGCATAAGCTTGTTGCCTTGGTTTAGTCATTTAATATCTTATGGTGTGACAGTAATAAAGCTTTAGCTTCATTATGGCCTTACGAGCATTAGTAGCAGCAGTACACATCAGTAGCGTTATCAGCGTTTATAGCGGCTTGTGTCGCTGTTTGTGCATAGTCAGCATAGTCAGCATAGTCAGCAGCGGAATGAGCTTTTGAGCTACAGAGTTAAGATTAGTTTTGTGTGAGTTAAACATGTGTAATACAATTAATGAAGAATAGCGTAGCGTTCATGACGCTGTCTTTCATTTTTAAATAAAACAAGGCAACGAGCTTACACTCGTTGCCTTATTTTGAACACTAAGTCAAATTAATCTCATTAAGCTTTGCTATCTTCATCGTAATCATTGTTGTTGTCAACTACGATTAGTAGAATTTCGTTTGCATCATCGATTAGAACCAATGCGTTGTTGATTTTACCAGATTCATTTTCATCAGCAACAACGATAGTACCTTCATCAGAGAACTCTTCATCTTCTACAGTGTCACAGAAGACGTATTGTGTGTCTTCAGTGAAGTAGAAACGGTCTGTGCTATGTAGTGTTACGTCAAAGTCGATGAAGTCACCTTCTTTAACAGCTGTGATAGCACCGATGCTAGACCAAGTAGCACTTAGAGTATCTTCATTTTCGATTTCGTTGTCAGCTAGTAGATCGTATACAATCACTTCGCCGACAACGAAGTCAGATAGTGTTCCATTAACTTTGTATAGAGTTTCCATTTTGCCGAATTCAGCATTCCAAACAGTTATAACAACAGCGTCATCACCATCAAATTCGCCGTCATATGCTTCTGTGATATAACCATAGTTATCAGTTGTACCACGGTCGTTTGGAAGGTCAGTAGTGAGGTTTAGAGAAATTACTTCAGCAACGTCAACACCGTTTGTTTCGTTAGTCAAAACAGAGCCTTCAGAACCAGCAGGTAAAGCTGCTTTTAGGTTGTTCAAAGTAGCACCAGAGATAACATCGTAGTCACCGTCTTCGTTTAGGAAAACAACAGCGTCATCAGCAATGCTATAAGTTTCTAGTGTTGTTGTTCCATCTTTTAGTACTTTAAGAACGCCTTCTCTGTCAGAAGTAGCAGCAGTTACAGTTACTGTTTCGGCTACAGTTGTGCTGTAGCTGTCATCGTAGCTGTCGTAACCAGCGTCGTTAGTATTAGAAACGATTTCTAGGTTGTATTCGCCGTTTCTTTCAGTATAAGTAACCATCATGTCTTGTAGCTCTTCAAGTTGTACTTTTGTGAAATCATCTTTGTCTTCAACTGTGTTAGTAGTGATTTCATCAACAGTTACGATTTTTTTAGTGCCATCAGCAAATACTAGTTTCGCACGAGCATCGTCTAGAGTATTAGTTTCATCATAATCAACACCTTCAACAAAAGCAATGTTTTTTAGTGAGTTAGAAGTAGATGTTTCTTCAGCGAAGTAAACAATGTCGTCTACAACATAGAATGTGTAAGAGTCACCGCTTTCGATAGAATCACTTGTATTTTTTGTATACCAAGTGCCATCAATTTTAACTTCGTCTGTTTTTAGGCCATTAACTTTTCCGTCGATGGAGTCCATTTCAACTAGTTTGTCATTGTCGCCAGCAACGTTATCTGCGCTGAAGAAAACAACATAGTCGTCTTTGTCAACACCGCTGTAGATGTCATCATCGTCAAATTTCAAAGATTCAGTGCTTCCGTTTGTTAGTTTAACAGTTGTTTTGTTAACGTAAGAAACTTGACCAACTTCGTATGGTAGGTAAACAATTACGTCAACTTCGTCGTTGTCGTCTGTGTCGATCAAACGAGCAGTACCAGCTAGTGCGTCAAAAGCATTATCAGCGTTTGCTGCAGTAGTTGTATCTGTGTTTTGAGCAATTGCTTTTAGGGTGCTTTCGATGTCGTAAACAACATCATTGAATTCGATTTCTTTTTCGCTAACGTCAAGATCGTCGATATCGCTCATTGTACCAGTTGCCAAAACAACAGAGTCAGGAGCGAAGATACCGTATACATCTTCATCTTCATCAACAACAACAGTTACAACCATAGCAAATAGGTCAGTGTAATCGTTGTCAGATTTGTAAGTGTCTCCACCAATTGTGTAAGTGTATTCGTCGTCGTCTTCATCATAAGAGAAGTGAGTCATAACACCATCTTCAATTGAGTCAGATTTAAATTTGGATTTTAGAAGAGTGTTGTCAACGTTTTCTTTGTCTTCGCGTACTTGAACAGTAACTAGGTTGCCATCAACAGTAGATAGTTTGTAGTCATATTCAACTTGAGTCGCGTTCAAAGCATTCCAAACCATTTGCGCAGCGTCATCACGGTTTAGAGGAGCGTTAGGATCAATGTTGACGTCGTCATATAGATCTTTTTGGCTCGCAGCAACGTTGATTTTAACAGACCAAGCTGGGCTGTTGAAACCTTCGAAGTCAGCGTTGAAGCCGATTGAAACAAGAAGCATTTTAGCAGCTTGTGTGCCAGTCACTTTTCCGTCAGGAACGAAAGTGCCATCGCCCATACCAGCAACAATGCCTAGGGAAGAGCAGTATTCAATATAGCCTTCAGCCCAGTGACCTTGGATGTCAGTATAAGTTGGAGTTGTTTTTGGACCCAAAGTTGGTTCGTTACCACCATTGAGTACGATGCAGATCATTTTTGCCATTTCAGCACGAGTAACTGTGCCTTCTGGGTCAAATGAACCGTCTGGTCTGCCGTTGATAATGTTCAACGCAACGTTCATGTCAACAGCTGTGTCGTTTTCAATGTCAGTTTGATCAGTGAAAGTAGCTGTTGTGCCAACAACGAATAGGCTCATTACCATAGCAGCAGCCATAGCCATTGTTAGCAATCTTTTTAGATTGTTCATGTAAGAATTCCTCCTTTAATATTTAGTGTCAAATATCACCACAATTTTCGATGCACACACAGTGGCATGCCCACCTGCGACTACATCGAGGTTAAGGCAAACTTGATCACGAGTAAACATTAACACAAGGGGAATGCTTTGTCTATATTGTTTGCTGTATTGTAACATAACTGTAACATTGGAGAGTATAGTTCGTTTTTATACATTTAAAACATTAGAAATAATATCATATGATTACTGAATTGGTTTGCGCATTTCAAGCAAAAATTGATTTGAAATCAGCGATAGAATCATAGTACCCTGCTTTACGTGAGTGTAGTAGATTATTCCCACGTTTTCCATACGTCTGGGTGATACCCGATGGTTGCTTTTTTTCCATTGCGCACAATGGGGGTTTGCAATAGTCGCGGATCATCTAATAGTTTTTCTAGCTTGTCTTGCTCATAGGCAAGATACTTTAAAAGAGGGGCGTCAGGATGTTTGCCATTGACAAGCGCATCAAGAGAACCAACGGACTGGATTACGCTACGCAATTCACCAGGACTCATGCCTTTTTTTGCAAGATCAATACTTTGCACTTTGATATTGCGTTCTTTGAAATAGCGCTCTGCTTTTTTTGTATCAAAGCATTTTGATTTACCGAATATTTGCACGTTCATTGGAATATATCCTTTCAATAGAATAGATGTTCTTCATTATACCATATTATATAATGTTAGCAATGCGCGAAAAGAAGGAAAGCAAAAAGAGTATACTTTTGGTATCTCTTGTGCTATACTATAATTACTCAAAAAATGGAAACTTGTGTGTATACACATAAATTATATAGTAAATAATTGGAATAGTGTTAGGTAAAAGGGCTGGGATCACTTTCATTCTACGAAAACAGGGTAAGAATGAAGATATAGAGCACCTTAGTTTTGTATTGCCTAAATTTTTCCGTTTTTGCAAAAGAAAATGTTAAAGGAGTCATTCATGGCAGAAAAATTAAAAGTAATTCCACTCGGTGGACTCAATGAAATTGGGAAAAACTTGACCGTATATGAATATGGCAAGGACTTGATTGTTGTTGATGTTGGAATGGGATTTCCAGACGAGGATATGTATGGTATTGATGTGGTTATTCCAGACATTAGTTATCTCATAAAAAATCAAAATCGAATTCGCGCAATCTTTTTGACACATGGACATGAAGATCATATTGGGGCACTACCATATGTTTTGCGTTCTATCAATGCACCGATTTATGCAACGAGAATGACGCTGGGACTTGTGCGCATCAAACTTGAAGAACATAGACTACTTGACAAGGTGAAAATGATTACCTGTGAAGCAGGAGAAATTATTAAAGCAGGTCCGTTTTCAGTAGAGTTTATTCATGCGAACCATTCCATTGCGGATGCGGTTTCGTTTGCGATTCAAACACCAGTGGGCACGTTGGTGCATACGGGAGATTTTAAGATTGATCCAACACCAATCAAAGGACAGATGATTGATTTGGCACGTTTTGGACAATTGGGGAAAGATGGCGTGCTTGCGCTACTTTCAGATTCTACGAATGCAGAAAGTCCTGGTCATACGAAAAGTGAGCGCGCAGTTGGCGCTAGTTTTGATGCTATCTTTAAAGGGTGTAAAGAACGTATCATCGTGACCACATTTGCATCCAACGTGGATCGAATTCAGCAAATCATAAATGTTGCTGATCGCTATGGTAGAAAAGTTGCTATTACAGGCAGAAGCATGGAAAATACATTGAAGGTTGCGACAGAGCTTGGATATGCAGAAATCCCAAAAGGAGTTTTGGTTGAGTTAAATCATATCAAATCGTTGCCAAAAGAAAAAATATGTATCATTACAACAGGCAGTCAGGGCGAAACAATGTCAGCATTATCACGCATGGCGTTTTCTACACATAGACAAGTAGAAATTCAGGCGGGTGATTTGGTCATCATTTCTGCATCTGCCATTCCAGGAAATGAAAGTGCAGTTGGCAATGTGATCAATGAACTGTATCGCAAACATGCAGACGTAGTCAATGAAAGACTTGGCAGTCTGCACGTATCTGGACATGCTTGTCAAGAAGAACTAAAAATTATGCATGCACTGGTTAGACCGAAGTATTTTGTGCCAATTCATGGTGAACAAAGGCATTTGCAAATGCATGCAAAACTTGCAAAAGAAATGGGAACACCATCTGAAAATATTATCATCACTGAAATCGGAAAAGTGATTGAGTTTACAAAAGACACAGCTAGAGTGAATGGCACGGTCCCATCTGGACGTGTCTTTGTAGATGGATATGGTGTTGGTGATGTAGGTAGCGTTGTCTTAAGAGACCGAAAACATCTGGCGCAAGATGGTATGATTGTGGTGATTATGACTTTGTCAATTGAAGATGGTCAGCTTTTATCTGGCCCTGATATCATTACGCGTGGTTTTGTATATGTGAAAGAATCAGAAGAACTGATGGATGAATTGAGAGATGTGTCGCTAGCTGCGCTTGAAAATTGCGTTGAAAAGAATGGCACGGATTGGGCAGCCATCAAATCGGCAATTAAAAATGAAATGTCAGCATATCTATATAAGAAGACAAAACGAAATCCTATGATTTTGCCAGTATTGATGGAAGTGTAGAAAACTGTTTTACGAAACGTTTGTTGCAAAATATATAGAAGACGCACTGCAAGATTGCAGTGCGTCTTCTTATTTGGAGGAAAAGCTTATTCTTGTGGCAAGCTGTTTTCGTAAGATTGGATCATTTTTTTAACCATTTGACCACCAACAGAACCAGCTTCGCGAGAAGTTAGGTGACCATTGTAACCTTCTTTAAGGTTAACACCTACTTCGTTGGCAGATTCCATTTTAAATTGGTTCATGGCTTTACGAGCTTCAGGAACAACGATTTTGTTGTTGCTGTTTTTATAGCTGTTGCTGCTGTTACTATTGTTGTAGTTAGATTGTGTCATAATCTTTACTCCTTTGTTAAACGTATCTTCTTTTTGACTTGCATCGCAGATTTGTGACGCGTCGTCTGCTGATAGATTAACCGAAATCATAAATTATATGCAAAAAATAAAAAGAAAATATTAGAAAAAATGAAACAAATGAGGAAATGATTCGTCTAAGTTCTAAGTGAAAAGAATAATAGTAAATATTGACTTTAGAAAAACAAAGTGATATAAGTATATCAATACGCTTAATACACTGGAATGCAAAAGGGGTAAGAAAACAAATGTCAGAGATAAACAAAGAGTATGAGGTCGCACAGGAAGATGCGTTTTTGCAGGAAACGCCTCAGCCTGTAGAAGACGATTTAAATGCAAAGAAAACAAAAGGAAACAAATCAAAAAAGAAAAAACGCATCATCATTGGAGTAGTTTTACTTGCCGTGATATTGCTTATCATTGCTTGGTCTCGTCGTGGAGGTGGAGAAACCGAAGAAGTGACAATAATGACAGAGTTTTCTACAAGAGGCTCTATTAGCAGTGTGATAGAGGGAAATGGGCTTGCCAAAGCAAAAGACAATGATGTGTTGACCGTTGTCACAAGCGGAACGGTGCTGGATGTATTTGTGCAAGAGGGCGAATATGTGGAAGAGGGCACAATGCTTTATATGATTGACAGTCCTGCTGGTGATGAAGCAGTGGATGAAGCCAAACGCGATGTAGATGGATACGAAAATCAGTTAGAAGAATTGTATGAAGCAAAAGAAAATTTGAATGTGAAGGCTGAATTTACTGGGAAATTACTGAAAACAGCTGATTTAGATGTTGGTGATTATGTTTCCAATGGCACAGAACTTGCTGTGCTTGTTGATGACAGTCAAATGCGTCTTAAACAGTATTATAGTTATGCCTATGAAAATGATATTTATGTCGGTCAAACAGCAGTGATTTCTGTACCAGGTGTTATGCAACAAATTGATGGCACCGTGACAGAAGTGGTGAAAGTAGAGAGAATTTCACCAGAGGGCGGAAAGCTGTTTTGTGTTGAATTTCTTGTAAATAATCCAGGCACCTTGATTCCTGAACTCAAAGCAACTGCAGTGTTGTATACTGATGATGAAGAGATGATTACACCATATGAACAAGGTGAGCTCGCCTATAAAGAAAGCAAGCAAATTGTTGCTAAGGTTTCTGGCGATATTGAAGTAAATAATATGCGTGACTATTTGAAAGTGAGCGCAGGTGAATTGTTGGTTCGAATCGGTGGCAATGACAATGACAATGATATTTTTGAAATGGAAAAAAATCTAGAAAAAGCAAGAGAAGATTTGAAAGATGCAGAAGAAAATAGAGATAAGCTCAACCCAACAGCGAAAATTGCAGGCAGAGTTGTGGGACTGAATGTGAGCGTTGGTGACGAAGTGTCTGCCAATACAAACATTTTGACAATTATTGATACATCTGAAATTGTGGTAGATGCAAAAATAGATGAACGCAATTTGTCATACATTCAAGTCGGTATGCCAGTTGAAGTTGATCAATGGGGAAATATCGCAATGGGTGTTGTAGATTTTGTAAGCCTAGAAGGTAGTTATGAAAATGGAATGGCAACGTTCCCTGCGAAAATTTTAGTGGAAAACTCAGAGGGAATTCTAAACAGTGATGTAGGTATTACATATCGCATTAATGCGAGCCAAAGTGATGATTGCATTATTGTGCCAAACCAATGCGTGAAATCTGTGGCGCATCCAGAAAGCGGAGAAACCATGTCAGTTGTCTTCATCAAAACGCAGTCTATGCCAGAGAATGCTATTGTGATTGATGGAACGTCGTTGGGCGTGCCTGAAACAGGGTATTATGCTGTGCCAGTGAAAACAGGAATTGCAGATAAATTCAACGTAGAAATTACAGAAGGCTTAGAAGAAGACGTTGAAGTATTTTCGCAAGTAATTCGTCAAAATGAAGGCATGATGTGGTAAGGTAGGCAAAGATGTTAATAGAGTTGCAGAATGTATATAAGATATATGGCGAAGGAAAAGCCGCAGAAGTGAGAGCGTTAGATGGCGTGAGTGTTCAGATTGATCACGGAGAATTTGTGGCTGTTGTGGGAGCTTCAGGGTCTGGGAAATCAACACTGATGAATCTATTGGGGTGCTTGGATGTGCCCAGTTATGGAACTTATAAAATTGATGGAACGGATATAGCCGAACTTTCTGATACAAAGCTTTCACTCATTCGAAATAAACAAATTGGATTTATATTTCAAAGTTTTAATCTCATTGCGACGATGACAGCATTTGAAAATGTGGAGTTACCACTCATTTATCAAGGTGTTTTGCCGGCAAAGAGAAAAGAATTGGCAATGGAAGCACTCGCACGTGTAGGCCTTGCGGAAAGAAGCAAACATAAACCGTCTGAATTGTCAGGGGGACAACAACAGAGAGTTGCAATCGCAAGAGCAATCGCAACAAAGCCTCCCATTATCATGGCGGATGAACCGACTGGCGCACTTGACAGTAAAACAGGCAAAGAAGTGCTCCGATTTTTAAAACAATTGAATAGGGAAGGTACGACCATTATTTTGATAACACATGATAATAGCATTGCGGAGCAATCTCCAAGAGTCATTCGTATTGCAGATGGACATATTATAGAGGACGTTTTGCAGGAGGTGAGCGAGACGTGAATATTTTACAGGCTTTTAAAATGGCATTTCGCTCAATTTGGGGAAAAAAAGGCCGTTCTGCATTGACGATGTTAGGTATTGTGATAGGGATTGCCGCTGTTATGACCATTGTTTCCATTTTGCAGGGGCTCACAAAGAAGTCTATGGAAATGTTTGAGGCAATGGGAAATAATAAAATCTCCGTATCAGCATATGCAAACAATGGGATGAACATATTTGATGATATATATGATGCCTGCTTGCAAATGGATGATTTGGTAGAAGGTGTAACACCGAAGGCAAATATTTGGGGTGTTGTGACCTATGGAACCAAAAACAGTGAAAATATGGACGGCGAACCTAGCCTGTATTTGGGCAGTGAACAGTATTCTCTTTGCAACAACTTTCAAATTGCACGTGGACGAGATTTGAGTAAAATGGATGTTGATAATTACAATAATGTTTGTGTTTTAGGATATCAGGCGAGTATGAATTTTTTTGATTTGGCTGACCCCATTGGGCGAAACATTCAGGTGAACGGAGTTCCATTCACCGTTATCGGGGTATATGCGAAAAAGGACGACTTTAATGAGCCACGGTGGTCTATGGACAATATGATTCTGTTTCCGTATACCGCTTCACGCTCGCTCGGAACTACAGATTTAGGCAATGAGTTTGTGGTAAAAGCTAAAAATGCAGAAGCCACAGAGATGGCGGTAATCAAATTGAAGTCCTTTTTTACAAATTTGTTGGGGGACCAAGAGAGTGGAAAGGAGACCAAAGGTTGGTTTTCTGTTTGGAGTGAAGACTCATGGCAAGAACAAAGTCAAGACATGGCAAAGATGTTTAGCTTAGTTTTGGGAGGCATTGCAGGAATATCGCTCTTGGTTGGCGGGATTGGTATTATGAATATCATGCTGGTTACAGTAACTGAAAGAACGAGAGAAATTGGTGTGCGTCGTGCAATTGGTGCCAAAAAAGCTTCTATTTTAACACAGTTTTTGATTGAATCGGGAATGATTTGTGCCATCGGTGGAGCATTTGGTGTGCTAATTGGCACTGGTCTTACGGTGTTGGGAAGTACTTTATTGCTCAAAGAGCAAATATATCCTGCGTGGGATATTACATTGGGAGCAGTGCTCTTTTCTAGTTTATTGGGCATGATCTTTGGATTATATCCAGCACTAAAAGCATCTTCGCTTCCACCTGTTGAAGCATTGAGAGCAGAATAAAAGGAGAATAGATTGATGAAACGTTGGAAGCATATTTTCATGAGCACACTACTTGTTGTGTCCATGAGTATACCTTGTTTTGCATTTGATGATGTCACTTCACCATCGCTTGCCAGACAAATTGATGCACTGCAAATGATGGGAATAGTCAATGGAGTTTCGCACTCCGATTTTGCACCACAAGACACACTGACGAGAGCGCAGTTTACAAAAATGGCAGTGGTTGCACAGGGCAGACAAAAAGAAGCAGATAGACAAGCAGGAATGACAATATTTCCTGATGTCCGATCTAGCCATTGGGCAGTTGGATATATTAATTTAGCTGTTCGTGGAGAAGATAGATTTATGTCTGGATTTGGAGATGGAACATTTGGACCAGACAAAACCATTACATATGGGGAAGCGGTCACAATTTTAATGCGCTTATTGGGTTATAACGATGAAGATGTCGGTATGCTATGGCCGATGGGTTATATTCAGAGAGCAAATAGTATTGGGCTAAGTGATGATGTATACTTGAAAGGAAATCAAACCATTTCACGGGCGCAAGCTGTTCAGTTGTTTTCGAATTTATTGGTGACAGAAAAAAAAGATAGTACACAAACCTTTGCAGAAGCAATTGGCGCACAATTTAAAAGAGAAGTCATTTTATTAAATGCAGATGTCGAAGCAGAAAATGGTGCTATGGCAATAGATACAAGTTCGGGTGTATTTGAATTAGCAAATGGACATGCACCATATTTGATACAAGGCATGATAGGAACACTTCTGCTTGATGAAAAAGGCAAGGCGATGGGATTTGTGCCTGATGTAAACAACCAAGTTATAGATATTACGATTGCGAGTGTAACAGCGGGTAGCATTTCCACCACTACTGGTAGAGAATATACGGTGAAAGCAACCATTCCTACTTGTTTTCAAGGGGAGCAGGTTCCTTATGGTGATGTCTTTATGAATCTCAATGCAGGAAAAAAAGTAAGTTTGCATGTGGATTTAGCTGGAAATGTAACGAGAGTATTTGTGCCAGAAAACATCACAGAAGAAGCCATTGTGGTTTCCAAGGATAAAAGTGAACTTGGATTTGTGGGCTTAGCAAACGGAAGAAATGATTATCAAATTCTTCGTCACGGGAAAATTGTATCTGCTTCTGAAATTCGAAAATATGACGTTGCTAGTTATGTGGCAAGAGACAATCAAATTGCGATATCTACGCTTCGATTGACAGGAAGTTATGCAGATGCATATCCAAATGCCAGCGCACCAACAAAAGTGACGGTGATGGGCAATGAATTCGAAGTGCTAGAAGATGCGATTGGACATTTTTCGGATTGTCGTTTGGGTAATCAAATTACACTGCTTCTAACAAAAGATCATAAGGTTGCAGGCGTGCTCAAGGCGAATCAGCTGAATACTGATAGCATTGGACTTGCCAGTGTACAAGGCAATACAGTCACTGTGAAGCTAGAAGAGGGTCTAACTGTGACAGGGGTCCATGAGAATGCAAGCTATTATCAGGGAGAAGTGGTTTCTGTTTCTTCATCCAGTGATGCGTTGCGGTTATCTATCATAGATAAAAAAAGTAAGTCAGAGACATTGTATGTCAATGAACGAAGATTGGGCAGTGCTTCGCTTGCTGACAATGTGAGAATTTATGAGCGAATTGGAGATGGACCTGCGGTAGCGATTGCTTTGGCTGATATTAGAGACAATAAGGTGAGTGCAAATCAGGTGACATATTTCCATCACAATGATGCAGGTGAAGTTGATATCGTTGTGTTAGATGATGTGACAGGAGACCGTTACATCTATGGCTATGCGTATTTTAAAAATGTGAAACTAACTAATGAAAAAATGAATGGTAAAGAGGAAACTCGTGTGGTATCGCGCTTGTATATAGAGTGTGGAGATGTGACGTATGGACCATATCGAGCCAATGGCATAGCAAGTGGAGAGGTTGTTGGAGTAAGCATTGATAAAGCAGGAATAACAGTGTCTTCCTATGCAGAGCTGGAATGGCTTCGAATTGAGAGTGGTTCTTGGATTGATGACGAAACCATTGCGATGAACAATCAGCAATATCACGTGCCGCAAGATGGTATCTGCTATAATAAAACGAGTAAGAGATGGGTGAGTGTGTCAGTAGCAAGAGCATATGATGGTAATATCACAGCATATGCCGATGAGCATAATGTCATTCGACTCATTGAGATGAGTAATTAATTACATAAAAAAGCACTCTCACAATTTGTGAGAGTGCTTTTTTAATATATCAAGTTATTGTTCGTCAATGATAAGTCCGTAATCGCCGTCGTTTCTACGATAAACGATGGAGAATGCTTCGTTTTCCTCTTGGTTGCGGAATGCAAAGAAGGTGTGACCAATGAGATTCATTTGCAAAATGGCTTCTTCCACGGACATAGGGCGGAAGTTGAAGTGTTTGGAACGAATGACATTGAATTCAGGCTCCTCTTCCACTTCAGGGGAGAAGTACGCATCTTCTAAGGAAGCAATGTCGACAAAAGCATCTTGACGAAGACGTTTTTCTAAGCGAGATTTATTTTTGCGAAGCTGACGTTCGATGGAAGCGACGGCAGCATCGATGGAAACAAACATATCAGGGGTGCTTTCAAACACACGGATAACGGTAGAATTGGAACGCAAGGTAACTTCTAATTGATGGCGTCCTTTTTCAGTACCGAAAACCAAAGAGACTTCTGGCTCTTGTGTGAAAAATTTTTCTAGTTTCCCAACTTTTTTCTCTGCGTAGGCGATGACGCGTTTCGGTGTATTTGTTTTTTTGTCTGTAAAAGTAAATTTCATAGAAAACAACTCCTTTTTCTTGCCGAGAATGAGAGAACCAAAACGGTTTCTGTCTAGTCTAAGTATCGAAAATTATGGAAAATGGTTCTCTGTAAATAGAGTATATCACAGGTTGCACAATAAGTCACGTACTATTTTGAAATTTATTGACAAAAATGACAAGTCCTTAGGATGGTGTTCGACATAAATAGAGATTGACAACAATAACCAATTGGTATATTATGTAAATGGGCAAAGGATTTGTCCTTCATGACATCGTTCATTCCATTCTCCTGCATTTGGCACCCTCTACATGAGGGTGCACTTTTTTTGTCTTCTCATGGGATTAATTCAAGACAAGCTCAGCAATATATGCTACAATGTGTCCAATTGAATGAAAGGAAACTATACTATGCAAACATTTACAGGAAGTAAAGAATATGTGGCGTCAGAAGATCTATTGCGAAGTGTGAACATTGCTATGGCACTGGAAAAGCCACTACTAATAAAAGGTGAACCAGGAACAGGAAAAACCATGCTAGCCGAAGCGGTGCGAGATGCACTAGGAAAAGAACTGATCATTTGGAATATCAAGTCTACAACAAAGGCACAAGATGGACTCTATGTGTATGATACGGTGCAACGTCTCTATGACAGTCAGTTTGGGACAGACGGTGTTGAAGAAATTGCGAAATACATCAAACTTGGAAAACTTGGCGAGGCGTTTTCACGTGAAGAGCAAGTCATTTTGCTTATTGATGAAATTGACAAAGCAGATTTAGAATTTCCAAATGATTTGTTGTGGGAATTGGATAAAATGGAATTCTATATTCCAGAGACGAAAGAAACCGTCCAAGCGAAAAAACGTCCCATTGTCATTATAACGTCAAATGCAGAAAAAGATTTGCCAGATGCTTTTTTGCGTCGTTGTATTTTCCACTACATTGCATTTCCTGATAAGGAGATGATGAAAGAAATTGTCAATGCGCATTATGAAGCTCTGGAAAACACACTGTTAGAGGCGAGTTTGCAAGCGTTTTATGAACTGAGAGATTTGCATACCATTGTGAAAAAACCAACCACATCAGAACTGCTCGATTGGATTCAAGCGTTGCATATTGGTGGCATTCCAGCGGAAGAGATTGAAAAAGAGTTGCCGTTTGCTGGTGTTTTGCTGAAAAAGACAGAAGATTTGGGTGCGCTAGCGTATCGTAATACACAAGAGAAGAGAAAGTCATTCTGGTAAGAGGAGCTAAGACGTGTTTATTGATTTTTTCTATATGCTTCGTCAGCGGGGGTTGCCAGTTAGTTTTAATGAGTGGATGACTCTCATGGAGGGGCTAGAAAAGGGACTTGCTGGGCAAAGTCTTTTGGATTTTTACTATTTGAGCCGAGCTGTGCTTATAAAAACAGAAACGGATTATGATGCGTTTGATGAGGTGTTTTTGGCATATTTTGATGGGATTAAGTCTATTGACAGCATTCCTGAGGAGTTTTATCAGTGGTTACATGATCCGAAAGAACGTCGTCCATATGACAAAAATGAAGTAGATGCTCGCACACAGTTTGATTTGGAAAAGCTGCGTGAAACATTGGAAGACCGCTTGCAAAGACAAAAAAAGCGACACGATGGAGGGCAAATTTGGGTAGGCACCGGTGGAACATCTGTGCTGGGACACTCAGGCTATGCAAAAACAGGGATAAAAGTGGGCGATGGAGGTGCACATGGCAACGCCTTGCAAATTGCCAAAGAGCGACAATTTCGGGATTTTCGTGATGATAACACCCTGGGGTTGCGATCGTTTCAAATGGCGTTTCGTAAATTGCGACAACAAATGGTCAAACAAGATGGACCAAAAGATCAGCTGAATTTAGAGCAGAGTATTGAAGAGACTGCAAACAACGCAGGATATTTGAAGCTTCACTTTGAAAGACCTAGAGAAAATGATATCAAAGTTTTGTTGTTATTTGATTCAGGTGGCTCAATGGCTTCTTTTTCAAAACTGACAAGTCAACTTTTTCAGGCTGTGGCAGGCGCCAATCATTTTAAAGATTTGCAGGCGTATTATTTTCACAACTGTATTTATGATACGGTCTATCGTACACCTAGACTTGATTTGGATGAAGAAGTGGATACAACCTATTTGTTGCAGCAATTTGGAAGAGAGTATAAAGTAATTTTTGTCGGAGATGCATCGATGTCACCAACGGAACTCTTCAGCAGAGGAGGATCCATTTCCTACTATAAATTCAATCAGGAAAGCGGAGTAACATGGCTCTCGCGTATCAAAAAGCATTTTGATAAAGTGGTTTGGTTTAACCCGATTGAAAAGCAACGTTGGCCGTATCAATATGGAGCTGTCACCATTGAGGCAATCAGTGGCATAATACCGATGTATCATTTATCAGCGGAAGGGTTAGAAGAGGGACTCAAAGATTTGGTGTCTGCACGATAACTAGCATAATTTTTCATTGTTTTATTATAATAAGTAATGTAATGTACTTTTAATGTGTACGGTAAACACGAAAGACGACAATGTTGGTTGCTATTTTTCTTTTTTGTATGGTATACTGAAACTGAATATACAGATAGAAGGATGAGCATGATGCGACAAATTCGTTTGATTGGTGTAGATTTAGACGGCACATTACTTGATACAGATAAGTCCATATCAAATAGGACCTATAGTGCCTTGCAAAAAGCAAAAGAGCAGGGCGTTATTGTTGTGCCTGCAACAGGAAGACCTTATGAAGGAATTCCTGCAAATATTCGAGCTTGTGAGCTGCTTGAATATATTATTTCAAGCAATGGAGCAAACATTCGAAGACTGCCCAGTAATGAACATATGCGACAAGCTTGTCTAACTCCCAATGAAAGTGTTGCCATTGCGCATTTGTTGGAAGAGGCAAGATTACCTTATGAAGTCATATGGAACGGTGTTGGGTATGCGCAACAATGGGTATATGAGTTTATGATGAAAGGTCGCTTAGACAATGCCTTTTTGCCTAAATACATTCGTGAAACGAGAAAGCAAATTGAGGACATGAGGGCCTTCTTAAATGATGGACAGAAACAGTTAGAAGCGTTTTTTGTCATTACGCGTGAAGCAGAACACCAAGCTAAAATGAAAGAAATTACACAACAAATCGCAGATGTTGATTATGTATACCCAGCTCCATGGGCAACTGAAATTACTGCGAGAAAAGTGAATAAAGGGGAAGCGCTATTACATATCGCGGATACTTTAGGGATTCGACAAGAGGAAGTCATGGCAATTGGAGACAGCGGAAATGATATTGAATTGCTTAGACATGTAGGATTCCCCGTTGCCATGGGCAATGCAGAAGAGCATATCAAACAGATGTCACATTTTGTGACAAGTTCTAATGACGACCATGGTGTTGCGTTGGCAATTGAACGATTTGTTCTTCAACCAGATGAGCTTTGAGGAGACGAGGATATGCAAAAAAAAGAAGAATTTATTCGTATATTCAAAGAACGCATCACAAGACCAGGTGCTGATCAATTGCTTGAATATTTAGAGCAGAAAAGTGATTTTTTTAAAGCGCCAGCTTCAGCTCGATACCACTGTGCATATGAAGGTGGTTTATGTGATCACAGTATAAATGTATATGAGTGCTTGAAGGCGTATCTGGCGAGAGAACGCGTTACTGATGAATATGGGCTTGCATATACAGATGAGTCAATCGCGATCGTTTCACTTTTGCACGACGTGTGTAAAGTCAATTGTTACGTGGAAGGCACAAGAAACGTAAAAGGAAAAGATGGAAAATGGACACAAGTCAAAACATATTATTTTGAAGATCCATTGCCATATGGACACGGTGAAAAGTCGGTTTATATTGCAAATGGCTTTATTCGACTCACGAGAGAAGAAGCAATGGCAATCCGTTGGCATATGGGCTTTTCAGGTACGGAAGATAATCGGCTTGTTGGCAATGCGTTTCAAAAATATCCACTTGCGTTTGCTTTGTCGGTGGCAGATATGGAAGCAAGTTACTTTTTGGAGCATGCAGAAGATACCGATATATGATGAAATCGAAAGGAAACAAAAATAATACATGACATTTGAAACATTAGGGCTTTCTTCACCCTTGTGCAAGGCGCTTGAAGCCTGCAAATATGAAGAACCAACCCCCATTCAAGAAACAGCCATTCCAGCAGCACTGCGTGGAGAAGATGTATTGGGGATTGCACAAACAGGAACAGGAAAAACCTGTGCTTTTGGAACACCAATTATTGAAAGGCTCAATGGAGGAGCGCGTAAACGCGGAAAACGAGTGGTACGGGCACTTATTTTAACTCCTACAAGAGAATTGGCTTTGCAAATTGGTGCCAATCTACGAGAATATAGCAAAGAAGTTCAAATATACTCCACAGTGATTTTTGGTGGGGTTGGTCAGGCAAATCAAGTGGAGCGTTTGGAGCGCGGAGTTGATATTTTGACTGCTACACCAGGTAGACTGTTGGATTTGCATAAACAGGGATTGTTGGATTTATCACATGTTGAAATTTTAGTCTTGGATGAAGCGGATCGTATGCTTGACATGGGATTCATTGGTGACGTAAAAAAAATCATCAAATTGCTGCCAGAGAAAAAACAAACACTCTTTTTCTCTGCCACGATGCCAGAAGAAATTGAAGATCTTGTGAATTCGCTCATGAAAAATCCTGTGCGAGTAGAAGTGACACCAGCATCTTCTACAGTTGATATGATTGAACAGAAATTATATTTTATTGATAGAACCAATAAGATGAACTTATTGGTTGATATATTGCAAGAAGACACCAAGCATCAAGCGTTGATTTTCACTAGAACCAAACATAGTGCAGATAAAGTGACTCGAGTATTGGTAGAGCGTGGAATTAAAGCGTCTGCCATTCATGGCAATAAATCGCAAACAGCGCGACAATCCGCTTTGTCTCAATTCAAACAAGGGAAAGTGCAAGCGTTAGTTGCAACAGACATTGCAGCACGTGGGATTGATATTGACCGTTTGCCGTTTGTTTTCAATTATAATTTGCCCGACGTGGCAGAAACATATGTCCATCGAATTGGGCGAACAGGTAGAGCAGGTAGACAAGGTGTTGCGATTACATTCTGTGATCACGCTGAAAAACCATTGCTACGTAATATTGAACAGCTTTTGGGAAAAGAGATTCCGAAAGTTTTGGAGCATCCTTATCCACTGCAAGTGTTTGAAGGCATGAAACGAGATAAAAACGGTAGACTTGTGCACCCAGATGATGAAGAAGCTAGACAGGAAGCTAGATTGAAACGCAGTCAAATGAAAAGTCAGGCTTCCAAGAAGCAGACTTCCACAACAGATAAACAAATAGCGCAACCGAATGCAAAGGCAACTGCTGTAAAAAAAGAACAAAAAGAAGTATCCAATCGCGTTAAAACCCAGAAAGATAATAAAGTGACTGGGCCTAAGCCAAGAAGACAAAACAAGAAGAGTGTGGATGAAGTGTTGAAAAAAGCGGATAACACACCTGCACGAGCGATACCAAAACAAAGAAGAAACCCCTTTGATGGGGACGTGATTATGGATGCGACGGAGCGTTTTTTTTCCTCTTCACGCGCCGCTACAACTCGTGTGCAAAATACTGCACCTAAACGTGATAACAACCAAATGAAAAAACAGGAACACTTTGGAAAACAAGCAGAGAATAAAACAAATAAGGCGACACAAAAGAAGGCGCAAACAAAATCTTGGGATGATGGGAAACAGAGAGCAAAAAAGGTTGATAAACCGATGAAGAAATCTGAAATGAAGTCTCAAGAAAGCAAACGAGTTACACCACAAAGTGATAAAAAACAAGAAACGAAAAGTTCAATGGATAGAAGTCGAAGATTTAGACGACCACCACAGGTGGAAGGAATCCGAAGCAAACAAAAAGACTCAACAGAACAACCAAGTTTGATGAAACCATTCTATATTAACAATGATTAGAAGAGCAAAAAGGCATAGAAGACGCCCGAGATGGGGATTGCTGCTAATCATTTTCCTTTGCTTTTGGTTTTATCAGGAACAAAATATGTTGCAAGTAGAGCAGATTGATGTGTATGGCGCGCCGAAAGGGTTCGAAGGTTTTCGGATTGTTGTGCTTGCTGATTTGCACGGTAAATCTTTTGGAGAGCAAAATGAGAAGCTTATTCGAAAAGTGGAAAAGCAAAACCCTGATATTATAGTGCTGATCGGTGATTTTGTTCGAGGGGAAGCACAATTTTCAATAGTAGAATCACTTTCAGAAGAACTTGTTGAGATTGCCCCAACGTATTATGTCACAGGCAATCACGAATGGGCTGGAGGCGATGTCGAAAAGCTCAAAGATCAGTTGCGAGACCTTGATGTGAGGGTCTTTTCAAATGAGTATGATATGTTAGAACGCAATGGAGAAACTCTTGCTTTCTTAGGGATTGACGATCCCAATGGATATGCCGATCAAAAAACACTATCCAAACTTGTGGATGAAGTGAGAGAATTCCAAGGGGAAGAACAGTATATATTACTGTTATCCCATAGAAATACAATGTATCAAAGTTATATTGAAGCGAAAGTGGATTTATCGCTCGTTGGACACGCGCATGGAGGGCAAATTCGCCTTCCTTTGACGGATGGACTTATTGGTCCAACGCGAGATTTGTTTCCAAGCTATACAGCAGGACGGTATGAGCTCGAATATGGCCAAATGGTTGTTTCCAGAGGATTATCGGATGAGTTTCCCGCTTTTCGCTTGTTTAACCGTCCTCATATTCCCGTGGTGGTTTTGCATGAGGGCGAAAAGGAGTAGAGAAAACGATGATTTATGATGCAGGAAGTTATGACGTTGCTGTCATTGGGGCAGGTCATGCAGGAATTGAAGCCTGTCTTGCAACAGCCCGCTTAGGACTGCGCACAATTTGTTTCACCATTAATTTGGATTCAGTGGGCAATATGCCATGCAATCCATCTATTGGAGGCACAGGAAAAGGGCATCTTGTAAGAGAGCTTGACGCACTGGGTGGTGAAATGGGTAAAGCAGCGGATCGGTCTTGTATTCAATACCGCATGCTCAATCGCGGGAAAGGACCTGCGGTGCATTCGTTGCGTGCGCAAGCGGATAGACGTGAATACCAAAAAGTGATGAAGCAGGTGCTAGAAGATCAAGAAAATTTGATCGTCAAGCAAGCTGAAGTCACTGAAATCTTGAGTGAAGATGGCAAAGTGACAGCAGTGCGTACGTACACAGGTGCTACCTTTCATGTGAATGCAGTTATCATTTGTTCTGGAACATTTCTTGCGGGAACTACCATTGTAGGTGAAGTGGCAAAAGAGAGTGGACCAGATGGTATGTTTGGTGCCAATGACCTGAGCAAGAGTTTGACAGAATTGGGCATCACTTTGCGCCGATTCAAAACAGGTACGCCACCAAGAATCAATGCTAGAACCATCGATTATTCGCAGTTAGAAGAGCAACCTGGGGATGAACAGGTGGTGCCATTTTCCTTTGAAACAAAAAAACAACCTGAAAACAAAGTGGTTTGTCACATTACTTACACAAATGGATTGACACATGAGGTTATTCATCAAAATATGCATCGTTCTCCTTTGTTTTCGGGAGTGATTGAGGGTGTGGGTCCACGTTATTGTCCATCTATTGAAGACAAGGTGGTGCGTTTTTCAGATAAACCGCGTCATCAGTTGTTTGTAGAACCAATGGGTTTGGATACGCAAGAAGTGTATCTGCAAGGATTCTCGTCTTCTTTGCCAGAAGAAGTGCAAATTCGCATGCTTCACACCATAAAAGGCTTTGAACATGCAGAGATGACACGTTGCGCCTATGCGATTGAGTATGACTGTGTTGATCCAACCGAACTTTTGCCTACTTTAGAACATAAGAAAGTGGAAGGATTATATGGAGCAGGGCAGTTCAATGGCTCTTCAGGATATGAAGAAGCGGCCGTACAAGGCTTTGTTGCTGCTGTGAACGCTGCGCATAAACTCCAAAATAAACCACCGCTTATTATTGACCGTAGTCAGGGATATATTGGTGTACTGATTGACGATCTCGTAACAAAAGGTACCAATGAACCATATCGCATGATGACATCAAGAACAGAATATCGGTTGCTACACAGACAAGACAATGCAGATGAACGCTTTGTGAAAATTGGCTATGAACTGGGTCTTGTGTCAAAAGAACGTTTTGAGGCGGTGAGTGAAAAGTATAGTTTGGTTGCAAAAGAAATCAAACGCTTGGGCAAAGTAGGTTTGGCACCAAACGATACACTCAATGCGTTTTTAGAATCGTGCGGAGAACCCAAAGCAAAAAATGGGGTTACACTGGCTGATTTGTTGCGTCGTCCAAAAGTGACATATGTAGATTTAGCACAGTTTGATGAGAAGCGTCCAGACTATCCTTTTGAAGTTGGCGAACAAGTTGAAATTTCCATTAAATACGAAGGATATATCGCAAGACAAGCCAGACAAGTTGCCGAGATGAAGCGACTAGAAGATAGAGAACTTCCGGCAAACATAGATTATTTGTCACTAGAAGGTTTGCGATTAGAGGCAAGACAGAAGCTTGCTGATATTCGACCATTCAATTTAGGGCAAGCGTCTCGGATATCTGGTGTTTCGCCTGCAGATGTGACAAGTCTTATGATATATATGGAAAGACAAAAAGCAGAAAGGGCCTAATATGGAACGTAAACAAGTAAAAGGGAATACGTGGTGCTTGGTTGACAAACAGCTGATTCCATATTATAAACTCAATGATAGACAATGTATTTTATTGGATGCAGGAAAGTCAAGTAATCGCGAATCTATAGAGAGAATTATGGAAGAGGAAGGCCTTGAGATTGTAGGAATTGTGCTGACACACATGCATTATGATCACAATGAGAATACTAGATATTTCAAAGAAAAATATCACGTTCCTGTCGCCATGCCTAGGGGAGAAGCTGAAATCTGTCGCAATGAACGCAGCTTAAAGAATCATTTGTTTTGTTTTACACCAGGTCTAATTCATGACGTGGAACGTTTACAAAACTTAGTTTGTCCTGTGGATATCAATATTGAAACTGAAGATACAAAAGTGATAGTGGCTGGGGTTAGCTTTGATGTAATTCATGCACCAGGTCATTCGCCAGATCATATTTTGTTGATTACTCCAGACAATGTGTGTTATGTAGGGGATGCCATTTTAGCTGAACATGATTTAGAGCGCGCTGAAATTCCATTTGTGTTTGATATGGCACTCGATTTGGATAGCAAAGAGAAAATGAAACAGCTGTCTTGTGACAAATACATCATGGCGCACTATGGTATTGCGGATGATATTATCGATTTGATTGAAGAAAACAAAGCATTGATTGAACGCCAAATTGCGCTATTTAAAAGCTTTATTTCAAGACCGATGAATATGTGTGAATGTTATGAAGTGATTTTGACACATTTGAATCAAGCTGAGGTGCATCCAGTGTGGAATATGCATATGGAACGATATTTGCGACCATATTTGGAATATTTAATTGATACCAAACAAGTAGAATTGGTGCAGGGAAAAGGTTCGCCGACACTTGCACCCTTGGGGTGATATTATGAGCAAAACTGTCTTGTTGGGATTGTCAGGCGGAGTAGATTCTTCTGTCTGTGCTAGATTGTTGATAGAACAAGGCTATACTGTGCACGCCCATTGGTTGGATATTGGTTTGGGTGACAGTAGTGATGCCCAAAAAGTCGCAAAAGATTTAGGAATTGCATTTTCAACGGGGGCTATTCGAGAGGAACTTGAAGCGCTCGTATGCAAACCGTTTATGCAAGATTATTTGTCCGGAAGAACACCAATGCCCTGTGCAAGATGCAATTTAGATGTTAAATTTCCTGCACTGTTTCACGCCGCAGATTCCATTGGTGCAGATTTTGTAGCCACAGGTCATTATGCAAATATTTTGTATGATGAAAAAGGTGCGGCATTTCTCGCCAGAGGAAAGCATCAAAATGACCAAGCCTATATGCTTGCAAGGCTGAAAAGAGAGTGGCTACCTCGGCTGATTTTTCCTTTGGGGGAATATGAGAAATCTGATATTAGACAATTGGCGCATCAATATGGAATTCATGTAGCCGACAAACCGGATAGTATGGAGATATGTTTTGTGCCTGATGGAGACTATGCAGCCTGGCTGGAACGACGCCATCAAACGCCACCGAAAGGACAATTCATTGACGAACAAGGCAATGTGTTAGGAGAGCATAAAGGCATCCATCATTATACCTTAGGACAAAGACGTGGCTTAGGGATTTCGGCAAAACATCGTTTGTTTGTGTCTGCCATTCATCCTGAAACCAATGAAGTAGTGCTTTCCAATGGAGAAGATCTATTTGAGAAAGAAGTGTATTGTAAGGATGTCAGTTTGCTTGCAGATATGAAAGATGGGCAACAAGTGGAATTGCGCTTGCGTCATTCTAAAAATGCGTATCCTGCAATCATTCATTTGAAAGACAATGGCTTAGCGAGTGTCACGGTGTTAACAGAGGCTAGAGCGCCAACGCCAGGTCAACTGGCTGTGTTTTATGATGGTGATATTGTGCTTGGAAGTGCTTGGATTACGAGCAAACCTGATGAAACATAAGAGTTTGCATAAAGATGTTGTTAATTGAAAAGAGCTACCATTTTTATGGTAGCTCTTTTTGTATGAGATATTGAAGTGTAGTTGGTTTGAATAAAAGGCTTCTTTTGATCAAATTAGGCTCTGTCATAGTTTTGTTTTGCTGATTGAATAAACATGGGTTAAAAATTGAATTGCGTGTGAGGAAAAAGTAGATGAGAACCAATACATTAAGTGGTTGTGTTCTCATCATCAGGTTGCATCATGCTTGCAAAATCATCCAAGACAAGGTTCACTAGACGTATGATATTGTCGCCTTTTTTGAGACGCAAAATGAGCTGAATGGTATTTCCAGGGGAAACAAGCAGGCGATTTTTGTATTTTTCCAAACTGCATAGAGAAGACAGAGATTCTAAATTTGGGTTTTCGATGGTGAAGCGAATCATCATGTCTTTTTGCACGATTTCAGATATGTACAATTTACTTGCAATGCTTCGTAATAGAGCGATGGATATGAGATTGGATACCTTAGGTGGTAAGTCGCCATATCGGTCAATCATTTCATCAATGAGGTCATCGGAATCCTCTTCTGATCGTATGCGTGAAATGCGACGATAAATATCCATGCGCTGATCGTCTGAAGGGATATAGGAGTCAGGCAGTGAAGCTGGCACCGAAAGATCCGCCAAACAGCTTGGGAGTGCTTCGGGTGTTTTGCCTTGTTCTTCTAATACAGCTTCTTCTAATAAGCGAAGATACATATCATATCCGACGCTCATCAAAAACCCAGACTGTTCAGCACCAAGTAAGTTTCCTGCTCCGCGAATCTCAAGATCTCTCATAGCGATTTTAAATCCAGAGCCAAATGTTGCAAATTCACGAATGGCAGTGAGGCGACGCATGGCTATATCAGAGAGGGCTTTGTTTTGACGATAGGTTATATATGCATAGGAACGACGAGCAGACCGCCCAACTCGACCACGCAATTGATGCAGTTGAGATAGTCCCATGTGGTCTGCATTTTCGATGATAAGTGTATTGACATTGGGGATATCAACACCAGTTTCTATAATGGTGGTGCAGACAAGAATGTCAATTTCGTTTTCACGCATGCGTTGCATAATGTCGCTGATTTCATCTTGTGCCATTTTGCCATGAGCTACTGCAACTGTGGCATCTGGCAGAAGCGCTTTGAGGCGATTGGCACATTGTGCAATGGATTCGATGCGATTGTGAATATAGTACACTTGCCCGCCGCGTGCCAGTTCTTGCTCTAAGGCGTCTTTGATGACGCTTCCTTCGTATTCTAGTACATAGGTTTGGACAGGACGGCGGTTGTGAGGGGGTTCTTCTAATGTAGACATATCACGTAGGCCAGAGAGTGCCATATTGAGGGTGCGGGGGATGGGCGTTGCAGACAAAGTGAGCACATCAACTTGTGGAAAGAGCTCTTTAAGGCGCTCTTTGTGAGTAACACCAAAGCGTTGTTCTTCATCGACAATCAGAAGCCCTAGGTCTTTGAAATCCAATTGTTTTTGCAATAATTTGTGTGTGCCGATGAGTAGATCAATGGAACCATCTTTACTGCGGGCAAAGATGTCTTTGGTTTGTTTGGCTGATTTGCTTCGACTGAGCAGTTCAATTTGTACAGGAAAGCGACGGAAGCGTTGCTTAGCGGTGAGGTAATGTTGCCCAGCCAGTACCGTAGTTGGGGCTAAAATGGCAGCTTGCTTTCCATCTAAGATGCATTTCATAACGGCGCGGAAAGCTACTTCTGTTTTACCATAACCCACATCGCCACAAAGAAGTCGATCCATGGGGATTTCACGTTCCATGTCACGCTTGATGGCTGCAGCGCTACTCAGTTGGTCTTCCGTTTCCGAATATTCAAAGCGTTCTTCGAACTCTTTTTGCCAAGGGGTATCAGGGGAAAAGGCATAGCCTTTGAGGTTTTGACGTTTTGCGTAAAGAGCGATAAGACCTTTGGCAAGGTCTTTGGTTGCAGCTTTGGCTTTTTTCTTTGCGGTTTCCCAGCTGGTGCCACCAAGTTTTGATAGACGTTTGCTTTCTGTGTTTTCGCCGCTACCAATATATTTTGAAATTAAATCTAGCTGCGTGGCAGGAAGATAGAGAATATCTGATCCTGCAAATTGCAGTTTGATGTATTCTTTTTCGATGCCATCTACATCCATTTTGACGAGTCCAGAAAAACGGGCTATACCGTGATGATCGTGCACAATTAAATCACCAATGGAAAGGTCGGTGAAAGAATCTAAGCGATTTTTCTTGTCTTTTTTAACTGTTTTTTTTGGTTCTACTGCTCCAACGCCTTCCGTTAAAATGGCGATTTTTGCTGATGGAAGTTCTAAACTGGCGGATATACTACCCGTGGTAATGGTGCGCATTTTTCCAAAGGGAGAATCAGTCAAAGCAAGATCTAGCTGACAGGAAAGGCCTGATTCACGCAAAAGGTTTTCAAGCCGTTCAGCGCGCAACTTAGAGTCTGCCAGCAATACGATACTCATCCCTCGTGTTTCATATTCACGCAAATCGTCTTGTGTGAGCGGCAAACTGAAATCATATGCAGGCAATTGGGTCGTAGATAAATAGGAAAATGCCTTTGGAGCAATAGGGTAAGATGCTTTATCAAATGCATCCAAATAGACGGTTGCATATTCCTTGATATGAGAAAAAAGACGTGTTTTATCATACACAAAGTCGGTTGCCGTCGTTTTGTGTTGGGTTTCAAGATTGCTCAATTGATTTTTCAAATGGTCAAAGGATTCTTGTACGAGGTTGGAGCAATTGATGCTTTCGCATAATAAGATGATGCTGGTATGAGGGATGTAATCAAGGGCGGTGGTAAATTTGTCATATACAGCAGGAAAAGAAAGGTCATACAGAGGCGTTTCTTCTGTTTGTAAGAGCTCTCGACAAGGCAGAATGGTAGCATAGTCAACGGAAGATTCTCTTCGCTGACTTTGCACATCAAAAAGCCCCATAGAGTCAATATCATCACCCCAAAACTCAACACGGATTGGGCTTTCGTAATTGGGTGAAAAGACGTCTAAAATGCCACCTCGGATGGCAAACTGACCAGCGCCTTCTACTTGTTCGCAACGTGTATAGCCTATGTTTGTGAGCTTGCTTGAAAGGACAGAAAGGTCATACGACTCAGTCATGTTGAGGGTAAACGAACTGTCTGCAAAAACCGCAGAAGGCATGGTGCGCTGACAAAGTGCATCAACCGTAGACACAAGAAAAGGAGAGTGTTCGTTTTGAAGGGCATGAAAAATGCGTAGACGTTCATGTTCCCATTGTTGAGAAGCGTCAATACGGTGAAATGTGAACTGCCTAGATACCAGAGTTGGAACGTATTCGCCACTGAGAGAGGAAAGGTCTCGCGCTAAGGTTCTTGCTTCCTCTTCTTTGGCGCAAACTAGCACGATGGGACAGTTCATGTCTTTGTGCAGTGCGTTGGCAAAGAAGCTGCGAATGACAGGGGTGATTCCAGACATTGCGACAGGGGCTTTTCCGGCATCTAGACTTTCTTTGAGCGCTTCGTATTCTGGTAAAAGGTTTAATACGTTTGACAGTTGTTTCATAATGATCTACCTTGTATCAATTGTATTTTGCCATAGCGGCATCAATATGCTCGGCGAGCATGAGCTCAACAGCGTCGCAAGTATTGGTGATTGCGTCATTGAGTTGTTTGCTTTCTTGTGGAGAAAAACGAGATAACACCCATTTTGCCATATCATAGTCTGGATGTGGTTTGTCACCAACTCCAATTTTAATTCGAGGGAATGCTTCTGTTGCCAAATGTTTAATGATGCTTTTTAGTCCATTATGGCCACCAGCGCTACCCTTGCGACGAATGCGAATAGAGCCAACAGGAAGGCTGGTATCATCAGTAATCACGAGAACTTGGTCGGGATTCAATTTATAGTACTGCATGGCTTCAATGATAGATTCCCCAGATAAATTCATGTATGTGGTGGGCTTCATCAGAAAAATACGAGTATCTTTGATGGTGGTTTGTGCAGTTTTAGCACGGTATTTGAGTCTGCTGACGGCAACATTTTGGCGGCGCGCCAATTCATCGATTGCCATAAAACCGACGTTGTGACGCGTGTTATCATATTCTTTTCCGATATTGCCCAAACCAACGATGAGCATATCAGTGCCACCAGTATTTTTTTTGAAGAAAAACATAAAACACTTCCAATCAAAAAGCGACGAAGCTTAAAACTCCGTCGCTTTGTTTATTTGTACTTTATATAATGTGATTAGGACATTATAAGAATAGACGAGAAACAGAGACCTCTTCGTAAATGTATTCAATCGCGTCTGCAAACATTTGCGCTGAGGAAAGATAATTAATTCTATCAGAAATGGTGTCTGGACGAGGTGGAATGGTGTCGAGGAACAATAATTCTTTGATGACACTGTTATTGATGCGTTCAATGGCAGGGCCAGACAATACGCCGTGAGATGCACAGGCATATACTTCGGTTACACCGCCAACTTCGACAAGAGCTTTGGCGGCATTACAAAGAGAACCACCAGTATCCACCATGTCATCAAGAAGGATGGCACGTTTTCCACGTACATCACCAATGATGTTCATAACTTCACATGCATTTGCTTTAGGACGACGTTTATCAACAATAGCAAGATTCATGCCAAGTTTTTCAGCAAAAGCACGAGCACGTGCAACAGAACCAACGTCAGGAGATACAATTACAGTATCGTCGCAGTCAGTTCCGAATTTTTCGTTGAAATGTTGAAGGAAGAGAGGGCTTCCGAGAAGATTGTCCACTGGAATATCAAAGAAACCTTGGATTTGAGATGCATGCAAATCCATGGTGAGCACACGGTCAGCGCCAGCACGGGTTAGAAGGTTTGCAACTAGTTTTGCAGAAATAGGGTCACGAGGTTTTGCTTTGCGGTCTTGTCTTGCGTAGCCGAAGTATGGCATAACGGCCGTAATTCTACCAGCAGAAGCGCGTTTGAAGGCGTCAATCATGACGAGCAATTCCATTAAATTGTCATTGACTGGTGTACAAGTGGATTGAATGACGAAAACATCAGAACCACGTACAGATTCATAAATTGAAACAAAGCTTTCGCCGTCTGAAAAACGACCAACATCTAGATTTCCCAAAGGAAGATTTAGAATTTTGCAAATAGATTCTGCCAAAGGTCTGTTTGCGTTGCCTGAAAAAATCTTCATATTTTTTCCGTGAGCGATCATAAGTGCATCCCTTTCTCATTTCAAGTTTTTTACTATTCATACCGATATAAAATTTCAGTATTTTTATTATAGCAAAGTTTCAACTGATTTGCATCAGTAAAATAACCGTTTTTGCAAAAATATCGTCATATTTTTCTTGACAAAGTCTCCAATTACTGCTACAGTATGTGTATTAAGAGAACTAATACACGCAGAACACAATGAAGACAAGGAGGAGGTAAGATGATTCAACTGAATTACAGGGACGCGAGACCAATCTATGAACAAGTGCGAGATGGTTTGCGTCAACTTGTCTTGTCGGGTGCGATTTCACCAAATGAAAAGTTGCCATCTGTGCGCAGTTTGGCATCAAGCCTTGCGATAAATCCCAATACTATTTCTAGAGCTTACGAAGCTTTAGAAAAAGAGGGGTATGTATACACGCAAGTAGGAAAAGGTACATTCGCTGCGCAATTAACTGACGTTAACAAGGAGAGAGTGAAAACACTGATGAAGCAATGGCAAACAATTACTATGGAGTTATTGCGTTTGGGAATAAGCGCAGAAGAATTGAAGGAAATATTGAAAAGAATGGAGGATGAAAGCAATGATTAAGATGCAAAATGTAGTGAAAAGTTTTGATGGCTTTCATGCCTTAGATGACTTTTCTATGCATGTGCCAAAAGGTGCCATTTATGGTTTGGTTGGACCGAATGGTTCGGGCAAATCAACAGCTATGCGTCATCTCACTGGTGTGTATCGACAAGATAAAGGTGAAGTGTTGTTGGAAGGGAAGCCAATCTATGAAAACCCAGAAGCAAAGGTGAGGATTGCAAACATCCCTGACGAACTTTATTATTTTGTATCTGCAACAACAAAAGATATGATGAAGTTTTATAAAGGCTTTTATCCTAAGTTTGATGAGAAACGCTATGAAGCACTCAAAGATGTTTTTCACACTGTGGATGAAAAACGTCCCATTCGCAGATTATCCAAGGGGATGCAAAAACAATCTGCTTTTTGGCTTTCCATTTGTTGTCGCCCAGACTTACTGCTTTTGGATGAACCAGTTGATGGGCTTGATCCAGTGATGCGTCGTCAGGTTTGGAGTCTATTGATGGCGGATGTGGTGGAGAGCGAAACAACGGTGCTGGTTTCTTCTCACAACCTTCGTGAATTGGAAGATGTTTGCGACCACGTTGGCATTGTATCAAAAGGGAAAATATTGGTGGAGCGTTCCTTGAGTGAACTTCAAGACATGGTCAATAAAATTCAAATTGCCTTTCCAGAAAGTGTTGAAATGAATCTGCCAGCAGACTTGGAAGTTTTGCATCAAAGCAAAATTGGTCGTGTCCATACACTTATCATTAGAGAGCAAACGGAAATTGTACTTGCAAAGTTGGGTGCACTCAATCCGATTTTACTGGAAGCAATTCCGTTGTCTTTAGAAGAAATCTTTATTTATGAATTGGGAGGGGAAGACTATGCGGTCCGAGAAATTGTTCTTTAATAGTGCATTATTCAAAAAGCAAACACAACGTTTTTGGCCGATTTGGAGTCTTTATACCCTGCTCATGGTCAGTATCATTCCGCTGTATACCATCATGGATTATTCATATAACAGCCATTTGGAAGCGTCGGAGATTGCGATTCAATTTCAAAATTATTTGATAGACTTTGCAGTTCATGCTGCGCCAACAATATCACTTATTACTGGTCTGATTATTGCTTGTGCAGTGTGGTCATATTTACATAACAGTAGATCATCTGCACTCATTCATTCACTTCCGATGAATCGAACTTCTTTGTTTGTGACAAACTATCTAACAGGCATTTGCTTTTTCTTGGTGCCAAACATATTGGTGCTTCTTCTTACCTATGGAGTTGGGCTTTCTATAGGTGTCGGTGGCATGACAGGGATTCTTACTTGGTTTTACTGTCAAACTATGAGTAGTCTCTTCTTTTATTCCTTTGCTACTTTGCTCGCCTTTGTCACAGGAAATACGCTTACATTGCCTGTATTGTATGCCATTTTTAATGCTTTGGTAATCGTAATTTATCAGATGATGAACTGGGTGTTTGGTGAGTTTTTATATGGATATGCATGGAACTCTATGTCGAAGATGGAACAATGGGCAGAGTATTTAACGCCAGTGTATGCCATGTATGAAAATTTGGACTATACGCATCCCATTGAAGGTGGGATGGTGACCGAAATTCATGGACTAGGCATGATGGGCATCTATGCGTTGGTCGGTGTGGTCTTTACAATCTTAGGATATCTTTTGTATCGTCGACGCAAACTAGAATTGGCTGGAGAAGTCATTGCTGAGCCGTTTTTAAAACCGGTGTTTCGCGTTGGATTTGCGCTTTGCGGAGGTCTGGCAATGGCATCCTTCTTTTATGCCATTTTCTACAGCATATTTGCAGGTAAATTCTTTAGCTATATGCTCTTTATGTTATTGTGGTCAGCAATTTTCTATATTGCTGGTGATATGATACTGGCAAAGAGTGTGAAACCAAGAAGAAAAAGTTTGAAACCATGTGCCGTTTTATTGGTTGTGTTGGCTGTATTTGGGATGTTACTACAATTCGATGTGTTTGGGTATGAAGGATATACTCCGGAAGCGACTGAAGTGGAAAACATTACGATTACAATTGATTATAATGACAAGGTTATTCCATTGGCGTTTGCACCAGAAGGTGAAAAGCAAGAAATCATTTTACAAGTGCTAGCACTGCATGAAGATATTATTGCTGAAAAAGAACATACGCTAAATACAATCAAAGGAAATGATCCTGACATGATTGCAGTGCAGCAAGAAAACTATGCCAATGGTTGGGAAACATGGGATTGGGAACGAGTCACCATACAATATGTTCTCTTAAATGGGAAAGTCGTTGAGCGTGAATATCAAATCCCTGTGACAGAAGCGCTTTTAGAAAATGACAGTATCGGGAATAGTTTAAATGAGTTTGTGAATTCACCAGCAGTGATATTATTGCGCCATTTTCCACAAGCAGATAAAATTGAGTATATTGAATCGAGCATTGATCTCATGAACGACAATGGAATTGAAGAAAGTCGTTGGGTTCAATCGTTTGGCAAGGAAGCATCTCAAAAACTCATGGATGCATTGGTGGAAGATATGGAAAATGGACGTATTGGTATAGAGTATTTTCTAGAGACAGAAGAGAAAGCTAATATCAATTATGAAAATATCATTTACATTGTCACTTCTGGCAAGTATAATACAGAAGAAATGTCCAATTTGTATAAGTGGAATCGATGGAATGAAGAAGAATTTACATTTCATACAGAAATTCGTTTGCAAAGTACGGCAACTGCAACGATAGAAGCACTGCATGAATTGGGTGTTGAAGATGAATTTTTGATGACAAGGGCTGAATATCGAGAAATGGAACAAGTCTTATACGGAACATATGAGAAGTGGTAACAAAGTAAATAAACTTCTCTTCGATAGCTTGGTATAGAGTTGCCTTTGTTAACATACAATAAAATGATTGCAATAAAGCTATGCGTCCAGAAAATTTCTGGACGCATAGCGTAGCTTTTATACATGAGGGGATACAACATGGAGTTTTTTGTAAATGAAGGCAAAGTGAGACGTATTGAGGCAGAAGGAAGATCGTTTGACCGTCATGCCATTCAAACGCGCTTTGTGGAAGTGGGCGAAGACTATATTGAGCTTGTTAAAGAGTATGTGTTACCTTGTTACCAGCAGGGAGACATTTTAAGTATCAGTGAGAAAATCATTGCGCTATGCCAAAATCGAGTCATATATCGCGAGGATGTAAAGCCAGGTCTCATGGCAAAGTTTTTGTGTCGATTTGTGCATCAAACTTCGGCAGGGCCAGGGGCAGGACTTCCGGAAAAAATGCAATTTGCCATCAATCACTGTGGCGCATTTACTGTGTTTTGGGCTGCAGTGCGCGCGGGATTTGATAAACTGCGTGGCGTGAAGGGAACCTTTTATCATATTACTGGACCTGAAGTAGCGGGACTAGATGGCTTTTATGGAAAAGACATTGAAAGCTATAGTGATATGGGCATTCGCATTCCTGAAAATCCTGATCTTGTCTGTGATGAAATCTATGAAAAAACGGGTGTTGTGTCCATGATTGTAGACGCCAATGCTCTATCGCAAGAGGTGTTGGGAAAGGCAAGTGTCATTCAAGAGGAGACAAATGTGCTTGAAGGAATGATACGTGACAATCCAGCAGGACAAGAAAAACAATTGACCCCATTTATTTTGATTCGAGAAGTCAAAATGTGAGTGTTAACGATTGAGAATGAGCAAATATTTATGATACACTGATTTTTACTATTCACGAATGAAAAGGAGTTTTTATGAAAACGATAAAACGAACGATATCCATTTTGTTGGTGCTTGGTCTTATGACCATGCTACTTACATCTTGTACACAAACAAAAGAAGAAGACCCTGTGCTTGCGCTTGCTGGTTTTGACAAAGAAACGGTGCTGCTGTCGTTTGATGGAAATTCTGTAACGGCAGAAGATTATTTATATTGGCTGATTATGAGCATTTCTCAAGTGCGTCAGATACAACAAAAATGGGGAGATGAGCCAGCTGATTGGGATGCAGAAGTGTATGCTGGTATGACAGCAAGAGAATATGCGTATAAGTATGCAACAGACTCAGCTAAAATGCCTTGGGTTGTTGAACAAATTGCGCAAGAATATGGCATTACGCTAACCAGAGAAGAAAAAGCAAAAATTCAAGAGAGCAAGGACGATTTCAAAGAGCAATTTGGCGGAGAAGACCTGTATTTTATGTATATTCACAGTATGGGAATGACAGATGCTGTGGTTGATCGCATGAACGAGATGGGCATGCTAGCTGAAAAGATTGAGCTTGTCTTGGCTGAAGAAGATGAAACATTGACTTTGAATGATGAAGCGCTACGTACATACATGGAAGACTTGGGGATTTTAAAGGCGAAACACATTTTGCTCAAAACAAAAGACACTTCCATCGAAAATGGCGAATACAGTGATGAAAAGAAACAAGAGCAAAAAGAACTTGCAGAGGATTTGCTTGCGCAACTCAGAGAGAGTGAAACACCACTTGAGTTATTTGATGAGCTTATGCAAACATATAGTGAAGATCCAGGTTTGGCAGCTTATCCAGGTGGCTACTTATTTAGCACACTTCCAGATGGGATTGATTTCACAGGGCGTATGGTGCCTGAGTTTGAAACAGGAACACAGACCCTAGCCTACAATGAGATTGGGGAGATAGTAGAAAGCACTTATGGTTATCATATTATTTTGCGTATAGATCCAACGCAAGATGAGGAAACCAAAGAGAAATATGAGAAAAAATGGCGCTCAGAACAAGTGCAAAAAATTTATGAAGAGCGTATGAATAGTATTGAGATCGAAACAACGGAAATCTTAGACACTCTTGATTTGGTGGCACTTGATGAGGCTGTGCGTAACAAGGAAAGTGAACTCAATAAAGCCATTGAAGAAATGCAATTAGCAAAATTACAAGAGCAACAAGAAAAAGATTCACAAAATGATGCGAGTGTTGAGGAAAATGTAGATTCAGAAAATGATGCTGAAGTTGATGCAACTGTAGAGGAAGATGTAACAACTGAAAGTGATGCAAATACTGAAAATGGCGAAGACACGGAAAAAGAGATAAATGCTGAATAGGCAAATGCAAAGAAATTATATAGGAAAATATGAAGACAGAAGAATAAAAAAAGAGAGCAGATTAAAATCTGCTCTCTTTTTTTATTGCTTGGACAAGATTTTCTGAAAATCGTGCAAGAGTTTTTGTATGCTATAGATACAACGATTTTCATGAGAAAAGAGGGAATACTTTGAATAGCTTTTATACCATGGAAGCCAATGAGGTTGTCAGAAAGTTAGAGAGTGACAAAGAGTGTGGGTTATCTACAAAAGAAGGTGAAAAAAGACGCTTAGAGTATGGATTAAATGAAATGGATAAACCCAGAGATAAGTCGTTATTACTTCGTATTTTGGCACAACTGAAAGATCCAATGATTTTGCTTCTGCTCGTGGCGGGGGGACTATCGATTTTTATCAGTGGTGGAGAAGATGTGTTAGATGCATGCATCATTTTAGTGATTGTATTGGTAAACACCTGTATTTCAATTTCACAAGAAGACAATGCACAAAAAGCACTCAAAGCCTTGGAAGAGATGTCATCCCCTGCGGCAAATGTGCTCCGTGATGGAAAAATTCAGCAGATGGAAGCAAAGCTTCTAGTGCCAGGTGAGGTGATTTTGTTAGAGGCTGGTGACTATGTGCCAGCGGATGCCAGGATTTTGCAAGACAGTCAATTGCAAACGGATGAGTCAGCAATGACGGGAGAATCTCTTCCAGTTGAAAAAAGAGCAGATATAACATTGCCTTCCAATACTGCGTTGGGTGACCGTTCCAATATGCTTATTGCAGGGACAGTGGTGACGGCAGGACGTGCGGTTGCTATTGTGACAGAAACAGGAATGCAGACACAAATGGGGCAAATTGCAAAGCTAATTATGAAAGAAGAGGGAGGGAAAACACCGCTACAAGAGAAGATGGGAGAAATATCAAAATCGTTATCTTTTGCTTGTCTTTGTATTTGTGCTGTTCTGTTTGGCGTCGGTGTATGGCAACATAGACCGATGTTCGATATGCTTATGATGGCAGTGTCGCTTGCCGTCGCTGCAATTCCTGAGGGGTTATCGGCTGTTGTGACCATTGTTTTAGCATTGGGTGTGCAACGCATGGCAAAACAAAATGTCATTATTAAAAAGCTACCAGCTGTTGAGACTTTGGGGTGTGCCAATGTCATTTGTTCTGATAAAACGGGCACTTTGACACAAAACAAAATGACTGTCGTTGAGCACTATCCAGCGGATCAGTTTAAGCAAATGATGACCCTTGCTGTGCTTTGTAACCATACACGAGTGGAATACAACTCAAATAAGAAACCGGTTTTTATTGGAGAGGCAACTGAGCGCGCCTTTGTGGAAAAAGCGCATGAACATGATATTTTCAAAACACAATTGGACAGGGAGACGCCCTTAATTGCAGAAAATGCATTTGACTCTACAAGAAAACGAATGAGCACATTACATAAACAAGGGGATGGAAAATACATTTTGGCGGTGAAAGGTGCTCCAGAAGAAGTACTTAAGCGCTGCACATATGTCGCGACAACACAGGGGGTCATTTCGCTGAGTAAAAGCGAACGGCAACGAATTCAAAGTGTAAATAGCCAAATGGCACATCGTGCGTTGCGCGTGCTTGCTGTGGCATATCGTGTGTTTTCGGTGAGACCCAATCATTTGGAGGAAGAAGAACTTGTGTTTGTGGGGCTTGCAGGGATGATTGACCCACCAAGACAGGAAGTGAAAAAAGCGGTTATGCAGTGTATTCATGCTGGGATAAAGCCGGTTATGATTACGGGGGATCACAAAGATACTGCCGTTGCAATTGCGAAAAAGTTAAACATATTCCAAACGGGAGATATCGCAATTACAGGAGATGGCTTAGATATGCTCTCACAGGCCATGCTTGAAGAGGAAATTGAAAAGATTTCAGTTTATGCCAGAGTATCTCCTGAACATAAAATGCGCATCATCAAAGCATGGCAAGCCAAAAAACAAGTGGTCGCAATGACGGGAGATGGCGTCAATGATGCGCCTGCCTTGAAGGCTGCTGATATTGGTTGTGCAATGGGTGTCACAGGAACAGATGTAGCCAAAGGTGCGGCAGATATGATACTCATGGATGATGATTTTAGCCGTGCGGTATCAGCCGTGGAAGAGGGCAGAGGAATTTATGCGAACATTAAAAAATCAGTGCATTATCTCTTGTCTTGCAACATTGGTGAAGTGATGACAGTGTTTGTGGCTACCTTGTTTCGTTTTCCACAACTACCTCTTAATCCAGTGCAGCTTCTTTGGCTGAATCTCGTCACAGATTCGCTCCCTGCTTTGGCACTTGGCATGGAACGGACCGAACACAGCGTGATGGAAGATAAACCGAGGAAGACAGAGGAACACTTTTTCAATCGCACATTCTCAGTTCGCCTTGCGTGGCAAGGTGTGATGGTAGGGGCACTTACACTGTTGGCGTATTGTTACGGATATTATTGGGTTGAGGATGGAGAAGTAGCCAACACCATGGCGTTTGCGACTTTGACGCTTTGCCAGCTTTTTCATGCCTATGATGTGAGAAGTGAATCGCAATCAATTTGGAAGGTTGGGCTTTTTACAAACAAGGCAATGAATAAGGCGTTTGTGGTGGGAATCATTTTGCAGTTATCTGTTTTACTGGTGCCTCAACTGCAAATGATATTTTCTGTTGTGTTTTTAGATATGTCTGAGTGGATTGTGGTTGCAATTCTTGCCATTGCTCCGATTCCGATTTGTGAATGTGCAAAATGGTTCAATAGGATTCAAGAAAAAACGAAAAAAAGACCAGCGTGATTTTACACACGCTGGTCTTTTTTAGAATTAATAAAGAGAACCGTATCCGTAAATAATGAGTGGTTCGTAAAAGGTTTCCGTGAACTTTGTGCCATCACTGAGGGTGCCTTCACAGGTTAAAGTGAACGCTAAAACAGGGTAATCGGTACCGCTGAATTCTTTTGTTTCTGTTGCTGCTTTCAAAACTGCTGCTTCGTCATACGTCAGTGTGCAGGAAGCAAAACAGTTGGGGACAATGGAATGTATTGAAGGAATTTGGTCTTTGACGTCTTTTGCAGTTTGATTTTGCTGGATAGAGCAAGGAATGCCGTTTACAGTTGCATTCAAAACAGTGAAGGTTTTATAGCTGTTTTCACTACCTGTAACTGGGAAAAAGGCAAAAGACATGGTGTCTTTGTTGCAAGAGATGCTCATCATATCCATTAAAACGAGATCGGTGTCAGCTAGTGCGCCTTCTTGGTTTAAATATTCAAGCAACGTAACAGAACTGTTTTTCAAAGTGGCAGTTAAACTGTTTGCTGAAATATTTGCAAGATCCGCACGGAGGAAATCGGTGGTGGAGGCATTGTATTCTTCGTATGTAATGCCGAGTGTATCGCTTAGTTCCCACGCTTTGTTCCAAATGAAATCTTCACCAGATTCATAGCCAAGAGCTCTTAATATGAATGTGAGATATTGAGCAGGGGTAACAAGATGATTTCCACCAAACTCAGTGTCTGAGATGCCATTAGTTAGGCCGTTGGCATAAGCATAGGAAACATAGGGGATGGCCCAATTGTCCACGTCATTAAATGGAATGGATTGGCTGCTATTTAGGGCGTTGGCTTCTTTGCCAATGAGGCGAACAAGCATAGTGATGGCTTCTTGTCGAGTGGGTGCCCGGTTCAAATCAAAGTCGATTTCCCCATTTTCCAATGTGCCAACACCTTTGAACAAACCAAGTTCATTTAAGATGGTAGCAGAATCTAAGCTGCGGGCAGACGCAAAGGTAGGAGAGAGAAATGTGGTAGACAATAGAGACAAAGCCAGCAGAGCCAGCAGTAGTTTTTTGAGTTTCATCGAGTAATCCTCCAAGATGTATAAATAAGGAATCTAGTGTTTTCATTCTATCGAAAAAGAAATATGAAGTCAATAATCATATTATGGAATTAAGAATAGAAGAGAAGAGAGTTGCGTGCTGAAAAGATAGTGGGGGTGAAGAAATTGAAAGGAAATACAGTTGTCTTTGAATAGAAGAAATGATATGATATGGTTTAATGAGAAAATGCAGTCAGGGGGAGATGAAATGAGTAGAAACACCAAGCAAGTTCCAAAGGAAGAAATTATAAAGCAGTTGGAAACTTGTGATATAGTTCGTCAACTCCTTGCAAAAAAACCGAAAGAACGCAAAGCTCTGGTGGACACCTATGGTTGCCAACAAAATGAAGCGGATTCTGAGCAGATTTGTGGAATGCTGTCTCAAATGGGATATGGATTCACTGACAATGTAGAGGAAGCGGATTTGGTGCTTCTTAACACCTGTGCCATTCGCGAACATGCCGAGCAACGCGTGTTTGGTAACGTGGGCGCATTGGTGCACAGTAAGAGAAGAAATAAAGATAAAATCATTTGTGTATGTGGATGCATGCCACAACAAGAGTATGTGACAGAGAAAATTAAACGCTCATATCCGCATGTGGATTTGGTTTTTGGGACGCATAAGTTATGGCAGTTTCCAAGTTTGTTGTTATCTGTGTTACAAAATAAGAAACGTGTGTTTGCCATAGAAGATGAAGGCGGACGGGTGGCAGAAGGGCTTCCTGTTTTGAGAAAGTTTTCGTATAAAGCCAGTGTTCCGATTGTGAATGGCTGTAACAATTTCTGCACATATTGCATTGTGCCATATGTTCGTGGGCGTGAGCGCAGTCGTGAGATTGAGGATATTGTAAGAGAAGTAAAAGATCTTGTGAATGGCGGTTGTAGAGAAATTACATTGTTGGGGCAAAACGTGAATTCATATGGGAAAGACTTGGAAAAAGCCAAGGATTTTTCTGATTTGCTGATTGCACTAGCGCAACTGGACGGAGACTTTCTCATTCGTTTTATGACAAGCCATCCCAAAGATGCATCAGATAAGCTTTTCGCCGTGATGGAACAATATCCAAATAAAATTGCACCACAACTTCATTTGCCTGTGCAATCGGGAAGCACACGAGTGCTTACTGCAATGAACCGAGGATATACCAGAGAAAAATATTTAGAACTGATTCGACAAGTTCGTGCGCGCATTCCAGATATTACGTTGACATCTGACATTATTGTTGGATTTCCAGGGGAAACGCAGGAAGAATTTGAAGAAACTTTGTCACTCATTGAGTTGGTTGAATTTGAAGCGCTATTTACCTTTGTTTTTTCAGCGAGAAAGGGTACACCGGCAGAGCATTTTGAAGACCCCATGCCTATTGTCCAGAAAAAAGAGAACTTTCAACGGTTGTTGGATGTGCAAAACGAAATTTCAGAACGGAAACATGCCGAATATATTGGAAAGACACTGCGTTGTCTTGTAGATCAAATCGATGAAAAAGGAAATGTAATCGCACGAACGCCAGGAGGCAGACGTGTTCATTTAGAAAAAGACTGTGGCAAGTTGGGAGAATTTGTTGATGTATCTATCACAAATGCTTCTAAGTGGTCGCTCTTTGGTGTAATTCAAAAGTAAAACGGTTGAGAGAAAGAGGAGCAACTTCATGGAAAAACAGACACCTATGATGAAACAGTATCTAACACTCAAAGAGGAATATAGTGACTGTTTATTGTTCTTCCGTTTGGGAGATTTTTATGAAATGTTTTTTGAAGATGCCATCCTTGCAGCCCGTGAATTGGATCTCACGCTGACAACACGAGATCGAAACAAAGCCAAAGAGAATCGTGTTCCTATGTGTGGTGTGCCATATCATTCGGCACAAGGCTATATTGCAAAGTTGATTGCCAATGGACACAAGGTTGCCATTTGTGAACAAACCCAAGACCCAGCTCTAGCCAAAGGAATTGTAGAGCGATCTGTTGTCAAGGTAATTACACCTGGAACTGTGACAGATAGCACGATGTTAGAGGAAGGAAAGAATAATTATATAGCTTGCCTTTGGGTGGGAAATGATGCTGCAGGGGTTTGTTTTGCAGATGTCACAACAGGGGATGTTTCTCTCACGTATTTTGAAGGTGAAACTGCCATCAGAGAGGCACTGGGAGAAATACTGCGTTATGAACCCAAAGAGGTATTATTGTCACCACAAGCGACAGTTTCCATTGTGATTAAACAGCTCAGAAGACAGGAAGGCGTTCGATTAGAACCTGTTCCTGAAACGCTGTTTGAAGATGAGTTTTGTTTTACACAAGTGGACAAACAGTTTCCCAATCAAAGAAAAGGACTGCCCACAGGTGCGATGTCAGCACTTCGTGCAACTGGGGCTTTATTATATTTTTTGCATCAGACTCAAAAGACGAATCTGTCTCACATGAAAGAGCTACACTTTTATAGTGGTGAAGAGTTTATGCAACTTGACCCAGTGGTGCGAAGTAATTTGGAACTCACCAAAACCATTCGCAGCAAGGAAAAAAAGGGCAGTTTGCTTTCTGTTTTAGACAAAACTAAGACCCCAATGGGTGGAAGACTTCTTTGTTTTTGGCTAGAAAGGCCGCGGCTGTCTGCTGGTAGTATTAATGCACGTCTGGATGCTGTGGAAGAACTCAAAGAAAATGGCATTAAGAGAACTGCCATTGCGGACATGCTTCGCAATGTTTCTGATTTGGAACGTTTGGTGGGGCGTGTGTCATTTGGTAGTGCGGGAGCAAAAGATTTGCAAGCACTTGCTGTTGGATTATCACAATTGCCACTGGTTCGTGAGGCGTTGGGAACGCCAGATACTGCGATGCTAAAGACAATGGTGGGAGAGTTAGATGATTTGCCTGAATTATGCGAGCAAATCTTTTCAGCGATTGCGGATGAACCTCCACTGTCGGTCAAAGATGGGGGAATGATTCGAGATGGTTACAACGAGGAAGTAGACCGCTTGCGTCATATTTTGAAAAACAGTCGTGGCATCATGGCTGGGATTGAAACAAGAGAACGTGAAGAAACAGGCATCAAAAACCTAAAAATTGGATACAACAAAGTGTTTGGGTATTTCTTAGAAGTTTCCAAGTCGCACTATGAAAGAGTGCCTGACACTTATATTAGAAAGCAAACACTTGTCAATTGTGAGCGATATATTACACAAGAGCTAAAAGACATGGAACACAGTATTTTGTCCGCGCAAGATAGCATTGAAGCGTTAGAGTTTCGATTGTTTTCAGAATTGAGAAATCAAGTTGCAACGCAAATTACACGCATTCAGGAATCTGCGTTAGCAGTTGCTAAATTGGATGTGCTGATATCATTTGCCACTGTGGCAGAAGAACAAAACTATTGTAGACCGCAAGTGGATCATAGTGATGTGATTCATATCCAAGATGGCCGACATCCTGTGGTTGAGCAGATGTTGAAAGATAGTTTGTTTGTGCCCAATGATACAGTGCTAGATGCGAATGAGCAAAGAGCAATTATTTTGACTGGACCAAACATGGCCGGAAAGTCTACATATATGCGACAGGTGGCACTCATCGTTCTCATGGCACAAGTGGGATCGTTTGTACCTGCGCAGTCGGCGCAAATTGGCATAGTGGATAGGATATTTACGCGTATTGGCGCTTCAGATGATTTGGCAGGTGGACAGTCGACTTTTATGGTGGAAATGACAGAAGTGGCACAGATGTTAGAAGCGGCGACCAGTCGTAGTTTGCTTATCTTAGATGAAGTGGGAAGAGGCACATCTACCTATGATGGCATGGCAATTGCGCGCGCTGTCTTAGAGCGCTGTGCTGATTTTGATAAGTTGGGCGCAAAAACTTTGTTTGCAACGCATTATCATGAAATTACATCATTAGAAGAGCAAATGCCTGGTGTTAAAAATGCAAATATTTTAGCAAAAAAGCGTGGCGATGAAGTGACGTTTTTACATAAGATTGTCAAAGGTAAGGCAGATCAAAGCTATGCAATTGAAGTGGCAAAGCTCGCAGGGGTGCCACAAGAAGTCGTGGAGCGTAGTAGAGAAATTTTATTTGAATTGGAACAGCAAGGGGCGAAGGTGCATAGCCATTCGCCTGTCTTACAGGATGAAGCCAAGCAAGCCACAGAAAATGAGCAAGAATTATTAGAAAAACTGCGAAATGTAAGTGTAGAAACATTGACTCCATTGGAAGCAATGAATCTACTATACCAGATGAAACAGACACTGATGTAACAAAGGAGGTGGCGCAATGCCAAGGATTCGTCAATTAGATTCCCATGTGGCAGATTTGATTTCTGCGGGGGAGGTGGTAGAGCGTCCTGCTTCCGTTGTGAAAGAACTCATGGAAAATGCGATTGACGCTGGTGCAACTCGCATCATTGTTGAAATTCAACGTGGAGGAATGAGTTTAATCCGCGTCACAGATAATGGTTGTGGTATTTCTAGTGATGATGTGGAAACTGCTTTTTTAAGACACGCAACATCTAAAATACAAACAGAACAGGATTTAGAATCGATTTACACCTTGGGATTTCGAGGTGAGGCGTTGGCAGTGATTTCTGCTGTTTCTCGTATGGAAGTGATGACGCGTGAAACAAATGCGGAGCTTGGTGTTGCATTGGAAATAGAAGCAGGTGTGGTGAATAAAAGAGAAGAAATAGGGTCACCACAGGGGACAACGATGGTGGTGAGAGATTTATTTTTCAATACACCTGCAAGGCTCAAATTTATGAAGAAAGATGCAGCTGAAGGTGCAATGGTCTTTTCTGTTTTGCAAAAAGTTGCTATGGCGCATCCGGATGTATCTGTGCAGTTTATTCGTAATGGAAAACAGGAGTTGTTGACAGCAGGAGATGGTGCCTTAAAAGACACAATGTTTCGGATTTTTGGAAGAGATATTGCACTTGGACTTATGCCAGTTTCTAGCGAAGAGGAAAACATTACAGTGCGAGGTTTTGTGTCTATTCCGTCTTGCTGTCGTGGCAGCAGAAATTATCAATATATCTCCTTGAATGGAAGACCCATCGTTTCAAGAATGCTTACTGTAGCGGTAGAAGAAGCATATAAAAATCAAATGATGGTTGGAAAATTTCCTGCTTGCGTATTACAGATAGAAATTAAAGCCAATCGTGTGGATGTTAATGTGCATCCGAGCAAACAAGAAGTGAAATTTCTAAATGATAAAGCGGTATTTGATGCTGTGTATCAAACAGTGTTGTGGGCTCTAAAGAATAAACATGAGGCACCACAACTTAACATGAAGCCAAGTCATATACAAACGCAAATTGTAGTGGATGAAAAGCATATAGAGTCAAAAGAAGAAGCCGTGATTCCGACATTTGCGCCAACTAAACAGGTGACTGGAATGCCGATGGAACCTGTGAAATATTTAGCGAGCAATTTGCGATTGCAAAATGAAACAGCAAATAGTCATCGAGTGAGTTATGAAACACCTCATGAAACTTTCAAGAAGACTGTGCTGTTCGAGAAATTGGAAAACGTATCGGTGCAGGCAAAGGAACAAGAAGAGCTTGTACAAGAAACCCTGCCAATGGCCACACAAAAAGATGAAGAACATGCAAAAATTGCGCCATGGAGAATGATAGGAGAACTTTTTCATGCTTATATTTTAGTGGAAGAATCTGATACATTTTTGATGATAGATAAACATGCTGCACACGAAAGGCTAAATTTTGATCGAATGAAAGCACAAGGCTACGAGCCTATGGCACAAACATTGTTAGAGCCAATTGCTTTGTCATTACTACCTGATGACTATGATGCGTTGCAAGAGCAGCTACATCTTTTAGAAGAGTTTGGTTTTGAGGTAGAGGAATTTGGTGGAAATACACTTATGGTTCGTCAAATCCCATTTGACATTTTACCTGAAGAAACAGGGCAGGTGTTAGAGGACATGGCAAAAAAACTTCGTGGAGGACAGAGACTGAGCATCCAAGATGCACGGGATTATTTGCTTCGAAGCATGGCGTGTAAAGCGTCAGTTCGTGCTGGGGAAAAGCAAGACGAAACAGAACTTCTTCGTTTGGTAGAAGCTGTGATAGAAGGGCGTGTGCAATATTGTCCTCATGGAAGACCAGTTGCAATACGCTTGACCAAAGAAAAAATTGAGCGTCAAATTGGACGCAGTTAGGATGTGGAGCAATATGCCAGCAGATATTGTTGTGGTCTGCGGGCCAACGGCATCGGGTAAGACGAAAATGGGTGTTTCACTGGCAAAACACTTCAATGGTGAAGTAATTTCGGCAGATTCCATGCAGATATATAAAGGCATGGATATTGGAACAGCAACCCCTACACTTGTCGAACAGGATGGCATTGTGCATCATATGTTAGATGTTGCAAATCCTTCGGAAAATTATAGTGTCGCTCGATACGTGCAAGAGGCAACCATCTGTATAGAAGATATCAAAGCGCGCCGAAAGCTTCCCATAGTTGTAGGAGGCACAGGATTGTATATTGATGCTTTGTGCAAAGGAGAGTCGTTTGCGGATACGGTAGTAGATGAAGTGGCGAGAGCACAATTGCTAGAACGAGCGAATACAATTGGAAACGAAGCCTTGTGGAAAGAGTTATCTGCGGTTGATCCAACTGCAGCAAAGGAGATTCATCCAAACAACGTACGACGCGTGATACGCGCGCTAGAAGTTTATCAGCAAACGGGCAAACCAATTTCTGAGCACAATGCCAAGAGCAAGTTAGATGAACTCAAATATCATAAAGTGAGCATAGCGCTGCGGTATGAAGATCGTGAGGATCAAAGGCAGGGAATTAACCGTCGGGTTGATGATATGATGACGCAAGGGCTTTTGCAGGAAGTAAAGACATTGTTGGCATCGGGTGTACCAGAACATTGTACCGCCATGCAGGCAATTGGATATAAAGAAATGCGCACTTATATTGATGGAATGTGCACGTTGGAAGAAGCAATAGAGGAAATAAAGCTAAGGTCAAGACAATATGCAAAGCGACAGCTCACATGGTTTCGTCGTGATGAGGAAGCGTTTTGGGTGTTGTGGGAACAAGAGCCAAATTTTGCAGAGGGTGTACAAAATACTATTTTACATTTGGAGAGAACTTTGGTAAAATAAGGAAAACTAAATTAGAGGGGTGTATTCTCATGCAAAAAAAAGAAAATGGTTTACAAGATCAGCTACTTGCTCAAATGCGTCGTAGCAAAACATATGTCACCATGTTTTTGATGAATGGATTTCAACTAAAAGGACAAATTGATCGTTTTGATGCCTATGTCGTTTTACTGATTCAAAATGATGGGAAACAACATATGGTGTATAAACATGCGATTTCAACGATTGTGCCTGAGATTGCAGTGTCATTAGAGCAAGTATAAGTAAGGGTTATTTTGACGGTATAGATAGATAAAGGACGAAAATCATGAAGCAGAACACCATACTAACAAAAGTAATAATTGGTATCATGTTGTTGTTTGTACTTTCATACATTTTGTTTTCTCTATATAGGGAACTCAATAAACCGTATGAGTTTGTGCGCGTATATCATGGTGTGATTGAATACAGTTTAGAAAGTAACGGTTTGGTTGTGCGCGATGAAGTGCCGATTGATGAGGCACAAAGCATTGTTGGTTATGAAGTGGATGAAGGAGAAAAAGTGGGCGCGCAGCAAGTGATTGCAACTGCCTATAACAATCAAATTTATCAAAATAAGCAACATGAAGTGACGCAGTTGCAGAACCAAATTGATCAAATTAGTTATGCTATCGATAATAAGTCTTTGGCGGGCATTACACTGACGCAGGAAAGTCGCAGTGTACAAGCTGAACTGCAAAGTATCGCATCGACAGGAAATTACAAACGTGCGTATGATGAGATGGATGACCATAAAAAGATGGTACTTCGACGTGCATATCTAGAGTCAGAAGAAGCGGAAGCGCAACTTGGAATGAAGTTCTTGCAGGCAAGACAAGAGATTATTGAGCTCGAAGAAAGCATTCAAAATGAGACAGCGCAAATAATAGCGCCACAAGCCGGTGTATTTTCATCGTATTTAGATGGATATGAATTGCTCATTACGACTCAGAGTTTAGCTGAGGTGGATAGTGAAGAGGCGTTTTTAAAGCTCGGAAATCAAGAGCCAATTGGTCTTGAAGGCATTGGGAAAATTGTAACTTCATTTGATTGGAAGCTAGCAGTGGTGACAGATGAAGAAACAGTGAAAAATTTCAAGAACAATTGGAATGTGAAAGTGCGGTTTTCTTCTTTGCAAGAAAGTGTGAAAATGCGTGTGGAAGAAAAAAGACTGCTGGAAGATGGAAAGTATCTTGTCGTGATGAGGGCGAATAAGAGCATTCTTGAGGTGTTAAAGTTGCGTCAGCAAGAAGTATCTATTGTTTTTCAAAGCGAGGAAGGCGTGCGAATACCGAAAGAGGCACTTCGCGTGCGAGAAGATGGGACGGTTGGTGTTTATACTGTCACGGGATATCGTGCAGAGTTTAAACCTGTCACAGTTCTTGCAGAAAACGAGGATGAATATGTCGTAGAAACGCCAGATACTGGGCGTAAAAGCAGTTATCGAATACGATCAAATGATGAAGTGATTATTACAACGATGGAATTACATCAAGGAAAGGTGGTAAGATAGTATGTCAGAATCTATTGTTCAAAATGTGATAAAAATCAAAGAAAACATAGAAAAGGCTGCGCTTAAGTCTGGTAGAAATCCTATGGAGATTACACTGATTGCAGCAAGCAAAACGCAAAGCAGCGAGAAAATTCGTGCAGCGATACAAGCTGGTATTACTGTGTGTGGAGAAAATCGAGTGCAAGAGCTTTTACCACATGTAGAAGTCAATTCATATGAGGGGGCGCAGGTGCATTTTATTGGTCATTTACAAACCAACAAGGTGCGTCAAATTGTGGGGAAAGTCAATATGATTCAGTCGGTAGATTCTGTGCGGCTATTAGATGAAATTGAAAAGCAAGCAAAAAAAATTAATATTGTGCAAGATGTGCTCTTTGAAGTGAATATTGGAAGAGAAGATAACAAAGGTGGCGTTATGCCAGAGAACTTACAGGAATTGATTTCTTATCTTGATAAGCTGGAAAATGTTCGTCTGCGAGGTCTTATGTGCATCCCACCTGCATTGGCAGAAGAGGACGAGCTTCGCACTTTTTTTGCACAGACAAGACAGCTTTTTATTGACACAAAGAGCAAAATAGGGGATAATAAACACTATATAGACTGTCTTTCCATGGGTATGAGTGGAGATTACATGATAGCAATAGAAGAAGGGGCGACCATGGTTCGTGTAGGAACTGCCATTTTTGGACAAAGACCGCCACTTCGATAGGAGTATTCATATTCTGGAAGAACAAAGCAAGGAGTATATGTCATGGGATTTATTGATTCAATCAAACAATTTGCTCAAGGTCAGCCAATTGACGATATAGAATACGAAGAAGAAGAGTATCAAGAAGAAGAAACGATTGTGCCAGCAAGACCCAATCGTTCTGTTAGAGATAGATATTCTGATTATCGCTCACCAGACAGCGAAGTATTAAACATCAATACAACAACGCAATTACAAGTTGTGCTAGTTAAACCAGAGCGTTTTGAAAATGCATCTGAAATTGCAGACCATTTGGGAAGCAGACATACTGTGGTCTTGAATTTGGAATCTGCTAGCAAAGAAGTGGCAGGCCGACTGCTGGATTTCTTGTCTGGTGTGGCGTATGCCAATGGTGGACAAATTAAAAAAGTTGCTATATCTACATTCATTATCACCCCGTTTAATGTAGATATTCAAGGCGACTTATTAGATGAACTAGAAAGTAGCGGATTGTTCTTTTGATAAGAGAGATGAGAATAATTCGAGATTGGAGTGAACGCATATGATGACCCCACAAGAAGCAGAATCTCGCGTATTTTCCAAAGCCTCTTTTGGCGGAGGCTATAATATGGCACAAGTGGATGAGTTTTTAGATGAACTTTTGGCAGATTATGCAATATTATTTAAAGATAACTCTGCTATGAAGGGCAAAATGAAAGTGCTTGTGGAAAAAGTAGAAGAGTACAGATCGACAGAAGACGCGATGAGACAAGCTTTGCTTAATGCACAAAATACAGCTAAAAATATTGTTGAGGCTGCAGAAGAGCAGAAGAAAGAAGCTATCTCAAAAATGCAAGGAGAAGCAGATCAAAAGATTGCCGAAATCCAAGCAGAGATTAAGAAAGAAGAAATGCGTCTGATTGCTGCGCGCAAATCAACCATTAATTATGTTGAACAATTAAAAGAGTTGTACACGCAGGAAATGGAATACATAGGAAAGCTTTCTGATATCATTGGCAGTGTAGATGTTGAACCTGCTAAACCAACAGACCCTGTAGAAGAAATCAAAGATCGTGTATCAGATATGATTGCCGAAACTGAAAAGAATGCGAAAATACAAGAGGAATCAGAAGATGATTCAGAGACTTTGGTATTTGACCGTTTGCAGTTTGGAAAAGATTATGAATTAGACTAAACGACACAAAACAGATTGTGTGTTACATAGAAAACGGAATCTGAGTTTTTTCAGATTCCGTTATTATGCTATTATAATGAGAATGGGCTATGCCCACTAAAGGAGAGAGGATACTGTCATGGCAAAGGATTTTAACGAAACTGTCCATCTGCCACAAACGAAATTTCCAATGAGAGCCAGCTTGCCACAAAGAGAGCCAGCGATGCTTGAGTCGTTTGAGGAAAAACAAATTTACAATACATTGATGGAGAAAAATAAAGATAAACCTAAGTTTATTTTACATGACGGCCCTCCATATGCAAATGGAGACATTCATATTGGGCACTCCTTGAATAAAATCATCAAAGATATTATTGTGCGTTACAAAAATATGACTGGTTTCTATGCGCCATATGTGCCAGGATGGGACACTCATGGTTTGCCTGTAGAGTCAGCCATTATGAAAAACAAAAAGATTAAATTCAGTGAATTATCTGTGACTGAGTTTAGAAATCATTGTCGTGATTATGCACTATCTTATGTAGATCGTCAAAAAGAACAATTCAAACGTTTGGGTGTCATTGGCGATTGGGATAATCCATATATCACACTGACATCAGACTTTGAAGCGGAACAAATTCGTGTATTTGGTAAAATGGCTGAAAAAGGCTATATTTATAAGGGTTTAAAACCGGTTTATTGGTGTTATACAGATGAAACAGCGCTTGCTGAAGCAGAAATTGAATATCAGGATGACCCATGTACCACGTTGTATGTAAAGTTTCCGGTGAAAGATGATTTGGGTAAACTCGCACAGTTTGGGGATGTTAATCAAATGTCCTTTGTCATTTGGACAACCACAGCATGGACACTGCCAGGAAACCGCGCTATTTCGCTCAACCCAGAAATTGATTATGTGTTGCTGAAAGCAGAAAATGGTGAAGTTTACATTGTTGCAGAAGAGCTTCGTGAAACCATCTGTGAAACGGCTGGATTAACAAATACGGAAGTATTGACAACGCAAAAAGGTGCATTCTTTGAACTCATGGTTGCAAACCACCCGTTTGAGGATATCAATTCCTATGTGCTTTGTGGAGAACACGTTACTACAGAAGCAGGTACAGGTTGTGTTCATACAGCGCCTGGCTTTGGTGCAGATGACTTTGATATTTGCAAGCGTTATAATAGAGAAGGCAAACTAAACATTGAATCTGCTGTTCCAGTTAACTCTCGTGGTGTGATGATAGACAACACCTTCCAAGGCGTGCATTTAAGCAAAGCCAATGATGTTGTCATTCCTGCACTAGAGGAAAAAGGTCTTTTGTTAGCCAAAACGGATATTGTTCACTCCTATCCACATTGTTGGAGATGTAAAAAACCTGTTGTCTTCCGCGCGACGGAACAATGGTTCTGTTCAGTCAATAGCATCAAAGACACTGCAATCCAAGCTTGTGATGACATTTGGTGGAAACCTGAATGGGGCAAAGAGCGTATGGTGTCAATGATTGCCGAGCGTTCTGATTGGTGTATTTCTCGTCAAAGAAAATGGGGTGTGCCAATTCCAATTTTCTTCTGTGATTCATGTGGAGAACACATTGTCACTCCTGATAGCATCGAGCACATCGCTAATCTATTTGCAGAGCATTCATCAAACATTTGGTTTGAGAAAGATGCGATGGAACTTATTCCAGAAAACTTTACTTGTCCACACTGTGGAAGCAAAGAGCATTTCACCAAAGAGACTGATATTATGGATGTTTGGTTTGACTCTGGTTCTACGCACGCTGGTGTGTTGGCAAAAAGACCAGAGCTTGCATACCCTGCAGATCTCTATTTAGAGGGTGGAGATCAATATCGAGGCTGGTTCCAATCTTCTATGCTCACTTCCATTTCTGCCAATGGCATTGCTCCATATAAACAAATCGTCACACATGGATGGACGGTTGATGGAGAAGGTAAAGCGATGCATAAATCTGCAGGCAATGCAGTAGCGCCAGCGGAAATCATCAAAGATTATGGTGCAGATGTGCTTCGTTTGTGGGTTTCTTCTGGTGATTTCACGCAAGATGTGCGTATTTCTAAGGAAATCATGAAACAATTGTCTCAAGCTTATCTAAAAATCCGCAATACTGCGCGTTTTATGCTAGGGAACTTGAATGATTTTGATGCAAATTCTTTGGTTGCTTATGAAGATATGACCGATATTGATCGCTATGTTTTGCATACGTTTAATGCATTTGTAGGAGACGTACACCGACACTTTGCGCAGTATAATTTCCATGCGGTATACCGTGATATTTATCAGTATTGTGTAGTAGAACTTTCTAATTTCTATTTTGATATTACAAAAGACCGTTTGTACTGTGACGCTGAAGAAAAACGTGCTAGTGCACAAACCGCCATCTATCATATTTTAGATGGACTCACAAGAATTTTGGCACCTATTTTGGCATTTACTTCAGAAGAAATTTGGGGCGAGATGCCGCACGATGAATCAGTTGATTCTAGCAGTGTATTATATAATGATATGCCTCAATACCGAGAAGATTTGGTGTTGCAAGCGGAAGAACTCGATAGATGGAATAAAGTGAAATCTTTGCGTGATGCGGTTAACAAGGCTTTGGAAAATGTACGAAATCAAGGCGGCGTGAAGAAAAATCAAGATGCACTTATCACAATTTATTTGAAAGAAGAGAAGGAAGCTTCAATGCTACAAGAAATGGACTTAGCATCTATTTTCATTGTATCAAAAGTGAATTTAATTCATGGTGAAGGAAACGGAGAGCAAGCACAAGATTGTGCAATTGCAGCTACAATTTTAGTGGAAGAAGCTCAAGCGCCAAAATGTCCACGTTGTTGGAATCGCAATGAAGATGCGAATGAAGATGGACTATGTCCACGTTGTGCAACAGTGTTGGCTGAATAATAAAATGTGAAGAGGTGGGTGTTTTCTGCACCTGCCTCTTTATAAATGTGGGGAGAAATAAATGCGACAAAACTGGAAATACAATGCATTCTATAGTTTCGTTGTCCTGTTGGTGGTCACTGCGGATCAGTACTTAAAAATTTGGGTGAGGGAAACCATTCCAATGCATGAAACGAGAGCTTTTATACCTCGAGTTGTAGCACTTACTTATGAACAAAACACGGGGGCTGCGTTTTCAATCTTTAGAAATCAAACAGGTATACTAACAGTAATTTCAGCAATTGCTGTTGTTGCACTAATTTTTCTGCTCTTTAAAAAGAACTTTTTTTCAAGTGAGTTAGAACGATGGGCCATAGTTTTTATTTTGGCTGGAGCATTGGGCAATCTGATTGATCGTGCACTTTTGGGATATGTTGTGGATATGTTTTCTTTGCAATTCATGAGATTTGCCATCTTTAATATTGCAGATATTTCGGTTTGTGTTGGTGGTGGATTGTTGATTCTAGCTGTCATTTTGTTGACAAGCAAGCAGAATAAGGAGAAGAAAAATGACGTTGATTGCGGATAAAAGTGGTGAAAGAGTGGATCAATTTTTGGCACGTTCTATTGAAGATGTGTCTCGTTCTTCTGCACAAAAATTGCTTGAATCTGGATGTGTGCTGCGAGAGGGACGTCCGCTTCGCAAACAAGATAAGCTGTCAGAAGGTGATGAAATTGATATCACGATTCCTGAGCCTGAGCCTCTAGATGCGCAACCAGAAAATATACCATTGGACATTCGATATGAAGATGACGATGTTGTAGTGATCAATAAGCCTGTCGGTATGGTGGTGCATCCAGCCGCTGGACATAGCACTGGCACGCTTGTTAACGCGCTTTTATACCATGCGCAAGGTTCATTGTCAGGGATAGGAGGGGCATTGCGTCCAGGCATCGTTCATCGCATAGACAAAGACACCTCTGGGCTTTTGATTGTTGCTAAAAATGACAAAGCGCACATGGCATTGGCAGCGCAACTGCAAGATCATTCTTTGTATCGTGAGTATGATGCTGTTGTCGTAGGAAATTTGCGCGAAGAAGATGGTGTCATTGATTTACCTATTGCACGTCATACGAAAGATAGAAAAAAGATGGCTGTGAATAGAGAAACGGGCAAACGTGCTGTGACGCACTGGCGTGTGCTTGCACGATATCCTGGATACACTCATGTGCAATGCAAATTGGAGACAGGAAGAACCCATCAAATTCGCGTGCATTTTGCAGCAATTGGACATCCTGTGCTTGGTGATATGGTATACGGTGCGAAAAAACCAGTTGCAGGTCTGGTAGGGCAGTGCTTACATGCGAGAAGACTCTCCTTTGTGCACCCTTCTACTGGTGCACAAATCGAAGTAGAGGCACCACTCGCAGAATATTTTTGTAAGATTGTAAAAAAGATTGACCGATAAAGATTCAATTCAATTTTGGGCATATTGCTCGAATTTCAATATGTGCAGGCTATAGTAGAAAAGAGCATGGTGCTACGGTAAAGTTCCGTGATTTTTCAAAGGGTATTGATTATATAAGGATGGTAAGGGTAGATGAAAAAACAACCAATAACACTATTCATAGCAGTTTTGATCTTGCTTCAATTTTATTCCTTGGGGAAGATTCATTCTTTGCAACGCAGCGTAGACAGTGCCAATAACTCAATTAATTTTGGCGTAAGTCAAATGAATAATCAAATTAGTTCAATTTATCGCAAGGTAGAGGAGTCACTCGAAGAACAGGTGAGTTTCATTCACAATGCTTCGATAACTCTTGGAGAATTGGACATGGAAACACTTACGGTTCCTGTTACATATACAGTTGAGCCAAAAACAATCACGGAGACGATGACATTAGCGCTTGATTTCAATGGTCAACTTGTTCCTCTTGAACAGTCAGGGCTTATATATACTGTTACAAAACATTATGGACTTTGGCAGGAAAGTGTCTTTCCAACAATTGTGCTACAGGATCGCGGCGTTACAACAGTGGAAGAGCATGGTGGATTAAGAGTGAGTCGATTAAAAGAACAAGTATTACCTTATATTGAAGCCCGCTTTTTTGGGGAGTCTTCTTATGGTTCCAAAGAATTTCGCATGAATGGAGCTCTTGAAATATTTGGTGAATTAAAGGAAGGAAATAATCCTTTTGTCAGTGTGAAATTTGTTGTGAAAGTGGAAGATAAAATTATAAAAGAAACTGTAATTCCTTTAGAGGGAAGACCTTTTTCAGATATGTCGACCTTAGAAATTGATGAAGCCTATGATTTATTAGAAGGGCAAACGCTTACAGCCTATGTTGTAGCTGTGGATAGTTATGGATTTACTCACGAATATCTTGTTACACATTATGTTGCGGGATCGAACATGCAAAGAGAACCGTATTTTGAAGAAGCAACAATTACAGCACCAAGAGCACCCTATTTAGAGCAAGAAACAATAATTGCACCAAACGGTGAGATTGTTAATCAGTTCGATGAAATGAATTATTAAGTGCTTTGGTATATCAAATATACTAATTGTTATAAGTCATCATATTGTATTAAAAAAGTAGTGATTTTCATGATAAGAAAGAGGCGCGACTGTGTTTTGCAGTCGCGCCTCTTCAGAATAAAAGAGAGAGAATAAATATCGATATGTTTATTGAGAGCGTTGCTATGGTTGTCTTAGCTGATATGATTGAGATTTGAAGGATCAGAGTGAGCAGATTGTGTTTTTGTAAAAAAAAAGACCGCAATCATTTTGATTGCGGTCTTTTAAATTTAATATGGTAAATATTATTTTTTGTAGTCAAAGAAACCTTTGCCTGTTTTTTGACCAAGTAGACCACCACGAACCATTTTACGTAGAAGTGGAGCCGGACGGTATTTTTGGTCACCAGTCTCAAATTGAATGGTTTCCATAATAGCCAAAATGACGTCTAGACCGATGAGGTCACAAAGAGCAAGAGGACCCATTGGATGGTTTGCACCGAGTTTCATAGCGATATCAATGTCTTCAGCAGAAGCGGTGCCAGCTTCTAGAACGCCAATCGCTTCATTGATCATTGGAACAAGGATACGGTTTGTAACGAAAGCAGGTGCTTCACCAACTTCGATTGGTGTTTTACCAATTTCAGCAGCTAGATCATAAACAGCTTTGAATGTTTCGTCAGAAGTAGTAAAACCACGAATGATTTCAACTAGTTTCATAACAAGAACAGGGTTGAAGAAGTGCATGCCTAGTACGCGGTCAGGACGTTTTGTAGCAGCAGCCATAGCTGTGATAGAAATAGAAGAAGTGTTAGAAGCCAAAATGGTTTCAGGTTTGCAAATTTCGTCTAGTTCAGCGAATAGTTTCTTTTTGATATCTAGCACTTCGATAGCAGCTTCAATGACAAGGTCACAGTCAGCAGCACAAGCGATATCAGTGGAGAAAGAAATGTTGTTAACAACAGTGTCCATTTCTTCTTGTGTTTTTTTGCCTTTTGCAACTAGTTTTTCTTGACCAGCAATCAAACGGCCTTTTGCAGCGTCTAGAATGTTGTCATTTAGGTCGCGAACGCAAACAGTTTTTCCGCTTTGTGCAAGTGCTTGTGCAATGCCAAGACCCATGGCACCTGCACCGAGAACGACAATTTTATTGATCATTTGAAGATCCTCCTAATATATTTCAGTTAACGGTTTTTATATCCGTCTAATTTACGTTTTTCCATGAAAGCTTTCATGGCGTCTTTTTGGTCTTCTGTATTAAACAATGTTGCAAAAGAAAGTGCTTCATATGTAGCAGCTGTGTTGATGTCACATTGCATACCACGGCGAATGGCTTGTTTAGAAGCGCGCACAGACATTTGAGCTTGGCTTGCGATTGCATTGGCAAGCGCTAACGCATCATCAAGCAGTGCATCTGCAGAAACAACACGATTTACAAGTCCGATTTCTTTTGCTTCTTGAGCGTCAATGGTTTTGCCTGTCAAAATTATTTCCATTGCATTTCCGATGCCAACTGTGCGAGGGAGACGTTGGGAACCACCGAAACCAGGCATGACACCAAGGGAAACTTCAGGAAGACCAAATTTTGCTTTTTCACTTGCAATACGCATATCACATGCAAGAGAAAGCTCACAACCGCCACCAAGTGCAAAGCCGTTAATTGCTGCAATAGATGGTTTAGTCATTTGTTCGATTCTTAAGTATACGGAGTTGCCGAGATCTCCTAGTGCTTTACCTTGTGCAACATTCATAGTGGTCATTTCACTGATGTCAGCACCTGCAATGAAAGCACGACCAGCGCCAGTTATGACAAAGACATAAATATCGTCATCTCTATCAACTTCGTCTAGAGCTTTAATCAAATCTTGAAACACTGCATTAGAAAGTGCGTTGAGTGCTTCAGGTCTATTCATGGTAAGGATGCCAACATGCCCTTGTTTGGTTAGTTCAACATATGCCACGGGTATTCCTCCTAGCTTTTGTATTATAAAATAGACAAATATTCTATTTTGAATCATTAGTAATAATTATACTGCAAATATAATAACGAAACAAGAGGAAATCATTGATATATCACACAAAAAAACAGTCTAATTATAGGCAAAATTCCAATGAAAAGCCGGAAAAGAAGCGAATTTGGTTTGATACTTTAGTTGTTTTCACATTTTGCTGTAAAGTTGAAAATTGCAGGATTTGTATCGGCTTCTTTCATTTTTTTAAAAGATATATGGTAAAAATCGGTGATTGTTAAAGTTAGCATTGTGAAGTTTATCAAATGAAGTAAATAAATATAAAAATTATACAAAATTCCGTTGTGTTTAATTTTGAGTATCTAATTTATTGTCATGTTTTTCTATACACTTCCATATAGTTGAGAAGATAGTAGAAAAGGAGAATGGCAATGCAAAAGCAATCCACATTAAACAATATCGTAATATTGACTATGAGTGCGATGACAGTACAAGCAATTGCCTTTGCATTTCGAATCATATTGGCGCAGATGATTGGTGCAGAAGTGATGGGTCTGTATCAGCTTATTATGCCAGTTTTTTCTATGCTTCTGTCCCTCACTTGTGTAGGATTGACGGCAGCAGTGTCTTATTTATCTGCTCAATTTGATGCAACGGGTAATTTTCGTGCAATTGCTTTGCTTCGCAATCAAAGTTTGCGCTTTTTCTTTGCGCTGAGCGTGATACCTTGTGCAATTTTGCTCATGTGTTCGGACCCGGTCTCTGTGTATGTGTTGGGAGATGCGAGAACCCAATTGGGTATGATTCTTCTTGTGCCATGTTTATTGCTCACTGGAGTGGAAAACTTACAAAAAAACTACTTTTATGGAATTGGACAAGTGAAACCTGCCGTGTTTACCGAACTTACAGAGCATATACTTCGCGCTGCGATTATTTTAGGGATATTGGTAGTGGCTTTGCCTTGTAGTGCAGAGCGTGCTGTAGGTGCGATTATTTTGGGGATGGTTTTGGGGGAAGGCTATTCGGCTTTTATGCAATGTATGGCATTTCGTCATTATCTTCCACTAAAAAAACGCAGACAGGGGAGCGGAATTTCATCAGCGCATTTAAATAAGAAAATAAAGAATATTGCACTGCCAGTGGGTGCTACTGCCTTGCTTACTACGGTAATTGGTGCGACCAATTCAGTGTTAATTCCCAGATTGCTTGTACAAAGTGGAATGGATTTGTCTGAAGCCATGAGTGCATATGGTGTTATGTTTGGAATGACAATACCGTTATTGTTTTTGCCGACAGCATTCATCAGTGCTCTCAATGTATTACTTGCGCCTAAGTTATCACAGTCTCTTGCTTTGGGGAAACACGAAGAAATATGTCGCAGAGTGAAAAAAGCAGTTGCCGTGGCCAATGTGATTCTCATTCCCAGTGTGTCACTAATTGCGGTAATTGGACCAAGAGTGGGTGCAATATTATACAAAGATTCGCGTGTTGGTGAACACATGGACTTGCTTGCCATTGCTGTGTTACTCTCATGTTTTCAAGCTCTAATGGGGCATTGTTTAAATGGGATTAACAAGCAAAAATTCACAGCTCAAGTGGCTATTTGGACTGATTCTTTGCAACTGCTGATTACCTGTTTGACTGTGGGTCATGAAAAAATTGGGCTGAGTGGTTTTGTTTGGGCGTATCTCATTAGCAGTGGTATTGGAGCCTATATTAATTGGCGAAAACTGTCTAAGGAAACGGGGCTAATATTACCTGTCTTCGATTGGTTTTTTGCACCTTTATTGGGGTCTTGTTTGGCGGCTAGTTGTACAGAACTATTGCATACAGTGTTTTTACAAGAAGGCATAGATTTGTTGTTGTCGGCTGGCTTGTGTATTATTTGTGGAGTTTTGATTTATCATTTTGCATTGCAGGCACAGGGTGTATCTGTTTGGAAGCTTATCAAAGAAGAGCGCTTGCGATAAAGATTCAAACAAGGTACACTAATGATTGAGGTGAGAGTATGTCAGTAGATCATGAATATTTTATGATGCAAGCGCTTAAGGAGGCAAAACTTGCTAGAGAAACGGGAGATGTACCAGTTGGATGTGTTATCGTAAAGCAGGATGAGGTTGTAGCATCTGGACGTAATCGACGCGAAGATAGGCACAGCGCAACAGCTCACGCTGAGGTGATAGCCATTGAGAATGCCTGTAATGTGCTCGATACTTGGCGGCTATCAGATTGTAAAATTTATGTTACGTTGGAGCCTTGTCCGATGTGTGCTGGAGCAATCATCAATGCGAGGATTCCAGAAGTATATTTTGCTGTTAAGGATTCAGGCATGGGGGCATGTGGTTCAATTCTCAACTTGTTTGAAGAAGAATTTCGGCATCATCCCAAAATTGTTGGTGGTATATTTGAGGAAGAATGCAAAGCTGAGTTGCAAGATTTTTTCAAAGAGTTGCGGAAAAATTAACAAAGTAAATTGAAAAACCACCTTGTTCCAAAAAAACAAGGTGGTTTTTTGATTATTCATCCAATTTAAGAACGGACATAAATGCTTCGCTTGGCAACTGAACTGTGCCGAGTGTACGCATTTTCTTTTTGCCTTCTTTTTGTTTTTCGAGCAGTTTTTTCTTACGAGTGATATCGCCACCATAGCACTTAGCGAGCACATCTTTGCGCATGGCACGAACAGTTTCTCTGGCGATGACTTTACCACCAATCGCAGCTTGGACGGGGACTTCGAAGAGTTGTCTAGGAATGTTATCCTTTAATTTTTCGCAGATGCGTCTTGCTCTTGCATAGGCTTTTGAGCGATGTGCAATGAAGGAGAGAGCGTCGACTTTATCTCCGTTTAAGAGCATATCTACTTTGACAAGGTCACTAGGCCGCATTTCGGAAAATTCATAATCCAAAGAAGCATAGCCTTTGGTATTGGCTTTGAGTGCATCGAAAAAGTCATAGATGATTTCGTTTAGAGGCATCGTGTAGTGCAATTCGACAAGGTTTGCATCTAAATACTGCATATCCTTGAAATCAGCGCGACGTTCTTGACACATTGGCATAATGTTGCCGACGTATTCAGGTGGAGCAATGATAGACACGTTGACAAAGGGCTCTCTTGCCTCTTCAATGTGCACAGGGTCTGGATAGTCATGTGGGTTATCAATTCGCACTTCTGTGCCATCCGACTTAGTGACCTGATAAATAACAGAAGGAAGTGTAGTTATGAGGTCTAGGTCAAATTCGCGCTCTAGGCGTTCTTGAATGATTTCCATGTGAAGCATACCCAAAAAGCCACAACGGAAGCCGAAGCCCAAGGCAATAGAGGATTCCGGTTCAAAACTGAGGGAAGCATCATTGAGTTGAAGTTTTTCCAAAGCTTCTCGTAGATCAGGGTATTTTGATCCATCTTCTGTATAGATACCACAGTATACCATGGAGCGTGCTGGTCGATAGCCAGGCAGTGCTTCCAAGGCAGGGCGTGTTTTGTTGGTGATGGTATCACCTACTTGTGTATCGGCGACATTTTTGATAGAGGCAGTCAGATATCCAACTTCACCTGCATAGAGTTCTTTGCAAGGCTCTAAACCCATGGGAAGCAAATGCCCTACTTCTAATACTTTATATTCTGCACCAGAAGCCATGAGTTGAATATCCATATCTTTTGCAATGGTGCCTTCCATCATGCGGAAATAGACAACAACGCCACGATAGGCATCATATTGGCTGTCAAAAATGAGTGCTTTGAGTGGTGCTTTTACATCACCTTTTGGTGCAGGAATGTGCTGCACGATATCTTCTAAAACGGAGACAATATTGAGTCCTTGTTTTGCAGAGATTTCAGGTGCATCCATTGCCTCTAGACCAATCACGTTTTCTACTTCGGCTTTGACACGTTTTGGATCTGCAGCAGGCAAATCAATTTTATTGACGACAGGACGAATTTCCAAATCGTGTTCCAAGGCAAGATAGGTGTTTGCCAAGGTTTGTGCTTCGACACCTTGAGAGGCGTCAACAACTAAGATAGCACCCTCACATGCAGCAAGACTGCGGGAGACTTCATAGTTGAAATCCACATGTCCAGGGGTATCAATTAGATTAAGTGCATAGGTGTTACCGTCTTGCGCTTTATAGTCAATTTTCACAGCACGTGCTTTGATGGTGATACCACGTTCACGTTCTAAATCCATGTTGTCGAGCAACTGTTGCTCCATTTCACGGGATGAAACAGCGTTGCAAACCTCTAAAAGACGGTCAGCAAGGGTTGACTTTCCGTGGTCGATGTGAGCGATTATAGAAAAGTTGCGAATTTTCGATTGATCATACATAGTGTGTACCTCCAATGCAAGGTGTTTTTTGATCCCTTGCATGCTAATACTTCAAACATTTATATTAAAGGTATATACTTGGTTTGTAAAGGGGTCTTTCCTTTTTTTGTGAAAGAGAAGAAAGAAAAAACGGTATTTTAGTCTGATATGTGAAATGTAATAATAATGAGGGTAAATATGTAAAAAGACTTGACTGTTGGAAAAAGTTTGTGTATGATGAGCTTCGTAACCGAATTGTAATTATTTCAATCATTCTGTCACCAACATTTAAAAAAGATGTTGCTGAATCGTTGAAGGAGCTTTTTGCTACATGACAAAATTGTTATCAAAAGCAGTTCCCACTATGCAAACGAAACTGTTTCGTATTACTGCTTATCATCATAATCTGCGTCTGAGAAGGCCTGTTTTGTCTGTGCTTTCTTTTCTCGCACTTAGTCTTTTGATTGGTGCGACTACAGTGTTTGCTGTTTTGTACACACCTTGCCGTGCAGTGACGGTAGAAGGACAACTGGTTGGAGCGGTTGCAAGTGCACAGGTGCTTGAGCGTTCTATCACTCAAGTGGAAGAAGAAGTGTCTGACATTTTGGGTGAAGCATATACATTTCATTCAAATGTCGAAGATACATTGGCGTTTCACAGGAAAGATGATATTATGACAAACGCGTATCTTTCAGAAGCATTATATGCGTCCGTTGCAGAAATTAAACCTGCATATATTCTCGCAATGGATGGAGAAACCGTTGGGCTTGTGAAAGAACAGACGATGCTTTCTGGTGTGTTAGATCAAATTAAAGAAGTATATGTTACCCGCGAAACACAAGAAGTGTTTTTTGCAAATGATATTCGAGTATCTCGGGAATATGTCCCTGAAGTGAATGAATATACAGATATCGATTTTTTTGTATCTTATCTCCAAGAAGGTGTTGTAACTGAAGTTGTGTATGAAGTTCAGCAAGGCGACACTATTCGTTCCATTGCCAGTGCGCACAATATGACAACAGGTCAACTGAAGAAGACCAACGAAGGCTTGTATAATGATACCGATTTGTTTAAAGGGCAACTGCTCAAAACAGAGAGTATTGTACCACGTTTGTCTGTTTGTACAGTGGATCGCATATCATATACAGAAGAAATTCCAAGTCCAATTCGCAATGTAGAAGACGCTACAATGTACGAAGGTGAAACCAAAGTCATTGAACAAGGGACAGATGGCAGACAGTTTCTCATTGCGAACCGTACATATTTTAATGGAGAAACATTAACAGAAGAAGTACTTCAATCAGACGTGCTACTTGAGCCTGTGGAAACAGTTATGGCAGTTGGCACAAAAGAAAAACCCCTTGATTTTGGCACAGGTGACATGCAGTGGCCAGCCAAAGGTACGGTGTTATCTGAGTATGGATATCGTTATATTTTTGGATCTAATTCTTTCCACTCTGGGATAGATATCGCAGCAAGCCGTGGGGATACGATTATGGCAGCTGATCGCGGAAAGGTAATCTTTACAGGATACAAAGGCTCCTATGGCAACCTTGTCATTGTGGATCATGGCAAAGGAATTACAACATATTATGCGCATTGTGAAAATTTCTGCGTATCTGAAGGCGACCATGTTGAAAAAGGACAGAAAATTGCAACAATGGGTTCAACAGGAAGAGCAAGTGGTGTACATGTGCACTTTGAAGTAAATGTGAATAAACAAAAACTTAACCCAAGAGATTTCTTGCCATAATATAAACATAAAAATATCTTCCTAAGTGGATTCCACTTAGGAAGATATTTTTATGTTTGAAGAGAAAGTAATACCTGTCCAGCTGAGCGAGCAAACAGTCGAGCGGAATACAAAGCTTCTTGCAAAGTATTGCCATGAGAGCCGATTTCCACTAAAATAGAGCCAGAAGTAATTTCTTGGTTGAACCGGTTGGAACGTAGGGCGATGGGGCGCGCTAAGTTAGGCCAGAGTGTGTTTGTTTGTTCCTGTATGGCCACGGCAAGCGCAAGGTTTGTTTCCCAGTTAGGATGGTAAGCGCCGTTGTCATCTGTGCCAACCACGAGTAAAACTTGAGCGGCTTCTTTGTCATCAATGGTAACAACAGGCTTATATATTGTGCCATCTTGCCCAACGAGGGCGTCTCTATGAATGTCGAGCACGACTTGAATAGAAGGATATTCCTCTAAGTATTGTTCTACTGTAGTGCGAGATCGCTCATAAGAGCCATTGAAGTTAGGGTAATCATGAAGTGTGGTATCGTGAAGTGTAGACAATCCCATTTCACTGAAAATTCGTGCAATTTCAGCCCCTACTCTTGTGATATTATAGTTTGGATCAGTGGTTCTTGCAGTGTCTGTTTCCCTGTAAGAGTCTGTTTCATCGGGATGATATGATTCCGTTGTGTGCGTATGCATGATGAGAATTTTTGGTGCGTCGTTTGTAGTATTTAATATGGCAGGTTGAACTGCGAAATTAGAGAAATCTAAGTTCTTTTTTGTGTGGTTACTTAAATATGCATTTCCGATGGCGAAATAGTTCATAGTATCACCTGAACTAAGCGTGCGAGAGACAATTTTACTATCCGTTTCAACAGAATGTAGTTGTTTGTCCTGCTCAGTTTTAATTTCTGTTGAATTGGAATGCGAGATAGAAGGGGATTGGCTTTGACTTTGATTTTCAAATGATTTGAGACAGGGCGATTCTGATAGAAATAGTCGCTGCCAAAAGGGAATGCGTTGAGATGATTTCTCGCCTATCGTCTGTTGAGAAAAGGCAGTGAGACTTTGTTGAGCTTTGCTTGTGATTTGTTCTAGTGGCGAAAACACAGTTGTGTTTTGTACAGAGCAAAACAGTAGAAATATACCAAAAAAACTGAGCAGTATGGCAGCAATTTGTCTTAAACTCCGTTTGAATGTGCGTTTTGTTTTAGTTTTAATCATATTTTATCATCTCCTGTGTGCTTCCTATTCTATGAGGACATGTCTGGAGATATGACTAAGAAAGAGAGATGAATATGTATGGATCGGATATGGAATGGTTCGTTTATGCAATATTTTCGTCGATGTATACGTATGTATTTTGACAAACAGATTCCAACGACATCGGCTGGCTTGGCATACTTTATGATGTTGACAGTATTTCCTTTTATTGTGTGTGTGAATGCATTTTTAGGATTGCTTAAATTAGATGCTATTGAGATTATCCAGTTTGCAGAACTTTTGATACCTGAAGTAAGCCAGGAGATTATAGAAACATATTTATCCTATATTTCTGTCAACCAATCTGTTGGGCTTTTAGTGGCAGGTTTCTTGATGATTGTGACAACTGCATCTGCCGCGTATCGTGCACTCATTAGAATTATGGCAAAAATATATGAACTGCCACCGGCAAAAGGTGTGCGACATATGGTGACAAGTGTGATTTTTCCCTTCGGACTGCTCATTACCATTTATCTTTCTATTGGGGTTATATTGACGGGTGACTGGTTTATGGACTGGCTTAGTATGAAGCTATCGATAGAATTGTTTGCAAATGTATGGAAAGATGTTCGTTTTTTGATTTTGTTTCTTGTGTTCTTTTTATTTGTGTTGCTGATTTCTTATTCTACTGTTCCAAGAGATACTCAAAAGATGCCGATATTGATAGGCAGTATTATATCTGCGTTGGCACTTGTCGTTTCATCTGCGTTATTTTCACAAATAATTTCACTGTCGACAAGATATTCCTTGGTGTATGGATCATTGTTTTCTATTGTGGCCATGCTTGTTTGGCTATATCTGTGTAGCAATATTTTGCTATTTGGGAACATATTGAGCAGTGTTTGGTATAAAGAATATGGAAAGCTTAGGAAAGAAAGTGAGGAACGTTAAGTTCTTGTAATTGTTTAGTATTTCTGTTATGCTATAAGGAATACTTATGAGGAATCAACTCCGAAAGGAGAGGTATGAAAATGAGAATTAGAGACAGTTTATCTGAGCAAAGAAGCTTTCATTTGTTTTTCATTGTTGCATTGGTTTTTTCTGCAGTGATGTACTATTTTCAACCAGTGATTGCGCTCATTCAAGCTGTGTTTTGTATTGTCATATATTTTGTTTTGCAAAGTGTCTTTAGAAAGAAAAATGAGGAAGTTTTGGCTTATGTGAAAAGTCGAGACAAAAAGATTGAAATGGCAACCAAAGGTATGGTGCAAAATGCCCCATTGCCTATGGTGATTTTTCAGCCTGAAACGGATCAAATTATTTGGAGTAATCCACGTTTTTTGAATATGACAGGTGACGACGAACATCTTTTTGATATGGAATTATCAAAAGTGTTGCCAGATTTTCAGTGGCGTTGGATTACAGATGGCAAAACGGAAGCCCCCAATCTTTTTCACGTGAAAGATAAGCAATATGAAGTGTTTGGCAACCTGATTGATGGAGATTTGGCGATAGCATATTGGGTAGATGTGACAGAGTATGCAGCGCTTCAAACCGAGTTTGAAAACACGAGACCAATGGCAGCAATAGTGCTGATTGACAACTATGAAGAACTGATGCGTAATATTGAGGAAAGTGAACGTTCTTCTCTTATGAGCGAACTCAATGAGCAAATCAAAGAGTTTGCCGAGCAAATGAACGGAATGATTTGCAAATATGAAAGAGATCATTTTTTAATCATCAGTGAAGAATTAAACGATGAACAATTGGAAAAAAAAGCGCTTGAAATATTAGACAAAGTGCGTTTGGTGAGAAACAGCAATGAAATTATTGCAACCATCTCAATTGGTTTGTCAAAGAGAGAAACATCAATAAGAGAACTTTATAAACAAGCGGCAGCTTCTGTTGAAATGGCACTAGCAAGAGGTGGAGACCAAATTGTCATCAAAGAAGAGGGCGAATATCAGTTTTTAGGTGGAAAATCGAAAGAAGTTGAACGTAGGACAAAGATCAAAACGCGTGTTACGGCAAATGCTTTTACTCAGTTGCTAGATGGTATTACGCAAGTGATCATTATGGGTCATCAAAATCCAGATTTAGATGTGTTCGGTGCGGCAGCAGGATTGTGTGCCATTGTTCGAAAACAAAAATGCCCTGTTTATATTGTGCATGAAAAAGACCAGTTAACGAGTAATCAAATGATTGAGGAACTTGCGTCGTTAACTGAATATGAATCTGTGTTTATTGATGAAGATGAAGCGTTTGAGCGCATGAGTGTGAGCACGATGCTCATTGTTGTGGATACCAACAGACCTGAGCAGACGCAAGTACCTAGTTTGCTTAATAAAGCGGGCCGATTGGTATTGATTGATCATCATCGAAGAGCAAGTAGTTATATTGAAAATTCTAGCTTAGCTTTTGAAGACCCATATGCTTCTTCTGCCAGTGAATTGGTTGTAGAACTGATGCAGCATTTGTTAGAGCCAGGAGATTTATTGCAAAAAGAGGCGGAAGCATGCCTTGCAGGTATCATGTTAGATACCAAAAAATTCACCATGCGTACTGGTGGCGCGACTTTTGACGCTGCGAGCTATTTGCGCCGTTGGGGAGCAGATACCGCTAAGGTAAGTACGTTATTTCAAAGTAGTTTAGATGAAACTGTGTTGCGTTATGAAATCATTCAAAATACTCATATTTTTAGGGAAGAGATTGCCATAGCCGTTTCAAACGTTCCTGTAAATAGAATTATCGTTGCACAAGTGGCTGATGAGCTCAATAATATTGCGCATATCAATGCTTCGTTCGTGCTTGCACCAGATGGAGAAAGCGGAATTATGCTGTCAGCTAGATCAATAGGAGAAATCAATGTACAATTGATTGTAGAAGAGCTGGGCGGCGGTGGCAACACTGTATCTGCTGGTGCAAAAATGGATGAAACATCATTAGAAGAAGCTGAAATGAAACTCAAACAAGCAATTCATTCATATTTTGACGATTGAGTTTACTTGTTTATCTAGAAAGGAATGCTAATAATGAAAGTAATTTTACAACAAGATGTGAAAGGTCATGGTAAAAAAGGACAACTCGTAGATGTATCAGACGGTTATGCAAGAAACTTTTTGCTTCCTAAAAAATTGGCAGTACCTGCAACAGCAGATAACATGAATAAAAAGCAAATGCAAGATAAGGCACATGCAGCGCAAATTGCACTGGAAAAAGAACAAGCGAATGCCATTGCGAGCAAATTAAAAGAAACCACAGTGAAAATCTTAGCAAAAGCAGGCAGTGGAGGTCGACTATTTGGCTCTATTACAACAAAAGAGATTGCAGAAGAGCTAAAGAAACAGTTTGGTATTGAAATTCCAAAAGCTAAAATTAGCCAAGACGAACCAATTAAACATTTCGGTACCTATGAGCTTAAATGTAAATTGGGACACGAAATTACGGGTGTTTTCTCTGTGATGATTACAGAGGAAGCATAACATAACAGGTAGGTGAGCATAGACTTGAACGAAGATCTATTATTGCGTCAAATGCCACACAGCGTAGAAGCAGAACAGTCTGTTTTGGGTTCTATGCTAATTGATCCGCGCTGTATACCATCAGTGATTGAAGAATTGAAACTCGACGATTTCTACATGGAAACAAATCGGGATATTTATGAAACTATTTTTGGGATGTTCAATTATTCAATGACCGTTGACCCTGTGACTGTTTTGGAAAATATGCGAATCAATGGTGTGTATGATGAGACACGCTCAAGAAGTTATATTCTTCAGCTCATGGATATCACACCAACAGCAGCGAATGTCATGGAATATGTGTCTATTGTAAAAGACAAAGCATTGTTGCGGCGCGTAGCAGAAACCGCAGGAGAACTCACAGCGCTTGTGCAAGATGGCACACAATCAGCGCAAACGGTATTAGAACTGGCTGAACAAAAAATCTATGCCATTAGACAAGGACGAGATCCAAAAGGACTAGAGCACATTTCAACAGTTTTATTATCGGTTTTTGACCGACTCAATGAATTGGCAGCTAGTGACTCGGCAATTCCAGGAATGCCTACGGGGCTTTATGATTTGGATGCAGCGCTCACCGGTTTAAATCCTTCCGAACTTGTACTACTTGCAGCGCGACCTGGTATGGGTAAAACTTCACTTGCGCTCAATGTATTATTGCATGCAGGTAAGCATTCAGGTAAGAATGTTGTTTTCTTTTCCTTGGAAATGAGCAAAGAGCAGTTGGCGTCTAGACTGATTGCTAGTGAATCATTCATCAATGGTAAGCGTTTGCAAACTGGGAAACTATCGGATCATGATTGGGATAAAGTAGGCATTGCAGCCGCATCACTTAATCGCACAAAAATTCTGATAGATGACAATCCTTCTTTGTCCGTTGCAGATATGAATGCAAAGTGTCGACGAGTAGAAAATTTAGGGTTAGTGGTCATTGACTACTTGCAGCTGATGCAGTCTGCAGGTAATAAGAATAAATCTTCAGGGGAAAATAGACAGCAAGTGGTGTCTGATATCAGTCGAACGCTGAAAATCATGGCAAAAGAGCTCAACGTACCGATTTTATGTTTGTCTCAGCTATCGCGTGCCAATGAAAGTCGAACAGATAAACGCCCTATGCTCTCTGATTTAAGAGAATCTGGAGCAATTGAACAAGATGCTGACGTGGTCATGTTTCTATATCGAGATGGATACTACAATAAAGAAAGCGAACAGCAAAATATCGCAGAGTGTATTATAGCGAAGAACCGGCGAGGAGAAACGGGAACCATTCCATTGCAATGGCTACCAGAGTTTACAACATTCTCACCGGTGGAGCGAAATCATCATGAAGACGATTGAATTTGAACGAAAAGTGCAACACTTTTGTGCAGAATGGAACATGTTTTCTGAGGGAGAAACGGTGCTTTGTGCCGTCTCGGGGGGACTTGACTCCATGGCATTGTTGAAATTTTTGTGTGAAAAAGCAAAAGAGCTGGATATCCATGTTTGTGTGGCGCATTTCAATCATCAGTTGCGTGGTGCTCATGCAGATAAGGACGCTGCATTTGTAGAAGACTATTGTAAGAAACACGAGCTTTCTTTTTATTTGGGAAGTCAAGATGTTCAAAGTGAGGCGCAAAAGAAAAAACAAAGTCTAGAAGAAGTGGCGCGTGTACTGCGGTATGAATTTTTAGAAAAGATAGCAATTGATATCGGTGCCAGTAAAATTGCAACAGCCCATCATGCAAATGACAATGCGGAAACTGTCTTATATCATTTGGTGCGTGGTACTGCCTTACGGGGCCTTACTGGAATTCCGCCTATTCGAGAGAAAATTATTCGGCCTTTTCTCACTGTGACCAGAATGGACATCGAAGAATATGGAGCGCAGAACCAAATTGCGTATGTACAAGATGAAAGCAATTTTAATGTTAAATTCTCACGTAATTTGATACGGCATGAAGTGATTCCTATATTGGAGACAATCAATCCAAACTTAGCTGAGAATATTGTGGGAACCGTGCAGAGTTTGCGGCAAGATGATACCTATTTAATGGAGAAGGCAAAAGAACTTTTTGATACGGCGAAGATAGAAGATGATGTAATCAGTATCCAAAAGCTGATACTAAATCAAACTTCACCTGCGATTGCGGGACGTGTAATTGGGATGATTGGAAAATTCTTTGCCATAGGCTTATCTAGAGTGCATATAGAACAAGCCCTTTTGTTAGTGGAAAAAGCCTCTTCTTCAAAGAAACTGATGTTTCCAAAAGGTTTATGTGTGGAAGTTAGATTTGATGAAATCGTATTTTATATACAAGGAAAGAATTTAAGACCGTTAGAACAGAAAACATTGGCGCTATCGGGTGTGACAGAGTTGGGAGCAGTAAAGTTATCTTGTCACTTGATTGAGTACACAGCAAAGTTAAGAAAAAAACCAAATTGTCTATATGTTTGTGCCGAAAATTTGGAGAAAATATGGTGTCGATCAAGAGAAGTGGGAGATGAAATTAGATTACCCAATCAAAACCGGAAGACAATAAAAAAATGGATGATAGAGAAAAAGATTCCACGTATGCAGAGAGAATATATGACCGTTTTGCTCAAAGATGAATCAGTGGTTGCGGTATTTGGTATTGGGACTGATGAGAAATTCGCACCAATAGTGGGGCAAAAGGCATATGAAATATCTATGGAAATGCTATAGAAAATATAAGGCAAGGATGGAGAACTGATGATACAAGACATTGAAAAGATTTTATTCTCAACGGAGGAATTGGATGCCTGTGTAAGTCGAATTGCAGGACAGATTGATAAGGATTATGCTGGAAAAACACCAATCATGATAGGGATTTTGCAGGGTTCTTTTGTCTTTTTGGCAGATCTCGTTCGTAAAATGGAGTTACCAATTCAAGTGGAGTTTATGTCTGCGTCGTCATATGGATCTGGAACGGAAAGTACAGGATCTGTGAATATACGTTTAGATTCTTCTGTAGATCTAAAGGGTAAAGACGTGATTTTGGTGGAAGACATTTTAGACAGTGGGAATACTCTGAGCAGATTGGTTCCACTACTGAAAGATAGACAGGTCAACTCACTCGAAGTTTGTGTGTTACTTGATAAACCATCACGCAGAGTGCGTGAGGTGGAGGTTGCTTATCGCGGATATTCAATTCCAGATGCTTTTGTTGTGGGATATGGACTTGATTATGATCAAAAATATCGCAACTTACCATACATCGGGATTTTGAAACCAGAAGTTTATGAAAATGATTTGGATTAAACCAGAAAGGACGTGACGTTTCTTTGAAAAGAAGCCCGTTGAGAGATGTTCTTTATATTGTGATGATTGCTAGCTTGTTAATTGTGGCTATGAATCTTCTGCGAAACGTTAATAGAGAAGAGCCTTTAAGCTATGGTGAAATGCGAGAGCTATTTGAAGCTGAAGTAGTGTCATATGTAGAAGTGAAAAACAACATGGTACATTTGGAATTGAGCGAACCTGTACGTGGAGTCACGGTGATGACATATCCAGTGAATAATTTTGAGCTGTTTTATGAAGATTTCAATGATATGATTGTTGCGCAACATCAAGCGGGAATTATCAATGACTATGATTATCAGCATTCGAATGAGAATAGCATGACAGATGTTATTTTTACTGTGCTTGCTATACTGTTTATTGTTTTTATTCTTTGGTACATTTTTACCGCCATGCAATTGCGAAAAGGCGGAGGAATGTCTGGGAAAATGTCACAATTTAATAAGGCCAAAACCAAAACCATTGAGGAAATCAAAAGCAATGTGACCTTTGCTGATGTGGCGGGTGCGGAAGAAGAAAAAGAAGAACTCAAAGAAGTGGTTGAGTTTCTTAAAAATCCAGAACGTTTTATTGAGTTGGGCGCTAGAATACCAAAAGGAATTCTGCTTGTAGGCCCTCCAGGAACAGGAAAAACCTTGCTCGCAAAAGCAGTAGCGGGAGAAGCTGGTGTCAATTTCGCATCTATTTCTGGTTCTGATTTTGTAGAATTGTATGTGGGCATCGGTGCATCACGTGTGCGTGATTTATTTGAGCAAGCGAAGAAAGAACAAAAGTCTATCATATTTATTGATGAAATTGATGCGGTAGGACGGCAACGTGGAACTGGCTTAGGCGGTGGTCATGATGAAAGAGAACAAACACTCAATCAGTTGCTTGTTGAGATGGATGGGTTCGCAACAAATGAGGGAACCATTGTCTTAGCTGCCACAAATAGAGCGGATATTCTCGATCCTGCACTGCTGCGTCCTGGACGTTTTGACAGACAAATCTATGTGGGTTATCCAGATGTTGATGGTAGAGAAGAAATATTAAAAATCTATGCGAAAAATAAACCACTGGCTGAAGATGTGAATTTGTCTGATTTAGCAAAGGGAACAAGTGGATTTACTGGAGCTGATTTAGAAAACATTATGAATGAAGCTGCGCTCTTAGCTGCTCGCAATGGAAAACCATATATACAAATGAAAGATATGGACGAGGCAGTTCTTAAAGTGATGGCTGGTCCAGAAAAGAAAAGTCGCGTTGTGCCAGAACATGCTAGAGTATTGACAGCATATCATGAAGCAGGACACGCAATCGTGATTCATGCCCTAGAGACCCAAGACCCTGTTCATCAGATTTCGATTGTGCCTCGAGGAAGAGCTGGCGGGCTTACCATTTCATTGCCACAAGAAGATCGCCCTTATCGTTCTAGAAAAGAACTGACAGAGCGTATCTGCACCTGTCTGGGGGGAAGAGTTGCAGAAGAAATTGTGTTAGGAGATAGCTCTACAGGAGCATCGAATGATTTGCAGACTGCAACTGGCATTGCACGCGCTATGGTGACGAAATACGGCATGAGTAAAGCGGTTGGTACCATTTCATTGGATGAAGAACATGAAGTCTTCATTGGTCGAAGCATGACACAGGGACATAATTACTCTGAGGAAATGGCGTCCATCATTGATAAAGAAATTAAAGAAATTATCAATGAGGCTTATGCGCGATGTGAAACTATTTTGACAGAGCAAAGAGATGCGTTAGAGATTGTTGCGAAGTATTTGCTTGAGCATGAAACAATGACGCAAAAAGTGTTTGAACAGGTGTTTACTGAGCCTGAGCTTGTCAAACAAATGAAAAAATCAGTAGAAGAAAAAACAAACTGAATAAGGCAAAATCTATTTGCCATGAAAAGTTAAATTAAACCCAATAAGAGTGTATCATCTATAGTTCTATACAGATGATGGCTCTTATTGGGTTTAATCGTTATCTGGATGGCTTTGAAAGGCAATTGTATACACTAGCTCATCATGAGTTTATATGGTCTAGTATGCAAAGATAGGATGGACTCATATTCTCTTTGAATAAATATGAGGATTTCTTGGGTTGATATAAGAATCACCCCTAAAGCTTAGCAGTGTTTGGTACTGTCTAGCTCTAGGGGTGTGCAACTTATTGATAAAAAGGTTTTTTGTATTATAGAACTTTTGCTAAGAAGTTTTTGGTGCGTTCTTCAGATGGGTTTGTGAAAATACTTTCAGGATTGCTTTCTTCTACAATCTTTCCATCCGCCATAAAAATGACACGATCGCCAACTTCACGAGCGAAACCCATTTCGTGTGTGACAACAACCATGGTCATGCCTTCGGTGGCAAGTTGTTTCATAACATCAAGCACCTCACCAACCATTTCAGGGTCCAGAGCAGAAGTAGGTTCATCAAAGAGCATAACGTCGGGATTCATGCATAAAGCGCGTACAATCGCGATACGTTGCTTCTGACCACCAGAAAGTTGACTGGGGTAAGCATTTGCGCGATCGGCTAAGTTGACACGAGTAAGAAGTTCCATGGCTCGCTTTTCTGCTTCTTTTGGGGAGATTCCAAGCAGTTTGATAGGAGCCAACGTCATATTCTTAATAACGGTCATATGTGGAAATAGGTTGAAGTGTTGAAACACCATCCCCATCTTTTGTCTGTGAATATTAATATTCGCCTTGGGGTCTGTGATATCGTGACCTTCAAATGTGATGGTGCCATCTGTTGGCATTTCCAATAAGTTGAGGCAACGAAGAAAGGTGGATTTACCAGAGCCTGAAGGACCGATGACCACAACGACTTCACCGTTATGTACTTGAGCATCTATACCGTCTAATGCTTTGATAATGCCGTTGTTATAATGTTTTTTGATGTTCTTTACGTCAATGATTACATTATCGTTCACTGCTTCTCAGTCTCCTTTCTAATTTGCCTACAAGCCAAGTAAACAGCATGACAAGCAATAAATAGATAATGGCCACAGTGATTAAAGGGAAAAATGCATCAAAGGTACGACCTAGAATAATATTTCCGCCTTTTGTTAAATCCTGAATTGCTGCATAACCTGCTACAGAGGTTTCTTTGAGAAGGACGATAAATTCATTTGCCAAAGCTGGTAGCACGTTTTTTAGTGCTTGTGGCAAGATGATATATCTCATGGTCTGTATGTAGTTAAACCCTAAACTTCTGCCAGCTTCAAATTGGCCAGGTTCAATAGACATAATCCCAGAGCGCACGATTTCAGCGACATAGGCACCAGAATTGATGCCGAAAGTGATAATAGCAGCAAAGACAGGATCACTTGAAGACATGATGACAAATACCATGATAAGTAGCTGAACAACCACAGGGGTGCCACGGACTATTGTGAGATATATTTTGCATATTTTGTTGAAAAATATCAGTAGTATACGTGAGAAAGATTTTGGCATTTCTTTAATGGTTTTATCATGAGATGCCCGAATAATTGCAATTACACTACCAATAATGATGCCCAAAAAGAGCGCAAAAAATGTTACTTTTAAAGTAACGCCAAGACCATCCCATAAGTATCGCCAGCGTTCATCAACAATGAAATTATTGATGAAACGGTCTTGAAAGGCGACAAACCAGTTTGTTATGTTGGCTTGCCAGTCAGCCAAAGCCATCCCCTCCTATAAACAGTGAATACTAGGGACAGTAAACTGCCCCTAGTAACAATTACATATGATAAATTCTAGCTAAATAAATTAAGCGTTGTTAGCTTCAACATAAGATTTTGCTGGTTCATTGTCAATGATAACACAATCCACTTGACCTGTAATCAGTGCTTGAACGGCTTCTGTTCCTTTGTTATAGCGCTTGATAGTGCCTAGACCTGCTTCTTCAATGTCTCCTGTAGAGTAAATATCTCCAGTTGTGCTTTCTTGTACACCGATTGTGTAGTTGGCGCCTTCAACAAAAAGGTCATCAACTGTGGTGATTGGGCTACCTTCAGGAACGATAACTACTTGCACGCCTGTTGCATAGCTTTGAGAGAAATCAACGTTTTCCTTACGTTCTTCTGTCACAGTCATACCAGCAGCGCCAACATCAGCAGCACCTGTTTGGACAGCCGCAATAATAGAGTTGAATTCCATATCACTGATTTCTAGTTTAGCACCTAGTTTGTCGCAAACAGCTTGCATGATTTCTGCATCAATGCCAACTATTTCATTGTTTTCATAGAACTCATAAGGAGGGAAAGTAGCATTGGTTGCCATCACGAGTACTGGAGCATCTTCCGCAACATCTTGTTGGAAAAGCATGTCGTGATCAACGCCTTCGATGTATTTTGCAACAATTGCGTCTAAAACGCCTTCTTCTTTTAGCTCAGTTAAAGCCATGTCTACTGCATCACGAAGAGTAGTGTTCTCTTTGGAGAAGCACAAAGCATAATCTTCTGTAATGTATTCTGTTTCTAGAATTTCTAGGTTAACTTTTTCAGTACCACCACAGCCAGCTAGTAAACCAACGGTTAATAGTAGAGCAAAAGTCAAAGATATTAGTTTTTTCATAATACAATAATCCTCACTTTCAAATTAAGAACAAATTCTTCTCATTGCGACTAATTATAAACAAAAGTGAAATAAAATGCAAGGTTTTTTCTCAATACTACGGTTAACATTTGCATATTTTTTCTTTTTTACGAGTTGCCAAATACAAGCGTAAAGGCACGTGGAACAGCAGAGATTTTTGCTATTTTATGCACGCCACCATTTTCACCATCCAGTGCCCAAAGTAGTGCATTATCTGCCGTGAGTTGAATTTCTTTGGCAGAGAAGGTTTGGAGCATTGGACTTTCTAAGATGCTTACCATATCCCCCAATATGAAGGAGCGGGAAAAATGTTCTAGTTCAGCTAGCGTTTGTGGAGGGGAGATTAGGGTAACTTCTAACAGACCGTCATCAAGTTGTGGGTTACCAGGCGGAAGATGCTTTAATCCACCTACTTGTTTTGTGTTGCTGACCATACCATAGATGAAATCACCAGTCAGTTCTTTGCCATCGTATTGCACAGTGATATGATATGGTTTGATAGAGCCAATGCGTTTGACACTCTCTAGTAGATAGGCTGAATAGCCAAGTAGGTTTTTGATCGATTGTGGTGTGGAGAAAGACACATCAGTAAATGCGCCAAAGGCAGCCACATAGATAAATGAGCGTCCATTAAAACTACCTGTATCACAAGGGCGTACTGTACCATGGCAGGCAATTTTGACGATCTCAGTTAGTTCTGTGGGCAAATTCATATTTTTAGAAAAATCGTTGGTGGTGCCAACTGGGATATATCCAAGAGGAGGAGGAGAATTTAATTTGAGGACACCAGATACTGCTTCATTTAACGTTCCGTCACCACCTGCGACGACAATGCGATCAAATTGCATTCCAATGCGTTCAATGATTGTGCTAGTATCTCCTTCAGATTGTGTTGAATACGTAGAGACAAGATACCCTTCTTCTGTCATCGTGTTAAGCACATCCGTCATATGTGTCCACATGCGCTTGTTGCCAGCAAAACGGTTAAAAACAAATAGCATGGATTTCATAGAAATTCTCCTTGTTGATAATATCCAAAAAATTGAAACAATATGGTTAGTATACTTCTTTTCACAAAGATTGACAAGGTTTAGTGAAACAAGATATACTAAGGTTAATTTGTAAGAAAGAAAGTAGTCGTATGAAGACGAAAGCACAATTGTTAAAACCTTATGAAAAGGATAAAGAACTTCGCATTTTGTTATCGAAAGCCTTAGATAGACAAGCGGATTCACAACGAAAAGATGTGCCAGCACATACCGGTTTTTTGACATTGAATGAGAGAGAAGCCTTGCGAAAGACACTTGCACTAATTGAAAGTCGTAACCATGTGTTTTATGGTGGATTTCTTGATGCAGAACGTGTGATTTGTGTCTTTTTGCCATCTTGGATGGAAGAAGTGAATTGGGAAGAAGAGCAATCATTTTTGTGTGCTGTGGAAATATCAGTTCCTCAAATGGCAAAGTTGAGACACAGTGATTATTTGGGCGCTTTGATAGGCATTGGTCTGACCAGGGATAAATTTGGAGATATTTTACTCAATGAACATGGCGCTACGCTGTTGTTACTCAAAGAAGTTTTGCCGATTGTTTTATCACAATGGGAGAGTGTTGGGCGGTATCCGATTCAGGTACATGAGATTGCGCTGTTTCAAGCGGATGGTTCAGTAAAAACATGCAAACAAAAAGTAGGGACAGTGGCTTCTTTGCGGCTTGACAGCGTGTTATCTCAAGGTTTTTCCATTGGTCGTAACCAAGCAGTAGAACTCATTGAAGCAGGGAAAGTGCTACGAAATGACCAACTTTGTGAAAAAGTGAATCAGACAGTCAGAGAAGGAGACCGTTTTTCCTGTCGCGGAATGGGAAAGTTTGTGTTAACGAATGTCAAAGGGACGAGCCGAAAAGGGCGTGTCATTTTAGAGATGGACTGTTATCAATAAAATGAAAGGGGATAGTCATGACTGACGAGAAAATTGAAAGACTGAATGCGCTGGCTAGAAAAAACAAATCAGAAGGGCTCACCGCAGATGAGAGACAAGAGCGTGAAGTGTTGCGTAGGGAGTATTTGGATGCCATTAAAGGCAGTTTGCGTGCGCAGTTAGATAACACATATATCGTTGATGAAAAAGGAAACAAGAAAAAACTGGAGAAAAAGAAGTGAATTTCGCCAATGGGCGTTTCAATATGAGGAGGAAATTATTATGCCAAGTATGTATGTAAACATTCCTAAAATGGAAAAAGAAACTAAGGAAAAGCTTGTAAAGGACTTATATGAAGCGAGTGCAACTGTTTTGAAAGTACCTGCAATTTATACATTTGTCAATGAATACGACACCGTTTTTAAAAACGGAGAAGAATGTGAAGCACCTATGATGATTATTAATATGGAAGCAGGTCCTATGCCAGCTGACAAGATTGAACTAATGGGAGAAGCAATGACTAACGCAATCAAAAATGTGATGGGTGAAGAACAAAGCAACACAATGGTCTATCACGCTAATGGCCTAGACCACATCGCTGTAAATGGAAAACTTATTAAAAAATAAATTAGGTAGATACAGCAAACAGTTCATAAAAAAGACCCCTTGTTATTCACAACAAGGGGTCTTTTGTGTTATAGATTCAAATTGAAACAATTCGATGAAACTGTTACTTTGCTTGTTTTGCCTCTTCGGCAAAGGTCAAATAAAGTTCAGCATTTTGGAGATTACTTTCGGCAGCTTCATCTGAGAGTGTTTTCTTCACTTTGGCTGGTGTACCAACGACAAGGCTGTTTGGTGGGATAATAGTTCCAGCAGAAACCACTGCACCTGCGCCTATGATACTGTTGTCTCCAATCACAGCGTGATCTAAGACAACGGCATTCATACCGATGATACAACGATTGCCGATGGTGCATCCGTGCACAACGCAACCGTGGCCCAAAGAAGTGTATTCACCAATGGAAACATCATTGTTTTTGTCACCGTGAATGACAGCACAGTCTTGCACATTACTGCAACGACCAACCGTGATTTTCATGCCTACACCACGAATGGAGGCACTAGGCCATACACTTACCTGTTCTTCGAGTGTGACATCGCCCATTACAGAAGCAGTAGGTGCGATGTAATTTGTTTCGTGAATCAACACTTTACTCATTTTGTCAGTACCCGTACACGAAGTACGTTTTCCATAGCTTTAATTTCATTGACTACGTCATCGCTTGCTGCGTCGTTTAAGTCAAATAGCATATAGGTGTAGTCGCCTTTGGATTGGGAACTAGTTGCTGCAATGCCAGATAAACGTGCACTCAAATCAGATAGTAAGTTTGCGCCACCGCCAGTGAGTACGCAAACACGGCAATTTGTTTTCCATGCTTGTGTCAAATTTGGTAGGTTCACAGAGTTTTTGATGTTACCATTTTCGAGGTAGTCTTTTACTTGAAGCGCTGCCATTTCAGCACAGTTTTCTTCGCTTTCATTGGTGGAAGCGCCAAGGTGAGGGATTGGAGCAACACCAGCTGCAGTGGCTACTTTACTATTAGGGAAGTCAGTAACATAGTATGCAATTTTACCTGATTCCAAAGCAACTAAAAGGTCGTCATCATTGACAAGTTCAGCACGTGCTAGGTTGATGATGCGAGCACCATCTTTCATTTGTGCAAAGACAGAAGCGTTGATGCTTTCTTTGGTGTCTGGGGTCATTGGTAAATGTAAAGAGAGATAGTCAGCTGCTGCATAGACATCTTCTACATTGTCTGCGATGGTAACTTCTGGTGAAAGAGCGAGCGCAGAAGATACAGAAAGAAATGGATCATAACCAACGACTTTCATGCCAAGGGAAACGGCAGCATTGGCAAAAAGAAGACCAATGGCACCAAGACCGACAACACCGAGTGTTTTCCCAGTAATTTCTTGACCAGCAAACGCAGCTTTTCCTTTTTCCACTACAGTAGATACTTCGATGCCGGAGTTTGCTTGCTCTTTTACCCATTCAATTCCGCCAACAATGTTGCGAGATGCAAGAAGCAATGCGGTTACTGCAAGTTCTTTTACTGCATTTGCATTGGCACCAGGGGTGTTAAAAACAACGATGCCAGCTTCTGCACAGCGATCTAAAGGAATGTTATTGACACCAGCGCCAGCTCTTGCGATAGTAAGTAGCTCGGATGGAAAATCGTATTCGTGTAATTTTGCAGAACGCACCAAAATTGCGTTTTCGTTTGTAAAGTCATCTCCTACTGTGTAGCGGTCAGCGTCCAAATGGACTAGACCTTTTGGAGAGATTTTATTCATAGTTTTGATTTGATACATGGAATTGAAAGCCTCCGATTAATTGTTTTTTTCAAAAGTACGAATGAAGTCGCACAATTTTTCTACGCCTTCTGTTGGCATAGAGTTGTAGATGGAAGCACGCATACCGCCAACATTGCGGTGGCCTTTTAGTGTTGTGAGACCAGCAGCCGTTGCTTCACTGACAAATTTTGCATCAAGTTCATCATTGCCTGTGCGGAATACAACATTCATGTCAGAACGAGATCCTTTTTCTGTTGGACAATTGAACATAGAAGAGGCATCTAGTGTATTATAGAGCATAGAAGCTTTGTTTCCTTTGATTTTTTCAATCGCAGGAACACCGCCTTGAGATTCAACCCAGTCACAAACAAGACCAAGAATGTAAATGCACCAGCAAGGAGGAGTGTTATACATAGAGTCTTTGTCAGCAATTGTTTTATAGTTCATCATGACAGGAGTGCTTGGAAGTTCGTTTCCAAGGAGATCATCGCGGATGATAGCGATGGTGAGTCCAGCAGGTGCAAGGTTTTTCTGAGCGCCAGCATAGATAAGACCAAATTTTTCTACGTCAATTGTGCGGGACATAATGTCGGAGGACATATCACAGCAAATTGGCACACCGTTGGTTTCAGGAATGTATTGCCATTCTGTTCCGTAGATGGTGTTGTTTGCACAGTAGTGTAGGTAAGAAGCATCAGCAGAGAGGTCAAGTTGCTCTTGAGATGGAATATAAATGTGGTTTTTATCTTCAGAGTTAGCGGCAAGATGAATGTCGCCAAAGCGTTTTGCTTCTTTGTAAGATAGGTTGGAGAAGTTCCCTGTGACAACGTAGTCAGCTTTGCCTGTTTTTCCAATGAGGTTTAGTGGAATAGCAGAAAACTGAGTAGAAGCGCCACCTTGCATAAATAGGATTTTATAATTATTTGGGATATTGAGCAAGGAACGGAATTTCGCTTGTGTGTCATCAAAGATTTTTTGGAATGCCTTTGAGCGGTGGCTCATTTCCATAACGGACATGCCAGAACCTTGATAATTGGTGATTTCTGCGCCTGCACGTTCTAATACTTCCAAAGGAAGCATGGAAGGTCCAGCAGAAAAGTTGTAAACACGATCTTGATTTGCCATGAGGGTACCCCTTTCAGTGCCTTTTCGGCCAATTGAATTAAACATAACGCATGTTCTGTTTGTGAAATTAATAATACAATATTATAAAGAAATAAAGGCTTTCTGTCAAGAAAAGTTGTAAAAACCAAAGTTCTATACAAATTGGTTTTTCTACATGCTTTCGTTCATTCTTTCAGATTTAAATGACTTGATATTCATGCCTATGTAGTTTTATTATAAGCGACAATGAAGGTCAAAAATAGAAGGATAATGACAAACTTTCATATGAATTAACACCTTCTAATGTTTGCTTTTTTGTAGTGGTTGGTGTAAAATAATGGGCAATATAATTTGAAACATAAGGAGGATACATCCTTTATGCAATATACAATGAAACAGTATGAGGAAAGTGCAGCTACGTTACGTGAACAAATTGGTGATTTTACGCCAAAAGTTTTGATGATTTTAGGATCTGGTCTGGGATCAATGGCCGATGAAGTACAAAATCCTATCATTGTGCCATATGAGATGGTTCCACATATGAAACGCTCGACAGCGCCAGGACACAAAGGGCAGTTTGTGTTTGGCACTTTAGGTGGAAAGTCTGTGGCTGTGATGCAAGGTAGACAACACCATTATGAGGGGTATAGTTTTTATGATGTGAGTTTTCCTGTGCGCGTACTGCGCTTGCTTGGAGCAGATACTTTGATTGTAACCAATGCAGCAGGTGGCGTAAATACGACATTTGAAGTAGGCGATTTGATGCTCATTAAAGATCATATTAAGCTGTTTTTTGAATCTCCACTTCGTGGAGAAAATCTACCTGAGTTTGGCCCGAGATTTCCAGATTCATCGTATTTATATACTCCTTCATTGGGGGAACTTGCCAAAGAGGAAGCTGAGTCAATGGGTTTAAATCTTCAAGAAGGTGTATATATGTATTTCCCTGGTCCGCAATATGAAACACCAGCGGAAATTCGTATGGCAAGAGTGCTAGGTGGTGATGCGGTTGGAATGTCCACTGTTCCTGAAGTAATTACGGCAGGTCATTGCAATATGCAGGTGCTTGGCATTACACTTGTCACAAATATGGCAGCAGGGATATTGCCACAGCCACTTTCAGAAGAAGAAGTGCTCGTTGCGGCTAAAAAAGCGAGAACTCAATTTTCAGCGCTGATTTTGGCTTGTTTGAAACGTATGTAAGAGATGAGGGGAACGATGAAAACGCTAATTTACAATTGCACGGCTTTACTGATGGATGAGGGAAATACCATATTGAATAATGCCTTTGTTGTAGTTGAAGATATATACATCATTTATGTGGGCGTAGAAAGACCACAAGCTGAGTTTTCGCAAGAAATTGATGCCAAAGGCAATGTGGTGATGCCTGGTTTGGTCAATGCACATACACATATTCCGATGACGCTTATGAGAGGATATGGTGGAGGTTGCAATTTGCAAACCTGGTTGAATGATTATATTTTTCCTGTAGAGGAAAAATTGGATGAGCGCAGTGTGCGTGCAGGCGTGCAACTAGCTTTAGCAGAGCTCATTGCATCTGGGGTGACAACGATTGCTGATATGTATATGTTTTGTGATGCAATCTGTGATGAAATCGTACAAGCTGGTATTTCGGGAAACATTTGCCGTGGTATGGTGCTCTTTGCACCAACGTTTGACCCAAACACCAATGCTGGCTATTTAGAAATGCAAGCGCTTATGAGAGATTGGCATGGAAAAAATGACGGTCAAATTCTCATCGATACTTGTGTGCATGGTGAATACACGTCCAATCCTGCTTTGTGGGAAGCCATGGCAGGTTTTGCAAAGGAACATGAAATAGGAATGCATGTGCATGTATCTGAAACCAAAATGGAGCATGAAAATTGTATAGAGAAGTATGGAAAAACACCGCTACAAACATTGGCTGACTATGGGTTGTGGGACACGAGATCAATTCTTGCCCATTGCGTTTGGACGACGGAGGATGATTGGGCTTTGATGAAAGAAAAAGACATCACTGCCGTGCATAATCCGGTATCCAATTTGAAATTAGGGTCTGGTATTGCGCGTATTCCAAAGATGATGGATGCTGGAGTGCAAATCGCATTGGGAACAGATGGCGTGGCGTCTAATAACAGTCACGACATGTTTGAAGAAATGAAGTTTGCCTCTTTGCTACAAAAAGGTATTTCTTGTAATCCAACTATGGTTACAGCTTATGATACGTTGAAAATGGCCACCACAAATGGTGCAAAGGCACTTGGACGAAAAACAGGACAACTCAAAGAAGGATATATAGCTGACATTATTATGTTGAATCAATCTGCATTTAATCTCACACCCTGCCACAGTGTGGAAGAGAATTTAGTATATTCTGCAAATGGTTCGAATGTATGCATGAATATGTCGAGAGGAAAGGTCATATATAAAGATGGTGAGTTTTTCACGTTAGACATATCAAAATTGCAATCTGAACTGAAACAGTACGCATTGCCGTTGCTCTTTGGTTCAAAGTAAGAAATAAGGAGGATATACCTTTGCAGGCATCTCAACAAAAAGGTACTTTTTTCGGTGGTGCGATGGTGTTGGCGGTGGGCATAGCCGTTGTAAAAGTCATCGGAGCATTGTATAAAATACCAATTGCAAATATTTTAGGTGATGAAGGTACAGGGCATTTTAGTAATGCTTATGTTATATATAATCTGTTATTGATGATTAGTACAGCAGGATTGCCGATTGCTTTGTCTAAAACCATTTCAGAGGCGAATACTCTGGGGTGGAAGAATCAGGTTAATCGAATATTCAAAGTGTCACTTGTGACATTTTTTATATTGGGGCTTTTAAGTTTTGTGGTCATGTACTATTTTGCGTATGACTTGGCTCGTTGGCAGGGAGACGCATTGGCAGCTACTGCAGTAAAGGCACTTGCACCAGCTTGTTTCTTTGTATGTGTAATTTCGGCATTTCGAGGATTTGCTCAAGGGCATTCTAATATGATACCCACGTCAATATCACAAATTATTGAAGCATTTTTCAAACTCATTTTTGGTGTGTCCTTGGCATGGTATCTGATGAATATACAAGCAGGCACACAAAATGCGGCAGCAGGCGCAATTTTAGGTGTAACCATTGGCGCAGGAGTAGCGCTCGTATATCTGATCATTGACTATAAAAGACGAAACAGACGACAAACGGTAGAGATACATCACGATAAAGCCGAGCCGGTCGCTGTCATACTTAAGAGGTTATTTGTGATTGCTGTTCCTATCACCATTGGAGCTTCGGTGGTTCCTGTTACAACTTGGCTTGATACCTATCAGGTGCAAAACATTTTACGTATGGTGACAGACAGTCAAAGCGCAGAGTATTATAAAGCGATGGAAATGGTTGATCCTGTTGTTTCCAGTTACGGTGCATATCAAAAAGCTATCAACGTATTCAATTTGCCAGCATCTTTTATGGTGGCATTGACGGCCAGTATTATTCCGGCAGTTTCTGCATGTTGGACAAAAAATGATCATGTTGGTGTTTGGCGTATTTCTGAATCTTCGCTAAGACTGGGTGCGTTACTTGCTCTGCCAGCTGGAGTTGGTCTCACTGTCTTGGCATCGCCCATTATGGGGCTTTTGTATTATGATACAGATCGAGCTGTATCTGATCCATGTATGATGATTTTAGGCATTGCCTCTATATTTGTCAGTTTGATGTTTATTTGTAATGCTATATTGCAAGCCAGTGGTTTTTTTAAGTTACCGATAGTAATTATGACAATAGGTTGTATCGTGAAACTTGTGACAAACAATTATCTTGTCAGACAACCAGAAGTCGGGATTATTGGTGCACCAATTGGCACGCTGGCTTGTTATTTTGTCGTAGCAGTTTTGCAGCTATACTACATTAGAAAACTGTTGCCACAAAAACCGAATTATATTAGAGTATTTGTGAAGCCACTCATTGCCTCCGTTCTCATGGGAGGTGCTGCCTGGGCCACGTATGGAATAACAGTGAAACTGATGTTGATGCAAGGAATGTTTGCAGTTTCGAGCGAAGGAATTGCAACCTCTGTTACTTCTATGGGAAATATGATTGCGACCTTATTGGCAATTATGATTGCTGTTATCATTTATGCACTCTTGGTGGTACTGATGAGGGTCTTGTCTATAGAAGATCTTAAATTGATGCCAAAAGGTGAAAAAATCGCAAAAATCTTGAAAATATATGAATAAAATGATAGATTTTGCTTGTAGAGAAGGAAAACATATGATAAATTTTAAGCAGAAAGACTTTTACACGATGTCTGACCTTTGGGAAATTGTTTGTTTATTGCGCTCTCCAGGCGGTTGTCCGTGGGATAGAGAGCAGACGCATGAAAGCATTCGCCGAAATTTCATTGAGGAAGTTTATGAGCTTGTAGAAGCAATTGACAATAAAGATAGTGTGCTTTTGAAAGAAGAACTGGGTGATGTATTGCTACAAGTAATGTTTCACACCTGTATTGAGGAAGAAGAAGGTCGCTTTACTTTAGATGATGTTGCAGATGGTGTGAGCAAGAAACTCATATTTCGACATCCTCACATTTTTGGAAATGTAGAAGTGTCTGACACAGGTGAAGTTTTATCCAATTGGGAAGAACTCAAGCGAATTGAAAAAGGCCAAGATACTTATGCAGCTGCAGTAAATAGTGTGGCACGCAGTTTGCCATCTTTATGGCGTGCGGAAAAAATGCAGAAAAAGGCGAAAAGAGCTGGTTTTGATTGGCCAGATGTTAGTGGTGCTTTGGACAAGCTACACGAAGAAACAAATGAACTCACACAAGCTGTGAAGGATCAAACCAACATTCAAGAAGAATTGGGGGATTTACTTTTTTCTGCTGTGAATGTGGCGCGATTTGTATCTTGTGATCCTGAAGAGGCTTTACATGACGCTTGTGAGAAATTTGCTCATCGCTTTGAATTGGTTGAAAAAAAAGCGAAAGCACAGGGTAAAGACATGAAAGAAATGAGTCTTGAAGAACTTGATGCCTTGTGGGAAGACAGCAAATAAGCATGATAGCAATTGCTAATTAAAAAAAGGACGTGAATGTATGAACAAAACAGAACTTATTGCAGTGGTAACTAATGAAACAGGTGTTTCCAAAAAAGACGCTGAAGCAGTCATTAATGCAACACTAAACGCAATCACAGATACTTTAGTAAAAGAAGATAAACTTCAACTAGTAGGGTTTGGTTCTTTTGAAACAAAAAAACGCGCGGAAAGAGTTGGCAGAAATCCACGTACAAAAGAGGATATTGTCATTCCTGCTAGTACGCTACCTGTATTTAAAGCAGGTAAAGCGTTGCGCGATGCTGTAGCAAAAAAGTAAACGCGAAGAGTAAGACGGTTATCGCTTGTCGATAACCGTCTTTTGTTTTGCAAGAGATCAGGAGGCATTTTTGTGTACAAATATATGACAAGTCCACATGATTTAGGTGCAATCACCATTAAAAATCGAATTGTGATGACAGCTGCGAGTTGTTCCCTCTCTGCTGAAGATGGCAGCATGACAGAGAATATGTTGTCATTTTATGAAGTGCGTGCAAAAGCTGGTGTGGGGTTAATTATCACGGAGATGGTATCCGTATTGGAAGAACATGCAAGGTTATTTCCAAAACAACTGTTTGCTTCTGAAGATCGTCACATTGGTGATTTTGAGGTATTGGCAGAAAGATTGCATGCGCACGATGCAAAAGTATTTGCACAGTTATTTCATCCAGGACCCAATGCCAGCAAAGCCTTAAATCCAGAAGGGGTGCTGGCGCCAAGTGACTGGAAAGGAAAAGCACGGGAAATGACACGTGAGGAGATTTATGCTGTTATCAAAGCCTTTGGAGCTGCTGCATATCGCATGAAACAAGCAGGAATAGATGGGATAGAGATTCATGCGGGGCATCACTATCTCATTCACCGTTTTTTAAGCCCTGCATTCAATTTTCGCAATGATGAATATGGGGGAAATTTAGAAAATCGAACAAGACTCTTGCATGAAATTATTGAAGAAGTGAGAAAAACTTGTGGACAAAGTTTTCCGATTATGGTACGCATTTCTGTCGAGGAGTATATTGAAGAACCTGGATATCATGTAGATGTAGGCATTAAAATTTGTCAAATGCTTGAGGCTTGGGGTGTGGATGCCATTAATGTGACAGCCTCTGGAACGGCAAGTAAACTCAGTCAAAGTATGGAGCCGATGCCGTACATGCAAGGGTGGCGCAGACACTTGCTGAAAGCGGTGAAACGTGCAGTGTCGATACCCATTTGTGGAGTCACTATTGTAAGAGACCCCGATTATGCAGAAAAACTTCTTTGTGAAGGAGATACCGATTTTGTGGGTAGTGTACGTGCATTTTTGGCTGATCCTTTATGGTATGAGAAGGCAGTTACAGGAAGAAAAGAGGAAATCAACCGCTGTATTTCCTGCATGTCTTGTTTAGAAAACTATAACACTGTCGGACACATCAGCTGTGCCATTTGTCCAGAAACAGGATTTGAATACATAAAGAAACCTTTTATGCCAAATGGGAATGGAAGAACCGTGTTGGTTTTGGGGGGAGGTCCAGCAGGATTATACGCTGCCTATTTGGCATCAAAACGTGGTTTTTTAGTAAAATTATATGAAAAGAAAAGTGTTCTAGGAGGGCAACTTCAGCTGGCAGGGGCTTCAAAACGAAAAGGAAAAATTCATTGGCTATTGGAGCGTCTTCAAAAACAGATTAAAAGCGCAGAGGTTGAAGTTATCTATGACACAGCACCCACAATACATGAAGTACAAAAGCAGAAACCTTATGCTATCATTGATGCAACAGGGGCAAAACCACGGATTCCTAACATTGAGGGGATTGAAAATGCTTATGTGGCAGAAGAGGTGCTACGTGGAGATGTTCAATTCGAAGAAAAGAGCATTGTTGTTGTGGGATCAGGGATGACAGGTCTAGAAGTAGCTGAATTGCTATCAGAAAGAGGTAAAGGCAATGCTGTTCTAATATTGGAGCGAGAAGGCAGAGTGGCGCCCAAGATGGGAGGCTCCAACCGAAATATTATGCTTGCAACGCTAGAAGTCAATCAGGTGATGATATTGCTTAGTCGAACGCTATGTAAAATTGAATCTGAATGTGTTTACTTTTGTGATGCAAAGACAGGTGAGGAGTATATATATCCATGTGATGCAGTGATTCTCGCTATGGGTGTTATTCCATCTGAGGCATATGGAAGTGAACTGGAGAGTGTATGTAACACGGTTAAACGAATCGGGGATGCAGATGTTGGGAGTAATATTTGGAAAGCAATGCATGATGCAGACGATGCATTAAGAAATTTATGATAACAAAAGGCACTAGACAATTGTCTAGTGCCTTTTGTTATCATTCTTATTGTTGTTACGCCTTGCAATACACTGGAGAAATCATATGTTCCAAAGTGACAAGATACCAAGCTTTTCCGTCTGGTTGCGCATCACTTTGTTTTGTACAGGAAGCAGAAGGATAGCTATTTTTGATATAAGAAAGTTCGGAAAAGGAAAGGCGAAGTTCTCTCATGGAACGGTCATCACAAAATGACTCGAGAAAAAATTGTTCAAATTTTGTGTGATCCAGCATAAAATAGCATCCTCCAAAAATCGTTCATCTTCTTTGATATTGTATAGGAATAGAGGAAAAAGGTCAATATAAATTGATGAAAGAGTAGAGATAAAGTTGCATAAATTTTTAGCGAATTTGTCCGTTTCCGCGAATGATGTATTTATAGCTTGTCAGTTCTTGTAAGCCCATTGGTCCTCTAGCATGTAGTTTTTGAGTAGAAATGCCCATTTCACAACCCAAGCCAAACTCTCCACCGTCAGTAAACCGTGTGGAAGCATTGATATACACTGCTGCACTATCAATCGTTCGTGAAAACAAGGTTTGACTTTCAACATTTTCAGCGATGATGGCATCACTGTGACCGCTTGAGTGTGTGTTGATGTGTGCGATGGCGTCTTGTGTATTGGAGACAATTTTGATGGCTAGAATATAGTCTAAAAATTCAGTATCAAAATCTGTGTCACTCGCTTTTGTACCTTCAATGGTGGATAATGCACTTTCGTCTAGGCGAAGCTCAACTGGAATATGTCCTGCGTTTTCTCTTTTTGTGACAAGTCGGTCTTTGAGTTGAGATAAAAAAGTAGGGGCAAGGTCCTCGTGTATAAGGCAAACTTCCATTGCATTGCAAACCGAAGGGCGGCTTGTTTTGGCATTTTCGATAATGGAGAGAGCTTTTTCAATATCTGCAGATTGATCTACATAGATGTGACAGATCCCAGTGCCAGTTTCAATGCAGGGAACGGTTGCTTCGTTTACACAGGTTTGAATCAAAGAGGCACCGCCGCGAGGAATGAGCAAGTCAACAAGACCTCTGGCAGTCATCAGTGTTTTGGCACTATCGCGTGAGGTATCATGCACCAAACTGATGAGTTCAACTGGAAGGTTGTGCTGTTTGAGTCCCATCTGGAGAGCAGAAACGATGGCTGCATTGGAGCGATAGGATTCCTTTCCCCCGCGAAGGACACAAACATTGCCACTTTTAAAGGCAAGACAGCCAGCATCTGAAGTTACATTTGGTCTGCTTTCATAAATGATGGCAATGAGACCTAAGGCGGTTGACGTTTTTTCGACTACGAGTCCATTTGGCAGGCTGTGTGTGCTGAGTACTCGTCCAGTTGGATCATCTAAATCCGCAACAGAACGCATGCCACTTGCCATATCGGCAATGCGTTCTTTGGTGAGTGTTAATCGGTCAATCATGACTGCAGAAATATGTTCTTTTGCTGCATCTACATCCAGTGCATTGGCTTGCAAAATTTCTTCTGTTTGTGCAAGCAAGCAATCTGCCATAGTGTTTATAATTTCTGCTTTTTGTGTGGCAGTTAGTGACCACATTATAGTTTTGCAAGCATTGGCTTGTTTTAATAAATCAATTGTTTGCTGGCTCATATTGTTTTCTCCTTTTTCGCCCAAAATTTACTGCCGACACTATCCTCGTTCATAATATCATAAAGTAAGTGTGGAAATGCTCCATTTGCTATTACCATATCGCAGGATGCATTCATGCAGATATCAGCAGCTTTGAGTTTGGTTGACATACCACCTGTTCCAAACTGCGTGCTAGAGCCACCTGCAAGAGCTAAGATATCGTCACTGAGTTCATGAATATCTGAGACGAGAGTGGCTGTAGGGTTAGAGTGTGGGTCGGCAGTGTAGAGCCCATTGATATCTGAGAGCAATATCAGTAGATTTGCACCAATACTCTTCGCAACTACAGCAGCAAGTGTATCGTTATCACCGAACACGATTTCTTCTGTTGCGATGGTGTCATTTTCATTGATGATGGGAAGAACATGTAAATCCAAAAGCCGTTCGATCGTATTTTGGAAGTTCATAAAACGGTCTTCCTGTTGAAGATCCATGCCAGTCAGCAGAATTTGTGCTACGGTGTGGTTATATTCTCCGAATAATCTATCATAAGTATACATAAGTTCACATTGACCAACGGCTGCGACAGCTTGTTTTGTGGGGATATCAGTTGGTCGATTATTCATGGCAAGTTTGCCAACGCCCATGGCAATCGCGCCTGAGGAGACCATGATAACTTCGTGGCCTGCATTTTTAAGGTCGCTGAGCACTTGACATAAAGTCTGAATGCGACGCAAGTTTAATAGTCCTGACGGGTGAGTCAGAGTAGAGGTTCCAAGTTTGACGACAATGCGTTTTGATGACAAAATAAGCCCTCCTTTATTGTATCTTGGAGAGAGCAAAATTCTTTTACTCATTACATCATTATAGAGTACGGGCAAGTATGTGTCAACGAAAAGGGAAAGAAGAAAAAGCCCCTTTCGACAAGCGAAAGGGGCTTTTGAATGTAGAAAGAAATAGTGGATTAGTTGAAGTCGCGGCTAAATAGACCAGCCATAGCAGGACCACTACCAACACACATAGAAGCGCCGCCAAGTTTGTGGCCTTCACGTTTCATTTCATGTAGTAGGGAAACAACTACACGAAGACCTGTACAACCAACTGGGTGACCAAGAGAGATACCAGAACCGTTGACATTGATGTTGTCTTTGCTCATGGTGATGCCTTCGTCTTGTTTCATTTTGCGTTCACAGCCAAGGAATTGTGCTGCAAATGCTTCGTTGATTTCCCAGTAATCGATTTCGTCATATGTTAGTCCAGCAGCTTTTAGACATTTTGGAATAGCTACAGCAGGACCAATACCCATAACACGAGCTTCTACACCTGCGCTACAGATGTGAACAATTTTAGCAAGTGGTTCTAGACCAAGTTCTTTTGCTTTTTCAGCAGACATTACGATAGCAGCAGCAGCAGCATCGTTAACACCAGAAGCGTTAGCAGCAGTAACTACGCCACCGTCTTTTTTGAATGCAGGTTTTAGGCCAGAAATGGATTCAACTGTGCAATCACGGATTGGATGTTCGTCTGTAGTGATGACTTTGTCGCCTTTTCTTGTTTTAAGAACAACAGGAACAATTTCTTCATCGAATTTGCCAGCGTCGATAGCTGCACAAGCACGTTGGTGACTTCTTGCTGCAAGTTCATCACATTCTTCACGAGTGATGCCATACATTTCAGCAACGTTTTCAGCAGTCATACCCATGTGTCCAGGGGTCAATTCGTCGAATAGACCATCGTGAAGCATGGAGTCGAAAATTTTGCTTTCGCCCATACGGTAACCCATACGTGCTTTTTCTAGCATATAAGGTGCATTTGTCATGCTTTCAACACCAATAGCGATGCCGATATCAGATTTGCCTAGTGCAATGTCGTTAGCAACGATTTCAAGTGCACGCAAACCAGATGCACAGTTTTGGTTTACACTAACAGCGGAGCTGCTGTCTGGAAGACCAATTCTCATAGCAACTTGGCGAGCAGGCAAAGAGCCTTGCAAACCTGTGTACAATTCGCCCATTACTGCAGCATCAATGAGTTTTGGATCAATGCCTGCACGTTTGATAGCTTCTGCACCTGCTGTCATAGCTAGTGTACGAGCGTTGACATCTTTAAATTGACCGAGCATTTTGCCGATTGGTGTACGGCAAGCGCTGACGATTACTACGTCTCTTGGATTCATAAATAAGCCTCCTGTATTGCATTTCATTTAAAATACGACATAATTATGCCATATTCATAAACATATACAATTAATTATACACCACTTTTGACACATGTCAAGACAATCCTAGCAAGGGAGAAGTAATAAAATAGACTTGTTTTTTTTTTGATCCAGTGTACAATAATAGTGTTAATTATCTGAACAAAGAGTAGGGGGATAGGAATGCCGAAGATACCGCAAAAATGGCAAAAAGCCGCATTGGTTTTTGCGCTTGATATTGCGCAGGAAAGAGAACATTTTCCGAAGAAAGTTCTCTCCCTTCTTGATAAGCATTTCGGGTTTTCTAGAAGCATTTTTTTTCCTTATGGTGATATGCAAGAAGCGAAACAAGGATTTGCGCTCAAACATTATATTGCATATGGCATACCACATGGTCCAATGCAGGCATATAAAACACGAGTATTTCGTGATGATATTTTTCATCATAAAAGCCTGTCTCCCCATTTGAAGCGGAATAGAGTGGTATTTACGGATGATATTATGCCGTTTCTTGAATACGAAAAAACGCCATATGGCATTCATATGCTTGCAATGGATATGTATTATCAGGCTTGTATATATTTATTTGCTGGTGATCGCGTGGTGGCAAGTGTGGCACTATTGCGCTCGAAAGAGGAAGGTGCATTTCAAGAAGAAGAGCGATTGTTGTTAGATTATCTGTGCAAATTGTTGGAAGGAAGTTATCAACAATTTTTATTGCAAACTGGTGAAGCTAAGGTGCTCGATGATTTTCATTTGTTTTTTGAAGATATGAACCTGGGTGCTACAATGCTCAATCAAGAACTTACTGTTGTACAAGCAAATAGTAGAGCAAAAGAAATAGGCAATATATACTGGGAACAACTACGCAATACAGGTGGACGATTTTTAAGAAGTTCAGATCAAGTAGAACAGCGATATCAATTCGTGCAAGCCATGGTAAATGAAATCAGTGAGCTGATTTTGACAAAACATAACCTTGCAGGGGATAACGATTTGTTGTTGCCTTGTGTGGGAGGCGAAATCCATTTTCAGCATTCTTCATTTTTGTCTGCAAGTGTGACGGGAGCAATTCAGACTTGGCATATTTTGACGATGAAGTACAAGTCCAAACAGTTGCCACAAGATCTAGGAGGGCCATACAACAGCTTAACACAGCAAGAAAGACGCATCACATATTATTTAGCAACAGGAATGAAAAACGAAGATATCGCACAAGAATTACACATTAGTATTTATACTGTGCGAACGCATATTGCAAACATATACAAGAAGTTTGAAGTTAGCAATAAAGTGGATTTGCTTATGGCAATGCAACCTTATTTGCAAAAAATCAACGAGAATTAAACCATTTTCTCTTTGCTCACAGGAGAAAATGGTTTTTGATTGATTTTGACCATATATATTGACAAATAGGCATTTTTAAGGTATTATTTGTTTGTTCTTGCCAAGAGAAAATATTGACGGACGATTAGCGCAGCTGGTAGCGCATCCGCTTGACGTGCGGGAGGTCACAGGTTCAAGTCCTGTATCGTCCACCATAAAGAAACCCTGTAACTACAATGGTTACAGGGCTTTTTTGCGTTCAGTTTTAAGTTTTTACCCTTTAATTGACCCTTTACAGGTTTAGAACACTGTTAATGAAGCCTTGCATGCGTTGTGCACTATCCTGTTTCATTTGTTCTGTAACGTGGCCGTAAACATCAAGAGTAAATGCAGCAGTAGCATGTCCTAAGTTTTCTTGCACTGTTTTGATATCGTCACCAGAGCGAATGGCAGCCACAGCATAAGAGTGGCGCAGATCATGAAAACGAACAGAAGGGCAATCGATTTTGTTTACTGCACGTTTAAAACTATCGTATACTGTTCGATAGGAAAGATACTGACCTATTTCGTTTGGAAACACTAAGCCATTCTCTTCCCATACGTCGCCTGCATTTAGGCGGTTTTCTTCTTGTTTCTCTTTGTGGGCTCTTAATAAATCAATTACCCATGGTGCTATTGTAATAGTCCGTGGTTTATCATTCTTTGGTGGTGCAAAATAAAACGTGCCACCTTTTTTTTGCTCTTTTTTAAGCTGCTTATCTATTCGCATGGTGCCGTTATTTAAATTTACGCAGTCCCACATTAAGCCAAGTATTTCACCTTCACGTATTCCAGTGAATAGGGCAACAGTAAAAAGGGTTTCAAAGCGGTGCCCCTTTATTTCTTGCAAAAAGGCAGTTATTTGTTGTTCATCAAGAGGTTTTATTTCTTTTCGAATAATCCTTGGAAGAGTGCAAGCTTCGGAGGGGTTAAAACGAAGATATCCGATAGCTACGGCTTGTTGCAGTGCCTTGTGAAATATACCATGAATATTTTTAATGCTCTTAGGGGAAAGTGGGGGTTTCCCGTCTCGATCTTTACCAAGGCTATTATAAAATTTTTGGATGGTATGGGTATCTAGTGTATCTAATCGCACAGCACCAAGTGACGGTTTAATATACAGGCGTATTTGTTGAGAGTAAAGAAAAGCGGTGGAAGGCTTTATTCCACCAAGATATTCTGCTTCCCATATTTCTAGCCACTTAGACACTGACATTTTGGTAGGTTCAGTATAGGTTCCTTCATCAATTGAAGTTGTGGCCTGTTGTAACTTCTTTCTTACTTCAGCTTGAGTTTTGCCATAAACAGATTTTTGCACTTGTTTTCCTGTGCCGGGATCATTCCCGAAGGTATAGCGAGCTTCCCAACGACCATCCGAGCGTTTACGGATAGAGCCGCCGCCTTGTGCGTTTCTTGTTGCTTTACGTGGCACCTTAAGAACCTCCTTTCAATTGAAGCGAAATACAAAGATATTAATTATATTGCAGAAGATCAAAGATCACTTTGGTTACGCATATTTTGGATAATTAAATCTAAGGTATCGTGAGCGGATTTTTCGAATCCTTTGTACAAATAACTTAAATTATTAACAAGGCTGGGCGATGAGTCTAAATCTGGAAGAAATATCTTCTCCGGGATTGACGCTAGTCCAATAAATGTCAACAAGTTATCAGTTTCATCCTCATTATCAATAATCATGCTAAAGACATCAAGCAACGTTGATTTGTATTTTTCAAGATCTCCTGAACCAAAAAATTTGTGATTTAAACTCTTTATGAAGTTTATGTTTTTATCAGTTAACCCCAAGTCTGTAACTAAGCTTTCATTTTCAGGTGTTTTGGCATCAGATACACCTAACAGATAGTCAGTTGATACCTTAAAATAATCTGCAAGTTTAATTAATGTTTCATAGTTTGGTTCTCGTCCATTTGCATAATAGGACAATGTCTGTGGAGTTAATTCTAAATCGGTAGCAATTGCAGCTTGGGTTTTGTTGCTAGCTTTCCGAAGTTCTTGAAATCGCTCTGTAAATTTTGACATGAGTACCACTCCTTCGTAATCAAACAATACCATAGAATAGCATTAAAATCAACAACTTGTTTTCAATAGAGTTAAGGGTATTCCTATCAACGAAAATAATATAAAATAATACTCTATACAAATTTTGTTGACAAATAGGAAGAATGGTGCAATAATATAATTGTGGAATGCATACAGTAAATATCAACGATATCGGTATAAATGGAGGTGGGAGAATGGAAAAGAAAACAATGAACGTAGAAGAGTTAGCCCAGCAATTGGGAATATCCAAGCCGTTGGCGTATACTTTGGTGAAACGTGAGGACTTTCCTCATATTAACATTGGGAAAAGAGTAATAATACCTGTTACTGCTTTTGAGGAATGGCTCATAAACAATGCAAACAGCAAAACAGAAATAAATATTGGGCGGTGATGTGATTGACTATAAACCAAAATAATGGGCTTTGTTCCTACCTTGGTTTAGTTGGTGGTGTTACATCAGTAAAATTCAGGTGCCCAATACATGGCGATAAAAAAGCAAGCGGTACAGCTTCTATTGGTAAAGATGGAAGAATTTTAATTACTTGTCATGCTGGTTGCAGAATAGAAGATATTTTGGAAGCATGGGGATTTTCAATGCGAGACTTATTTCAAGAAGATAATAAGTCTGAACGCAAACAAAAGTATTCTCCAATAGTAGCAACTTATCCTTATCACGATGCAGAGGGCAATTTACTTTATGAGAAAGTGAGACGAGAGGATAAGTCATTTACGCAACGAAGGCCTGACGGTTCAGGGGGATATATTTATAACAGGCAAGGCGTTCCCCATGTGCTGTATAGACTACCAGAAGTATTACAGGCTGATAGTTGGGTTTTTATCGTAGAAGGCGAGAAAGATGCGAATACCATTACTAAGACTGGATTTGTTTCTACCACGGGAGAAAATGGAGCAGGAACAGGAAAGTGGCTTCCACAGTATACGGAACAGTTAAGGGGTAAACATTGTTTAATTATTGGAGATCATGATGCAGTAGGACAAGCATATGCCCAAGAAGTAACAAACGCCATCCACGGTGTAGCATCATCAGTTAAACTCCTTGACTTAGCAAAGGTATGGCCTGAGATTCCAGAACATGGAGACGTATCGGATATGTTTCAAGCCAAGGGGCAAGACAACGCACTAAGCCTTCTTCTTGACCTGATAAATACTACTCCTGAATGGGAGCCAAGTATGAAACTGGTGCAACGAGAAGAAACCTCAGTATGGGAAGAGCCTATTCCCTTTGACACGATGGATGCTCCTGATTTTCCTATTGAAAGTCTTCCTGCACCTATGGCAGCACTTGTTAATGCTTTGGCTGAATCTACACAGACACCGCCTGAAATGGCAGGAGTTTTGGCACTAGGTGTCATGGCTACAGCTCATCAATCAAAATATGATCTTGAAGTCACCACAGATTGGACTGAACCCCTTTGCTTATATACCGTAGCCATTGCACCGCCTGGTGAAAGAAAGAGTGCCGTTATATCTAGTTTAACAAAACCTATTCACGCATACGAAGCTTTAAGGCGAGAAGCAGAGGCTGTGGAGACAGAGCAAAACCGAACTGAACGATCAATGTTAGAGCAAAGAATAGAATCAGCAAAAAAATCAGCAGTTAAAGCAAAGGGCGAAAACGCTTTCATTGCTCAGCAAGAAGTATTGGAACTTGTTGCAGAGTTGGCAGAGTTTAAGGACAAACATCCTTACCGTTTACTTGTGGATGATATCACACCAGAAAGACTAACAGATGTTATGGATACCCAAGGTGGTTCTATTTCCATAGAATCTGCGGAAGGTGGGTTATTTGATAGTTTATCAGGACGGTATGACAAATCAGCTAACTTTGATATTTACTTAAAAGGACACGCAGGAGATCCAATTACAGTTGATCGTATGGGGCGAAAAGCTAACCATATAAAAAACCCAAAACTAAGCATGATTCTCACGATTCAACCGGAAGTGTTAACTGGATTGATGGATAATGCAACATTCAGGGGCAGAGGCCTGTGCGGACGATTCTTGTATGCAATGTGTAAATCAAAGGTAGGGCGCAGAGATTCAAGTCCACCGACTATACCGTTTGAAGTCAAAGAAAACTATAAACGTTTTATTGAACGCATTCTATCCAATCAAGGCACTGGATCAATTCGGCTAAGTCAAGAAGCTCAAAAACTACGAATAACATATTCAGAGTTGATTGAATCGCGCTTAGGAAATGAGTGGGAACACATGAGAGATTGGGGCGGTAAAGCAGTTGGTGCTATGTTGCGAATTGCAGCACTACTTCATGCTTCTGCCGTGAACAATCCAACTGAGATACCTATAAGCTCTGAAACACTAACCGAAGCTGTAAAGATTGCCGAGTTTTTAGGTGATCATGCAATGGTATCCTACCAACAAATGGGGGCTGATGAATCACTAGAAGATGCTAAGTATTTGTTGCGCAGAATTGAATCAACTGGACAGGATGAAATTTCAAAAAGAGACTTATTTCAACTATGCCGTGGTAAATTCAAAAAAACTGAACATATGGAACCAGTCTTACAAACCCTTGTAGACATGAGCTATATCAAAGAGGTTGAAATAGGCACAGGGGAAAGAGGTAGACCAAGTAGAAAAATAATTCTCAATCCTCTGCACAATAATCACAAAAACCTCAAAAATGCTATTAGAAACTAGTTTTGAGTATTTTGAGTATTTTGAGAACACAATCCAACTTTAATTTTACATATAGGAAGGAATTAACCATCATGGAAAATCAAACAAAAAAAGCCGCCTCCGTAACTGCAATTACGAAAGCGGACAAGGCTATGAAAGCCAACCAATTCAATAGTAGTTTCCCACAGAAAGAGAAATCTGTCAAGGATAAACTTGTGGAAGAGATTGCTGATATTTACCATGAACTTAGCCCAGAGAGAAAACAGTTTTTCGTTGCATGGACGAAGTTGTATATAAGGAATAAAGAGTTTGAAGAAGCCTTCAAAGCATGGTTTACTAAAAATCAAGATACAGCATATTTTGAAGATGCGGTTGAGTTTCTTGAGAACTGGAAGGAGGTGTGCTCTTACAATTAAAAGTTGATGAAAACCACAATATATGGTATAATATTATATATAATCTCACTGATGTCACAACACTTTGTGTTTCCGGTGCGGGAAGGACTAACTATGCCTAAATCTAGATCAAAGACTAGAGCTAATAAAAAGCTAGAGCAAAATATAGAAAGACGAAACGCCTTTGGAATGTGTGATCCTACACCTTTCGAGGCGATTAAAAATATACGGACAAAACAACTTAGAGAAAGAAGGGATAATAGATGGAATGTAAACGTGTAAAAATTGTAGGTGGACAATACATAGAATGTGAGTTCATCGTGCCTATCAAGAGTTTACCAGGTTTCTTTGAACTTGGTACAGATAAAGGTGAACGCAGGATTATGAATGGGAGAGCCATTGTGGAAGTGTTTGAATACCATAAACAAAAACCCTTTACGAACGAAGAACGCTGGTAAAGGAGGCGGCTACTATTACCTTGTTTCAAAAAATATTCAGGGGCAAATCAGCCCCGAAAACAGTAGAACGTGCCGAACTGATGAATGGCAGTACAGCGCAGTTTACTCCATGGGGTGGTGATGCTTACCAATCAGATATCTACAGGGGCGGTATAGATGCAATAGCTCGAAACGCTGCAAAGCTAAAAGGTGGCCACGTTATAAACTACGGTGACCATACCAAGGTTTACCCAGACGGAAAGCTTAATCGTCTTTTACAGGTTCAGCCTAATCCATATATGAGTAGCTACGATATGCTTTATAAGCTAACTACTCATTACTTTATCTATAACAATGCCTTTGCTTTTCTACAAAGGGATGAAAAACAGAATATAACAGGGATTTACCCCGTAGGTGCCGTCAATGTCCAGTTCATGACGGATGCCTCCGGGGTTATGTATTGCCAATTTTACTTTCGTAATGGCAAGTCGGTCATGCTTCCTTATTTAGATATCATCCATTTAAGGCGAAACTTTAACAGCAACGATATGTTGGGCGATCCAAATGATGCACTCATTCCTGCTTTAGAGCTTGCTCATACCCAAAGTGAAGGTATTGTGAATGGAATTAAAGCCAGTGCAAATATCAGAGGGATATTGAAATATACGCAAATCATGTCACCCGAAAAGCTCAAGGCAGAAAAAGACCAATTTATAGCTGACTATTTGGACATTTCCAATGATGGTGGCGTTGTGGTATTAGATCAGAAAACAGAATACGAGCCAATCAATCATACACCAGCTTCCATTGACAATGGTCAACTTGAAGCAGTCAAAACAAAAATCTATGACTATCTAGGCATTACAGAATCTATTGTAAATAGTTCCTATACAGAAGATCAGTGGGCAGCGTTTTATGAATCTGTACTTGAGCCGATAGCTGTACAAATGAGCCTTGAGTTTACCCGGAAGGTGTTTAATGACCGAGAGCAAGCCTTTGGTAATTCAATCATGTTTGAATCAGGACGGTTACAATTCAGTAGCAACGCAACAAAAGTCAACTTGATCAAAGAACTTATGCCTTATGGACTACTTACCGTCAATCAGGCTTTGGAGATTCTGAACTTACCCGGTGTGGAAGATGGAGATAAAAGACTGCAAACTTTGAACGTAGTCGATGCAAACAAAGCAAACCAATACCAGTTAAACAAGGAGGACAACTCATGAAAGAATTTAGAGTATGTGAAATAAGAGCCTCATCCCCGGCAGAGGATGATAAAGGCCTTATGATACAGGGTACGCCAATTGTTTACGATCAGCCTACCAAGATAAATGATCCGGCAGGAACGTATATCGAAATCATCAAGCGTGGCGCATTAGACGGTGCTGACCTTTCAGATGCACGCCTTTTGTATAACCACGACTTGAGCAAGGTACCTTTAGCAAGAACACCAAAAACGATGCAATTCACCCAAGACCCGGCAGGGCTTAAGATAGTTGCAACGTTGCCGGGAACTGAGGAAGCACGAAGCGTTTATACGGCAGTACAGCGTGGAGACTTATCCGGTATGAGCTTTGCATTTAAGGTGCCAGTTGGAGGAGATAGTTACGACAGAACCACGAACACCCGAACAATCCACAAGATCGAAAAGGTGTATGAGGTAAGTGTTGTTCCATTTCCTGCATATCCACAAACAAGCATAGAGGCAAGAACAGCTATGCAAACAGCAGTAAATGACCCGTTAAAGGATGCTGCTAAAATCAAAATCAATCAAATATTAAAAATTGAGGTATAACAATATGAAATTTAAAACAATTGCAGAAGCATTTAACCATTATATGAACAGTACAGTATCCGAAATTGAAAAAAGAGCCGCCGAAATTGGCAAGCTCATTGATACGGATGCCAACGCAGATATGGATAGCTTAAATATTGAATTAGACGGCTTAAAACAAGCCAAGGCTAACGTAGAACAACGCAGTGCTGGTATGGGTAGTGGCTTCAATCCTATCACTGGAATGAACTTTGAAACCAGATCTTCTTATGAAGCTACTGAGGGAGATGTATTCGCTAGTACAGAATACAGAAACGCTTTCTATAAGACTTTGTTAGGTCAAAAACTAAACAACTTTGAACAGGCTGCTTTTGATCGTGCTACGACTGAACAACGTGCCGATGCTTATAGCACCACTTCCGAAGTTGCAGCAGTCATTCCTACTCAAACACTAAATGAGGTTATTAGTAAAGCACGAACTATGGGAGGACTTCTTTCCGTATGTCGTGGCTTCAATATTCCAGCTAAGATTCGTATTCCTGTGGGAACACCTACGGCTAAGGCTTCTTGGAATACTGAGGGCGCAGCAGTTGAAAGCACCGAGCCTTCCGTTGCTTATGTGGACTTTGGGGCTTTTGAGATTATCAAAGTATTCAGTATTTCCGCCATGGTTAAGAAAATGAGCGTATCAGCTTTTGAAGCTTACCTTGCAGAAGAATTGGCAGCTTGTGTTATGGCTTGTTTAGCTGATGGTATTGTAAACGGTGCCGGAACTACAGAGGGTACAGGTATTCTCGACGGTGTAACATGGACACCAGATGCAAACCACTTCACTTTTGATAAAACCAACGGTCTAGCTTATGCTGATGTTGTTAAGATTGTGGGAGCAATGAAACGAGGCTATGCCAACGGTGCTAAATGGGTAATGAACAACGCAACCTTATATAACCTGTTCTATGGTCTTGAGGATGCAAATAAACGTCCTATCTTTATCAGTGATCCAAAGGGTGAAAACATTGGTAAGGTGTTGGGTTTTGATGTTGTGGTAGATGATTACCTAGCAGATGAAACAATCCTATTCGGTAACTTCCAATACATGGGCTACAATCTACCCGAAGGAATAATGGTGGAAGCAAGCACACAAAGTAGTTTTAAAAGTGGTCGCATTGACTACAGGGCAACAGCTATCGCAGACTGCAAACCTATTGTTACAGAAGCATTTATTAAGCTAACTAGATCAGAGGTTTAATATATGGTCACTATAGACACGGCAAGAGAGTGGCTCAGAATAGACGGCACAGATAATGATGCAATTATTCAGGGGCTCTTATATGCTGCTGCTGAATATATCGAAACGACAACAGGGTTAGCTAAGGAAAACCAAATGCAAGAAGGGCTAGCACATACTGCTACCAAGTTCCTACTTACGTTGTGGTATAACGCAGAACAGGCAGAGGCTGAACGGCTACAACGAACGATTGACGGACTACTTAAAACCCTAACCATTAGGGCGAGGAATTACACAGAATAGGAAGCGATGATATGGCAAAGGACTATGCCAAAAGCTTTTATAATGGCAAGGCGTGGAAAGATACGCAAGCAGCATATATGGCGAGCCAATGTTATGTATGTGAACGATGTGGAGGCATGGCACGCATAGTCCACCATATGAAGTACATAACGCCACAGAATATCCATGACCCAAACATAACGCTATCATGGGATAATTTAAAAGCCCTCTGTATTGATTGCCACAACGCAGAGCATATGGGCAAGAGTGCAATAGCAGAAGGCTTGAGGTTTAATGAGTATGGTGAGTTGGTGAGGGTGTGAGATTATTATTTAGCCAATGGATAAAGCCATAAGCCCAATGTAAAGAACCATAATTCCAAAGGAGAAAAAACAACACTCGGCTGTGACCTTTTTATCTTGAACTATTTTCTTTATCATAGAAGCTAAGACAAATGGACATGCCATAAGAAATGCTAGCAATAATAATTCCATGGTGGTGCCTCCTAACTTTTTTATATTTAGAATAATGGCGAGTTGGTGAGGGTGTAGTGTTATTTTTCTAGTAACATTTTCTTTATAGTAGATAAAACTTCTTCGGGATTTTGTATTTGATATTCCCAAGTTCCAAAACCACGGTTAATACGATTTATATTCCCGAAATAAATATGCTTTAAATCATCACCTGAGGCAATCGTCAGCTCCAGAACTATATCTTCTATTGGATAGCCGTTAAATCTACTTAGTATTGGTTGTTCGGTACAGGTACTCAGATAGGAGAGGATTCCATCTTCATCATAATCCTCCAAAAGAATCCTGGTGCCCAAGTTATCCGTTCCAAATCCTGAATTCCAGTGAATAAAGAGGATCATAGTATTTTCGCCAGCTGTGATGATTGGTCGTGGACTATAATAAACGCGCATGAAAAAACTAGTAACAACCAAAGCAAGTAGAACTAAGAAGATTATAGTCTTCCTTTTTCTCATAAAATATCCTCCACTTTATAATTAAGCACATAATTATTGTATAGTAAATATTTGTTAATTTCAAGTTCCCCCCACTTAAAGAAAGTGAATGATATATCCATAGACCGAAGGGGTACTTTACAATCCCCCTCTCATGGCTCGCACATAAGGGGAGGTATGAAACGTACGGTACCCAATCCATAAATATTAAGACAAAGGAGGTTTTTAAATGGATAAACACCAAGATAAACAAATTTGCAATGATATAGAAAAACTTAATCAATTGGTTGAGTTAGTGCCAAACGATCGCAAGCCAATTGCTGAAAAACTGGTGAAGGAACTTGCTTTCATGGCTAAGACTTTGGATGAACTAAAATCTAAGATTGAGGAGCATGGTTCCATTGATTTGTTCAAACAGGGTTCTCAAGAATTTTTGAGAGAAAGTCCAGCATTAAAGGCGTACAACACAACCATTCAAAGATATAGCTTATTGTATAAGCAACTCAACGACTTGCTACCAAAACAAGAAGTTGAACAGAAGCCAAATGAATTTATGAAGTTCCTTAAGAGGATTAACAATGAACTATGTTTTAGAATATTGGAATGCTATTCAAGATGGAAAAGTTACCGTATCCAAAAGGGTATACAAAACTTATGCCCGTCTAGTAGCTGACATACAGAACCAAACGGGCAATTATATATTTGATGAGAAGAAAGCCAATAAGCCTATCCGTTTTATTGAGGAATTTACCCGACATAGTAAAGGAGAATGGGCAGGAAAACCAGTCAAGTTGGAACTATTTCAAAAGGCATATATATCTGCATTATTTGGGTTCGTCCATAAAGAAACTGGACTGCGAAGATATAAGGAAACTATGTTTATGGTTGCCCGAAAAAACGGTAAGAGTACCATGCTTTCTGGTATTGCCTTGTATATGCTCACAGCAGACAATGAGCCGGGATCAGAAGTGTTTAGCGTAGCCAGTAAAAAGGATCAAGCTAAGATTGTATTTGATGAAACGCAAAACATGGTAAAGCAAAGCCCTGAATTGAACCAATACATAAAAAAGCGCAAGACAGACCTATACTTTCCAATGTCTATGGCTAAGTTTCAGCCTTTGGGTAAAAACAGTGATACTCTTGACGGCTTGAATGCCCATTGCGTGATTATGGATGAACTCCACAGTATTAAGGATAGAAACCTTTATGAGGTTATGAAGCAAAGCCAGAGTGCAAGACGGCAGCCCTTGATGGTTATGATCACCACAGCTGGTACAGTGCGTGAATGTATCTTTGATGATATGTATGCTTATGCTTGCGGGATTGTAGACGGCACATTTACAGATGATACCTTCTTACCTGTTTTGTACGAACTGGATAGTCGAGAAGAATATTCAGACCCTAAATCATGGGAGAAAGCAAACCCCGGCTTAGGTAGTATTAAAAAAGCTTCGGACTTAGCTGATAAAGTAGAACGAGCCAAGAATAGTCCAAAAGACTTAAGCGGTATTCTATGCAAAGACTTCAATGTACGTGAAACCATGAGTAGTGCATGGCTTACCTTTGATGATATTAACAACGAAAGTAAATTCGGCATTGAGCGGTTCCGAGGTAGCTTTGGAATTGGCGGTGCGGATTTAAGCATAACCACAGACCTTACATGTGCGACCATGCTTATGATGGATAAAGACACCCAAGAGAGATTTGTTAAACAGATGTATTGGCTACCCAGTGAGAGCCTACAGCACCGAGTACAGCAGGACAAAATTCCTTATGATAAATGGTTAGACCAAGGGCTTTTACGGCTATGTAACGGCAACTCTATCAACTACAGTGATGTAACAGCGTGGTTTCTTGAAATGGTTAATGACCACGGTATCACACCGGCATGGATTTATTATGACAGCTATTCAGCTAAGTATTGGGTCGAGGAAATGGAAAGCCACGGTTTCCGAATGATCCGATGCATTCAAGGTGCCAAGACATTAAGCCTGCCCATGCAGATGATGGGTGCAGATTTACAGTCGAACAAAATAAACTATAACAATTCACCTATCCTAAAGTGGTGTCTAACCAATACAGGCATACAGACGGATAGAAATGGAAATATAGTGCCAATTAAGAACCAAGGTGCAAAGAGCCGTATAGATGGCACTGCAAGTCTATTGGATTCTTATGTAGGCCTGTATGAACATTATAATGAATTTCTCAATGCTATTTAGGAGGTATATACATGGCAGGACAAAGTAGAGTATCCAGACAAAAGCACAAGGATAAGAAGATTATTATCTATGAAGCAATATATAATCAAGAACCAGGAGGATTCCCAAGCTGTACATACAAACCTATCCATCCGAATAAATTGTGGGCTTATGTTCGCCAACTATTTGCGCATGAAAAATATATGGCTGCAACAATTAAAGTTGAAGAAGAAATGCTCTTTGTTGTTAATTGGAGACAAGACCTAGCCTCACCTAAGGCATCCATAGGGCTTTACATAGAATATAACGGCTACTGGTATGATGTAAAGCGCATTGACACCTTTGAAGGATATAAGCAAGATTTACAGGTTTATGGAAAGCTTGAAATCAGCCCACCTAAAGAGGAAAGTATTTCGCCTTATGTGGGATAAAGCAAAACCCCTTAGCTTTTTACGGCTGAGGGGGGTTCTTTTGTTTTCCAGAAAAAGCCATATCAATTTTATCACATAAATCTTCAATAGTTTCTTCGTAGGGCATTATATCTGATTTTATTCTTTTAATTTCATTCACTATTTTGGCTTCATCATCGCAATGAATTATCAATACCTTACTGTGTTTAACCACTAATTCTCTCCATATATCGTACAATGCATCTATTGCGAATAACAACGCTATGTATTTCTTTGTTTTGAAAAAAATGTGATAATCATATGACATTTCCATCATTCCATCATGTTTATTTTTTGCTTTTTTGTAATCATGCAGAAAAAGATATGCATTTGCTTTTTGACAACCATCCTCGTAAGTTCCGTCAATAATATCATTAAAGAACGCATAAAGTAAAATTATATTTGCCAACAATTTATATTCTATACGTTTCTTTGTTTGTTCGTAACCAACATAAGTAATGATTAGGGAAACAATTCCACCAGTTAATATACTGCTCCAGAAATTTATATAAAAACCTCTCTCTTCATAATCATAAATCCAATTATTTTCCGTGACACTCTCTTGTATCAAAATATCAATCTCATTTTGCAATACAAAGATAGATCCTAACGACAGCACAATCATTACTAAACATAATATAATAGTTGATTTACTAACTTTCAAAATAATTGCCCTCCATAAAGTTAAATGCCAAACAAATAATCTTGTAATATTGTATCACATATTTAAAAATGGATTTGTTTAGCTAGATATAACTTTATCCTCTTTAGTATTTCTGTTTAAATAAGACTATTTTTTTTAAAACATTTTCTATATAGAGAACTCAAGTTTTTCAAACCCTTTTAGGGCTTAGTTTTTAATGTTTGCAAAAGTAGGGTATTAGGGAATTTCCCTAACAAGAGATTTCTGTATATACAAAATCAATGCTTGCTAATGACTAAAACTATAGCTTAGATGTGCTTACCTATGGTTTTGTTCCACTATATTACTTTCACAACGTTGTAACATGCAAAGTAACTTTAAACGGAATTAATCGTCTCAAAAAATTAATTTGCTTAGGACTGACAACTTTAATTTCTTTCTCCATGCTGTTAATTATACGCTCTTCATCTTCATAACTTAGCCCTTTAAACCACAACAAAAACTCATCCTCACCTAGTTTTTCCAAATCAAACTCTTTAGGGCTGTAGTACCTCTCCAAAAGATCTATAAGTCGGTTGATATCGGCTACTATTTCTTCTTGGTTCACCTTAGTAAATAGACGTGGAATTTTCTTTTCGTACATGTCTTTTACCTCATGCAGCTTTAGCAGAACATCAAAGTCTTCCTGAATATCAAATTCAACCTTTATCCTTGAAACAAAGAAATACATAGAATCTGCAGAGTCCGGAGGTTCATTAAGACGAACGTGATGATACAATTGATCCCTTAATCTTCTTAATAATAAAACACTCTCTAATAATGCATCTCTTTCCCCCAATAAAGCTATATCATCTTGTCTCCTTGCAATCTTAATTGCTGAGCAAATAGCTATAAAAGAAAAAATGATACTAACCGCCGTTAAAACTAATAAAAGCCAATCATATGCTCTTGGTTGAGCATGTGCTTCAATCGCTCTTACCAATATACCCATTTTATCTACATCTTCTAAACTCACTATATATACCTCTTCATTTGTATTTGCATTAGTATGAAAACGAAAAATGTAAAGCAAACATTTTTTTAGTAATTATAACATATTTGTAATCTTTAAATCAAATTTAGACTTTATTATTACAAAAAATGAAATATTTGACATAATCATTATTTAGCAGTACTATAGCTGATAAGGAGGGGTAGTTATGGAACCACTAAAACAATTTATATGCGATAATTGCGGAGAGCTAATTGAAAAACCTGAAGATGGTTATGTGATTTGGAATCGTAATGATGATGACAAACTTCACGAAATACACATTGTTCACAAAAACAAACGGGATGAAAATGGGAGAGTTCATGGTTGCGATAATCATACACGCTATGCATTATCAGATTCTCTTACATCGTTTTTAGGCACACACGGTTTGATAGAATTACTTTCATTGATTGACCCTGGAAAAAACTTCATATCCAACTATCAAGAACGGATATTGGATATGAGGGAATTCATAGAGTTTTTTAGACGCGTGCAATTACCGTATTACGAAGAGGCAAGGAGATACTGGAATAATGCTAAAGAGGATGGTTATCTTTATGGAGCAAATGAAATAATTGTTTATAAAGAAGAATTTTTAAAAGAGTTAATTGAAAAATATAAGTATTAAAAATCTTTCCAAGACCATTTGACCCTTATTTTTACCCTTTACAGAATTGAATGCTTTATAGTTGGATTTTATTGGATTACATAAATGTGTTGATATATAAGGATTTTCTTAACTAATACAACATCAATTTATCATAGTTTTAGCACTGTGTAAAAATTCAAGTCCTGTATCGTCCACCATGAAAAACCCCTGTAACTGCAATGGTTACAGGGGTTTTCTTGTGATTGAAATTGTTTTTTTAGCCTTATTGCGTTAACATTATGAAATACATTGACATAAATAGTGTTTCAGATCGTGGAATATAAAGTTTACTGCTATTTTGATACTGGTGAAGAATAGTGACTGTGATATGCTTTGGGTAATTGAAATTAGGAATGCGTCTTGTAGATTAATATAATGATATGAATAATATAAAAGCCTGAGTTATGCGATAAATCTAACATTAGAATGGAGTTTTGTTTGAATCTGAAAAGTTGAGAAATTCTATAAGTATAAAACCTCCTGTAAAAATTGATGGTATATTGGATAATAGGTATTTATATATATTTATCGCGACAGAGGTTGTGTTAATGGGGACAGTAATAATGAATGTAGCTTCAACGGTTGTTGGTTAGTATAAACAAGCAGTATAGATGTTCTTATGAGCATTACCTTTGATTTCGCATTGTGTTACTAGTGTCGAAAGTAACTCAGAGCTTCCAATTGTTTCTTTTGTATGGTAAAATACCTTGGATTAGAGATGGTGACAAATATGTACAGATTTTTTAGTGAATCCAAATTTAATTTTTGTCTTTACAAAGGTATTTCCAGATTTGATTTAATAGCGAGTTTAAATTCTTTTAATAGTTGTTTATAATATTTCAAAATTACCAATGTGAGGTGTTTCTTATGTATAACAACTCAAGCAGCAAAAGACGGAGTTTCTTCCTAGATGCAAGCAAATATCTCAACGTGAAATGTCATAATATTAAATGCCGAATTCAGTTGCGTCCTACATTCAAAATCGCACAGCAATGGCCCTTCGATGTTGTAGATATTGAAACATGTAACAAAGCAATAGAGTCTCTGATGAATAGAAGGTATCGCGATGAATAGAATGACAAGAAATCTACGCATCCTTTCGGTATTTGTGTTTTCTATGCTGTTTGCATGGATACTGACCTTTTTGTTTGAAGGGCAGGTGCTTTATAGTTTGCTGCAGCACTTTGGCAAACAGACTGATGTTTACATACTTTCCGCAATTGTTGCGCACTTAGCAGGACTTTTCTCCTGCGGGTTTTTAGTGAAATCGCCACAGATAGCTAAGCATGTTATGGCTAGTGGAATGCTCATTTGTTTGGCTTTCTCTATTCCATTCTTTTTTGCGCCATCAGTTTTGTGGCTTGTCGCTTTGATCCTAATGGGTTATATAGCTGGCTGCTCCACTGCAGCTTGGGGTTATTATCTAAAAACTTGCACTCCCAAGCACGAGCGCATCAAGTCTTGTGCGGATGTACTGATTGTTTCAAATCTTATCATGATTGCAATTAACGTAGTTGCAATAAAAGGTTCGCCATTTATAGGGTTGACGCTCTCCATGTTATGTCTTGTTGTTGGTTTTGTACTTACATGTCAATTGCCTGTTGAGGCAATGATAAGCTGGAAGAGTGATACTGGGAAAAAGGTTTCTAGTGACATGCGAAAGCCGATGGCAATGTTGTTCTTGTTTGTTTCGGTTATCACCATAAATTCAGGGCTAATGTATCAAGTGATAAACCCTGCCTTTGAACATTTGACGGGGCTAGTAAGTTGGTATTGGGCGGTACCATACATTGTGGCGCTTACAATCATGCGAAATCTTCCGTTGAGGTTTAAGCGTTCAATCTTCCTGTATGTTGGCATGTCGATGATTATAGGAGCATTTATTAGCTTTATGTTGCTCGGTCGCGGTGCGGGTGATTATCTCATCGTAGACACGTTGATGCTAGGCGCTTGCGGTATTTTTGATCTATTTTGGTGGAGTATCATTGCAGATATGTTAGATTTTTCCGAAAACCCTGTGAAAATATTCGGCATAGGTCTTTCAGCCAATGTATTTGGTGTTTTGGGCGGTGGCGTACTCGGTGTAACATTAACCTCTATGCAGCTTCCAAGCGCGGAAGTGGCAGTCATTGCTCTAACTGTGGTTTGTGTCACACTCGTTCTACTACCTTTGTTAAACCACGAGCTTTTGATACTTCTAAAAAATCACGCCTATCTAGTCGCATATAAAGGTGCCAACGAGTGCGAGCGAGAGGCTATTATACATAAAAACAATATTCTTGACCCTTTGACAAATCGGGAACAGGAGGTATTGGAACTTATTCTTTCTGGTAAATCTAATAAGGCAATTGCAGAATTGCTCTTTATTAGCGAAAGCACCGTTAAAACTCATGCGCGTAACATATACTCCAAGTATTATGTTTCAAGTCGTGCAGAGCTAATTAGCACTTTGCTTAAAAGTTAGACTGATTAGTATAAATCTCAGTGTTGTAAGCCTCTCATACTTTAGTATGAGAGGCTTTTTTGCATATTTTCAGTCTTAGGGTCAATGCTTTTGGTGTAATATTTTGCTAAATTGTATTGCAAAGGAGGTGGTTATGCATATGAAAGAGATTAGAAAACAACTCATTATAGTTGTTATTATTCTAATCGCCACAGCCTTTCTAACGGTATGGTTCGCCATGAAATGTGTAACGGAAGCGATGCTTGTCTTTGGAATAGTAAGCGTTGTTCTGATTATTCGTGTTGTCGCGCAGGCAAGTCAACTTTCGGATGCAAAATTGATTTGCGATAACTGCATCCTCACAGTACCGGTAGCAGTGATTTCTGTATTAGATAGTATGAAAAAAGGATACACAGATGAAATTATAGTGTCTACCTTCGGTATTCTGATTGGCTGCAAAATTTACAAATGGGGATGTGCGGGATTGCATGGAGTTCGGCTAAGCTCCATAGAGTTTGATGGGAGCAAAGTTTATTTGACCTTCAGCGACGGAACTGAGACTATGCAGGCGGTGCTGCTGCACGGTATGGATGACCTACAAACTGTCATGAAGGTAAAACAAAAGCTGTGGTATGAAACTGGAGTGATGGCGATAGACAGGGGGGGGTTAAAAGGCTGTTGACCGTAATTGTTCATTGTCAACAGTGTCCACAATAATGGAGACGGTATGCCTTGATATGGAAGCTTTGTGGTAACTCACCTTATTGACAGAAAGCATCGTAAAATTGCTGAGCTGATTCGGAATTTGGTGATATTCCTAATGTTGCATTCTGTGAGGAAAGGTGTTGCCAAAGAATTGTTTGAAACTTTCAAATTTTATAAAGGAGAAAAGACATGATTAAAAAAATTATAGCTACTTTTTTATGTTTGGCAATGGTGGTAGGACTATTACCTGTTAGTGTTTTAGCTGCAATGACAGATGATGGAGTAGCTGTTTTTTCAGATATGCCATATGACTGGTCTACCGAGACGCTGCAAAATGCAGTTTCAAATGGACTGTTAAAAGGAGCTGAAGGAAAGATTATGCCGACGGCCAATCTTACTCGGGCTCAAATGGCTGCAGTAATCGTCCGTGCGTTTGGTGCCTCTGTTAAAGGAGACATATCAGCATTTTCGGATGTAAATGATACAGATTGGTTTGTAGATGATATAGCCAAAGCGTATCAAATGGGTGTCATTAAAGGTGCTGATGGCATGATGAATCCAAACAGATCAATCACTAGACAGGAAGCATTTGTTATCATTTCTAGAGCACTAAAATTGGAACCTACAAAAAATTGTGATAAAACCTTTCATGATTTAGACGTGTTGGCTGGATGGGCAAAGTGTGAAGTGTACGCACTTATCAATGCAGGATACATACAGGGTTCATCTGGGAAACTAAATCCACTGGATCATATCACAAGAGCAGAATTCGCTCAGGTGATGGACAATATAATTAAGCAATATATTACCCAATCTGGAGAAATATCAGAGGTGGCTCATGGGAATGTTATGGTTAATGCTTCTGATGTCAAATTAAAGAATTTTACAGTTCATGGAGATCTTATTATTGGTGACGGTGTTGGCAATGGTGAGGTAATACTAGAGAATGTAACCGTGACAGGGCGCATGGTCGTGCGTGGTGGTGGCGAGAATTCGGTCATAATTAGAGGCTCATCCAACGTGTCTACAGTAATAGTATCAAGGGTGGATGGTATCGTCAGTGTTAAAGTTGAGGGAAATGCTGATGTTGAAATCATTTATGTAGACGACGAATCTGATGATGTTAATATTCAAGGCACAGTAGGAGATGTCCTAGTGGATGCTTCTGATATTGCTGTTTTTGCAGTTGATGCTTCTATCCAATCTCTTTCAATCAATGGAACAAACTCTACAATTGTTGTCGATGAACATTCCAACATTAAGGATGTGGATGTACAAGATGGAGCCAGTAATACTTCTATAGAAGTTGCGGGAACGGTCGACAATATTACTACAACTGCGTCTGGAACTCAAATTTCAGGTGAAGGTGACTTGCAAAAAGTTGAGGTGCAGGATGGTGCAAACGACACCAGCATTATAACACCGAATACAACAATTAGTGTTCATACAGGCGTTACAGGTGTTACAGGTGGCGGTGGTACACAAATTGACAATGGTAATGAAGCTCAGAATAATAAAAAAGGTTCTGACATCATTTATTCGTCAAATGAAACTCACTCATCGGGGGGGAGCGGTAGTTCTAGTAAACCGTCAATAAAAGTAACGAATGTAACTGTTCTTGATTCAGTTACTATCTCAGTAACAGTGGATAAACAAAGCGAATTGACTTTTGTATGGAATGGAACCGAGATAGAGTCATCTTCTATTCTCAATGACGCTGATAAATTTACATTAACAGTCCCTGTAATGACCAGCGGAGTAAACAACACGCTTGAAGTTACCAAAAGTGGTTATAGAAAGTACACAAAGAACGATGTTGTATGGCTTGATGAATATACAGTAACCTTTCAGGATTATGATGGAGCAGAGCTGAAGAGTAAAGCTGTATTACACGGAAGCACAGCCACAGCTCCAGATGATCCAGTACGAGAAGGCTATACATTTTCAGGTTGGGATGTCGTGTTTACCAATGTGACATCTGATGTGGTAGTGGTTGCTCAATATATCATCAATCAATACACAATCACATTTGATACTGATGGCGGTTCAGCGGTAGCTGCAATCACGCAAGATTACGAAAGCGATGTGACGCCACCAGAGGACCCAATCAAAAATGGTTACACGTTTAATGGTTGGAGTGAAGCTGTGCCAGCGACTATGCCCAATGAGAATATCACCTTGACAGCAGATTGGACAGAAGTGACATATAGCATTACGTACAATTTGGATGGAGGCGTGAATTACGATGGGGCACCGACGAGCTATACCATCGAAAGTGAGACCATCACGCTAGGCACACCAACGAAAATAGGCTACACCTTT
>DAOUQJ010000031.1 GCA_030625685.1 Oscillospiraceae bacterium
CCAATACAGATACTTTATACTCATTTGGTGTTTTTGATTTGACAGAACCGCTATATTTAGTGATGCCAAAAACTGATCGTTATCAATCAGCAATGGTTGTAAGGTAGTCTGATGAAAATAAATTACCAATAATTATTGCAACATATACGATAAATCTAGTATAAAGATGAGAAAAATACTTTAACTTACTGAATAAATACAAGCAAGAAATGACACTCTCCTCACCATTGCGCCCTACACCGGAACAAATAGAAGATTTACAGTTAGCAACAACAAAAATGCAAGGTGAGAAACGCCGTAGTTTTATAGCCGAGATAGCATTGAAATATTGTGATGGAAGTGCACGTAAAACAGAAACTATTTTTGGGTGGGGGCGTGATATGGTGACGACTGGACTTGGTGAGAAGCGCACTGGAATTATCTGTATTGGAGCTCAGTCAAGTCGTGGAGGAAACACACGCTGGGAAGAACGATATCCCGAGATTGCTGAGGTACTATACAAGCTTGCAGAATCCCATGCGCAACAAGACTCAAGCTTTCTTACTGAAGTGGCTTTTACTCGTCTGACTGCTGAAGAAGCACTTAGGCAACTCCGAAAACAAGGGTTTTCGGATGAGCAACTTCCAGCTTCTGGAACCATGGCAAAAATTCTCAACCGATTAGGTTTTCGTTTGCGTCCAGTGGTGAAATCGAAGCCCCAAAAAAAATTCCAGAAACGGATGCGATTTTCAACAATATAAAAGCTAAAGATATTGAAAGCACAAAAATAGGAACAAAACGGCTGAGTATTGACTGCAAAGCGACGATCAAACTTGGGGAGTTTTCACGTGGTGGTTTAACACGTGGAAATAACAAAGCTAATGACCATGATATGGGCGGCAATGGTAAGCACACGCCTTTCGGGATTGTTGATGATACAGGGCAATTATTTATACACTTTGGAAGTTCAGCCAAAACGAGTGATTTCATTGTCGATTCATTGATAGATTGGTGGAGTTTGCTTCATGAAACGGAGCGTCAAGCGACTCAATGTATCCAGATAAAAGTAGACAATGGCCCTGAAAGTAGTGGCGTAAGAACACAATTTCTCAAACGAATGGTTGATTTTGTCGACCACATAGGAATTCCTGTTCAGCTACTTTATTACCCGCCCTATCATAGCAAATACAATCCGATCGAACGTTGTTGGGGGATTCTTGAAATGCATTGGAACGGAGCAAAGCTAGTTGATACTAAAACAATGTTAGCATGGGCTAAAACGATGACATGGAAGGGAGTTCATTCTATTGTCTGGTTAAGTAAAACAATTTATAAAAAAGGAATTTCGCTTACTAAGAAAGCCATGCGTGCTATTGAAAGTCGGTTGGTAAGAAATCCAGACCTACCAAAATGGGATGTTTATATTCACCCTATTTAGGCTGGTAAATTATTTCCATCAAACTCCCTTAGGAATCAGACACAATAAAATCCGAAACTTTGTGTAGCCCGTATGGAGCTTGCGGAATACGGGAAAGTGAATGCGCTGCTTCTGAGGCACGAAGCGCATCTTTCGGGGCTTGATGCGCTTCCTATCGTCAGCACATCCTATGTCAAAATTCTTAACTTTAATGGCAAT
>DAOUQJ010000019.1 GCA_030625685.1 Oscillospiraceae bacterium
CCTGTAAACTAGTCATGAAAAGAACTCCTTTTGTGTTTAGTTTTGGTTTGGTCACTCAAACTTTACCACAAAATGGCAGTTCTTTTTTGTATTTATTTTTGCTTTCACATTTTCACCCAATGGGTGAAACGGCAAATGATAATGTACCCCTGTAATTTCAATGGATACAGGGTTTTATAGAAGATTCTATGAATAATTCAGGGTAAATTTGATATAATTGATCTCATAGCAATAGCCCTTTCTTTTTGGTTATGTATTTGTGTTGTGACGACTCAATTATAACGAAAACAGGGGGGGTTATTGCTATTTTATTGCAAAAAGAGCGTGACTGTCTATAAATACAGCATTTAAGAACAACTAGAGAGAGTGTTATTTTACACTACTTAATAATTAGGGAGAAGTTCATTATGAAAGCATATAAGAAATATATGATTGGTATCCTTCTCTTGCTGATTATTATGGGAAGTCTGCTAGTAATCTATAACAGAAACAAGCCTATTGTGGAGAAGAAAATTCCTTTCGACATGAACGTCTTGAAAGAAGTTGATTCGGTTTTCTATGTAAAAGAGCCTGAGGGATGGTATTTGAAACAAGCAGACAAGGATGAAATCGCTAAACTAGTAACATTTATAGAGAATCTTTCTTATATAAAAAAGATTACTTTTGAAGAGGGCATAAAATTGTCACGGAGAGGCTTTCTTGATATAGGACCTGGGGCGGAATATGTCATTAGCCTGTATGTTGATGAGAAGGAGAAATTAGCTCTTGTATATTATATCCACGATGATGTTTTGATAATGGAGGGGTATATTTATTATTTGCCAAAGGATATTTCGGAAGAACTGGATCAATTCTTTAGCAAGGGAGAAGATCATCCTCGGCCAGGCGAAGAAAGAAATGAATGATGATTTGTTTGGATGTCGGAGAGGCGGCGCCGGAATTGCAACAGGCGTTTATGAAACGCCATTGTTTGGTGAATACCACCAGCGGCACCGTGCTTCGATTAATTCCGGCATTGAATATCGGTGATGAAGAGATCGACAGATTTTTAAACACCTTCAAGGAGATCTTGAAAGAAAGAGCATAGAGAGAAGAACCAACACAGGGATGCAATTACGCGTCCCTATGTTTTTTTAAGCAATTTCCATGCCACAACTACAAAAGGCATGGCTTGTCAACAGAGATTTTCATAGTAACCATGTCGTTTAGCACGTTAAACCTGCGGAATATCACAATCGTATTGTATTTCAATGCGGTTGTGATATTTTTTTGTTAGGAGGCGATGCGTATGCGGAGTGGAGTGGTCAATTGTTTCTATTGAAATTGTCAGTAGTAAGAAATGAGTAACGAAGAATAGAAAGCAAGGAGAATGTGAGAAGAACTAGAACTGTACAAGGAGAGAAAAATGAAAAAAGTATCCTTAATGTTAATAGTATTAGTACTAGTATTTTTATCTGCAAGTAGTGTATGGGCAACATCGAATCAAATTGATGATGTTTCTATTGGCCGTGAAATCTTTGAAAATGCAAAAAAATATCAGACGCAGAATTAGAATCAGATGATGTTGTATTTTCATTGGACAGTAGCGGCAGTTCCCAAGCTAAACCTATCTCTGATGATGTTGGCATAAAAAGTGCGCCGACATATACTTATCAAATTATATGTTACTACTACATATATGATTCGTGGGCAACAGCAAAGTCTACTGCCACAGAACCAATAGATTACATTTACGCGAGGTCAAAAACTTATGGTTCAACTGGCGGGTTAATGGATACTGCAGAAGACTCAGCAACAAATGCTTCATACGCTGGCGCTGTAGCCGATAATACTTCTGGCAATGTTACTGGTGATTTTGCTTATGGTCATCATGTATTTAAATTCACCGGATACGTGGATATGGTTCGAGAAACATATGATGAATGGTAGAAAAATAGAAGCATAAAGTTTTTGCTTTATGCTTCTATTTTTAAAAGGGGTGGATAAATGTTATTGAGAACAAAAATGATATTTTATTATGGTCTGATTATTTTATTATTTATTTTGCTTTTCGAAAGAGTCCCTGTGAAAAAAGAAGTTAGCGCTCCAAGCGGATTTATTGGTTACGGGCTTTACAATAGTGAAGGAGAATTGGTCGATAACGGAGATTCTATAGATCAAAATTCGTGTTCGAATGAGTTTAGTCTTTTTTTATCTCAAGATTTAAACGAATCACGGGAATACTTAGTTTTAGTTTTTATTGATTATATCCAAACATCTTTTATTACGAATGATAATCAAATTATGCAGAAGGAAATTTGTCTTCAGCCAAGTGATAAAGTTAATGTTCCTTTAGAGATAAACATGCCTTCTGAGGCCAAAGAGTTATCAATATTAATAATCAAGCAACCAAACTTCATGGTGGATAAAGATGATTTTGATCGTGCAATAAAGACTGAAGATATTATTACTCTACGGTTTCCAGTAGCTCAATCAAACGTCCCTTTGGTATATTCTCAGAATTACGAAGTTTCAAAGGAAAAACCGGTTACGCAAGTTTTTATAAGCGACGATCCGGATAAGCTTATAATAAAAACGGTTGAAAACGCTAATAGTACATTGTACTTATCATTGGGGAATGAGAAATCCGAGAAAATGGATTATGCGATAGTAGCGTTGCATAATTGGAAACAAATACCTTTATGTGGTGAATTTGTTAATTACTATGAATTACCAAAACAGTCTCATATATATTTTAATTTTAAGGTGCCTAATGTAAAGGAAGACAGTAATTATCAAATTGTAACATTTCCACATCCATATAAAGTTGATATTAATAACCCTAAATCTAGCTTTACTTATAGTACACATCGTCTTCATATCAAACCATAAAGCATATATTGGAATTCTTGTGGATAATTCATATTGGATGATAATGTAAAGGAAACATTATTCTTGGGCGGACTTTCTGAGCGAAAGGCCGAGGTTGACATGGAAAGTCAGACAAAGCGACATGATGTAAGCGTTGTTTTTTCGGAATTTGAGGGAAGAAGCGTTCTTGGGAAGTGAATCTAAGTCCATGCTGAAAAAATTCACAGTGAATTCCCGGTAGATGTAATGGAGCTTATATTTGTGTTTTCGCTTGAAATCGTCTGGATCCATGGACTTCAGGTTTCGCAAATAGTAGGAGCATTTCTTGTTGACGCATTTATGGACAACGAAGAACTTACGGCTTCTCACAGTAGACAGAGAATGACCGCAGTAGGGACAAACAAGTTTCAAGGGTGAAGTGACGAATTTGCCGGTTTTGAAGGTTTGGCCACAGACTTTGCAAAGGAATTGTCCATTGCCGCCATTGTTGTCATAGAGATAGTGGTGAGGAGCGCCGCAAAGGGGACAAACAGTCTCTTCGGGGATGGTTTTGGTGTTGCGCCGCTGGACGGGTTTGAGAGTTTTTTTGTATTTCCATTCATAGTAGGCAAGAAGGAATTGCCAATCTTGATTGATAAAGGTCTTGATGATGGGCAGCTTGTCAGTTTTGAATTTTTGGTACTTAGGTGAGTGAATTTCGTCATGAGCCCACTGCTTGAGTGGGATATACCTGGCAATAAAGTGTAAGAGCCACTGAATTTGTTTTCTTTGGTATTGGATAATAAAAAGTAAACCTGAATTATTCATGAGGCAGTGAAATCCGCTTCATATTACTTGAAACTAAAGCGATTTTTACTTTTTTACATACCGCTTCATGTTCGTCATCTGAATTCTTAAGCGCATGCGACAGATCTAGAATTAATGATGGGGAATCTCTTGAAAAAGGATAGAGACCTCCCTTGGCTGTAGTAAAAACACTTAAATCCCTAATGTTTTCTTAAGTA
>DAOUQJ010000021.1 GCA_030625685.1 Oscillospiraceae bacterium
TGTTTCTCTTGGCTACAGCGGTTGCCTGAAGGGCTGCGGCAAACATCAGCATGTGGATATAGGATTGGTAGGATTGCGTACTGCCATTTTTGGTCCCACACAAAAAAGTGTACGCTTTTTCATTGGCGGTCAATACACCTACGGTGAAGCACCGGCAAGATTGATCCTATATTCTGTACCACTTCATGGGCTTAATGATTTGATCCATGTGCTTCTGGATGAATTTGTACAAAGCGGATATAGTGATTTTGAGCACTTCAGCCAAGAAGTTCTCAACACATTTTCTACTAACTTTCTTGCACTGTGGTTTCTGTCGAAACTCTATTTTACTGAGACAACTCCTCTTAAAATACTTCGATCAAATTCTAAAACTAACCATTCAATAGATGAAGAAAAGAAACTGATCAAATCTGCCTTTCCCAAACTTGAACTTATAAATGATCAAGACAGCATTTTTCATAAAGAGATACGACAGATCAACCAAATGCTTTGGGGAGAACATGATGAGTTGAATAACAGCATAGCCAAATAACGGCTATTTTAGCTATTTCCATTACTATCAGGACATTCTTGATATACTTTTAATACGAGAATGACCTAATAGTGGGACATTGTGTTCCGTTAATAAATAGTTATGTTATAGATAAAGGACAAATTCAATGATAAACGAAAAAAACAACGTCCCTCATATTCTTAAAATTGAACACTGGGATGGTAAACTACCAACAGGAGAATAGAAAGGCCCTGAACCATTACCTTTATATCCAAGTGTAGAATTTAATGAATCACATATTCATTTCTATCCTAATAAAGAACAACATACCAAAATTACCAAAAATCATTGCAGTTTCTCAAAAATTGTTTGACTTGCTAACTCAAGGAGAAAACTTTAGTTAGGGTAATGGGCAAATACTACAGTACATGGACATGGATGTTTCGATTGATGATGATTTTACAGGGTATGATTTTCGCATAAATGGAACTTACTCAACACATAGAGGTTATGAATTTGGAAAAGGTAAAGGTAGGTTTTTCTGGAGAACGGGCAAGCTTAAAGAGTTCTACACTTCAAGCGATTTTGATGGATGGGACGTAGATACAATTGAAGCTAAAAGAAAATTCAGAGGTTTCGAAAATGAGGAAATGAACGCAAGCATGTGGTAGACACATTAATTAAATGAAGGGATTTTACATGACTAAGTTAGAAAAATTTGAGATAAATGTACAGAAACTAGGTGTAATTGTTATGCAATGGGGTTTAACCATTAGCATTGTTGGTGGATTGTTAATGCAGGATGCTAATTTCCTTATCTACGGAATTGTATACACATTTGTTGCAGGTAGCATTCTTGTACTTGTGATGGCAATTGCAGGCATGACCACTGGTTACCGTGAACGTCGTGATTCTGATTTAGCTTACAAAGAAAGAATGCAAAAAAAGGATTTAACGTGAGTAAGTTTTTACTAGTAGCATTAGCACTTGGTGTATTCATTGCGGGAAGGGAAACCTTCAACCAATTTGGATTGCTAGGATTGGGATTGTTTAGCTTAGGTGTTTACATTGCATTCTTTTTATTCCTGTTTACGCAAGGTTACATTTGGAAGTTCATTGAATTCATCAATTCTAAACAAAAAAAAGTAATGAGTAATGTTATGCTAATTAATTGTGACTCAATTGTTGACAAAAAAAGCAAGTTAGAATGTATGTGTCTCAAGATGGTAAACAATCGTTACACATCTGAAGAGGATTATCTTGGTGCGTTTAACGCTTGCTTAAAAGAAGGGTATGAAAAATTTATGCCAGATGTTCCGAAAGCATTGGTAGCTAGACGCTTGCATGATGCAAAAACTAAAGTAGTTAGTCCTCATAACTTTGAGGGTGCAAAATTGGCATTAGCAAAAGGCATTAAGCCATCATGCAGTAATTGTGCATTTCTTTACCAAAACGTTGAATGGGATTTTGTTGAATGTTGGAACAAGGATGGTTCAGAAGAAGCAAGTAAGTTAGATTTAAACAAATTACAACATGACTTTCATTGTGGATTTTACGAATTAAAAGAATCAGTGAAAGCTAAATCAAGTAGACGACCTTAACGGGTTGTCTTTTTTTTTGACTCGTTCCCACGCAGAGAGACTGTGTTTTTGCACAGTCTCTCTGCGTGGGAACGAGGAAATGCTTTGGGGAGAGCATTAGCTCTTTTTCCATGCATGCCAAATGGAATGGATATTGCTTTTGGGTTTTGACAGTATGATTGTGATAGCAATATTTTCTACCATTTCTATCACCAAAAAGTAGATCGCGATATGAAACAAAAGAGTATTTTCAAAGCCAAGAAGCATGACAACACCAGCACTCATAAGTACAGCTGAGATTTTAGTGATCCATGTATGATAAGAGGCAAGTTTTCCAAACTTTGCCAGAGCAAAAAAAGCGGGTAGGATATAGATAATGATCGCTGCGATGATATAGTAAAGTTCCGCTTTAATAAGATCAGGCCAGAGCCACCAGGCAGCCAGTGGCGTACTAAGATAGGTTAAGATATCCCCGTAACTATCGAGTCTTGCACCCTCTTCACTTGTCTGGTCCAGTATTCGGGCAATAAACCCGTCAAGTACATCTGAGAGCAACATCAGTCCAAAAAGTACAAAAAAGAGATCTGGCATATTAAGCCAGCCTGTAAGTAGCAGAAAGGGTGCTGCGATGATACGAAAAAGACTTAATAGATTTGGGATATTCAGTATCATGACATCACCTGAAAAACTTTTGCCATTTTAGGAATTCCTTTTGTTTATGTGCCATGGTCAACTATTCTTTTACTATCCCCTTCATAAACTGCTTAAAATCTGTCGGAAACGGAAAGACCACGGTATTGGTTTTATCACTGGAGATATCACTCAGAGTCTGCAGATAACGTAACTGGATCCCCTCGGGGTTTTGACTCAGTATGTTGGCTGCTGCAAGAAGGTTTTCAC
>DAOUQJ010000032.1 GCA_030625685.1 Oscillospiraceae bacterium
GTGGTTAAACAGCGCCATGCTGATGGTTATGAAATTGGCGCGGTAATCAAAGAAATTTACGATGAAGAAGAATAGCAGTTAAGTTTTTTATTGATATCAAAGATAAAAATTACGAAACGGTAAATGAAAAATAAAGAATTAGAATTAATAGTTGAGAAACTTGCTGAGCGGCTAATAAAAAATAATAAAAAATTAGCGGTTGCGGAATCATGTACCGGTGGCTGGGTTGCTAAGGTATTAACAGATTTAACCGGTAGTTCAGCCTGGTTTGAACGGGGTTTTGTTACTTATTCCAATCAGGCAAAACATGAAATGTTGTCTGTGGCTGAATCTACCCTGGAAATGTACGGTGCGGTTAGTCAGGAAACGGTTATTGAAATGGCAGTGGGTGTTTTAAAAAACAGCCATGCTGATTTTAGTTTATCCGTTAGCGGTATTGCGGGGCCGGGTGGCGGTTCAGCAGAAAAACCGCTTGGACTGGTTTGGTTTGCCTGGGCAGTAAAAGACAAAAATACACTAAATATATTAGCTGCAGAGAAGCAAGTGTTTGTTGGGGATCGTGAATCGGTCAGACAACAGGCAGTGGAATATGTTTTAACAAGATTAATGAAGTTGCTTGAAGAAATTGTTGGTTAAATAAGTGAGCAATAAAGAAGAGCAGCCATCTTCAGCGACATCATCAACAAGTAAACGTCTCTTTTTTGCACTGTGGCCAGATGACGACGTTATTCAGAATATCAAACAGTCTGTGATAAAACATTTTTTAAATTGTCATGGAAAAACGTTAAAAAAAAATAACTGGCATATCACCCTGGCATATTTTGGTGCAGCAGATGCGAGTACGCAGATTTGTCTTGAAAAACAGGCTGAAAAAATTAAAAGCCAGCCATTTGAATTAAACTTGTCAAAATGTGGTTTCTGGCCACGTCCCAAAGTTGCGTGGTTAGCCCCGGAAGAAATACCCGAAGCATTAAAACAATTAACTCATGAACTTCAACATATTATTCAGCCCTGTGGTTTCAAATCCGAAATACGAGAATATCAACCTCACATAACACTGGTACGTAAAGCGATACATCAAGTAGCTGTATCTGAAGTTGCTCCAATCAACTGGCAAGTGACGCGATTTTGTTTAGTTGAATCAAAAACTTATTCGGAAGGAGCACAGTATAAGGTTTTGAGAAGCTGGGATTTATAGTTCTTTAAATATTTTATAAAAATGCCCAACCCGCAAAGGGTTCTATTTCATCTCTATTCATCACTATCAACTGAAAAGCATTCGGATTCAGTGAATGATCTTTAGTGGTATCAACCGACATTCGTTGTAAAACGTAAGCCAGTAAGGCTCGACGTACGGTAAATTCAATCACATCATTTTTTGCCGCATAGTCGGTCATGAGTATTTGGCGTTTATCTTCGCTCAGATTGGGGTGCGGCGTGAGTTGCAAGTTAATGGGTTCCATCCAGTCATCATCATACTCAGGATTTGATTCTGCCTTTTCGCTCAGTTGTTGTGCCTGTTGCACGCGAGACAAAACAAAGTCCCGAAAATCATAGGTATCTTCACTATAAGCTCGT
>DAOUQJ010000035.1 GCA_030625685.1 Oscillospiraceae bacterium
TTTAGGTCTTGCCATAAATAGTTTTTCGTTTCAGAAAGGGGAGTGAGTTAAACAATCATATCAAGCATGAGTCTTGGTGATTTTATTATTATTTTTATCTATGCACCACACAAAAAAGTATGAAAAGTTTGCTCCATGTTGTTATTATTCATGTTTAACTCACCCCAGAAGTGGTATCTTATTTTATTATGGAATGATTGGTCAATAATTATATTGAAGTGTGAAAAGCTTTTTAGTGGGGGCTAATCTAAATTAATGAATACTCACAAGTTGAAAAATAGGAGTACTTATATGGCTTATTTAATATGTTTGTCATTCACGCCAAATAGAAAAGAGCCCTATATGTGAAGTCGGTGTGTCAGTGCACTGCAAATGCAGCAGGGTATGAGTTGAAAAGGCAACTGTTGGGTCAATGCAACCAACAGAACGCTTTTTCCGCAGTCTTAAGCATGAGGAGTTAAATTACGAAAACTTTAGAACCAAAGAAGCAGCAATTAATGGCATTATTGATGTGTAGCTTTTTATACCGGCAAACGTACTCACTCAAAATTTGGTTATCAATCACCATTACAATTTGAGAGAGTAGTTATAGGAAACCGCCTTAAGAAAGTGTCCGGTTTTTGTTGACCATTACAATTGGGGAACGGGATGTGGTTTGATTCAGGCAGATTTTATTTTTGATATTGCGAAGGTTTTTTTCAACCGCCTCGGGTTTAGGTGGCCTTAATGAAACTGATTGCGTTGATGAAAAAGATACAGATATTTTGACTGGGATTCTTCGTTCTAGCAGTGATGTGCAGAAGAAATTTGATTTAACTGGAGATGGCACAATTACTGAGCGTGATTTTGATGCTTTGCAGGATTTGTATGGTAATGGGTGTTCTTAAGCTGAAGTTTCCCTGTTTTTCTTGTTCCCATGCTCCGCGTGGAATACGGTTTGTGATGCTCAGCGTCACAGAACACAGAGCGTTCCCGGGTGCATTCTCACGCGGAGCGTGGGAGTTTTCATATTTAAAATCAAGTCTTATTTTCATACTTGCCAAAATTGGTGTTGTACCAGGGACTCTCAGGAAAAAAACATGTCTGAACAAAAATCAGTAGCAAGCAGTATCGTTGACCAGGCAGTAGCCGAAGGTGGTGCATACGAAGTTATTCGTAAGCGCCTTTTAGAACAAGGAAAAAAACTAAAACAGCAAACCCAGACATTGAATGAAGCTCGTCTGACTGAATTCGGTAGTTCTGAAATGGCTGTTGCAGCGCGAGTTCGGGTGCGTACCGAAAATAATAGTGTCGCACGTGATATTGTACAGGTGGGTGACTTGCTGTTATTTGGCTATAACGTCTATATCGGGCTAAAAAAAGAAGCACGTATTGAAGATGTATTTTCTCTGTTTCGTCTAACAAAGGGTAAAGATGATACGCAATACGAAATGGAGCAACACCCACTGGTCAATAGCTTTATCACTGACCCTTCGTTCACAAATGATTTTGCCGAATTAT
>DAOUQJ010000013.1 GCA_030625685.1 Oscillospiraceae bacterium
ATTCAAATATAATCTATATAATGATAGCTGATTAACAAACTTCATGTTATAATTATTTATTATCATAAATTAAAATTTGAGATATTTACTTCTCATTGTATACATAATTTAAACTCTTTAGGAGGAAACATTAACATGAAAGACATTTTGGTAAATGTATTCGGATTAAACAATTATTTAGACGAAGAGAGTATAAACCTCGTAGCTGAAACTTCACAGGAAGTGACACTATCAAAAGGAGAACTGATTCAGCGCAGTCAAGACGACTGTAATGGCATTCCTTTTGTAGTAGAAGGAAATCTGCGCCTATACAAATTATCTAAACAAGGCAGAGAAATGAACATACATCGCATTGCAGCAGGCGAAATATGCATTCTTGCTACCCTTTGCATCTTTACAGATATTGACTATGATTTCAGCGTTGCAGCTGAAACAGATACCAAACTCATCTTAGTGAATCCAATGACCTTTAATACAATCGTCGAAAGGAATCCAAAATTTAATCGATTCATAATATCTCTCATTTCTAATAAACTCATTAACTCACTTCTCTTACACGAAAAAGTGCATTTATCCAGCATTGAAGAACGACTAACTGAGTATTTAGTAGAAAATGCATCCAATGGAGTAATACGAAAAACCCACGAAGAAATCGCTTGTGACATTGGTTCTTCAAGAGTTGTCATTTCAAGAGCCATAGCCAAACTCAGAAAAGAAAACAAGATTACAACACAAAGACATGAAATACATATCAATCAGATATAGTTTTATTTTTTGTAACAATGTTACATACAGACAAACCACTTATATATATACTCTATAGTAAAATAAGTTGATTTTTAAAGGAGTATTCTTAATGAAACGACAAACTGTACGAAATTTAATTATTTTATTTATGTTCTTATTGATGCCCCTTGCACTAAAGTTTTTTTCACCAGTGATGGTCTTAAGAAGCGCTTCTGTTGGTGTGATTGCGGCTAGCACTGTAACAATTATAATCATGTTTTTTGCTGGCATGTTTTCAGGACGTTTGTGGTGTGGCTGGGTTTGTCCCGCAGGTGGTATCCAAGACGCAGTGGCAAAAACATACCACGCTAAGGACAGCCACGAATCACTCAACAAACTAAAGTATGTACTTTTCTTTATTCAAATCATTTTGCTTGTAGCTTTTTTATATCTCAGTGGAACTGTACAATTTGATTACTTTTATAACATGGGTTTTGGTCTCACCAGCACACTTGACTGGATTGTCTATTTGACAATGATAATGCTCTTTTTCATATTACCCATCACACTAGGAAAGCGCTCATATTGTAGACATATCTGCCTCATCGCTCCCGTCATGATTTGGGGACAAAAACTAGGCAGAAAACTCGGCATCAAACACAAGGTTATCAACTTCAACGAAGATGCTTGTATTCACTGCAACAAATGCAATAAAGCTTGTCCTATGCACATCGACGTGATGAAAAACACAGAAGGCAAATTAACTGTAAGCAGTCCTGAATGTATTACTTGTTATGCTTGCGTAGATGCCTGCCCAAAAAAAGCACTACAATAACCGTTTTTCAATATACTTTCTCTTATCTCGATAAGAAACGGGTTGTTCATTAGAACAACCCGTTTCTTATTATATAATCAGCGCGAATACAATGATGTTACCAAGTAGCTAGCTTGCTATATTCCATATTGGCATAATACATATTGTCACAATCCATTGGATATTCGTCCATATTTTCATACCCCATGCTACCGTGAGCCATTTCATTGCATCCCATAGTACCATGTGCCATGTGACCACAACCATTGGTTGTAGCTCCCATTACACCGTTATAACCGTTTCCGCAGCCATAGTTATTTCTCATCCCCATGGCTCCATTGCATCCATTTCCATATGCGTTTTGTACGCAACCATTGTTCGCTACTCCAGCAACAGCATGATTGGGACAGCAATAACAAGGATTATAACTTCTTCTTGGACAACAAGCATTGCACCAGTTTCCACAACAACCCATAGATACCCTCCTTTCATCAAGTATGTATCTTTGGTGTTGTGTTCGCCAACTACTGTATTGTATGTCATGTGTTATCTCATTGTGCCAAAAAATACAACTTACAGCAATGAGCCATAAGTTGTATTTATACTTTATTTCCTAATGAATCAATTATTGATATTCTCTTTGTAAGATTGTTAATGATACTCTAAAAAACCACAAGTTTTTTAGAGGTACACTACTCACTACGAGTAGATTTGATTAAGTCTTGCAAATTAGCCCAATCAATGACCGGGATCTGCAAATCTTCTGCTTTCTTTTTTTTGCTACCGGCTTCTTCTCCTGCAAGCAAGTAGGAAGTCTTGGCAGACACGGAGCCTGTCACTTTCCCACCATTTTCTTCAATCAGCGCCGTAGCTTCTTGACGACTCACTCCTTGCAATGTTCCTGTTATCACAAAAGTCTTTCCTGTGAGCACTCCACTTGGCTTTACTTTTGTTTCCTGTTCCACTTTTGCTCCATATGAGCGAAACTTAGCGAGCAATTCTCTATGTTTTTCCTCTTGAAAATAAGCTTTAATATTTTGGGCTATCGTAGGACCAACTCCATCAACGGCCATGAGCTCTTCTTCACTACTTTGCGCAAGAAGCTCTAAACTTCCATATTGATCAATCAATATTTTTGCAACAGTTTTTCCAACGCCGTAAATACCCAACCCAGTCAACAATTTTTCAACTGGTTTTGCTTTGGCTTTTTCAATCAGCGCCAATAACTTGTCCGTATTTTTTTCCTTACCTATGATACCATTTTCTATGAGTTCGTTGCGATGCTGATGAAGACTGAAAATATCCGCAGCGTCTTCTATATACCCTTTTGCAATCAAGTCATGTATATACGCCTCACCAAATCCTTTGATGTCTAACGCATCTTTTGAAACGAAATAACGTATGAGTCGTTCTGTTTGCGCAGGACAATTCATATTGACACAACGAATATCTGCCGTTTGATCTCTCTCAGCTTCGCTACCACATATCGGACAAATATAGGGAATTTGAAACACCTTAGCATCAGCTGGTCGTTTCTCTGCGATTTCTGCAACACATTTCGGAATCACTTCTCCCGACTTTTCAATCAGAATAGTTGATCCAATACAAATCTGAAATTTATCAATAAAATCTTGATTATGCAAGCTAGCTCTAGACACGGTAGAACCTGACAAGTAAACCGGTTCTAATATAGCTGTTGGCGTAATTTTCCCCGTTCTCCCAACTGAGAGCTCAATATCCAACACTTTGGTTTCCTCTTGTTGCGCTGCATACTTATAAGCAACCTGATACCCAGCATTTTTTTCGGTGTCATTAAGCTCGATCCTTCTTTCCAGTTGATTGACCTTGATGACTGCGCCATCAATCTCATAATCAAAACTGCCTCTCATACTTCCAATAGTCTCTATTGCTTTCCACACGCTCTCTTCATCATTACAAACAAAATAATGTTCAATCACATGGTGTCCTGCACTTTGTAGATACTCGTATGCTTGATTATGTGTTGACAAGACTTTCCCATCTATTTCTTGAATGTTGAAGCAGAAAAAAGATAGTTTTCTTTCTTCAGTAACTGAAGAATCAAGTTGTCGCATCGTTCCAGCAGCACAATTTCTTGGGTTAGCGAAAAGCTTTTTTTGTCTCATTTCTTGCAGTGCATTGACTTCTAAAAAAGAAGTATTGGTCATGTAGACTTCGCCACGCACTTCCAAATAATTTGTATTAACCTGCAACTTATGTGGAATGTCAGCGATAACTTTCGCATTCTCAGTGACATCTTCTCCGAAATTTCTTCCGTCACCGCGCGTAATCGCCTTGACCAATGTTCCATTTTCATATCTCAACGCGAGTGAAAGCCCATCAATTTTGGTTTCGACCAAAAACGTGGTATCCTCCCCAAGCTTGCGTCTGCAATCTCTAACAAACTGCAATACATCTTCTCTATCAAACAAATCTTGCATGGAAAGCATAGGCACTTTATGCGCAACCAAAACACCTACTTCTCGTTTTGCCTTCCCTCCCACTTTCTGCGTGGGAGATGTTTTGGTAATGAGTTGTGGATATTGTTCTTCCAATGATTTGAGTTCTTGCATGAGAACATCATATTCTGCATCACTGACAGAGGGATTGTCTTGTTCATAATACTCTTTTGCATATCGGTTAAGCAAACGCCGCAATTTTCCTATGCGCTTTTTGGCTTCTTCCATTCCATTCTCCTTTAGTCTCGCAAAAGCTCATCTATCGCAAGCATTACGCCAAACTTACCTGATTCATACGTAAGTCCACCCTGCATATAAACTGTATAAGGTGGGCGAATAGGTGCATCAGCAGTTAGCTCAATGGAAGCACCTTGTATAAATGCCCCTGCAGCCATGACCACAGGACAGTCATACCCTGGCATATCCCAAGGAATGGGTGTAACAAAAGAATCCACTGGCGCACCTGCTTGAATTCCCCTACAAAACTTCTCCACTTTATCTGCTGACTTCAAATGAATCATTTGCACAATATCATGTCTCGCAGCATCAGATTTCGGATCAGTTTCATACCCCAATAATTCAACCATTTTCGCAGAAAATACGGCTGTTTTCATCGCTTGCGCTACTGTGTGAGGAGCCATAAAAAGCCCTTGATAAAGAGCGCGATTATTCCCCAAACTTGCGCCACATTTTCTTCCAATACCTGGTATACTAAATCTCATGGCAGCTTTTTCAACCAATTGATGCTTGCCAACGATATACCCACCGCCAGGTGCCAATCCTCCACCTGCATTTTTAATCAGCGAACCCATCATTAAATCCGCTCCAACTTCAGTTGGTTCGATTTGATTGACAAATTCGCCATAGCAGTTGTCAACCAAAATCAATACGTCTTCATTGACAGCGCGAATATGCTTGCAAATATCTGCAATTTCATCTACTGACAAAGATGCTCTTGTCGCATAGCCTCTTGATCTCTGAATTAATACCGCTTTTACTTTTGTATCCTTCACAGCAGCAACAATGCCATCCATATCTGGCTTATCTTCTGGAGTTAAATCCACTTGACGATACTCAACACCAAATTCTTTTAATGAACCGTAGCCGCTGCCTGTTACTCCAATGACACCAAGCAAAGTATCATAAGGAGACCCAATTGCAGATAAGAGCACATCACCTGGACGCAATACACCAAACAAAGCAGCCCCAATAGCATGTGTACCATTGACAAATCCGACACGCACCAGCCCGTCTTCTGTTCTAAAAACCTCGGCATAGATTTCGTCTAATTTATCTCGTCCTTCATCATTATAACCATACCCTGTGGTTCCATTAAAGCATTGCTCAGACACTCTGTGTTTGTGAAATGCTGAGAGCACTTTTTCTGTATTGTGTTGAGCCATATGATCAATGTGTGTAAACTGTGGCATAATTGCATTTTGCGCTGCCTCGGCAAGTTCAATCACACGGTTGCTTATTTCTAAAGCCATTCTTCCATCCTCTATTTCTATTTATAATTCCGCAAATGCAGTGAGTAGCTGTATACATGCTTCGACATCATGTCTATTGACCATTTCTACACAAGAATGAATGTATCGACATGGAACTGAAACCCCTCCCGTGAGCACACCATCACCACTTTTGTGTATCACACCTGCGTCAGTACCGCCTATCACACTGACCTCACGTTGGTGTGTGATATTGTGTTTTTTCGCGAGTTCTTCTAGAGTTTCTACGATAGTTGGATGACAAATCACACTTTGATCCATTACCTTGATGGCAGCACCATTACCTAAAACAGTAGCAACTGGGCGTTTATCATCTTTTTCTGCCGTTTGCGTGACATCTACAGCAATCCCGATATCTGGCTTTATCTGATAGCTAGATGTTTTTGCTCCACGCAGTCCGACTTCTTCTTGCGTTGTAAACACAAAATACAAATCTTTATCATGTGATGCAACTCTTTTTAAAACTTCAAGCATCACTAAACAAGATATTCTATTATCCATATATGAAGACACAAGCGCGTCATTCATGGCAAACGCAGGTTGTGAAAATACGGCTGTATCACCCACTTGCACAAGTTCTTCAGCTTCTTTTCTCGTTGCAACTCCGATATCTATATACAAATTATCGATTGTAATATCTTCTTTTTTTATCTTTTCCCCAACTGAGACAACACCCATGGTTCCGTTTTTAAAACGTATGGGACGATATAAGGCAGCTTGAGGATTAACGCCACCGATTTTTCCAACTTTTAAATATCCATCTTCTTCAATGAAAGTCACAATCAAACCGATGCTGTCCATATGACCTGCGAACATCAACTTTTCGCCATTTCCCTTTTTATGCACAATCAAATTTCCAAGAACATCAAAATAACATTCCGTTGCATATGGCTCCGCTAATTTTCGAATTAACTCACCAATTTCTTTCTCATCTCCCGACGGTCCATGACAAGCATTTAACTGCTGTAATAGCATTTCATATTCCATTTCACTGTCTCTCCTCATTCGCCAATTCTTCAATAACACGATAGCTCAGATTATACATATGCTCTATATCAGCAATGCTCGCCACAGCACAAGCTGTATGCAAATATCGTACAGCACATGAAATGCCTGCCACCTTAACACCAGTTTTTGTGCGTTGCACTGCGCCCGCATCTGTTCCTCCTGCCACCATGTGCTTCATTTGCCAAGGAATATTAGACGTAACCGCAAGTGAACGAATTTTTTCAAACAAATCTCTATCATAAATGGTGCTACCATCCATATATGAAATGACAGGACCTAATCCTGGAGCACACACTTTTCTTTCTCTTTTAAGAGAAGGAATATCTGCAGATGTTGTTCCCTCTAGAATCAGCGCAATATCTGGTTCAACTGAAAAGGTTGCCCCAAATGCACCTCGCGTGCCTACTTCTTCTTGCACGCTAAAGACGAATACGCAATCCATAGGAAGATTCGATTCAATCAAATTGAGCATCACAGCACAACCGACTCGATCATCAATTGCTTTCCCTCGAAACATGTCTTCTCCAAACGCAGCCGATTCTTGCGCAAATGCAACCATATCTCCAATGGAAACCATAGCTTCTGCTTCTTCTCTCGTATTGGCACCAATATCAATGAAAAACTCAGTCCACTTTGGCACTTTTTTCTTTTCATCATTCGAAAGTAGGTGGAATGCTTTGAGGGCTATCACACCAACAATTCTATTTTTGCCAACATGCACTTTTCGCCCGGCAACAATACGTCGGTCAATCCCACCAATGGAGACGAGCTTTAAATATCCCTTTTCTGTAATACTAGAGACCATAAAACCCACTTCATCCATATGTGCAATCAACATCAGAGGTTTTTCTGGATGTTTCTTTCCACTTTTCCAAACAAGTAAATTCCCCATTGCATCTACTTTCATGTAGTCAGCAAATGGTGTTACTTTTTCTCTGATATAATTTCGAATATTTTCTTCATAACTGGATACCGCATCCATGTCACATAATTCTTTCAAATACTTAAGCATTGCAGTCACCAGCCATTTCATCAAATGCACTCATACAGCAAGCAAGTAGTTTTGCTGTTTGTTCTATGTCAGATAGTTTGATAACTTCACGAGATGAATGCATATATTTGAGCGGTATCGAGATAAGAGCCGTTGCAACCCCTTCTCTCGCTATCTGAATATGCCACGCATTCGTTCCGGAACTACCGCCAAGCACTTCAAGTTGAACTTCAATTTCATTACGCTTTGCCGTTTCCATAAGCATCTCTGTGAATCTGCGATTCATATTCGGACCAATCCCAATTGCTGGCCCTTTTCCAAGTGGAAAGCTCTCTTCATCGGAGGAATCTGGTGTCTTTCCATGCGTCACATCCACAGCAATACAATAATCAGGTTTTAAAGCATGCGCGCAAATGGTGGCTCCACTGCCACCCACTTCTTCTTTGGTACTTCCCACAAAGTAAATATCAGCAACCAACACTTCATCTTGCACGATTTCCATCGCCCTCAGTATTGATATAAATCCAGCTCTATCATCAAATGCTTGCCCAGCCAAATAATCATTTTGCAGAGAATCGATTTCGCTCACATACACGATTGGCGTTCCAATTGGAATGCTTTTTTTAGCCTCTTCTTGCGTCAACCCAACATCAATCCATAAGTCAGCTAGCGCGATTGCCTCATCTTGTTCTTTTGCAGCAAGCAAATGTGGTGGGACCGAAGCAACAACCCCAATCAAAGGCTCTTTTGTCAAAACCTTCACATTTTGCGTTGGTAATAATCTTGCATCAACGCCGCCAATGTTTCGAAAACGCAAAAATCCTTCTTCAATCTTTGTTACCATCAGCCCAACTTGGTCTAAGTGTGCATCTAACATGAGTTTTGGTGCATGTTCGATACCACATCGCTTAATTCCAATCGCATTGCCATGTTTATCAACATAAGCTTCGTCCATATATGTTTGCATCAATCCGACAGCATATTGTGCAATTTCCAACTCAAATCCAGATGGGGCAGGAATTTGACACAGTTTAGTCAATTCTTCTTTAATATCCAAGTGTCTAATCTCCTTTATAACGAACGTACCAATTCTTTAAACCGTTTTCCACGCAGAGCAAAATTCGGAAACTGGTCAAAAGAAGCACATGCTGGTGAGAACAAAACTACATCTCCACTCACTGAAGCGTTATTTGCTTGCAGCACAGCTTTTTCCAAAGTATCTACTTCTGTAATTGGTGTGACGTTTTCATCATATTCTGACGACGCCAATACGGCATCTTTGATTTTACTTGCCGTATCTCCAACCAGTACCAAGTGCTTTACGCGATTACTGATCACATCTCCAAATTCATCAAAGGGGATTTTCTTATCATATCCTCCAGCTATTAAAATAACCTTATTTGAAAATGCTCTAAGACCTGCAATTGCACGAGTCGGACTGGATGCAATGGAGTCATTATAAAATCGCACACCTTTTAATTGGCGTACAAACTCGATGCGATGTTCAACGCCCTCAAACGTAGTGGCAACTTGTTTCATCACTTCTGGCGACACATATTCACGCACAGCACAAACACATGCCAAATAGTTTTCTATATTGTGTTCTCCTGGGATTAAAATATCCTCCGTGGAGAATATCACTTGTTCTACTCCATTTTCTCTCCAAATAATATTGCCCTCACGCACAAACACACCTTGATCCAGCTCGTTTAATCGACTAAAGGACATGGTTTGAGCAGGTGCTTCTAAACTAAACTGCACAGTTTCATCATTGTCTGCATTAAAGATAGCTATGTCTGTACTGTTTTGATACGCAAAAATAGCCTTTTTCGCATTGCGATACTCTTCCATAGAGGTGTGCACATCCAAATGATTTGGGCTCAAGTTTGTCACAACTGCAATATGTGGGCTTTTTTGTAATGTCATCAGCTGAAATGAAGACAGTTCCAACACCACAAAATCATTCGATTTGATTTGATCTGTTTCAGCCAAAAGTGGATTTCCAATGTTTCCTCCAACAAACACATTGTGTCCTGCTGTTTTTAACATCTGTGCGATGAGTGTGGTGGTCGTGGTCTTTCCATCACTCCCCGTTACAGCGATAATCGTGGCTGGGCAGACAGAAAAAAAGACTTCCATTTCAGAAGTTAGTTTACTCCCCTTAGCAACAGCATCTTGAAAAGGTTTGATATCTGGTCGAATGCCTGGTGATCGAAAAATCACATCATGGTCTAATCCTAACAGATAGTCTTTCCCCAACTTTAATGTAACGCCAAGTTCTAATAGTTCACTTGCAAGTGGTTCCAATTCAGTTTGTTCTTTTTTATCGCAAGCAGTTACAAAAATACCTGCTCGACTGAGCAATTTAATCAGTGGTGTATTGGATATTCCTATCCCTACCACTGCAACTCGTTTCCCTTTTAAATCCTCAAGATATTCCGTCAGAGTAAGGTCCATATACCATTCCTCCATTTGGCAAATTATTTCTCAATATTATACGCTAAAACCAAGATTTTTACAATGATTGTAGCGGGAAAAATGAAAAACAATTCTCGACAAATTTCCCATTGCATAACCGAACCTTGTCTCACATATATATCCAGTAACATAATTTTTGGGAGGCAATTTACATGATGATGAATACCAGCAATAACCAAGCCGTGTTATGTGGAATCGCACTGAAAGAACCTACACTATCACACAAAGTACACGAACTATCTTTTTATCAATTTCCCTTATGTGTTCCAAGATTATCTGGACAAGAAGACATTATACAAGTCTTATGTACTTGGGATGCAATCGAAACTTGCGAGATTACAACAGGTTCTCGGATAAGAATCAATGGTGAAATTCGCTCATTCAATAATCGTAGTGGCATTGGCAACCGACTCATCATAAGTTTGTTTGCAAGAGAAATCAACCTAACCACCGATGAGTTTTGCAACGAAGTCACACTATTTGGCGCAATTTGCAAACCTCCAATTTTGCGACGCACACCCCTCGGAAAAGATATCACAGACTTGCTCCTTGCCGTCAATCGGAAATACCACCGAGCAGATTATCTACCCTGTATTGCTTGGGGATCTATCGCAATATCATGCGCAAACTTAGACGTTGGTGATTTTCTACATATCAATGGCAGACTACAAAGTCGCAATTACACCAAACAAATCAACAACATACAAACGGAACACACGGCATACGAAATATCAATCATGGCACTCGAACTTCCTGAAATAACTGAGGAGGAAGATGGATAATTAGGAAAAATGTTTTCATCGGCATTACTCCTTGTATTGTGTAATCATAATTGATATACTCAATACATCTCATAAAGCAAGCCCACATTAAAGGAGTATTGTCAAATGCGTAAATTGATTATCACATCTTTTGCATTAGCAGTTTTTTTATCACAACTATCTATTTCTGTGCTTTCTGCTAATCTATCCAATATTAGACCAAATTCTGCCCAATTTGCCTCAGTGGCAATAGAAAACCCCAGTCATTTCCCTGCCGACAAGGAAGGAACCATCTCATTTCAGAATTTAGAATCCAAACTACGTTCTGATAATAATTCCATTCAATCTTTGACCGCTAATCTCAATTCAATATTAGCGTTTAACAGAGAAAAAGAATACGATGATCTATTGAAAGCATTAAATGGTCAAGTCGACTTACTTTGGAATCTCCAGAAACCAAACTCAACTGATGAAAATGAAGATGAATTAAACATTCCTTCCATAATAGAAGATGAATCCAAGAAATCAAAACAGATTATGCAATTACAAGGCATGATACCTACTTTTGAAGCACAATTAGAAAAACTCGATAAAGAAGACTACGAAAAAATGATAGAAACCACATCTCGGCAAACTGAGTTTTCCATTCAACAAATCATCATCGGCACCGAGTCACTATACTACAATATTCTCTCACAGACATATACACTCAATCAATTAAATCGTACACACGAGGAACTAAAATCTACACTTGAAGTGATGCAACTTCGCTATGAAATGGGTCAAATATCACTGTTCACACTACAAGAATTTGAAGCAAACTTTGCAAACTTAAACAATCAAATTGCAAGTTTAGAAAATGCCATAAAGTCTATGAAAGCTACTCTTGGAACCATGCTCGGACTATCCCCACAAGATGAACTTCAGTTAAATCCATTACCTCAACTTACGCCAAACCAAAATAATATCATATCGTATGACTATGCAACAGCTCTAGAATCTGCAAAAAACAACAGTTTCACTTTGTGGATGGCAAAACAAACATTAGAGGATGCACAAGAACAATGGGATGATGACAGAAAAGAAACAACTTACGGAACTTCAAAATACAACGTTGCATATCAAAAGTATCTATCAGCTATACATACCTATGATTCAGAAGTGAAAGATTTTGAGCTCAATTTCCTGAATCTATACAATTCCCTTTCCATCAGCACTCAAAAAATAAGTGTGGCCAAATCTTCACTAAAAACAGCCGAAAACAACTATAATATTGCGAAATTTAACCACCAAAACAATAGATTGTCTGACCACGCTTTGCAAACTGCACTACATGAACTACTCACCGCAAAGGAATCACTGCAATCTGAACAAAACACTTTATATGCAACCTATAGAACGTATGAGCAAGCAGTCACTTGGGGCATTGTGACAACACACTAATTCAATAAAATTTCTTTGAAATTTCTAAAGTTCACATTTTGTCCATATAAAACATATATTTACTTCATAAATATCTGTTAAAGTATGTTTCAAGAATAGAAATTGCACTCACAATTCTATTCCCACCTCTTTCTTTTCCATAAATAACACAGGGCGACAACAGATACACCTTCTGTTGTCGCCCCTTTTTTATTTTACATAGATACCAAATTCTTCTGGCACTAACCAATCTATGACTTCTTGTCCTTGTTTCGTTAGCCCCAAGCTCCCACATCTCATGTTTACATTAGATTGAAACATTCCGTAATCAACATTCGTAATAGGTAAGTCAGCATCAACTGTAATGAGTTTTTTTGCTTCAAGCGCAGCTATAACTTCTGAACATTGCTTGCTGTCATCATTAAGCAAAATATATCTCAATTTTTCATTTTCTATCGTCTGAACGACAGGAAGAAACGCGTATTGCGCAAGAACCATCAGTAACGCTACTTCTTCACTGCAGAGCAAAATTTCACTAGATGGCAAACCGCAACATCCACCACTGCATGAGTGACAGTGTTTCATGCTATCAACCCTTAGCCTTCTGCTCAAAAGATGATTCGTCTACAATGACGCGCTCATGCACTCCTTCACCAATGAGACCTTGCTCATCAGAAGCTGTTACGCGAAAAACAAGACGTTTTCCTTTAATCTCAGTCAGTTCAGATTCCGCTGTAACACTCATCCCAATTGGTGTTGGTTTGATATGTTTAACATCCATCTTAATGCCAACCGTTCCTTGTCCTTCTTCTAAATGAGGAGCCACACTCGTCCAAGACGCTTCTTCCATTAAAGCAACCATGATTGCTGTAGATAACAAATTGACATTACCACTACCAACCACTTTTGCTGTTTTTGATTCATCCACAAAGCACCCAGCTTTTCCTTTGATTCCATTTTCTAACACTTTAATGTCACCTCCAAAGTTTTGTACTTTCATATTATATCATTTTTTTTTCAAAGTAAATTATTAATAGCTGAAATATTCTGTCTATTAATCTAAGGCATAATTCATAAATTATCCCCATTCTTTTTCAATTTTATCTATGAAATTATTGACTTTTCTGCTATCATGGTATAGCATAATTTTGTGTGTTATTACCCATGGTTTATTTAGGATTAATTTACCAAAACAGGAGGAAATTTAAATGAGCAAAAAACTAGAGGAATACCTATCCAGAAAATATGTAGGTATGTCCCATAAGGAGATTTATGATTCCAAGCACGGAACTCTACAAAACGCCTTAGATTTAATTGAGGGTGGAGATTGCATTTGTTTTAGTACTCATGCAAACGAACCTAAAATTTTCTTTGAAAACTTACATACAATTGCTGATCGCATTGATAATCCAGTGCAAATGTGGAGCACAATTCACAAATATCCATATGAAGTGCTTACTTCCACTGATTCAAAAATCATGGAAAAATTCCATATGAACACATTTTTCTATGATGGATATCTTCGTGAATCCCATCCTCGTGAAATGAATACGTACTTCCCTGTTAACCTACATAACTACGGCAAGGAACTGCGCAAAGTCGAAGGACTAACTCCAAACGTTTTTGTCGCTCAAGTTTCTGAAATGGACGAATATGGCTACTGCCATCTGTCCTGCGACCTTCAACATACATTAGAATCATTCTATACTGCTGACAAAGTCATTTTTGAGGTCAATAAAAGAACACCAAAAGTTGGTGGTGAAACTGCACTACCAATCTTCTATGCTGACGTAGTATACGAAGTGGATGAACCACTATTCCAACTACAAGACCCTCCAATGGGTGAAGCTGAAAAAGCTGTTGCTGGCTACTGCTCTGAAATGGTTAAAGATGGCGACTGTATCCAACTTGGTTTTGGTGGTATTCCTAACGCAATTGGCGCTTCTTTGATGGATCGCCTAGACTTAGGTATTCACACTGAACAAATCGGTTCTTCCATGGCTAGACTTATGGATTGTGGTGCCGTTACTAACCGTCATAAAAACTTAGACAAAGGTATCACTGTAGGTACATTTATCTTAGGTGATGACTTCCTTTATAACTATGTAAATGAGCACCCACGTCTACAACTTAAAAAAGGTAGCTACACAAACGACCCATTCATCATTGCCCAACAAGATAACATGGTTTCCATCAACGCTGCATTGCAAATCGACCTCACAGGTCAAGTTTCAGCGGAAGCAATTGGAACCAAGCAATTCTCTGGTACTGGCGGTGCTACTGACTTTGCTTATGGTGCATATCACTCCAAAGGCGGTAGAGCAATGCTAGCTCAAGTATCTACCACAAAAAAAGGCACAATGTCCAGAATTCAACCAACATTGCAACCTGGTTCCATCGTAACTGTTTCTCGTAACCTAACCGATATGGTTGTTACTGAATACGGTATCGCAAAACTTCGTCAACGCACAGTGAAACAACGTGTTGAAGAACTGATTTCCGTTGCTCACCCAGACTTTAGAGCAGAACTTCGTCAAGAAGCTAACAAGTATATGTTCTATTAATTACTTGCACTTATATTAAATTATGTCACACAAATTTACTTTGTGTGACATAATTTTTCAATATTCTCTTGACTATTTTTTTAAATTCTGCTAAAATAGGCAATGTTGTTTGAAGACATTTTTCAATTCAATTAGAAAGAATATGGAGAAGTCGCGTAGTCCGGCCGAGCGCGCACGATTGGAAATCGTGTAGGCCCCAAAAGGGTCTCGAGGGTTCGAATCCCTCCTTCTCCGCCAAACTTGAAACCCCCGATATTGCTAGAAAACCTAGTGATATCGGGGGTTTCTATGTGTTTCGTTTGTTCGTTTTTAGGATATTTTATGCACAAATGTGCGTACTTAGTGTCGTAAAATTGTCGTAAAAACATCTTATAAATCAAGTTGAAATACTTAAAACGTTTCTCTTATCGTAGTTATTTATATTATATTATTCTTTCAAATTGTGCTATAATAATTCTTACTTAATATTAATTTCTAAATTCAAATAATTGCAATAATGAGAAGTTACTTAGACAACCTTACATTTTATGCTTAAAGAAAGAAAGTGAACTAAATGTCAATGTATGGAGAACACAAGATTAAAAATGATGCATTAAAAAGATGGGCTAAAAGCATATCTTTAAAAGAAATCAATTTTGTTGACATTGGTGGAGATTCATTCGAAGTAACTCCTGAAGATAAGGAAGTATTAGAAACTCAAGTCAAAGTGTTTTCGAGATTGATTGAAAACATGAAGCCTGACGAGAGACTGAGGTCTTTCCGCGGTATACTCTCCCCTCTTTTCTATAACGCTTTCTTTCGTGTGAATAACAGTGCCATACGTATAGCGAACTATTATGAGTGTTTACTGACACCTAGCAATATTAAAACTTATAAAAAAATAATTAAAGGCTTTGATTATCTAGAAATAGGTTCAGTCCAACTGTATGATGGAAGGACATGCATAGGAGAAATTGGAAAAAAAAGTAGTCTATTTTTCAGTATTTTTTATGAGTACTTTATAAACGAAGGCAAATATGGTGATATCCAACATATACATTCAAATCATGATGAATTTATGTCTATTCAATTGTTCGATATCGAAAATTTATCTAATGATGTTATAAGTCAGATGATCAATGAAATATTATTGAAAATATCAATGGATCATGATTTAGATTTTTCAATAGTTGAACTGGATTCTAACTATAAAGCAGAAGGTGAAGCAAAAATCTACGGGACACAATTTCATTCAGTTGAATTTGAACAGATACCCGCCTTGTACTTCAGCAATGCTCTACACACACAAGACGCACGATTAGCCTATTTAAGCTACTACCAAGTTTTAGAGTATTTTTTTGTTAGAGCTCAAAACAATCACTTCTTAGAGAAATATAATGCGTTATCAATTCCGCCTATAGATCATAATGAACTTAGAAAAGTATTACAGCATTACAAAAACTCTTTAAATGAGAGAGATTCATTAAAACTTGTTTTAAAAAGTAGTTTGAATATAGAAAAATTTAAATCTTGGCTTGCTTTAGACGATGAACGAATAAGAAAATTCTGTGATTCAAAGAAAAACTCACTAGACCTTTCAAAAAGCGATGAACAAATAATCAATAAACTAGGTGAACGCATATACACTGTAAGGTGCGCTATAGCACATTCGAAAGGCGATGTTGATGATTATATTGCAATTCCGTTCATAAGCAACAGTGAAATTTACAGAGAAATTGAATTAATTAAATATGTTGCATATGAAGGACTTAAATCATGTTCGAACCATTGATATTAAATTGTGAAAGAAAAAAGTACGAGATCAGATTCCGGTTCTGAGGGTTGGGGGTTCGAGTCCCTTCTGGCATGCCAAGTGAAAAAGCACCGAAAACACTGTATTATCAATTGTTTTCGGTACTTTTTTATTGCTTTTCAACTCTTGCAATTGAACAATGTAAGGGTAAAAGTAGGTAAAAACAGGACATTTGAGCGTGCCAAATGTGTGACAATTTTTTTGCATCAATTCATATTCCGAATTATAGGTATCTCAAAAAAACTTTACTTTAAATTTAATCAGTTAATCTACTAGCTAAAGACACAGTAAACCCTAATAATAAACAAAGCTTGAGGTATTTTCTCATTATAGACACTTCTAATTTCAGTGTTTAATAAACCTCTTGTTACAAACATTTCAATATTGTATAATGATATCATTATACAATAAAAGGAAATAATATTTATGTTTGAACTTTACTCAAAAAGAATACTAAACAAGCAGGGTGAACCTGATGTATATATATATGATGAATTTCCTGAAAATTTCAGAAATCAAGTGTTTTATACTCTTTCAGATGTGTTGGATTTTTATCAAAATAAAGGAACTGATGGTGTTTGGAATTATCTTCATGATACTTTCGCCCGAGAAGTTGGCTTAAAAACTCTATATGAATATTATCTTAATAAACGAACGCAAATCGAACATTTTATTACTAACGCTAATGATCAATCATTTCTAGACTTTTTAGACTACTCTTTCAATCTAATTAGTAGACTCAAATCTGCTCCCCCTAAAAACATTAGCTTTTCTAAAGAACATATCAATGTCATTGATACTGCCATAAATCAACTCAATTTCCGTTTAAAGCAACATAATCTTGGATATGAGTTTATCAACGAAGCAATTATCAGAAAGGACAATCAATTATTGCATCAGGAAACAATCAAACCTGCTTTAAAACTTCTAGTAGAGAATGGGTTTGATGGACCTGAAAATGAATTTTTTAACGCATTTGAACATAGACGCAAAGGTAACAATAAAGATGCTATTTTATATGCACTTAAAGCTTTTGAAAGCACAATGAAGGCTATTTGCAACGGATGTAATTATACATATGATTCCTCTAAAGCGTCAGCCAAAGAACTAATTTCCATTTTACAAAAGAACAGTTTCTATCCGGAATATTTAAACAACCATATTTCAGGATTACGAAACACATTGGAAAATGGACTACCCACTGTGCGAAATAAAACATCTGGTCATGGACAAGGCGAAACAGTTGTAAATGTTTCAGATGAATTTGCAGAATATGCTCTTAATTTAGCTGCTACGAATATTGTGCTTCTAGTAAAAATATTCTATAAGAAAAAGAGTTGATCTTAATTCAAAAAAGGTAATTATTTTTCACTGCATTATGCCTATAATATAAAAATTTTCTAAGGAGAATTAGAATGAACACCCAAAGAGAAGAAAAAGAAAAGAAGAGAAAAAAAGAAGAGAAAGAAGAAGAGAAAGAAGAAAAAAAAGAAGAGAAAAAAAAGAAAAAAGAAAAAAAGAAGCTTGATAAGGAAAAATCGCTATTAACCTTACCCGCAATTATTATCATGTTAGTGAGCATTATATTATATATATTAGTTTATATTGTAGAGAAACAAGATCAAGAACACATTATATTGCATAATTTTCTTTTAAATGCAGCCAATGTTTTAATGGCAGTTAGTATTGGATCTTTAGTTATTGAATTCTATGGTTTTATTGATTATATGAAAAACCGTATAAGGGAAGTTTTATTGGGTGATGATTATATAAAAGTTTTATCTGATGACAAAAAAAAGGAATTAAAAATGAAATTAGACAAACATTTGTATTATCCAAACGCCACTATAAGAAAAGATGATTTATTTTACTTTGTACAAGAAGAAATAACGCCTCTTTTACAAGACTATTTTTATAAAGAGTATATTATTTCGATTGATTTAGAGTTTGAAGAAAAATATATCAAAAAAAAGATTACAAAAAAGATGGTACTACAAAACCTTGATAAGCAAAAGGAAATAATACTTGATGATATAATAAAGCTCAACTTAAAAAAAATCCCAGAATTACCTGATGAAGAACAATTTAAAGTGTTAACCTTTAAATTAGATAATCAAACCTATTCATACACAACTGATCGCGATGAAAACAATGAAGATCCATATAGTTTGTACGATCACGTAATAACAGTGAAGCATAACAATATATGCTTCAAAGAAAACGCAACATTATTAGTGGAATATGAAACGCGCTCATTAAAAGAAGATTGCTATTTTTCAACAAGATTAAACAAACCATGTCACCATTATTGCATTCATATGAATTATGATCAAAACAAGGTTGATATGTATGCTCAAGGTTTCGGTTTTATGGATCATGGAAATAATGATAGAAAAGAAATGCGAACCGTTTTGAATGGAAAAGTAATTCGTTTTACAGATTGGATTTTGCCAGGTGACGGAACAATATTTATGTTCAAAGAAAAGAAAAATCATGCATCTTGTATTGACTAACAACATAAGATAGTATATAATTTGTGGATAAAAATAAAGTTTGTAAGTGAAAATTAAAAACTAAATATGTGTAGTAAGGAAAATGGTGATTATAATGATTATGGAAGACGAACGATTATAATCGAAAAGATTAATTCGAAAATTAACGACAAAACAAAGTCGTTTTTAAAAAGCAGGAGATGGAAAGCCTCCCTCTCCTATAACTAGCAGAAGAAACCTCCACCTTTGCATCAAGTATGCTAAGGTGGAGGTTTTTCAATTATTTAATTTATCTTATTAACACATTTCAATAAATTTGTTTTTTTTACAAAATATGCTATAATGATTTACGATTAGTGGGAAGGCGATACAACCTGTAATTAATAAAGGAGGTGCTAGAATGTATGATAGTCTTTTAAAACCAGGAGAAAAATCTCCTGGTTCAGGTCAAGTTGAAATAGTAGGACCAAGAGGTGGTAAAACAAAGCATGGAGAGAGAACTACGGTTAAAGGGAATCCACTTCCCCCAACACCAGAACCAGGTCAAAAATATAAACCAGTAGACGGCACAAAAAACAAATCTGGTTTTAAATAATAAATGCTCCTTCCCACTATTCTAAATCAAAAACTTATAACATTTTCAAGTTATACATATTTTATGTAATGCATTATAGTAAAAGCCAGAGGGATAACCTCTGGCTTTTACTATTTTATTTTAATTAATGGTAGTAAATGCTTTTTATAATTTATCCCCAGTGGCTTCTATGGTATCTTTACTCTTTAGCAATGCTTTTTTCAGAAAGTCCGGAACTGGCGCACCCATTGCATCAGCATTTTCAACGATACTTCCCAACTCAGTTATTATGTACCACACAACTACGATTGGACAAAGAAGCAATGTGTATTCGAATGGTAACGTGATTCCGGGTATGTGTTCAATTATCGTCGCAAATAGCATGTCTGCTGCTCCAGAAACTACAACTACAAGAACACAGCCGAATTTGTGCCAGATACCGTCTTTCGATTCTTGAGAAGTCCATTTTCCATTCTTTGCTGCCACACTTGAGCCTGTAACGTAATCTAATACCAGCAGTCCAATCCAAAGAAGCAGTAACCAACCGAACCAGCCCCACAAACCTGTCAATGTTGCCATTGCCGTGCTAATAAAAGCCTTAATATAGTTCACATTTTCCATCATTATTCACCTCATTCTCCATACAGGCCTACACGGTCATTGATTACGAGAATTCTTAGCATATCGTTTGACATGTCTAGGCTTGCTCGTGTATCACTCGTTGTACCTGTTAGAGCTTTCTTTTCTATTAGTTTTTCAACTGTCGCTTTTCCCCACTCAGGAATCTCTTCAAATGTCTTGTAAACTGTTTTGTCCATCATCATACTCTCCACATCCTTTATAAATGTATCCATATCTTTACCGTGTTTAGGGAACCAGTGCATCACATCTTTGTGGTTGCTGGCAATTCCTCTTGCGTGTCCTTCACTGTGGCATATCACCACACCGTCCTCCATTGGATCCAATTCAAACAGCTCACAGAGATGCGCAGTCAATGCCACCGCCTGTGCATACACTGCTTCAAAATATGTAGCGTCCTCTTTATTGTCCTCACAGATTTCAAATGCAATGTGCGTGTTGTTTGCACTATCGCCACAATGCCATGCTCTATGATCCCAAGGTAAAGTTTGATATGTTGCTATAGAGCCATCTTCGCATTTTCCGATAAATGCATGAACACCTAACCCTACGTCTCTATTCCAGTGGTTATTGTTTGGGTTTTCTCCAATGTATCCGTCGTTTGGTTGAACATATCTTTTTAAATATGGATTATTAGCACCGGTTGAATGCATCATGATTCCTTGTGGTTTGATTGTTCTACCAGCCTTAAAACAATCATTCTCAGTCAAAATACATTTTCTAATACCCATATCAACAGTCACCTCTTCTTTCTCTGCATACTTTCCAATATCAACCGTACTTGGATCAGGCAGGATAACCATACCAAAACCTGTTTTAACATCGAATCCCGCTGCGCCAATATCATGAGAATTATCCTTCATGAACTGCACCATCTTGTCACGTTTGAGTGGCTTACCTGTTTTCTGAATAAAGAAGTCATTCACAAGAGCAGCCATTCCAGCTAGAACAGGAGTTGAACAACTTGTCCCACTGAATTTGTCTGTGTATTCAGTGGCAAGCATTGTCGGTGCGCAAAAATCCAAATGTTCTGATTCAGATGAAAAGTGAGCTGGCACCGGCTTGCCGTTACGCAAATAATAAGCCCCAACACTAATGATATTATCGGGTATAGCAATGTGGTTATATTCTTCATCATCTTCATTTCCAATAGCACAGAACGGTGTAAAGTATTCAAATTCAGCTAACGGCTCAAAGTGTCTGTCATGCGAAGAATAAGACATAAACATAACATCTGGTTTATTCTCTCTTACAAACTGCAAAAACTCATCTGTTACATGTGTGAACTTTGAAGACTCTTTGCCTCCATATATAACTTTTGCATCAGGTGCAATTTCTCTCACTACAGACAAAGTATTCAGCGCGTGCTCATGAGGTTTTTCTCTTTTAATGTTTTCACCAGTGACAATTATACTGTTCTCTCCTTTGATTCCTTGTTCATACCAAGGTAGTAATCCAAGAAACTCAAGGAATCTATAGTTATCTGGCAACATACTATCCACCTACACTTTCTAATGAATTAATTTCATTTCTCCAGAGTTGCCTTTGTTCTTTGATAGGTGCATATTCTTCTTCAGACAGCCAACCTTCTGCAAATTTAATTGCTTGATAATCTGTTGCATTTAAATTTCCTTTTAGCAATGCAATCTGCTTTTTTATATCTGATTGTTCTTTCTCTTTTTCACAATCTAAAATATAAACTTCTCTTGCATCTGTATTTTCCGTTAAAGCTATAACAATATCATTTTCTATTGTTGTATTTACAAATCCATTAAATCTTACAAAATCACCAATCAATTCTTCTTTGCACTCAATGTACCCATTAGGAATCTCATAATTCCCCCAGCTGGTAATTGGAGGCCTTGAACCATCTTCGTTAGATGTCGATTTTATAATGTACATATTAAACCTCCTACCCTATAATCAACCAATGGTATGTATAAGCAGACATATTCCACACGGCAGAATAGCTATCTGAATATTGACCTTCAACTTGCAATTCAGTGTCAGTAGCACTTACTAACAGCGTATCATCACCACCAGTATCAATTTTGTACCCATCGTTTTTACCAATCAGAATATCGTAAATAATTATCTCTAAACCAATTCCGTCATCTATAGAAAGCAACCTAGAGCCAGCATCAGCATTGATTAAAAATAATCTTGGCTTAAATGGGAAAACAAAAGTATTGTAACGCGAATCCACACCTGCATAACTCCCTGTCGCAACTTTTGCGCCACCACTCGATGCAGTTAGTGCTTCAATTGCTTTATCATAAGCCGCTTTAACAGCTGAAGGAGTTGCTGCATAACCATCCCATGCACTAGATTCAAAAGCAACACTGTCTGCTAACTTTACGTGTCCATAACTAGCTCCATCACTTACACCATAATCAGCAGATGTACTTTTATGGTTGGTTGGCGCTTTATTTATGTCGCTCGGATGTACATGGTCAGCTCTCGCTACGTTAGTAGAAGAACCCACTGAAGCTGTAGCATTCATTTTGATATTTGCACTGGAAGTCTCAAACAGTTTATTGAAAGCTGTGTTTTTACTAAATGCTGATTCGTAAACACCATCGTGCTTGTGTGAAATACTCGCAAATACTAAACTTAGCGCACTTTTCAATGATGCCCAACTAAAGCGTTTGAGTTTATTTGCATCTGCTGAATCAACTAACACAACACTATCTGCATCAACGGGAGTTGATTTTGTTTGGCTACCAACATGCTTTGAGCCATCTTCTCGATGGTCTTCTGCTTTTTTCATTTCGGCATCTATGATTTCAGCATTTACACCGAAATGTACTGGATCAGCATAGTCTGTTTTTTCAAATTTTCTCAACGAATAATTTTCTGTGTATTGCATTAAATATCACCTTCTTTGATTTCATTCCAAGTTTTTGTAGCTAGATAGCTCCACGTCATTCCAGTCAATTCATTCCACGTGCGGTATTGCCAAATGTATTCAAGAAGCAAATGCGCTGGAATAATTTCGGCAAGTGCTGCTTTGAGTGTTTCCACTCCTGGTGGCTGTCCAATCTGATTGACGAATGTAATAATGACTTTGCTTTCTCTAGGCACTTCTGTCACATCGATATCACCTTGATAGTAGCTGAGAGCCACGTTTTGAAGCATGTCTTTTGTCACACTGCCATAGCCACGAAGCTTGGCGAGAATGCGACTTTTCCGCACTTCTGTACTTGCATTTGGAGTTTCTAAACCAGCCGCTTTTTCCCACTGTGTTAACCCCCATGTAGCGGTGTCCGGCCACATTTGAAGTAAGATGTCATCCCAGGCACTCTCCTCTGCAGTCACAATTTCTTGCAGAGCCACTTGCGTTTGCCCGATGATGTTCGCTTTGTGACGGTCTGGCAAATAGTCAAGCAATTCCATGCTAACTCACCTCCGTCAACCCTATGGCGCCAAGCACAGGTATTTGCAAGTTGGTAACTGACAAATTACTTGTACCACCATTTACTGTGAGAGCCCGAACATCAACTACACCTGGCACAATCAAAATGAGTGCGAGTATGCGATTGTAAAGCACAGTGTCTGCAGAAAAAATGGTGCTCTCTAAATATTCAGCCAAACTTGATTCCACAGCTTGCTGAATCACAGCCAAGTCTGCGCCAGCATCGATGTTGAGTGTGGCCGACACATTGACTGTCAGCTCCTGCGCCGACTGTACTGTGACTTCTGCCCCCACTGCTCTACCTGTGACTGGGTCTTCGATGACACTGACCACATCTGCAACTGTTTCACTTGCTACTGCCTTGCCATCACTACCAGCTAGGAGCACACGCACCGTCCCTGCCCCATCCCACAAAGGATCCACACGAACATATCCAATGCCAGTGACACTCAATCCCCACAGCTCATAATCATGGACATTGGAAGAAGTGCCTGGTGTGCGAATTCGCTTGTAGTATCGTTCCACAAGTGCCTCATCGCTTTCCACGTCCGTTCCACCAGTTGCCACTTCATTTGAAAAGCTAGTCAGTCCTGCGATTGAAACGAATAGGTGCGTGATTTCATTTGCTCCGATGTTGTAATCGACACCCACTTGCGTTGCTACCAGCGTGCCACTGCCCTGTCCTTGGTCATTAAGAAGCGTTGCAGCGTCTAAGCGATATTCCAGTTCATCTGCAGTGAGAAAAGCGGTGCCAGTAGGAATCAGCGTGCCAGCTATACCTGTGAATGTGATGGTGCAGGATGCTTTCGTGCCATCTTTGCGCGTTAGGCCATAAATAGCAGCTGCTTTTTCTATGTACTCACCTGACGTTTTATCGATAAACAGCATGGATGGAATGGCAAGGTCTTGCATGTATCGTTTCCACAGTTCCATTGCCATTGGTCCTACCAGCAAATCAGCTGAAGAACCTTCTGAAACATCCCAACCAGCAGACGCAAACTGTACAAGCATAGAAGCTTTCAAGCTTTCCGGTGTTATATTCTCATACATTGAACATTTCCTCCTTTCCGTATATTGTCGACATGGTGATGGTGGCTGTCAGCTTGCTGTCTCGAAGTGCCAAATCTGAAACACTCACATCCGTGATATATAGCGAAACGAGCAGACATTCTTGAATGTATCGCTTTGCTTCTGCCAGTTTGGTTTCTTGTGTAAAACTTTGACCAATGAGCCTATCCAGTTCACAGCCGTAATTTGGTGTCCACATTTCGTGCTCATATCTTACGGAATGCAAAGCATTGAATGCCCAAACTTTTACCGCCTCGCTGCCTGTCACTTGTACTGGTGAACCACCACGGAAAATGGGCTTGTCTTCTTCAAAGTTCCATGCCCATTCTTTGGCCATAGGTAGTGCATCACTTTTGACTGAGGTAGTTGCCTCCACCAAAGGGAACATTCTTTCATTCATGCTTTTACCACCTTCACCAAAATGTAATACACCTGAGCATCAGGTGTGTAGATCAGTACGGTATCATCTGCTTGCAACTTACTCTGCAGACCATCTGCTAGCCAAAGGTCTTCATGTTCGTGTTCCATGCCGTTTGTATAGAGCTTCAAAGGATCAGGCGCAACTTGCCGGATGGTACCCATCATCAAGCCTGTTTGCCCTCCACTTTGTTTCTTCCCTTCCTGCATGACTTTCAATAGTTCATTGACTCCGTCCATCGCCTACCTCCTAGATATCCGTTCCTGAATTTACTTCCGTCATGATGTTGCGGAAATTCAGCTTAAGCTTTGTTGTGTATCTGCCATTCACCCAGGTATGCAAATCTGATTCGATCCAAAAGAGTCCAACCACACCAGCTGTAGACAGCTGCACTCGCACCGCTTCACCAGTGATAAGACTATTGTCACCCTCACAAAGCACGGACACCGTTTGTTTGATGTCATTGTCCTCAAGGAATGTCTTAGCATCAGCCTCGGCATTCTCGCCTGTTTTTTGCACCATGATAGCTTGGAGCAGTCCTTCGAGTTCAAAATTTGCCTTGTCTGATTTCACTTTGCGAATGAGCTTTCCGCTTTCTGAGTAAATGGCCACGGTGTTCTGATATTTTGTGCCATCACGTGTAATTGATGAACTATCCAAGTTCACCTTTGGCGCAAGGACAAAGGATGCATCCGTAGCCTTTTCTTTGATGGTGAGTGCCTCATCCGCAAAACCAATATGGTACCGCTTGCTGTTTTGCTCAGATGCTTTGTACCAAAGGGTACGCAATATATCATGAATGGCCACTCCAGGGAATTTGCGTTTTATCGAAATACCTGTAGTCGAAATACTGCCAAGCTCGATGCCGAAGTCACCACAGATGGTCTTGGTTGCGGTTTCGGGAGTGGTGTTCGGAAAGTTGTACCAGCCTTGATTTCTTGCAAGCCACAAGCCCTTATCCATGGCCGTGACATTCATCGTTTGACTATCTGACTCACGACTCACTCGAACGATGTATCCTTTCAATAAACGATTACCAAGGTCATCATATAAGTCAAAGGGTCTGAACAGCTCCAAATCCAAGATTTCATACTCTGGATCAGTGGGAGAAGCCACGATGTTGACTTCCACTTGCCTAGCAAGCTGACCGGTGTTTCCACTCCATTTCACGTTTTTGCATCGGCTTGTGAGGTTAAGCTCACGGCCGTCTTTTAAGATTGTTTTAAGTATCAATGCCTAACCCCCTTACAGTACTGAGAGAGGGGGAATTTGAAGCGTCTGCCCAGCGCAGATGAGATTGGCATTCTTGATTTCGTTGTAAGTTGCCAGCTTACCGTATAGAGAAACATCACCATAGAACTTGCGTGCAATCGCTGAGAGCGTGTCACCTTTCACAATCAGATAACTGCTGGCGGTCACTCCTGCAGTTTCAGTACTGCGCACAGTTTCCGTCACTTTTTTATCGACAGAGAGTGTCTGCAGTGGCTGATACTGCCTGAGTGAAATGGTTGCGTAGATATCGTTGCTTCCATCCTGCTCACCATACTTTAGGCTTTCGATAATCACGCAGGCATTGAGCGGTGTGCCACTCACGATGTAGCGCAGTTTCGTTCGGCTCTGGCACCACTTCTCAATTTGCTCTACATAGGTGAATGGATTGAGATTAGTACCTGGTTCATTGAATGGATAGTCCTGCGCTGGAAACATGCAGTCAATGGGTCTTTTGTCTAAAGCTTTATAGCCAGCAAGATGTAAATCCCCCAAGCCTTCTACTGACACGACATTGACTTTGATGCCATTTTCCCAGCTGTACTCTTTGGGTGTCACAGGGAGAATCATCTCAATGCCAGCAGCTTCATCCACGAGAAGCTGTCTTCGTTTGATACTAGGAATTGTAAACGCCTCCCATTCTGGCTAAATTGATTAAGTCAGCCAAAGCATTGGCCACTTTTTGGATGTCTGCTTCTTCACGAACATAGAATGTATTGCCTGATAGAACAACTGGATCTCCTCCAGTACTGCGGTCAGCTTCACGTGCTTGCGATGCTGTCAGAACTCTTTCACCTTGGTGGAGTAGTGCTGGGTAGTCGTCATAGGGAACTGAGTTTAACCCCCAAGCGTTCGGTCCCCATCTAGTGCGAAGGTCTTCCATATCGCTTGCGTCAATATCTTTTGCATCTGTCGAAGCCATGCCTTCCGTCGTCGTTTGTCCTTGGTGGTACTCTACCTCAAAGTTGCCGAATTCCATCTCAAGATTTTTTGTAGCTTCAATGAGACTATTTTCAGTTTCAATAAGCTTGGTGTTTTGTTCACTGCTCTCATAGTTTGATGTGGCAAAGGTTTGAATTTGCTCATCCAAGGCCCCAAGCTGTTGGCTGATATCCGCTTTTTCAGTTTCGTCAGCTGTACGAAGTTGAGCATTGAGTCTCAAATACTCTTGTTGCCACTCAGCAAGTTGCTGTTGCCCTTTTTTATCGTAGAGTGTGGTGTCTGAATTTGTCAGTACTGCAGCATAAGCCTCACGACTATATTGATCAGCTAAGTTATCCATGTAGGCTTGCCCTTGGCCAATATTTTGCTTCATGATGGAATAAGCATCACCTAGAGTACCACCCCATGCTTCTATGTTATCCGTATATCCTTCTTTACGCGTCTTGTTGTAACCTTCACCATACCCACCTTCAATAATAGCCATGGTGTCTTCAAAGGTGGATTTCAGTCCCTTAAACGTTTCACTTTGTAGCTGCATGCTTTGAAAATACATACCCCCTTCACTGGTTGCCCTTTCCATAGATGCCGTAATTTCATCCAAAGTGAGCTTACCCTTTGAAATGCGGTCATACAGATTTTCTACACTTTCACCAGTCGTTTCACTAATTTCAGTCAGAGGATTAAAACCAGCCTCTGTCATTTGATTAATACGCTCAAGCGTTACTTTGCCCGATGATGACATCTTGCCAAAAGCATCGGCCATTCTTTGCATGTTGTTCGCGTCACCTAATGAGATATCCCCAAGCATTCCCATTTTGCCAATAGCGGCATCTGCATCCATGCCATATTTCATGAGTGTCTGAGTCGTGCCCACCAAATCTTCCTGCGCAAATGGTGTAGTCGCTGCCACACCGACTATACTTTTAACAATTTCTCCTGCTTCTGCCTGCGAGCCAGTCATAACACGAAATGAAGTGCTGTACTGCTCCATTCTGCTCTGATAGTCAGAGCCACTCGCTATGCCTGCGCTGGTACTTTGTCTGCCTTGTTCATAAGCTTCATTGTACGACTGCTTAAAGAATTCATCTTTGTTTTCATAATTTTTCAGCGCACCTTGCGCTATACCAATAATCCCACCAGCTGCAGCACCAACGGCCGTTCCAATTCCTGGTGCAAGCATGGTACCAATGGCTGCACCTGATGATGCTGAAGAAAGACCACTGGAAAATAAATTGCCTGCATCACTACCACCGTAACTCGCCATGAAGCTGCTACCAAAATCCACAGCAAAACCACCAGCCATTTGACCTAGTCCAGAAGCAGCAAAGGCACCCACCATTTTATTGAATCCAGAAGCTTCACCTTTGTTGTGTGCCTTGACGATGCCATCTCCTAAAGTTTGCATGTGTTTTTCGGCATTCCTTGCTGTTTTTGAAACCAAATTCAAATTTCTAACTAGGTTATCAACTTTAGTTTGTTGCATTTGCACTTCTAGTTCATCAGCTTCCGAACCAGTTTTGGCAAACTGCTTTTGTAGTGCATTCAGTTCTGCTTTTGCTTTTTTGACATCTAAATTGATGCTTGCTTTTTGTTTACTCAAATTCTTGAGTACCTGCTCCATATGTTCCGCATCTTTGTCAAAAGCCTTCGTCACCTTTGACATTTTCTTCACACTGCTCGAATAATTATCTTGAGCAGTGACAACAATTGATGTATCTGGCATGCACTCACCTCGCTTTGTTTCTTAATATGGACGAACGGCCCCAATCCTGGGGCCGTTTTTTTGTTTATACAGATACCATTGCCAGTGTAGGTTGTTTGTCTAACAAATCATCCTTTTTTTCTTTCTCATGGGATGCCAGTGCAGAAATGAGATCCTTTTCACCGATGGGCAAATCATAGAATTCACTTGGTTTCCATCCATGCGTGTGAAATAGATAGTAGATTAAACCTAGCTCTGCATCACTGCCATCCCTCAGTCTTTTTTTACGTCTGCAATGGTGGTATAACGATAGCCAGTGAGTTTTTCAATTTCTCTAGATAGGTCTGCAATTTCACCAGGCAATAACACGTTTTTAATTCTGTCAATCGGTGTTTCACCGCCAAACTTTTCTTTCAAACTTGCATTTTTGAAATCAGGAGAAACGCAACCAACTAACACAATGTGAGGCTCTGCGTCCACCCCATGCTTTGCCATTTCCTGCACACGGCCATAAGGCAAGCCTCGAAGCTTGAAGATGACAGGCTCACCAACCGCTTTGCTAAGTCGTGTCACTTCCACAGACTTTTCTTGCAAGTTCTTAGCCACGTTTTTTGCTTCAGGTCGAAGTAGTTGTTCCAGCACATCCGTTTTCTTTTCATTGTTTTCCATCAACTTTCACCTCACGCATCAATTTTGTCTAGAAATTCGAAATCGGTAAAGGTGAATGGTACCTCTACCTTTCCGGCTTTTTTATCTTCCCAGTTTGCCAGTGTCAAATCATCAAAGCTAACACTACGAATGGCAACACGTTCTGCCCCGTAAGCGTCAGGATCATCCAGCTTTGAGATAATCTTAAAGCGTAGGTCTCTGCCTTCTCGCAATGCCTGTCCGATAAGATTACCCATGCGAGTATTTACTTTGTTAAACTTAAGGCTTCCTGTTCCTTTCCAGCCAATCAGTTTGGAGTCTTGCCCCATTTGGCCACACATTGGAACAGTTTCTTTTTCAACTGATATTTTCGCCTGCATACCATAGCATTCATGCACAAAATCATCATCTAGCCACAGCTCTCCATGGGTACCGTTAATTATTCTTCTTGCGTCCATTTGTCAGTCCCCCTTTACACAATCACACTGAGTGTGAAGTCTTCCATGGTATCTACACGCTTTGCTTTGATTTCAAGAAAAACATTGCTGTCCGTGTAATACTCTAAAATTTGCTGATCAGCCAGCGCATTTGTGTCAACACCCTTACCTTTGAGGTAATCAATCTGCGCATCTAAATCAATGCCGACTGCACTGCTACCTGGTAGCAACATCCCATCCGTCTCCATAAAGAGCAGATACGTCTTAATGGCCGAAATGAGCAGCTGCTTATTGTCGTATGTATTTGGATACTTACCAATGTAGCAATCTTCAATGGTAGTTCTGCAGAAGTAACCAATAAGGTCAGATGCCTCAACCAGTTTAATAATTTTCCAGTTCTCGCCCTTTTCACTTGTGGTAGTGGTCAGTGAGTTCACACCTCGCTGAATCTTTGCTTTCACACCATCGTGAATCAAAATGAGTTTACCAGCTGCAACGTCAGCAACTGGATCAGAACTAGGTGTAATGGAAAGCACGTCTTCGAGCACCGCATAGGTACCACTGCAACTGGATGGCAAACCAGCAAACACACCAGCAATGCGTGAGCAGTACTGCGCTGCTGTCAAATCTCCATCAGCCGTTTTGACTACCGTACAGTAGTTGATAACCCCTTCATTGTCAGCAGCAGTGTCAGCTGCGATAAGCTTAACCACATTGAGTGTAGCGCGTCTTGCCTTTACCCATGTGACTGCAATGGTGTTTTCAGCCGATACAGCATCAGGATAGATGACCATGTAATCTACGCTGACAGATGCCAGCAAAGCAAGCCCTGCACTTAGATGAGTGTGATCACCTTCTGTGTCAACGTCAGTTTCCACGACGTAGACCGTCCGTGCTTTGCCCATGTTGGTACCCAGCATGGCTCGCTCAATATATTTTTTGTTGCCTTGTGCCATTCCAGACGGAATGTCACTTGGTCGGCTCATGGCTGTGATGGTTGCATCGCCTTTGCTTGCTGTGCGAATCATCACGGCCACAATGCCTTCTTTGGTTCTTGTCGATGCAGTCACAGCTGCATCTTTGAATGTCACGTCAAGTTTTGGTAGTCCAATTGCCATTGTTATGCCCCTCCTTTTAGGTCTTGATTTGTTTGAACTTGCTGCGCTACTGCAGTAGTTTCGATGTATTCAATTGCTTCACCCCATGAGAGAAGCACACGCACCTCAGCGTAGTCATAACCATACTCATAGGTAATATCTCCAATTGTAAGTTTACGCTCACCTACAGGCAAAACAGAGCCACAAAAAAGCTCTGCAATCGTCTCTGCTCTGTCAAGAAGTACGTCATAATGTGTGTCATAGCGTGCATCCACCTCGGCAAAAGAAGTGATAAGCACATCCATTCTGCGTTCTTGATAGTATTTGCCTTCCTTCTGAATAATGAGCTTTCCACCTTGCACCATATTGGATGGCCGTTTGTAATTTTCACGCACTCGATTGAGGTGTACATCTTCACCGGGAAAAGCAACCTCCAAGTTTGCCTTCACTGCCTGCAGAATTTCTTTTGTTTTTACCACTTTTATCACCTCAATAAATTTTTCCCTTCACGCTCTAAATTGTCCCGTACTTTCTTTGCGATAGTTTCCGCATCTTTTTGCGATTTGGAATACATGTGCTTACCTTCCACAAACTTCTTCGCATAGGTTGCTCGTTTGACCTTCTTGCCATTTTTGGCTTCTTTATATGTAGTGCCTGTCCTGGTTTTGTGTCCTTGGTCAACAGCTGTAGTGATGCCAATATACGAATACTTTGCGATATTCACAAAACTGCGTCCATAATACCCAACCTCATCCACATCACCTTTTATCATTGGCCGAACAGCTGCATAGCCACCCTTAGAACCGATGTATTTTTCTTGCCAGCTTTGCACTTTGCCTGTGCCACCTATGTACCCTCTTACTGCGTGAAGTAAATCATCCCCAGCGCGCTCTATTTCCGCACGCCGTATTTCTGGAAATCTTTCAGCTGCATCATCAAACTGCTCGCCAATTTCCTTTAGGCCCTTAATTTCAACTCCATTCATCACGAATCCTCAGTGCGTCTGATTTCATACTCGTTGTAATCTTCTTCGAGCGTGTGCCCCAAAAGCAAATGATAGCTTTCACTGCCACTCGTGATAATAGCTCCACTTTCTAGCTCGACTTCCTTGGGTGTCACGAGCACATATTGCATCACATTGCTGTCAAATGGATTCTTCTCTTGATGCTTCACCCACTTTTCTGCAAGGAAGCCAGGAAAGGAGAATTTCTCTCCCTCCTGGTTCTCTTTCTCACAAGTCACAAACAGTACCTTTGCAGCCTTCACAACAATAAATCCTGGCTGTGAATAAGGGGCAATACTCACAGGTTTATACGGTCTTCCACCCCACAAAACCAAGTGACTTGTGGTCAGTAGATTTTTCCACATGGTAATGCAAATTTCATCACCAGATGCAGCAGTAGAAGCATAGGGAATTTTCTTGCCAGTTGTCTCCACATTCGCCCATGCTTTGAATGCGTCAATCCACTGAACATTTCCAGTTTCATCTGTCTGAGTTTTGTGAATGCTCAAGCGTTCCCTCATATCTCCGACTTTAATTCCCATGTTGTACTCCCTTCCCTTAAAACTGTGTGAATTTCAGTTGATTGATGATAGTGCGCAGACCCATTGGCATATCCGATTGCTCATCTCCACGATTTGTATACCAGTGTAGACACAAACCGTGTACTGCCAAGGTGTAGAGCTCATCCTCTTGTGTCGGCTCTTTAATGCCAGCGTTTTGAAGATACGAAACGGCTGCGGCATAAAGCGATTCAATCGTGACATCTTCCTCATTGCCATCCACTCTCATATAGAGCTTCACATTAGCGAGCTTCATTGCCTCCAACGCCATCTATATCACCCCTCATTATTCTGGGATAGTAATGGTTCTTGCAATTGCAGCAGAAGCATCAACCTTTTGCGCATCCATACGAGTAATGGCACGTAATTCATAGCTGTCTGTTTCCCAAGCCTGTCCACCAACATCAGTAGTTGCAATCTCAATCGCTTTGCGCATAAACAAGGTAGCATATGCTTTAAAGTTGCCTAGATACAATGGTGCTGTTGTCGCATTGACGTTTTCAACTTGGTCATCATCACCATACACAACACTTCTTCCTTTGAAGCGATAGACATCCGGGTCTGTTGGATTTGGCACCAAATATGGACGTCCATTTTTGTCTTCCCAGTTTTCCATTTCAGCGTAGCCAGATTGGTTAGTAAGCAAGGTAGCAGAGCGAGATACTGCAGTACGAAGCCCCTTTGTGAGTGCTTGTTTTAGTAGTTTTACTTCACTGCCTACTGTCAATGCAGATGGAGTCAAGTCACCAAGTAGACCTAGCAACAGTCCATTTTTAGTCATGATGTACTTCGGTCCAAACCAGTCAGCCAAATACTGAAGTAGCCCTGCTGTGTTATCGTTAAGTAGCTCACTAGATACAGGAAGACGATCACCGTATTTTTCAATTTGATATTTCACTTGGTTGAATTTCGGTTGCGCATCTTTTCCTATGGTCCCCATTTCACCAATTTTAGGAAGTGCAGTTCTCAAGTCAGCAGTTTCAATTGCACGCCATCCAGAAAGTGTGTGAACATTTTCAACGTTGAAGTATTTAGAGAGGTCTACATAGTCACGAATCACAGTTTGAATCATGTTGTCAAATTCAACTGGTACTAGGAATCCACCGTCAGAGCCTGCAGGAGTTCCCCCTGTTGCCGTGAGTGCTTTGTATAAAGGATTAAATTCTTCACGTCCAACTCCTTTTTTCACACTGACTTGTTGAGAGATTGCTGCACTAAAAGCCTTAATATACTCATTGGTACCACGTAGTTCATCCAGTGTTTTTTCTTTCGCCTCATCGTCTTTTTGATCTTGCAACTTATTGGCTAGGTCTTTGAGTCGACTATCATCGTCATCGAATCGACCTTCTTCAGCCAATTGTTTTTCTGCTGCATCAATTTCTGCATTGAGTTTTTCAACTTCTACCATAAGTGCCTTATGCTTTTCGAAATCTTTATTCGTTAGGTGATTTGCACCCTCTTTCAGTTTTTCAGCGCGTTGGTGCTTTAGCTCCAAAAGTTGTTCCCATTTCATATCAAATACCTCCATATCGTTTTTCTTCTTGGTTTTGTTTTGCTTGTGCTAATTTGAACATTTCTTCACTGTCACTTTCAGGTGGTTCATTTTGCGGTTCGCCCTTACCGCCATATTGCTTAATAATCCCTGCTCCGGGCTGAGCAGGAACAGCAACAAAAGATACTTCGTAGGCATCTTTTGCCCCATCTAAAGTAATGTGGCAAGTCTTTCCTTCATATTCCCTGCCTGGCCAGTGTCCACAATACACTTTTTTACGATCACTTTCACAAATTGAACAAATTGCTTTATGTACATTGCAGCCAACAGACACTTCACGTAAAATGCCACCTTCAATTGCCTCAATAGTTGATGCAGTGGTATCATTTCGCAGCATATACGCTCTTAAAATAAGACGTTTGACTTCCCCTTGTGTTTCTACTTCTGAAGCATAGATGCGTGCTGTTTGTTTTTCCGTCTTCCAATTGTGATCTGTTATCATTGAACGGCCCACAAACAACTTAGCCAGTCCATCTAACGTCTCATTGCTGAAGCATTCATTTTCGCGATCAATTTGGTTGTCACAAGCTGCTATTCGAAAGGTAAACACTTCATCAGCTGTAAGCTCTTTCATCGACTGCTTATTGATGAGCTGAAGTTCAGCGTCCGACACCAATTGTTTTTCAACTTTTGCATGCTTTTTAATTGCTTCCAATCTTATCCCTCCTGTTTCTGATTCGGGTCTTTCCCAAGCGCACGAATGACGCTTAGTTCACTCCATTTGTCGAGTGGTCCATAGTTCCAGCTTGCATATCTGCCATCACCTCCTGGTACTTCCCCAAGATCTTCTAGTCCTCTGATATCATCTGTACTGTAAACACCGCACTCACGCATTGATTTATACCATGAAGCCTGTGCAGCCGTGTCACCTCGTAAATACACTTTCATTTCACGACGCACTCTCAATCCACTTTCTGAAGGAAGGAGTAATTTATGAGTATCTTCCTGTTCTCTTTGAGTCACATCAGGTTGAAGCGTATACTTCACATATTCCAAAGAGTTTTGTTCGTTGGACTGATATGACTGCTTACCTGCAAACACCATATGAGGTGGAACACCGAAGAAACGGCAAACATCTGCCACACGCAGTTCACTGGATTCCACAAACTGAACATCAGCATTTGTCATGGCAATTGGCTGATACTTAAGCCCTAAATCTAAAACAGCCACGCGAAAAGAGTTGCTTGGTCCTGCATGAACGCGTTCCCATTCTTGCCTAAGATAATCTTTTTTTCTTACTGTCGTTTTATTTCCAAATTCATCTGTAATTTCTTTTGTTCCACTCAAATCTGTATCAGCAGTAAGAACACCGGATGGTCTACCACCATTGTCATACATTGCCTGCTCATAACTTTGCGCACTCTGTGCTGTTTCGATGACTTGTGATGCTCTTTTCAGGATTGAAATGCCTTTCAATCCATCGGTAGAAAATGCCTTGTAATGCAAAATATTAACCGATGGAATCTTTGTTTTTTCTCCTGTTTCTGGATTGAAAAAGATATACCATAGCTTACCTCTCCCATCGACATATGGACTTACATAATCAGGTGGAAGTGGAATGAGTTCCTCAGGATATCCAGTAGACTTCGAACGATGAATCCAAGTGTAAGCATTTCCTCTCAAATCTCGGTTGACTTGTTGAAGTTTTTCATAGTCAAAAGTTGTCATCGCTTCATTGGCTCTGCCCCATAAAACTTTTCCTAGACGATGATCGGATAATCTTTCTTTTGTCTTTTCATCCATAATATAGACGGGCAATACAGCTATCGTATTAGATCGAATTTCTACACAACGATTAACTGTACTCACTTTCATTGCTTTATCTGTACTCAAACTCATCGCATCTCCAGTGAGCCATCCTTCCGGATTATCTAACGTTAAATAACTTGTGCTTTTTTGGACTTTGCTTTTTCCTCCGAATGTCTTAGTAAGCCCTTTTTTCAAACTCATTCATCATCACCTTCACCCCTAATAGATAGCACTGCGCCAATCATAATAAGTACCCCTCCAGTGATTAGACCTGCCGGAAAGTAAATCATTCCTGTGCCTACTGCTACAGTTGCTGCACCAGCTAGAAGTGCAAGTTCTGTCATTGAGTTGTATAGTCCCTTTACAAGTTTCTTCATCGGTTCTCCTTTCTGGTATCAAATGTCGACACGCTATAATGAAAAATCCTCTCGGTCCATCGCATCAGCAAGCGTTGTGGACGTTCTGCTTACCATCGCACGTGCCAGCGCATTCATGAATGCGGCCACAGGGTCAATGCGTTCCGTATCGTCCTTGTGTTTCTTGCTGAGCTTAATATCTTCATAGTTGTTTTGCACTTCGATGGCATTAGCAAGACACCTTATAACGAGAGGGTTTTCTTCTAAAATAATTTGCCCCTGAAGCAAAAGTTCTCGGAAACTTTTGACTGCAAGGTTCTGCCCAGCACAGGTCTGCGCCACTTCTACACAAAAATCATCATTATTGCGTTCTTCTCGCATTTTGATGGCAAGGTCTGTTGCGTTATGGCCGTCATAGTCAACTTCTTTCACTTTCCACTGATGTTCTCGCTCTCCAGCACAAATCCAGTTATTCACATAGCTGTTGTCAGTCACGTCACCTGGTGTCAGAGTGCAATATCCTGCCTTCGCCCATGCGATGTAAGCTACTTGGTCAGTTTTTTCATGTCGTTCTGCACCGTTTTCCGGCATAAATCCATGCGCTTTGATGGCGATTTTCCCATCTTCCAGCATAAATATTGCGCCAACTCCCGAAAGGTCAATGCGTTTTCCAAGGTCAAAACCACAGTAGCACTCTCGACCATCGGTCAGTTTTGCAAATTCTTCCCGTGATATTTGCGCATTTTTCGCTAGTTTCATGCAGTTTTCATCCAAATAGCGATTCACACTGCCAGTTTGCCACTGACACATGCGCCTGGTGAGAAATTGTCTAATTTTATGAGGATCATTTGAACCATAAGCAGCTGTATATTCTGTATTGATTTGTTCTAATAAAAATTTGCTGTAATCATTCGGATAGCGCAGACAAGGATTTGCTTTGAGCCACAGAGCTTTATCATGAGGATTATCCTCAACATCAAGTTCACGAATCATCACAAAATATGTTTCATCATCTTTTCCTTTATCCAAGACGAGTTTTGCATACTCTTCTTCTCTATAGCACGGTTTACTTTGCGCATCGTCACCAGCTGTCGTAATAACATCAATTAATGACTGAGGCCGTTTTCCAAAGGAGTTCAGGCCAATATCATAAATATCCGATGTAGGATGAGCATGATATTCATCCACTACGAAATAACTTGGAGCACCTGAGTCTTTGTTCTTGGTGTCTTTAGAGAGTGCCCTCATATATCCACCACGTTTACGATGCACTACTGGATTTGAGCGCGGAATGATCAGACGTTTCTCTATGTTTGGACTCACCTGTGCTATTTTCTTTGCATCCCCAAATACACGCATCGCTTGCCCACGGTCAACAGCAGCACATTCTATTTCTGGTTCCTGTTCCCATTCGGCCAATTCTGGATGATATGGCGGATATAAGGCATCCGCACACATATGATAAAGTGCTTGTCCAGATTTCTCGGTGCTTTTGAAATTTCCCCTTGCTCGTTTGTTGTATGTGCGCTTGAATCTTCTCGCCCCTGATTCCTTATGTACCCATCCATAAGTACAACCCAGGTCAAACACTTGCCATGGCTGTAGCTCAATTGGTTTTTTTTGCTCCACTCCACGTACTTGAAAGCATTGGCCAAACCAACGCACAATGCGATCAGCACGAGTAGCATCGAAAATATAGGGAAAATCCTTGGTGCCTTGCCGTTTCAAATCGTCCAAATGCCGTTGGCATGCCAGCTTTTCATAAATAGAACACTGGTCTTTGAGTTTCCCCTGTACGACTTGTTTTGCATACTTGCTGACAGGATGGTGCAGTCCACTTTGCCGTCTTACTTTGTTAGCAGCCAAACAAGTCACATCCCTTCTTATTTTTAATCACCAAACAGCTCATCTGCTTCCTCTACCAGTCTCGCTTCTGCTCGTTTACGCATGAGACGAACACGGCCACTTGGTGTAAGACCTAATGCAGTTTGTGCTTGCAAGATTGCCTTTTCTAGAGAAATGAGCTTACTATTAAGCGCATCCAATTTAGCGACAGTCTCCAACCTTTTTTCTAAATCATTTTCTTCGTCTGCATCCTTTAGCATTTTTTGAACTAGTTCACTCAAAGAATCTCTTCTTGAGAGTTGCGAACAGAGAACACCCAAAGCTTCAGTATCTAAATCATCCAGGAGAGTAATACCTTCCATTCTTTTGACGGTATCATTCCAGTACTTTTTGGCTCTTAGATCACTGCGCACATACTTAGGCATTTTGAGTTTCACAGTTTCACGATTTGGAAGCGTTTCTTCTTCAGCTTTTTTCCTTGCTTCGAGTTCTTCAGCTGTCCAATGCTTAGAAGTTTGCTCCGTTACTTTCGCATGTGCTGGCATGGTTTCTCCTTTCTGCTTTCCCAAAATCTTCATTGGGGAATTTTTCTCACAGACGAGTTCGCTCGGGGTGTTCGATCCCCTTCCCTGAAACTTCTTGAGGGTGGGGGGAGGGTTTGGCATCTTCGATGCCTCGCACACACGCTCGCTTGCATGTGCTAGAGCATGCACCCGTGTACCTGAGCGCATACACGTAGCTTCGTTTCATTTTGCATTCAGAAAAATGCACCGTTTTTGCTTCGTTCTTGAGCCTGTTCCAACGCGGTCTTTTTGTCATGATGATACTTGCAAAGCGACTGCAAATTTGTTTCGTCTGTGAACAACGTCCAGTCACCACGGTGTGGCCTAACATGGTCGACCACTGTCGCTTTCGTTCGCATGCCTTGCTTGTCACATTCAGCACACCACGGTTCATGGATTAGCTGACTAGGACGCAACTTCCGTTTCCATATCGTCTTACCGTACCAGCTGTGATAATCAGCACTTGCTTTCCTCTGATGCTTTGGCTTGTGCTTTGCACAGTAGCCATCTCTTGTCAGTTCTGAACATCCTGGATGCTTACATGGTCTCAGTGGTTTACTTGCCATAGGCTATCACCTCCTTGCGAGCAAACAAAAAAGCCGGAACCAACAATCATATGCTTTCGCATATTGATCATCGGCTCCGGCTCTCAAAGCACAGGCCCCTATCGATATCCACAATGTTTTCAGTTTTACAATCCCGACAAAAAGCAACTATTCGTGTCCCATGAGTGTCAGAATTAATTTTCATCAGACGCTTATTTTTTAAACATCTCGGGCAAATTAAATAACCGTCTTTCACTGTTAATATTTTACCATGTTTTGTATTTGTTTTCAATGCATTCACGCTCCTGTTCCCTTAAGTTAATATATCTCTCAAGGCTGAAAAATATATAAAAAGTTATTTCTTCCTGCGCCTACGTTTTGCTTTTGGTTTTGGAGTCCTATCCCAAGATGGAGCAAGAAACTTAATATATCTATAGTGACCATACTCAGTAACATGATCACTGCTATCCTCTAGCACCAATGCACCAGGTGGTGCCAATATAGAAGTGTCATCATCAACACGAAAGGTTTCTTGTTCTGGCTTTTTCAAATTACGAGAGCAAGACCAAAGCCGTTGCCCTAATTTTTCTCGCTGTTCCTTGCACATATACTTGGCGATGCTCTCGTAATTCTTATCACGGTCAATCCGAATGCGAACATAGTCAACATTTCCATAGTTCCACAGCTGACGAATCTCATCATAATCCTCACCGGTTGCATTGATTAATACATGGTGATGAAGACGTCCGTCTCCATGCTTACCTTCTGTTACATATATGTATCGCAGTTCCTTGCCGGCTTTTTCCCTTGCGGTCCTTAGCTTTTTCCAAAAGGCTTGCATCCTTCGTGTCGCTATCTTTCGGTCTTTCGGTAAGTGTTCGTCATCATATGTAAGCGTACAATACAAATCATTCACACCAAAGTTTGCTGCAATCTGCAATTCAAGTTTTTGATATGCATACTTGAGGTTCATTCGTTGCTGTGCTTCAGATGATAAACTCTTTTTACCTGCTCGGACTGCACTGCTGTCTCTTAGATTCGGTGCTGGGTAAACAGCTTCCAACACAAGTGGTCCAGCTACGATTACTTTTTTAAATTTTGACATTCATGCCACTCCTATAGATTGGCTACCGACCTCCAGTCCTCTGCCTCCAATATTTTTCTATCATAAATATATGTCTTCAATAATTCTTTGAGTTTAGAATATAATTACATAAATTCTTTACTTTCTTACATACTGCAATATTTATATCACACCATAAGATACTACTTTTTAGCCACATCTTTTTTGATAACAATTGATGTTTTTTCGTATTTTTCATCCTATTGCATCTCCTTTTCACAATATTTACTGATCACTCGGCCTAACAATGCAACACTTGCTTTGCTTCATTGTATGTCAAGAATACTGTTTTTCCTAATGTTTCAGCTACAATTGTTTCTCCTCTATCCACTATAATGTCAGAAAGAGTTTCTCCTACAATATTGATAGCTTTAACGTGTAAACTCTTTATCACCTTTTCGCCATTTTCATTTTTGATTTGATATATGAAAGCTCCAACTTTTGTTGGCAACTCACGCAGTCTTCCCTCTTTTTCTGCATGATATAGTCTTTCTAGCTTTTCTAAAGGCATTGTAGAAGCCCAGCTACGTAAAGTTTGAATTGTGATTGCTAACTCATCACTGACCTCTGCAAGTTCATCCAAATTCTTTGCTTCCAAAGCATCAACGCAACCTTGGCTGATTTCCATTATCTTTCTCATATCAATTACCTTTCTCATCTAGTTGTTTCATAATTTCAATTGCAATCTGAAGAACGGTTGCCACTTCACGATGATCATCCGCTAGTTTTTCATCATCTTGTGCTTTTGCTTTTGCTTCATGTCTTAATAATTCTGCTTCAAGCAGTTTCATTTGTGTTGGAGTAAGCATAAGATTCCCTCCTATTTTACTGCTTTAAAATCACTGGCACGCTCTTTTGGATAAAGCGGACGAATACGTCCATTCACAGGGTACATATTCATCTTTGTTCGTCCAGTTGCACCGTGCCTATTTTTTGCAAGATTGCACACAAGAGAAACTGGATCATTCTGTCCTGCATCTTCGTCTTTAAAACTATTAAGCAAGAGAACTCCATCTGCATCCTGTTCGATCGCTCCTGAGTCTCTCAAGTCTGTCAACTGAGGTTCTTGCATTTTCTTTGTGCGTTGTTCATTGCTTCTTGATAGCTGTGCAAGACATAAAATCGGAATGCCAAGTGAACGAGCGAGTTGTTTAAGGGCATTGGATGTCATGGTAACTTTCTCATAAATGCTTTTACCACTCTTATTTTGAATCAGTCCCAAGTAGTCAATCACTAACAGTTTGCAGTTTTTCACTTGTCGAGCCATAAACGCAATATCTTCCATTGTTGCTCCTGGCTTGCGATTAAACGTAAGTGGATTTTTTGAAAGTCGACTGGATGCTTCTGCGATTAGTTCATAATCCTTTTCATCAATATTTCCAAGTAATATTCTGTTACTTGGGATGCCCGTATCTACCGCTAAGCGTTTGGATGAAAGCTGTTGTAAACTCATTTCCAAACTAACAAACAAAACAGATCCACCTCTCAGAGCAACCTTTTCTGCAATTTGCAAAGCCAGTGTAGTCTTGCCTACTCCTGGTCTTGCTGCCAAAATGTAAAAGCCTTCATTTACAAGACCACCACCAAGCGTTTCATCAAGTTTGTTATAGCCTGTTCGCACATAAGGTTCTTCTCCACTTTCTACTCGATCGCGATAATCTAGAAATTCAAGCATTGCTTCAGTACTGCTGACCATAGAGCTTGCTTCTTCTTTGTTATTGATTTTTTCAATATCACTCATGAGTTTTGAAGAAACAGCCAAAGGATCTTCTCTGTTGATGAGTGCAGTCGACGCTTCTTCCGTGACGGTGATTAAATGCCGTCTTTTCGCATCAGCAGAAAGCACTTCGCAGTACGCTTCAACGTTTGCAGCTGTCAGCGTCACTTCCATAGCATGGAGCAAATAAGTGCTTGGGATGTTCGCTCCTTTTTCTGCAACTTTTTTCTGAATTGTCACAGGGTCAATAGTTGCACCATCTTTGTACATAGCTTGGACTGCTCTGAACACTGCCTTGCCAGTATCTGATTGGAAATCAAATTCAGTCAGTTTCTCCAACACGATTGGAACTGCATTAGGGTCAATGAATATCGAACCCAGCACACTTGTTTCGGCCAGCAATTCATCATTCATTGCACAAGTCCCTCCTCTCCAATCGGTACATCGACTTCTTCACCGTCAATGATTACTGTTTTGAACTGTCTTAGTTTTTTCGTAGCTACTGCCATTCCCTCGCTGAATTTATCAAAGCCCTCGTTGGACTCATAAAAACTATATGCTTCACGTTCATCGAGCCATCGTTTCTGATTGAGCCATGTAGATGCATGCGGAACAAAGCGTCCGTTCTCTTTTGTCCAGTCAAAGGTTTTGACCATCCATGAAAGTGCATCCATGATTTCTTTGAACAACTGCGTACTAGGCTTGAGCCTGTCCCATTTCTTTTTTGCAGCTTGCTTGTTTTTGTGATTGGGGTATTTCTCCCAAAACTGTTCAAACAATCTATCTTTCAAAGCTTTATCTTTATGGACCACTGCCCTTTCCCCCTTGGGGGATATAGGGGGTATATTAGTATTTTGTTTATTAGTATTTAGTTGTGTGCGATTTTCCGACGGCGGGTTATCCGATGACGGAAAACCGCACAACGGTGCTTTTTCTTCGACCGTTGTGCAGTTTTCGCACAACGGTTCGCTCTCTTTAAGTGTCGTTTTCTTTGCGTGCAGTGGTTCATTTCCATTATCCGTTGTGCAGTTTTCGCACTGCGGTGTTTCATATACTTCATCATAAGGAATTTCATAAACTATATATTGATTCTCACCAAAGTTTCCATCGTTAGAACGCACTTGCTTGCGGATCAAATACTTGGCTTCCTCAAGTTCATTGAGAGCAGAGCGAACTGCAGCTCTGCCCTCTTTGCTATTGGATGCTAACCCACCTATGGAATAGTCCCAGTCTTTGGGAAGAGATAGCATATAAGATAAAAGACCTTTCGCTTTGAGAGAAAGGATTTTATTTTGCAAGTGATGGTTGGACATCACTGTGAATTTCTTTCGAAGCTTCACTTCAAATTCTGCCATGCTGTCCACCTCTCTCCCTCTTGCAAAATACTTCCATGTATGATATTCTATAAGTAGTTTCATGATTATTTCTGATAATCATATGCCCTTTGTGATGTGTCCGCATCGCAAGGGGTTTTCTTTTTGTCTTCTTATCCATCTTCATGCTAACCACCCAAACCAAACTACCCAGCCTAAGAACACAAACAGCCATGGTAGTCTATCCATAATACGATTATGCAGATTTGACTTGCGCAATTTACGCTCCTGCTGTTTCTTTACTCTTTCATGATTACGATTGGCTAGATGATAAAACTCATAACCATTACATTCAAATTGATTCATAAGTACTCCTCCCTTTTATACCAACCATCTTGCCAAAGATACCAATGAGACCATATACTTTGATGTTTTGCCTTTACCTACTTTCTTAGCTGGAAAGGTTTTGTCATTCACTAGTGTTCTTCTTTGACGACCAACCAACATGGAAACTTCTTTTAAGTCTATTGCCTCAACTCCTGGGTATTTTTCACTTAGCCGTGCAAGTTGCTCACGAAATCCTTCTTTTTCTCTTGGCATTGTTATCACTCCTTGTTTGTTTTATCACAAAAGACAGATAGCTCTAATCCGCTTTTGATAATCTCTTGTAATTCACGCATGATGTCATTGAATTTCGGCCTTTCATCATCTGATATGATGCCATCTTCAGCAATCTCCATAAGACGGTCAATTGTACCCTTTTCAGAGAATCGTTTGAGTCGATTGTAAATACGAACCGATGTTTGCAAAATATCTCTCTCTTCTAACTCAGATACGATTTGATTCATGAGTTCATTCGACTCTTGCAGATGCTGATAGGCTAAATGCTGTGCGTTATAACAAATGACCATTTGCGCTACGATGTCGTTTGGTGGTGTCCTCTGCCCTGTTTCATAAGCACGAATACTTTCAGGGCTTATTCCTATTCGTTCCGCAGATGATTCTTGTGTAAAACCTGCTGCTTTTCGAGCAATTTTATAAATGTTTCGGCATTGCTCCGACATGGGTATTCACCTCACTTTGAGATATAATAGTTTTAACAACTAACTTACGTTCTTTTTATCACGACCATACAATTCATCAATAGTGCAATTCAAAACATCCGCAATTATAGGAATGCGATCAGCAGTAGGATATGCCACTCCTGCCTCCCATTGCCAGACTGAAACGTGTGATACACCAAGCATACGAGCAAGTTCTCTTTGCCCTATATGTCTAGCTTCACGGTGCTCACGTATTTTCATAATAACTGATTGCATATCTCTCACCTCCAAGTAAAAATCGCTTGTTAATTACTGGTTAACATGTTAAAATACAAAATAAGACAGAAAATTTCTAAATCTATAATTTCGTTAACCTGTAACTAAATAATAATTCCTAAATTTAGAATTGTCAATGGTATAGTTCTATATTTAGGAATATTTGTGCACAATTAATATTCTATATAAGGAGTGAAGCCGATTGAATACTGAACTTTTTGTACAAAATATAAAAACTCGTTGTAAAGAACTCGGCATTTCACCCACTGTTGCCTGCAGAGAAAGCGGAGTTGGAACAAGTTTTATTAACAATATTGAAAAAAGAGGCACTCTTCCTTCCGTTGGAAAGGTACAAGACTTAGCCATTTATCTTGGAGTTACCACTAGCCAGCTATTAGGTGAATCTAATCTAGAACAACTAAAAAACAGCTCCTCCACCATTTCTGATGAAGAAGCTGTCTTAAATGACGAACTTATTGAGCGTCTTTGTCAGTTGTCTCCGGAACAACGTGCTCATGTGGATGCGTTTCTAAAAGGTTTATTAGCATCTGATTGAGTAATTTCTTTTTTTCGAATGACAATGCTTTGATGTACAATTCCGCCTCCTGCCTAGTCATGGTGATGCTCTCTCTTTCTACGAGGGCGCCATCGTGATTTTTGCGCGCTTTATTATACCACAATTTTACTATTTAGGTAATATTTCAGTTTGAAGGGTAAATTTCACATGTTTTTAGATGCATTATTTAAAAAGAAGGAAACTAACAATATTATATGTGCAGAAGGTCTAATGGATTATATCGTCTTAGATATTGAAACTACAGGATTTTCAGCACAAAATGATGACATCATTGAAATTGCCATGATCAAATTTGAAAACGGAGAACACACTTCCAGCTATAAAACATTTATTAATCCATGTTGTCGTATTCCAGAAAGAATAACAGAATTAACTGGTATTTGTGATACTGATGTAATTGAAGCACCGACCATTCGCAATGTCATTCGAGATATCGCAAGTTTTATGGAAGACTTCATTATTGTCGGTCATAATGTAACTTTTGATTTGTCTTTTATTCAAATCGCTTATTATAAATCATTAAAGATGGAGAAAAGCTTCCAATATGTAGATACATTATCTATCGCTCGAAACGTCTTTCCTGAATATGTATCACATAAACTTGAATTTTTAAAAGAAAAATTAAATATTGCTGAAGGCATCTCACATAGAGCTATGAATGATGTTTTGTGTACAAACAGACTATTAAATAGTTGTTTATCACGCATAAGCTTTCCTTTAGAGAGTATGATTGAAACATATCACTATAAAAAACCAAAGTCTAAAAGAACTTTTGAAAAAGTAAGCCCCACTATGATGAAACCTGTTAGCACTGATTTTAACCTTGCCCACTCCTTGTATGATAAAAAAATCGTATTTACAGGATCCTGTATCAATTCCAGAGAGTGCTTAATGCAAATGGCTTTAGATATCGGTGCTTTGGTGAGAACATCTGTATCTTCTAAAACTGATTATCTTGTTGTTGGAGAGCAAGATATCGCTTTAGTTGGTGATGATGGATTAAGTTCAAAAGAAGAAAAAGCATATGCATTAAACGAAAGTGGAAAAGGAAATGTTCAAATTATAAATGAAACTACATTTCTAAATCTAATTAACGAAAACATTCAAGAAGTATGATAAGTAAAACAAAATTATACATTTAGTTTGCAAGCCTCCTGGCTAATTAGTCAGGAGAAATTTTTGCAATGAATTCAACAGCTTTGAAGCAACAAATCCAGAAAATACAATAGGAACCAGTTTCTATTGTAGGTATTGTCGTAGACGTACATTTGAATTGGTTTAAGCGCAAAATACGTGAGTGAATCTGCAATATATTTTGCTAGAGAAAATAAAAAACCGCAAACGGTTTATATATGAATTTTTATGAAAGAAGGAATTATTAATGAAAGAATTGAAAGGTTTTATCTCTGGTGTCATAGCAACAGCACTTGTACTCACATTTATTGTTCCTGCGTATGCAGCATATCAAAAACAAGCAACCCTAAACTATAATGATATCAAAATCAAAGTTGATGGAGAAATGATGACACCGACTGATGCAACAGGCGCTGTAGTTGAACCATTCATTATCGATGGCACCACTTACTTACCTGTACGTGCAATAGCAAATGCGTTAGACCTCTCCGTTAATTGGGATGGTGAAACCAAAACAATTAATTTAATGTCTGAAGATCAACCAACAGAAGAAAATCAACTAACAGAAGTTGAAAATATGGAAATTACATTATCCACTCCATTTTGGGAAGGTAATGAAGTGATTCAGGTAGAACGAACAGGTACATATACTGGTACTGTTCTCAATAATTTTCCAGAAGGTAAAGGAAAATTTGAAACAGAAAATGACTACGGTAACCCTTGGTATTATGAAGGAGATTTCAAAAATGGTCTGTTTAATGGACAAGGACTGTATTGCTCTACAAATTTCGATTATAAAGAAATCGGAACGCATGTAGATGGCCTATTTACTCCAACGAAAAGCGAATTTTTTGAAACCATTTGTTATAATTCACAAGCAAAATGCATTTTTCAATCAGAATCTATTGCTATGATTGATGACTATCAAAACATTTTCCCATGCAAAAATGCAGAAGATATGACAACAGCTACATCCCTTATAGATAGTGCGTTGACATATAGTATGATTTATAAAAACCCATCAGCACATCTTCAAAATCTACATCAAGTTGAATATGCAACTGCTTTACAAGTTTTTGAATATGAATATTTCGGCCATACCAATACTAAAATCATAGCTTACAATGAGAATGGTGATTATTATATAATACACTATGATGGATCTATTGAAGTCTATGATAACGATAGAATTTCATTCACTGCCCTTCCAGTAGGAACTTCTAGTTATGATAATATCGGTGGCGGAGTAACCAATGTTATTGTGACAATTGGTAGTATCGTTGAGCCTATTTAATCCCACAATACGTGATTGAAACTGCAATATATTTGCGATAGAAAATAAAAAAACGCAGACGGTTTATATATCAATTTTTATGAAAGAAGGAATTACTTATGAAAGAATTGAAAGGTTTTATCTCAGGTGTCATAGCAACAGCACTTGTACTCGCATTTATTGTTCCTGCGTATGCAGCATATCAAAAACAAGCAACCCTAAACTATAATGATATCAAAATCAAAGTTGATGGAGAAATGATGACACCGACTGATGCAACAGGCGCTGTAGTTCAACCATTCATTATCGATGGCACCACTTACTTACCTGTACGTGCAATTGCAAATGCGTTAGACCTCTCAGTTAATTGGGATGGTGAAACCAAAACAATTGATTTAATGTCTGAAGATCAACCAACAGAAGACAATCAACTAACAGAAGTTGAAAACATGGAAATGACTGTTTCGACTGGATATGGAGATGGAATATTATTTGAAAGAACTGGGACGTATACTGGTACCCTTCTAAACGGTCTCGCACATGGTAAAGGCAGATTTGATTCTCAAAATCCTGAAGGCCATCCATGGTATTATGAAGGTGATTTCAAAAACGGTCTTTTTAACGGCTATTTAGTATTTTGCTCTCCAGATTTTGAATATAAAGAAATAGGAACTCATGTTGATGGAGTATATACTCCATCAAAAACTGATTTTTTACAATCAATTTGTTACAATTATTCATCTGCTTGCAACTTGCAAACTGAATCACTAACTTTGATTGACAAAAATCAAAATATTTTCCCTTGCATCACAGAAGAAGATAAGACAACAGCTATGTCGCTTGTTGATAGTGAGTTGACATACAGTAGTTTTGCAAAAAATCCATCAGCCCATCTTCAAAACCTGCATCATGTTCAACATGCATCTGCTAAACAAGTTTTTGAGCAAGCATATTACGGACAAACGTACACCATGATCATTGCTACTGATGAGAATTGGAATGTCTATAAGATATTCTATCTAGGTTCTACTGAAGTTAACGATGGTGATAAAATTTCATTTGCAGGACTGCCTGTAGCTAACTCCTATTATGATAATTTGGATGGCGGTACTACCGATGTTGTTCTAGTGATTGGTAGTATCGTTGATTTGGTTTAATTCGATACTATCGCTTTATCAAATATAGTTACTACACGCCTCCTGGCTGAAAAGTCGGGAGACATACTTATGAGGAATATATTATGGCAAAGAAATCAAAATACCATCGTCGAGCTGATGGACTTTTAGAAGTAACAAGAACTGATCAGCGCACAAAAAAACGCATCCATTTCTACGGGAGAACGGATGCGGACATAGATCGTCAAATTATGGAGTATACCACCAAAAATGAGCGTGGTAGATTATTTGGTGAGGTAGCTGAAGAATGGCAAGATATGCACTTTCCTACCCTATCACCAAACACATTGCGTGGATATAATCCTGCCTATCGTAGAGCAGTTGAGCAATTTGGTAATAAACCAATTAAGCA
>DAOUQJ010000006.1 GCA_030625685.1 Oscillospiraceae bacterium
AAGATAGGTAGTGCCAACACTAAAGCTCACTTTAATTAGTGAGCTTTTTTTGTGCTTGTATATGGATGATTTGATATATGATGCATGAAGTTGCTATTTGGTGCAATGTCTAGTTCTTAGTTCACAGCACAGTCGGTTTCTTTAAAAAATGCAACCACATTTCTGCAATTTCTTGCATACCAACTTTATCTGGGTGTACTCCGTCAACGGATTGGTATTGTTTATTTAGACTTGCCAAATCTGCTAGTTTTACATTGTACTTTTTAACGAGTGAACGAATTGCTTCATTGTATTCCTCAATTGCGATAGCGGCATTCTAATTGAGGAATATCACTATCGGCTTGTCTTTTGTGTTTTCTATGATGACGTGTTTTTACGTGTATTTAATAATTATTTTTTTTGTGAAGGTAGCATTTTAGATATTTCCTCTTTTAGTTTCTGTATAATAGGCTTTGTTTGAGTTATGCTTTTTTTTATGAGAATCGTACCTTTTGAAGTAAAATCTTTTGTTGCTTGCTTTTGCAAATTTTTTCTCTCCGTTAGACAAGCTGAGCGGAAATGATCTTCGAAAGAAACTTCAGGTGCTTCGCCTTGACTATCTAGTAGTTCACCAATGAGCTGATTGGAGATTAAAAAGCCATTCACAGTAAAATGCCAACGATTTCCTGTTTGAATTGCCCATCCATGTTGTTCAAATAATTCGAGTTTTTGCTCAATAGGATCAAAATTCATGTTGAATTCTCTTCGATATTCCCATTCTTCGATACCGTGATGTGTACGCATTCGCAACAACAGATATTCTTTGGCACGCTCTTGATGAGAGATTTTTTCACAAGTGTCTAAGGGTTCCGTTCCTTGGTTAATATTTTCAATATAGCTTGTTAGATTAGGTGAATATGAATAACGAAAGCCATGCACATCTGAATGTGCACTGCAACCAAAGCCTATGTATGGATGGCCAGCCCAATATTTTAAATTGTGCTTAGAATGCTTTCCAGTTTTCGCAAAGTTAGATATTTCGTATTGCGTATAGCCTGCTGCAGTTAGAGTTGATACCATTTGTACGTACATATCGGCTTGTAGATCCTCATCAGGCAAGTAGTCTATTTTTGAAGCGCGTGCAAATAGAGGCGTACCTTCTTCTGTTTTTAATCCGTATGCTGATATGTGTTCAGGACTGAGGGAGAGTGCGCAGGATAGGCTATGATTCCAGCTATTCATGTCTTGATATGGCAGTCCAAACATTAAGTCTATACTAAGGTTATCAATGCCTGCATTTCGGATTATTTCAACAGCTTCTTTGACATTATTGAAATCATGTGGTCTATTTAGTTCTGATAGTTCTGAGCTATTGGCTGATTGCATACCGAGTGAGATACGATTGACACCTGCTCGCTTCAACCGAGACATGCTTTTAATATCTACACTGTCAGGATTGCACTCAACTGTGATTTCGGCAGTTTTGGATAATGATACATATCTTTTAATAATGGAAAGTATAGAGCGAAGTCGACGCTCACCGTAGAAAGATGGAGTACCACCACCAAAATATATAGTATTTATCTTATATTGTTTTAATGTTTCAGCCGATCCTTTGATTTGTGTAATCAATGCTGTTTGGTACATATCCATTTGCTCTTCTTTTCCTGGAAGAGAATAGAAACTGCAATAGTCACATTTGCTTTGACAAAAAGGGATATGTACATATATGCCCAATGTTTTCGACATGCTAACACCTCATTCCTAACAAAATTATAGTATACTTTTTTTTGACAATTTGCAATAGAGAGTGAAAAATACTGTAAGATATGCTATGATGTTTAAAATATTTACTGGAGAATGTTATGAATACAGCACGTAGGTTGAGACTGAATATTGACGACCAACTCGAAGGAAGTCAGGTGCAAACTGTACTTCGGAAAGAGTTAGGTTTATCGGGCAGTGCCATTCGAAGAGCAAAGCAAATTAAAGACGGAATTACACTAGATGGCGTGTTAGCTTATACAACAGCTAGAGTTCAGCGAGGGCAAGAGCTTTCCGTTCAAATTGGAGACGCCCGTGCTTCTGACTCTATATTAGCAGAGGAAGGACCGTTGTCTATTATATATGAGGATGAAGATTTTATTGTCTTAGATAAACCTGCACCATTACCAGTGCACCCAAGCATGGGCCATCCAACTCAAACACTGTGCAATTATTTGCTATATTATTATCAGCAGAATAATATTACAGCCTTATTTCATCCTGTCAATCGCTTAGATCGTGGAACATCGGGGCTTATGGTGGTAGCAAAGCATGCCCATGCCCATGAAACATTGGGACAATTGTTACATACAGGCCAGTTTCATAGAGAATATATGGCGGTATGCGAGGGAATAGTAACGAACGAGAATGGTGTCATTGATGCACCGATAGGTAGAGTGCCTGACACACTGCTACTCCGTGAAGTAAGAACAGATGGTGCTTATGCCCGCACAAATTATAAGATGGTAGAGAATAATGGGAAGAGGTCTTTAGTTTCCCTACACTTGGAGACAGGAAGAACGCATCAAATACGAGTTCATATGAAGCATATTGGATGTCCACTTGTAGGAGACTTTTTGTATGGAAAAGAAGACTCAATGCTGAAAGATAGATTTGCGCTTCATTGCACAAACTTAGCCTTTGAACATCCCTTAACAGGGGAAAAGATTGTTCTTCAATCCTCTTTGCCACAAGATTTAGTTGCATTAATGAAATGAGAGGGAGCTATGTCAAATCCATTAGAACAAATCCCAATTCCTTTGTTGAGTTGGTATGAACAGAATGCTAGAGAGTTGCCATGGAGAGAGGAAAAATCAAATCCATATCGAGTTTGGGTTTCTGAGATTATGCTCCAACAGACAAGAGTTACTGCTGTATTGGGATATTTCACACGGTTTATGAGTGAGTATCCTGAAATAAAAGACCTCGCAAATGCAGAAGAGGAAAGCCTTATGAAAGTTTGGCAAGGTTTGGGGTACTACAGTCGGGCACGAAATTTGCATAAAGCCGCTAAACAAATTATGGAAGAGCATGGAGGAATCTTTCCGCGAGAATACAAAGAGATTCATGCGCTTTCTGGAATAGGTGACTACACAGCAAGTGCAATTTCTTCAATTTGTTATGGAGAACCATATCCAGCAGTGGATGGCAATTTGCTCCGTGTGGTTGCAAGATTAACTGCAGATGATGAAGATATTACGAGCATTTCTATGAAAAAGAAAGTAACAAATTTACTTTCTGAGATTATGCCCCTACAGGCTTCAGGAAAATTTAATCAGGCCTTGATGGATTTGGGGGCAATGATATGTTTGCCAAATGGAATACCGTTATGTGCGCGCTGTCCACTTTCAGAGTTTTGTCAAGCGTTTGAACAGGATAAAGCAGCTGAATTGCCTTATCGATCACCGAAAAAGGCGAGAAAAGTAGAGGATAAAGATATATATTTGATTGTGCGAGATGATATGGTGGCCTTGCGGCAAAGGGAGAAAAAGGGGCTTTTGGCTGGGCTATGGGAATACCCATCAGAGTTGGCTTGTATGGAAAATGAAGAGACAACTTATCTGGGGAACGCAAAACATATTTTTACGCATATTGAATGGCATATGCGAATTTTCTTAGTATACTGGCATAGAGACACATGTCCGAGTAATTGGGTTTGGGTCAATAAAGAAGAGCTTATAGAGAAGTATCCGATTCCGACAGCATTTTCTCAAGTTACAAAAATGTATATTGATTTGAATTAAAATAACTTTGTAATGTATAAGACTTGCATAATTTGCCTAAAATAGGCTCGGAGGTGTTTCTAATGAATGATAAAACACTTTTTGAGCGCGTAGGTGATTTTATGGAGGGCAAAGGATTTTACATTGTTTTGCTTGTCTGTGTTACCGCAATTGGATTTTCAAGTTATTTTTTGTTTTCTAGTTTATTCACAACAGAACCGATGATGCAAGAAAGCAATGTAGCGTCCGTTGCAGGGAATGCACAGGTAGATGTGCCAGCGCAAAAAGAAAAAATGCCAGCAAAATCACAGCCAAAACCAGTCGTTAAAGAAGAAGTGGAAGAGACTCCAGATGAAGCAGAAGCATCGGTTTATACGAGACCTGTGCCAGGTGAAGTAAGTCGAGAGTTCAGCTTAGAAGTGTTTGCTTACGATGCCACGATGGGGGATTGGAGAGTTCATACGGGGGTAGATATTGATGCACCCTTAGGAACAGAGGTCTTAGCTGTTACGAATGGGACAGTAAAAGCCATTGAAGAAGATCCTCTCATGGGTACGATGGTGATCATTGATCATGGAGATGGGGTTGAAAGCATTTATGCGAATTTGGCACCCAATCCACCAGTAGCTGTTGGAGATGAACTCACAACAGGTGCTATTGTTGGTGCTGTAGGAGATACTGCTATAGCTGAGAGCAGTATGGAGCCACATTTGCATTTTGAAATGAAGAAAGATGGCAAAGCGGTCGACCCTGAAAACTATCTTCCATAGGCAAAGAAAAAACACACAGAGCAAAGTGCTCTGTGTGTTTTAATTCGTTATGATGATTATGCTAAATTTGCTTTCGCAAGGTCAACCAATGTGGTGAACGCAGCTTTGTCGTTAACTGCTAGTTCAGCAAGCATTTTACGGTTGATTTGTACATTTGCTAATTTTAGACCGTGCATAAAGTTAGAATAGTTAATACCATTCATTTTACATGCAGCATTGATACGTGTAATCCAGAGACGACGGAAATCACGTTTTTTAAGTCTACGGCCTGTATATGCATAGGTCAAAGATTTCATGACCTGTTGGTTTGCCATTTTAAAATGTTTTGATTTTGAACCCCAGTAACCTTTGGCAAGTTTAAGGATTTTGTTTCTTCTTTTGCGCGTCATCATAGCGCCTTTTACTCTAGCCATGTATGGTCATCCTCCTGTTAATGAATTATTTGTATAAAATCATACGCTTGATTGCAGATTCATTTGTTTTGTCTGCATAAGCGCCAGCACGGAGACCTCTTTTGCGTTTTGTGGTTTTACCGTGGCCGTTTAGTAAGTGTCTTCTGTTTGCATGTGCACGTTTGACTTTACCAGATTTGGTTAGCTTAAAACGTTTTTTTGCACCACTATGTGATTTAATCTTAGGCATAGCAAGTAAACTCCTTTGTTTAGATTATTTTTTCGCTTCCTTTTTGGGAGATAGGAACATGTGCATGTGTCGCCCTTCCAACTTGGGTTCTTTGTCCATAGAAGCGGTTTCGGTACAACTTTCAGCGAATTTCATCAAAAGGCGTTTACCAATATCCGTATGTGCCATTTCACGGCCACGAAAACGAACAGTTACCTTCACACGGTTTCCTTCTGAGAGAAAACGTTGCGCATTGCGTAGTTTTACATTGAAGTCATTGCTATCAATGCTGGGAGACATACGAACCTCTTTGACTTCGACAATACGTTGATTTTTCTTTGCTTCTTTTTCGCGTTTTGTTTGTTCAAAACGATACTTTCCATAGTCCATGAACTTACATACAGGCGGATTGGCATTGGGAGAAATTTTGACCAAATCCAAGTCGCGCTGCATTGCTTGCTCTAACGCTTCGGCAATGGGGAGTATACCCATTTGTTCACCGTCTTCGGAAATGAGACGCACTTCTTTGTCTAGAATTTCTTCATTGATTTGATGAGCTGGACTAGCGATAACACAAACACCTCCAAATAAAATTACAAAAAAACAGATACCGAGAAAGGTACCTGTACACAAACTAAACACCGTCGCTAAAATATACGACGCATGTGCTTCCATGTGAACCTCTTCGCATTGATGCGGGAGGTGAGTCAGGGTAACCTTCCTACTTTATTTTGCTACAATATTTTATCAGCCAATTGCAGTTTTGTCAACTGTTTTTTTATGTAGGACTTGTGAAGAATAGATTTCACTTGACATTATTAGCAAATACAAGCATTATATATAAGAATATTATTAGTATAAGGTATAAAAAAGGAATGAGGTGCCAATATAATGAAATATATTGTAGTAATCGGCGATGGAATGGCAGATAATCCAGTGCCAGAATTAGAAGGAAAAACACCGTTGCAACATGCGAATATTCCTGTTTTGGACGCACTTGCAAAAAAAGGTGAAATGGGCAGTGTAAAAACTTGTCCTGAAGGATTTCCACCAGGCAGTGACATTGGTATTTTGGCTATTTGTGGTGTAGATCCTAGAGTAAATTACACAGGAAGATCTCCATTAGAAGCAGCAGCAACTGGAATTCAGCTTGCTGAAGGGGAAGCGTCCTATCGTTGTAATATGGTCACTTATGAAGATGGTGACATGCCTTTTGAAGAAAAGAAGATTCTTTCTCACTCTGGAGGTTCTATTGAGGCAGAAGAATCCATAGAGCTTGTAAAAGATTTATTTGCGAATCCAACATTTAAAGAACAAGCAGATAAAGCTGGTGTTCGTGTATATCCTGCACCATCCTTCCGTCATATTGCGGTACAAAAAGATGCTGATCTTGAAGGCATTGTTATGCTTGCTCCGCATGATCATTTGGGTGAAGTAATTAAGGATTTGCTTCCAACTGGCAATGACAATGCTACAGTTCTTGGTTCACTCATGAAAACAGCAAACGAAGTATTGGATCAGCATCCAATCAACCAAAAACGCAGAGAAGAAGGCAAGTTGCCAGCCAATGGTGTTTGGTTCTGGGCTGAAGGAAGCGCAATTATCTTGAATTCTTTTGAAGAAACTTATAAAAAAACAGGTACAATGATTTCTGCAGTGCCTCTTTGTCATGGTATAGCCAATTTGCTAGGACTATCTGTTACTATTGTCGAAGGTGCAACTGGTGAATTGGATACCAACTATGAAGGAAAAGTGGAAGCGGCTCTCAACGCACTAAAAGGCGGAGATGACTTCACAATCATTCACATTGAAGCGCCTGATGAATGTACACATAATGGTGATTTGGAAGGAAAAATTCAGTCAATTGAATGGCTTGATAGTCGTGTGCTCAAACCAGTAGTGGAACAAATGGATGCAAGTGGTGAAGACTATCGTCTCATTGTACTTGCTGACCATAAAACACTGACTTCAACACGTGGTCACGATGGAGAACCAGTGCCTTATCTACTATATGACAGTAGAAAAAATACAGAAAGCAAACTATCTTATAGTGAGGAAGATGGTGCAAAAGGACCATATTATGATGATGGCGCAAATACTATAATCCGTTTACTATTCGAACAATAATAATTTTGAAGGGAAACAGAATTTAATGGGAAAACGCATTGCATTTTCACCCGCGGATATTCTATTACCAATGGATTGTGGATTAACGAAATGGGCTGTCGTAGCATGTGATCAATATACATCACAGCCTGAATATTGGGAGCGTGTGGCAGAGTATGTCGGAGACGCACCCTCCTCGTTGCACTTGATTTTGCCAGAGAACAAACTAAACAGTGATTCAGTGCAAAAGGAAATCAAAAATATACACAAAACAATGGAACAGTATCTAAAAGAGAAGCGGTTTCGGAAAATTGAAGAAACATTTCTTTATGTTGAGAGGATACTAGCAAATGGATCTCTGCGACGTGGCATTCTTGGGAAAATTGATTTAGAACAGTATAGTTATGAAGCAAATTCAAAAACACCTGTTCGGGCAACAGAAGGGACTGTATTGTCTCGCATTCCGCCAAGAAAACAGGTGAGAAGTGGTGCAGCCATTGAACTGCCTCATATTATGGTGCTCATTGATGATCCTGATAAAACGGTTATTGAGCCACTTTCTGAGCAAAAAAAACAGATGCATAAAAACTACATCTGCAACCTGATGGAAAATGGAGGAATGATAACAGGATATACACTGAGCAAAGATCAAATTGATCAAGTATTGCTTGCGCTAAAAGATTTGGCAGATCCTGTTCGTTTTTCTGAGCACTACAATGCTGAAGGAAAAGCTGTGTTGACTTTTGCTATCGGCGATGGCAATCACTCTTTGGCGACTGCGAAAGCTTGTTGGGAAGAAGTGAAGAAAAAGATTCCAAAAAAAGATTGGATGGCACATCCTGCGCGATATGCTTTAGTAGAGTTGGGAAATTTACATGAAGATTCTTTGAAGTTTGATGCCATTCATCGGGTGGTATTTGATGTCAATCCAACACATCTTTTACAGGCGTTTCTAACATATTATGATGGAGCTTCATTAGAAAAAGGTGAAGGACATCAAATTCGATATGTATATGGTAAAACAAATGGTACCATTACGATTCCCAATCCAGAGGCAGTATTAGAAGTTGCTACGCTACAACGGTTTTTAGATGATTATCTTGCAGAACATGGGGGCACTGTGGATTATATTCATGGCGTAGATGTCGTTAATACATTGACAAAGGAAGATAATCGAATTGGATTTCTGTTGCCACCTATGGAAAAAGAGCAACTCTTCCCATCCGTTATCTTTGATGGACCAATGCCAAGAAAAACATTTTCTGTGGGAGAAGCACATGATAAACGCTTCTATATGGAAGCTAGAAAAATTAAATAGTTAAAAACCATTGAATAAAATTTAACAGCACCGTCTATACTGAAAGCAACTTTTGGTATAGGCGGTGCTTGTATTATGTGGAAAACGTATTTAAAAAGAAAACATATTAGTTGGATTGTGTTTGTTGCATTATTTGGAGTATCTATATTACTTATGGGGCTTGCTTCTTTGGAACATCAACAAGAAGAACTTGCCAATAAAATGTTGCGGTTGCATGTGCTTGCGAATTCTGATACACAAGAAGATCAAGCGTTGAAACTAGTTGTACGGGATGCAGTGATTGAACACATTGAACCGTTGTTAGAGGACGAGCAAGATGTGGATAGTGTCCAACGTATGTTGGGTGAAAATACGTTAGAAATTGCGCAAACAGCAGAAAAGATAGTGAAGGAACAAGGCTATGCATATCCTGTGAAAGTAGCATTGGAACATACGTGGTTTCCGACGAAACAATATGATGGTTTTTCTTTGCCAGCAGGGCAATATGATTCTTTGCGTGTTGTGATTGGGGAAGGTGAGGGGCATAATTGGTGGTGTGTATTATTTCCACCATTGTGTGTTTCCACATCAACCAAAAGTATGAAAGAGACTGCAAGTGAAATGGGTCTCACTGATCAAGAGGTTTTCTTAATTACTGAGGAAAGCGAACAATATGAAATTAGATTTAAAGCCATTGAGTGGTGGGAAACATTGAAACACGATTGGACTTAACCAAGCGAAAAGTGTTCATAATTTCGGAGTGTATATGTTATAAATTTCATGCCTAATAATTAAAAGCTGTCATGTAAACATGACAGCTTTTAATTAGATAATATATGGTTTATTTGAATTTGACTGCTGTCCCATAGGCCATTACTTCAGACGCCCCTTGCATTACAGCAGAAGAAACATATCTGACATTTACAATGGCATCTGCATTGAGTGCAGTGGCTTCTTCAACCATGCGCTTGGTTGCAAGAGCTCTTGCATTGTTCATCATTTCAGTATATGACTTAAGCTCTCCACCAACCAGTGTTTTCAGACTTTGTGTAATATCTCGTCCTACGTTTTTGGATTGAATTGTGCTTCCTTTCACTAGACCAAGCATGTCAAATTCTTTTCCAGTGATATAATCAGTATTGACTAAGATCATCTTCTTCACCACTCCTTATTTCTTTGATTCGTTCTATTAATACATATATGGATGTTGCTGCAAAAAATAGGGGAATAGTTCCGCCAAGTAATTTTGCAATGAAGGATATTTCTTCAATATGAATGAATGTTAAAGCGAACCAAATGTAGTATATCACAATCAGCAGGGTAATTAAAATTGGTGCAAGCATTTTTTTAGCATTTGAATTCATTGTGTGCGCACCTCCGCCTAAAATATATGGTGTTGATATTGAAAACAATAATCTGTTTTTAGGATAAGTTTTATCATTGCACTGAGGTTATTGCGATAGTGGATTTAGGATGTTTTGTATTTTTGAATAAAGGCATTCCATGAAAGAGTGCCGTTTGATACAAGGTTGAGCTCATGTTCCATAGCTTTGTCTGTATCCGATTTGATATGGAGTTGATGGATAAGTGCAAGAACGTCGTTGAAATTGGTTTCATCAGTTAGAAAAGAGTCTTGAATACGTTTGCGTAACTCGTTGTCTTCCTCTTTGGTCATGGATGCAATATTTTCGTCGTGATGGGTAAAACATTGCTCAGGGGCACCATATTTTTGCATCAGTTCTTGATAGCCTACATAGCCTTTACGAAGAATTAGAGAATAGTCAAAGTCGTCAAAGTTTTCATCATAACCTCCAACCAAAGAGACCATTTTAACGGTGTTGATTAACGCTGAAGCAAGGTGGTCTTCAATTTCATCTGTGAAACTATAAAACTCTCTTGTTTCCCCTTTTTTTAAATGTTCAATGCATGAGGAAATGCGGCTCAATTCGCATAAAATACTATTTGATTTTTCGTTAAACCAATGACTATAATCATGCTCTTTATTGGATAACTTTATTTTAGGATGCTCTGCGTTAATTAGCATATACAGTCAACTCCTTTCCCTAAGAGGATAGAAAAAATCTGAATATAGGAGTATAGCAAGAAAATTTATTATATACCACAAATTATAGCATATATTAGTGAAAAAGAAAATATATCAGACAATAGACCTTTGGATATATCGCAGATGATTTGCTATATATCCGAAGGCCTTATTTTAAAACATCAATTATTAAGTTAGAGGTTTATATAATAAAGGCAAATAACCAATTCATAATAGTCAATATACCTAAACAGTAGTCCCATTTATATTGATATCATCAAGAGTCGTCGCTGCCATTAAACAAAGATTAAATGTTTTTTTTGTAACTTCATCACCATCAACCATTCTAACATTTTTCTAATAATATGGTTTATTCATAGCTGTTTAGCTTTTTTTAGATGGTCATTTGGGTTTGCAATAGAGTATAAAATCATTAATCTGGATGGTTAATAAGAAATTTCATAATTATAAATCCCCCTTGTTTATTGGTCTCATTTTTCAATAAACAAGGGGGATTTATAGATTTTAAAAAAATGAAATTTATGGATATAGAAGAGAAAAACTAGGCGTGCTTTTAAGTATGTTGGTCGCTATTGGCAGGTTTATGTTTCAAGATTTTCAACCTTGTTTTCGTTGAAGAACCAAACGGTCAGCAATCATAGCAATGAATTCGCTGTTGGTGGGTTTTCCTTTGCTATTGCTAACGGTGTATCCAAAGTATTTTTGCAGTGTTTCCAAATCACCACGATCCCAGGCAACTTCAATAGCGTGACGTATTGCACGTTCAACGCGAGATGCAGTGGTTCCAAATTGTGAAGCAACTTGTGGATAAAGTACTTTGGTGACAGCATTGATAACATCCATGTTTTGCACCGTCATGATAATTGCTTCACGTAAGTATTGATATCCTTTGATATGGGCAGGCACTCCAATTTCATGAATGATACCAGTTACGACTGATTCTAAGCTGTCTTTGCTTGTAAATGGTGCAGCTTGTAGAGTTGGTTGCGCTTCGGCTTTTTGCTGCGCAGTAAGTAAACGAATTCGATCGACAACGGAAGAAGCCAAGCAGGGTTTCATCATATAGTAATCAGCACCATGTAGTGCAGCTTGTTCGGCTACGCAAGAACGAATAAAGCTTGATAAAACCAAAGAATTGACACCGCTAGGTAAGGATTTCAATACATCCATGCCATCTAAAGTTTCTAAGACAAGATCCATTACAATAATATCAGGCATAATTTCAGGGATCATAGAAAGTAATTCACGACCGTCTTTAATTAAGTCACAAACTTCAAAATTACCGTCGTCAATTAATGCTTCTTTGAGATCTGCGTAAAATTCTTCATTTGTATCCGCTATAAGTACTCTTCTTTTTGTGTCCATTATTGAAACGCTCCTTAATTTTTTTTGAGACAGAAGATTTGCTTCTATCCGAATTTACGTTGTAATGTTGCTTCGTTTGAACTCCTTAACCATAAATTACCACAATAGGACACAAAACACAAGCATTAATTTACAATTTATGTAAACGAATTTCGACAGAATTGAGAAAACTTTAACAAAAAAATAAAAAAACCATCTCAAAACTTCAAAATAAATTGTTAAATATTAACATAATATGTAAAAAAATGTAAAAAAGTTTGTAAATTGTTGAAAGGCGACGAAAAACGAAAAAAGAATCAAAAATATTTGGTGTCTTCGCTCTTTTCAAAGGTGCTTTAATCTGTTAAAATCAAAAAGTATTCATAAAGGATTTCTATAAACGAAACTGTTTAAGAAGTAAGGATGATGGATGATGAAACAGCTTTTACTTGGTAACGCTGCAATAGCAAGAGGATTTTATGAAGCGGGATGTTCTGTGGTATCAAGTTACCCAGGAACTCCTAGTACGGAAATAACGGAGGAAGCTGCTAAGTTTCCTGAAGTGTACTGTGAATGGGCGCCAAATGAAAAGGTAGCTATGGAAGTTGCTATTGGGGCTTGTATTGCAGGCAAAAGAAGTGCTTGTTGTATGAAGCACGTTGGTGTAAACGTCGCAGCTGACCCACTATTTACAATGTCTTATATTGGGGTTAATGCTGGATTTGTCATTTGTGTTGCAGATGACCCTGGTATGCACTCTTCTCAAAATGAGCAAGACTCAAGACACTATGCCATAGCGGCAAAAGTGCCAATGTTGGAGCCAGCAGATTCTGAGGAATCAAGAGAGTTTACAAAACTGGCGTTTGAATTGTCTGAGAAGTTTGATACTCCTGTGTTTGTTAAGGTCTCAACTCGCATTTCTCACTCTCAAAGTATTGTGAATTTAGAAGAGCGAATCACCCCACCAGAGAAGAAGTATGTAAAAGACATTGAAAAATATGTCATGATGCCAGCGTATGCGCGTCCTAGACATCCAATGGTGGAACAAAGAACAAGAGATTTGATTGAGTATGCTGAAACAACACCAATTAATCGCGTTGAAATGCGTGATACGAAAATTGGTATTATTACAGGATCAATCAGTTATCAATACGTTCGAGAAGCTTTTGGAGAAGATGTGTCTGTCCTTAAACTTGGTTTGGTGCATCCTTTACCAGAAAAATTGATTAAAGATTTTGCTGCAAAAGTTGACAGATTGATTGTTGTGGAAGAACTTGATCCAATTATTGAAGATCACTGTAGACGCATGGGACTTGAGGTGACAGGGAAAGATGTGTTGCCACTAGAAGATGAGTTTTCTCAAACATTGCTAGCTGAAAAATTTGAGCTTGCAGTGCCTTCATGTTCACGTTTAGAGGATCATATTCCAGGTAGACCACCTGTTATGTGTCCTGGATGTCCGCACAGAGGGTTGTTCTATACCTTGGTGAGAAATAATTGTACTGTCCTAGGTGACATTGGCTGTTATACGCTTGCTGCAATTGCTCCACTGTATGCAATTGAAACAACAGAGTGTATGGGCGCATCAGTAAGTTCAGTGCACGGATTTAATAAAGCATTGGGCGGTGAATCAGAATCGTCTACAGTTGCTGTGCTTGGTGACTCTACATTTATGCACTCAGGTATGACAGGGCTTGCAAACATTGCTTATAACCAAAGTAATTCAACCGTTGTTATTTTGGATAACTCCATTACAGGTATGACAGGACATCAGCATAACCCAACGACTGGATATAATATTAAGGGGGAGCCTGCTGGTAAGATTGATCTCGAAGCGTTGTGTCATTCCTTGGGTATTAAGCGTGTTCGAGTTGTTGACCCAAATGATTTGGAAGCATGTAATGCGGTGGTAAAAGAAGAATTGGCTGTGAACGAGCCTTCTGTTATCATCACTCGTAGACCATGTGCTTTGCTTAAATATGTAAAAAATGAACCACCTGTTGTTGTAGAACCTGATAAATGTGTGGGATGTAAGGCATGTATGAAAATTGGTTGTCCAGCCATTGCATTCCGTGACAATAAAGCAGTAGTTGATGAGACACTTTGTGTTGGATGTGGTGTCTGCATGCAACTTTGTAAATTTGATGCGATGCATCAAATGAAAGGAGAAGCATGATGTCTACAAATATTATGATTGTTGGAGTTGGGGGACAAGGCTCTCTCCTTGCTAGTAAATTACTAGGATATTTGTTGCTTAACGAAGGCTTAGATGTAAAAGTTTCTGAAGTGCATGGTATGAGCCAACGTGGTGGTAACGTTGTAACGTATGTTAAATTTGGAGATCGTGTCTATTCTCCTGTTGTGGGTAAAGGTGAATCTGACTACTTGATTTCCTTTGAGACACTGGAAGCAGGCAGATGGGTGGAATATTTGAAACCTGATGCCAAAGTGATTGTAAGCAATCAACAGATTGATCCAATGCCAGTTATCACTGGACAAGCAGAATATCCAGATCATTTGATTGATAAAATTCGTGCACAAGGTTTTAGTTTAGAAGAAATTGATGGGCTCAGCTTAGCGAAAGAAGCTGGGAACGTAAAAGCCGTGAATCTTGTACTGATGGGTGCCCTTTCCAATCACTTCTCTTTTTCTGAAGAGAAATGGCAAGAAGCAATAGAAGCTTGTGTTCCAGCAAAAGTATTGGACATTAACAAAAAAGCCTTTGCATTGGGTAGAAATTTAAAACATAAATAAAAAAAGAGCTAGCACAGTGTGCTAGCTCTTTTTTTATAATTTGGGAGTGGATATCACTTTTTCAAATTTAGGATAACGCGCTTTAAAAATGAAATGGGAATCCAAAAATCGTGTGGTGTATGCGATAATGGGACCATTTAGAAATGCAGAAATGACTGTGCCTACTCCAATTGCTGAAACATTCCAAAAGCCAAGTAAAGAGAAAGAGAAAAATATCGATAGAAGACAACTGAAAATATCATAAGCTATTTTTACATGATGTAAAGACAAATGATATTTAGTGGAGAGCTCTCTGACTACCAATTCGTACACAAAGATAGGCAAATATGTACGAAAGAGCATGGCAATGGTAATGGCGCATAGTATAAGTCCGAATGAAAAAAAGATGATGCGACTAGCTATGGAAAGTAAATTGACTTCACTTAATAAATATAAATTAAAATCGAGAAAAACACCAAAAATAAATGCGGTAAGAAAAGAACCTATATAGGTCCAGTGAAATCGTCTAATAATAAAACATAATACAAGAAGAAAAGCTGCTTGAATAAAATATTGAGCGAAACCATATGTGAAAAATGAAAAATTTTCGATATATCGCAAATGCAAGACGTAAGATGGAGCAACTACGACAGAGACACCCAACTTTCCATGAACCATCAAAGCAGAGCCCCATGCCAAAAAAAATATAGCAATGCAATATACTAGTTCAGTGTAGAAGACAATTTTCTTTCGTTCTTTCATAAAAACTCCTTATTATTCGTGAGATCGCTCGCAAATATACTATACCATAACTCATTGTGCTGGTAAAGAAATATCAGAAAGCTACCTGTATGGAGGTAGGACGAACGAATCCTACCTCCATATTCACGCAATCCGACTAATTGTTAAGTTCTTATTTGTTAGATTCTGCTAAAGTGAGCATTTCTTCTGCAAAAATTCCATAGCCACATTTCGGGTCATCTAGTAAGACGTGTGTTACAGCCCCGATTAGTTTACCATTTTGCAAAATAGGCGAACCACTCATTCCTTGCACAATCCCACCAGTTAGATCCAGCAGTTTTTTATCAGTTACCTGAATCATGAGATGTCGTGTGTCTTTGCTATCGTGCATAACTTTCATGATATTAATTTCATATTCTTCCACCGCATCGCCAGTTACATTAGAAAGAATCGTTGCTGGACCTTCTATGATTTCATTTGACATGCCGACTGGAAGCAAGGAAGCTTGGTTTATAATATCGTCGTCAGTGAGTCTACCAAATACACCACCAACAGTGTTTGCATAAAGCTCTCCTAAATCTTGTTGAACTTCAAATGAACCGTGAAGTTGTCCCGGATTTCCAGATAGCCCTTTGGTGACTTTTGTGACAGTAGATGGCATAATGGCTCCTGATTCTAGTGGCATAATTTGCGCAGTGTCAATGTCATTGATGGCATGCCCCAAAGTTCCAAATACATTGCTTTGAGGATCATAGAATGTCATTGTACCAATGCCAGCCATTGAATCTCGAATCCATGCTCCTAGCTTATAAGAGCCGTCAGAAGTGGATAAGCATGCAGTGGTCGTGATGGAGGAAGTGCGTTCATCACGCAAAACTTGCATTTTTATAGGGGAGCCTGCTGTTTCTTGCAGAATATCTTGCACATCTTCAATGCTGTTGACTTCTTGACTGTTGATGTGTGTGATGATATCTCCCTGCTTGAGACCGCATTCTTTTGCGGGAGAAGCATTACCGCCCTCGGTTTTTATATCGGAAGTATCAATAACCAACACACCATCTGAAAACAACTTAATGCCAACGGTTTTGCCGATTGGATATACAAAACGTGTTCCTGTTTGGCTGGTCTTAAGTGTTGTAGTTTCGTTGACGGCAGCGACAGGAGAGGAAAATGATGCGAACAAAAAAGTGAGAGCTAACAAATAAAAGCTAAGATGAAAGAAAGCGTGATTTTGTCGAATTGTTTTTCCGTTTTGTTGCAAATCATCACCTCAAAATTAAATTTGCGTGTTTATCACGCATTGTTAATATGTGCAGTAATTTGCAAATCAAACAGGGAAATAATTTGCAAGTTTGCAAACTATTTTTTTTAAAAATTTTGTGCTATACTAAAAGCAAGTAGAATGAAAGAAGGTAACAATTTGAAAATATCATTTCAACCTAGTGGCGTTTGCGCAAAATATATGGAGATTCAAGCAGAAAATGGATACATTACCAATGTAATCATAAAAGGCGGATGTAGAGGCAACACACAAGGTATAAGTAAATTAGTAGAAGGTATGGCTGTTGAGGATGTAATAGAAAAACTTGAGGGTATTAAATGTGGACATAAAGATTCATCATGTCCCGCTGAACTTGCTAAAGCACTTAAATCATTATAAAAAAGAGGACATTCTAATGAATGGCCTCTTTTTTAATGGGAAGAATTTTCGAGTTTTGTGCGACAAAATGTTGCACAAATGACCTCTGCAGCACCTGCATTTTTATAGATGCGTGCAATTTCATTGAGTGTTGCTCCGGTTGTTACGATGTCGTCAATGAGCAAGACACGTTTATTGTCAAGATTTACGGTAGGGAGGAGAGAGAACATCGTTTTAATATTTGATGTTCTCTCTTCTGAATGCGTTAAACTAGATTGAGGTATTTTATCATCAGAAGTTTTGATTGTATTTAATATTGGCGTTTTCAATTTTTTCGAAATAGACATAGCAAGCAGATAGGACTGATCATAAGTGCGTGATTTGACTGTCTTTTTAGAGGCAGGAACCCAAGTGATAACATCAAAGTGATTGGTGTAGTGATGGGAAATGCATTCTGACAATGCGATAGAAAAACTAGAAACATAGTAACGTTTGCGCTGAAATTTATAGGCAATCATTGCTTTGCGGATATTCCCACTATACCATGCCACACTATAACAAGAATGAAAATATTCTCCCGTGAGAGGCCTAGTGGAGTTTTGGAGAAAAGGTTTGGTTTGTTTACAAATTTCACAAGCGTGTTGATTTGAAGAAGGTAACGCGCAGTTGCAATAGACGCATTTTGGGGGATACAATAAATCTAATAAAAATGTGGTCAGTTTGCTCATGAGTTTGCCTCGTTTTGTGCGCGCACTAATCTTGCACGCAAGCCACTATATCGACGTGTTGGACGGTCATTTTTGACCATTTGCGAGATTGCGGAATCGTCTCCAACGATGATGAGTAGTTCTTTTGCTCGGGTAATGGCTGTGTATAAGACGCTACGGGTGAGTAATATGGAAGGGGAATCGCTCAGACATAAAATGACTGCACGATATTCACTACCTTGAGATTTATGTACTGTCATTGCATAGGCATGCTCTAGTTCATGAAGCAGTTCAGGCGGATATTCAGCTATGCGTCCATCAAAATTGACTGTTACGATGCCACTATTCTGTTCAATAGAGATGATCTGTCCGATATCACCATTGTATATACCCATGCCAAATGTGATGCCTTTTGCATCTTGCCACATCAAATCATAGTTGTTTTTTATTTGCATGATTTTATCCCCCATGCGAAATGAAGGTACATTTGCTTGAGGTTCATTTGTGACATATTTGCTGGGGTTCAAAGCAGTTTGTAGCGCTTGATTTAAAGACACCGTGCCTGCTACACCACGACGAGTGGGAGATAGAACCTGAATTTGGCTAGAAGGGATGCCCATTTTTTGGGGAAGGCGTTCTTGGCAAAGAGAAACAACAGTATCTTTGACAGCGGTAGGATCCAGTCGACGCAAGAAGAAGACATCTTCAGCAGAATCGTTCGTCATCTCTGGTTGTTTTCCAGCGTTAACTGTGTGAGCATAGCGGACAATAGAGGATAAAGAAGCTTGGCGAAATACTTCAGTTAGTTCAATGCTTGGGATGGTGTTGGAACGCAATAAATCGGCTAAGACGTTGCCAGCACCTACAGATGGGAGCTGGTTGGGGTCTCCTACTAAGATTAAGCGACAATGCTTGGGTAAAGCGGAGAGAAGGGCATGCATGAGAGATAAATCAACCATAGAAAGCTCGTCAACAATAATTGCATCGCAATGTAAAGGAGAATGTTGATTGCGTGCAAAACGTAATTCGTTGTTTTCGACATCAAAGCGTGTTTCTAGTAAACGATGAATGGTTGAGGCCTCTGCGCCCTGACATGTTTCGGACAAGCGTTTGGCAGCACGACCAGTCGGTGCGGCTAGGAGTGTGTCCATACCCATTTGTTCAAACAAAGACAAAATCGCTTGAATTGTCGTGGTTTTTCCTGTGCCAGGCCCTCCAGTCAGAAGCATAATCTGTTTGGTTGCGGATAACTTCACTGCCTCTCGTTGTAAAGGAGCATATACGAGGTCGCTTGATAACTCATCTTGCGCTAAGATGACATCGACATCAAGAGTACAATGTAGTTCTTCCAATGCCATTTGAGATAGTAAATTAGAGACAATACATTCGTGGTCGTATAGTGTTGGTAAATAGCAGGCAGTTTCACCAGCTATTTCAGATAAAATGATTTCAGATGATGCAATGAGACTCTCTAGCGTGTGATTGAGTAGCGTCTCATCTAATTTTAACAAGTTGGCAGTAGCGCTGATCAGTTTTTGTTGAGGAAGAAACACATGACCGTTTTCTAAGTTGTAAGAAAGCTCAAATAGTAGACCAGCTTTGATTCGCAAAGGGTCTTCATTTGTGATATCCATTGAGTGCGCAAGTTCATCGGCAGTAGAAAAATTGAGTCCAATACTAACATCAGTAAGGATATAAGGGTTTTTAGATATTTCTGTGAGTGAATCATCACCAAAACGGCGATACAGTGTGATGGCTGATTGCAAGGGCAACTGGTAGTTTGCAAGAAATTCAAGCAAACGTCGCATGGAAAGATGAGAACGCAACGCGTGCGACATCACTTCAGCTCGTTTTTGTGTGATACCACGTATTTGGGTGAGTCGTTCTGGTTCGCATTCAATTACCCAAAGAACGTTGGAACCAAAGGTGTCAATGAGTCTTTTTGCTGTCACTGCACCGATTCCTTTGATGGTTCCAGATGCTAAAAAGGCGTAAATGGCATCATCATCTGTCGGAGACTCACGGTTGGATGTTTCAGCTTTGAGTTGCGTGCCATAGGTGTGGTGCTCTTCCCAAACACCTTCTACCGTGAGATATTCACCCGGAGCGATTTGTGGAATGCAGCCTACGACAGTGATTTCTTCAGAGTCGATTGAAAGGCGTAACACAGTGTATCCATTTTCGTCATTTTGAAATAGAACAGAGGATACGGTTCCTTCCATGTAAACTTGTTCGGCAAACGATGATGTATCCATTGTTGGAAATCCTTTCGAACTGTTATGTTAATGCATCTAAAACAGGTTTTAAATATTTTCCAGTGTAGGAAGATTCACATTGTGAAACAAATTCAGGTGTTCCTGTGCAGACGATGTTTCCACCACCTACGCCACCTTCAGGTCCAAGGTCGATAAGGTGATCCGCTGTTTTAATGACATCTAAATTGTGCTCAATGACAACAACAGTGTTACCGCCATTAACTAAACGTTTTAAGACTTCGAGCAGTTTTTCGACATCGTAGGTGTGAAGTCCAGTTGTGGGTTCATCAAGTATATAGATGGTTGAACCTGTGGCACGTTTCGTTAATTCGGTTGCAAGTTTCACACGTTGTGCTTCACCACCTGATAAGGTGGTAGAAGGTTGACCGATTTTCAAATATCCCAAACCTACATCGAATAAGGTCTGCAGTTTACGTTTGATTTTTGGAAGGTTTTCAAAGAAGGATAAGCCTTCTTCAACCGTCATTTCTAAGACTTCGTAGATGTTTTTTCCTTTGTAGCGGATATCCAAGGTTTCTCTGTTATAGCGTTTGCCTTTGCAGACTTCACAGGGCACATAAATATCGGGCAAAAAGTGCATTTCAATCTTCAATAGACCGTCACCTGCACATGATTCACAGCGACCACCGCGTACGTTGAAAGAAAAACGACCAGGGCTATACCCTTTTGCTTTTGCATCAGGTGTGGAGGCGAAAAGCTCACGGATATCGCCAAAAACTCCTGTATACGTTGCTGGATTAGAGCGTGGAGTTCTGCCGATGGGGGATTGATTGATATCAATAACTTTATCTAAATGTTCTAAGCCTTCAATGGTGTCGTGTTTACCAAAGCGGGCTTTGGCGTGATTGAGATGATGGGCTAGAGATTTATATAAAATTTCATTGATAAGGCTAGATTTTCCAGACCCAGAAACTCCTGTCACACAAGTGAATGTGCCAAGCGGTATGGTGGCATCAATTTGATTTAGATTGTTTTCGGTTGCGTTTTTAATGACAAGTTGTTTTCCATTTCCCTCTCTTCTGGTATCAGGGATTGGTATTTTTCTTGCACCTGAAAGATATGCTCCTGTGAGAGAATTCTGATTCTGCATAATTTCTTCAGCAGTGCCTTCCGCAACGACCATACCACCATGCACACCAGCACCAGGACCGATGTCGATAATATAGTCTGCACTTTTCATCGTATCTTCATCATGCTCCACCACAATGAGTGTATTGCCCAAATCACGTAAGCGTTTCATAGTGGCGAGAAGCATATCGTTATCTCTTTGATGTAAGCCGATGGAGGGTTCGTCTAGGATATATAATACTCCCATAAGGGAAGAACCAATCTGTGTGGCTAGGCGAATACGCTGACTTTCTCCGCCTGATAGTGTGCCAGATTGCCTGCTGAGGGTTAGGTATTGTAAACCAACGTTTATTAGAAAACCAAGTCGTTCTTTGGCTTCTTTCAATATTCGCTCTGCAATCATCATTTGTGTTTCGCTGAGCGATAGAGTTTCTAGGAATGACAAAGCATCATTGATGGGTTTTTTAGTGAATTCATCAATGTTTAGGTCTCCAACTGTGACAGAGAGAGATTCAGCTTTCAGTCTTCTGCCACCGCAGTCAGGGCAAGGGCAATCTGCCATATAGTTTTCCAGTTCGCGACGCATACTGTCAGATTGAGTTTCACGATAGCGACGCTCAAGGTTATTGACGATGCCTTCAAATGCTTGTGTAAATGAACCTTTTCCATTGCCACGCTCATAATATAAGGTTAACGTTTCACCTTTGGTGCCGTACAAAATGATGTCGAGAATTTCTGGGGGCAAGTCTTTGAGAGGGGTACTTAGACTAAAGTTATATTTTTTCGATAAAGCATCAAAATACATGCGAGAGATAGAATCACTTTTGATGGTTTGCCATCCTGAAGCATGAATTGCACCTTCCATAAGTGAAAGATTATGGTTGGGTATGATAAGTTGAGGGTCAACTTTTAGTTGGCTACCAAGGCCTGTGCACGTTGGACAGGCCCCAAAAGGGCTATTAAAAGAGAACATTCTGGGGGTGAGAGACTCCATGCTAATGCCACAGTCTGGGCAAGCGTAGTTTTGAGAGAAAAGCCGATCCTCTTCCGCTTCAAATAAATTGATTAAGACAAGTCCATCAGTCAATGCAGTTGCAGTTTCAATGGAGTCAGTGAGACGTTTTGATACATCAGGGCGAATGACAAGACGATCAACGATAATGTCAATGTTGTGTTTTTTATTTTTTTCAAGTTTAATTTCTTCTGATAAGTCATAGGTTATGCCATCAACACGACAACGGACATAGCCTGACTTTTTTGCGTCTTCAAACACTTTGCTGTGTTCACCTTTGCGTGCTCGAACAACAGGGGCCATAACTTGAATGCGCGTGTCTTCTGGGAGAGTCATGACTTGATCAATAATTTGGTCAATGCTTTGTTGGTGTATTTCTTTACCACACTTCGTGCAATGTGGTGTTCCAACTCTTGCCCACAGTAGACGCAAGTAATCATAAATTTCAGTGACTGTTCCAACAGTTGAGCGCGGATTTTTGCTTGTTGTTTTTTGATCAATGGAAATGGCAGGGGAAAGGCCGTCAATTTGGTCAACATCGGGCTTTTCCATTTGACCTAGAAACTGTCTTGCATAAGCAGAAAGGGATTCGACATAGCGACGTTGTCCCTCAGCGTAAATGGTATCAAAAGCTAGGCTTGATTTGCCTGAGCCAGATAAGCCAGTGAGGACCACTAGTTTATCGCGAGGGATAGATATGTCTATATTTTTTAAGTTGTGTTCTTTAGCGCCTTTTACAACAATGTGTGAATGGTTCATATAGTCTCCTTAGGAATTGCTTTCAAGCGGTTCGGATGCTTCGTTTCGAAGTGCAATGATTTCATCTCGCAAAGCAGCTGCATATTCGAAGTCTAATCGGTGGCTTGCTGCTTTCATCTCTTTTTCTAGTTTGTTAATGACTTTTTTTCGTTCTGTTGCGGACATTGATTTTTGTACTTCTTTTCCTGTATCTTTGTCCACACTATGTGAAATTTCAATGATATTGCGGATTGATTTAATGATTGTTTTCGGTACGATATTATGTGTTTGGTTGAAATCTTCTTGAATGGTGCGTCTGCGTTTTGTTTCCGCAATTGCACGATCCATGGAAGGGGTTATTTTGTCTGCGTACATAATGACAAGTCCTTCTGCATTTCGCGCAGCACGTCCAATGGTCTGAATGAGTGAGGTTTCACTTCGTAGAAAACCTTCTTTGTCAGCATCTAAGATGGCTACAAGAGATACTTCAGGTAAGTCAAGACCTTCGCGAAGCAGGTTGATGCCAACCAACACATCAAAAACGCCCATACGTAAATCTCTTATGATTTCCATGCGCTCAAGGGTATCGATATCATGATGCATATAGCGCACTCGGATGTCACTGAGTTGGAGATATTCCGTTAAATCTTCTGCCATGCGTTTGGTTAGGACTGTGACCAAAATTCGCTCCTCTTTTTCTATGCGCAAATGGATTTCACCGACAAGGTCGTCGATTTGTCCAGCTACAGGGCGTATGTCAATGAGTGGATCTACCAAACCAGTTGGACGAATTACTTGCTCTACCACTTGTCCAGAATGCGTGAGTTCGTATTCACTTGGTGTTGCGGAAACAAAAACAGTTTGATTGAGGCGTTTTGTGAACTCTTCGAAATTGAGAGGCCGGTTGTCATAGGCACAAGGCAAACGAAAACCATAGTTGATAAGTGAAGTTTTTCTAGCGCGATCCCCTGCATACATGGCGCGCACCTGCGGTAGCGTAACATGGCTTTCATCGACAAACAAAAGAAAATCATCTGGAAAATAGTCAAGTAAAGTCATAGGAGGAGACCCTTCTTCTCTACCTGAAATCAAACGACTGTAGTTTTCGATTCCGTTGCAGTAACCCAATTCTTGAATCATTTCAATATCATACATGGTGCGTTCTTTGATGCGTTGTGCTTCAATGAGACGATTTTCGCTTTGAAAAAGTGCAACTTGTTGCTCCATTTCCCGATACATTTCTTCAATGGCTGCTTCCATTTTTTCAGGTGTTGAGACATAGTGAGAAGCTGGATATATGGCAACATGGTCAAGAATACTTGTAGCTGTGCCGGTTACAATATTGATTTGGCTAATGCGATCGACTTCATCTCCGAAAAATTCTATTCGAATCGCATAATCTTTTGCGTAGGTAGGAAAAATCTCTACTGTATCACCGCGCACGCGAAAGCGGTTGCGGTCAAACGCGATGTCGTTTCTTTCATATCGTATTTCTACAAGTTTTTTGAGCAAAGCATCTCGATTGTAAAGTTGTCCACGGCGTACAGAAATGACCATGTTGGCATAGTCAATGGGGTCACCGAGACCATAAATGCAAGAAACGGATGAGACTACAATCACATCGCGACGTTCAGACAGAGCAGAGGTGGCGGAGTGACGCAGTCGTTCAATTTCTTCGTTTATGCTACTGTCTTTTTCAATAAATGTGTCTGTATGTGGGATATAGGATTCTGGCTGATAATAATCATAATATGATACGAAATATTCTACTGCATTGTTGGGGAAAAACTCGCGAAATTCAGAGCAAAGTTGACCTGCCAACGTCTTGTTATGGGCAAGAATCAGAGTTGGTTTTTGTACCTTTTCAATGACTTTAGCCATGGTGAAGGTTTTACCGGAACCTGTGACACCCAGCAGTGTTTGCGCGTCTAGTCCATGTTCAATACCCTGTGCTAAATCATGGATAGCAGCAGGTTGATCTCCTGATGGATGATAATCGCTGACAACTTCAAATAAAGACATGAGCTAACTCCTTTTAACGTAAATATTGTTGGTTACGCATAGAAAATAAGTCATTTTCAATGAATACAAGATGATCAAGCAGTGTGATATCCATTTGTGATAAAAACTCCTGTAGGAGCGAAGTGGATAACAAATCTTCATTGGAAGGCATAGATATGCCATTTAAGTGGTTGTGTGCAAGGAGCACTCGTGTTCCGTTTAGAGTTAAAATAATTTCTACAATTTTTCTGGGATTGAATTCAATTGAGTTTGGAATTCCTTCACCCATTTTACGTATGCCCAAAAGACGATTTGCATCATCCAATACAGCAACATAGAGCATTTCATTTTTCGCTCCAAAAAAATAGGAAGAAAATAAATTTTTCATATCTTCTGTAGAATCTATGGTAGTTTGAATGTTGGTGCGACTAATGAGGTATTTACGGCCAAGTGACGTGACGAGTTTGAGCAGTACGGCTGTGTTTTCTCCCACACCAGGCACAGTGAGCAATTGTTCAGGTGAAGCGTCTAGTACGCCAGAAAATGAACCAAAGGTGTCTAATAATTTATGTGCAAGGGGGTTGACATCTCCTTGTAGACGTGAATAAAACAAAAGGAGTTCTAGAGCGCGCAAATCTGAAAAATGATCTAGACCTGCTTTTAAAAATTCTTGTTTTATTCGGTTGCGATGTCCTTTGTGAATGCTCATATATAAGCTCCTTTGAAGGATGATGATGCAAAATTATTCTTATCATTATACTACCAACAAAAATAATCATCAAGAGAAAACGACAAAAAACCAAACAAATGTTTTATTTTTCGTCAGTATGGGGAGTTGATGAAAAACAGATTGTAAGATATGAAAGAATCCTCTTGGTTGTGTCAGATTGATAGTATTAACGTAAAGTTTGTTTTATATTAATTTCAAAAGTTTAGATTAAAAAATTATTTTGAAGATGGAAAGAAATGTTTTGGCATAATTTTTATGAAGTAATTTTAGAAAAATAAATCATACTAAACTTGAATTCTTTTTTAGAATTTGAAGATGCATGAGAAGGAGGGGCGGAATTGAAGGGGAAACTTCTTACCTTTGGGTTTGCTTTGGTTATGATAGCTTCTTTTGCAGCTTGTGATATGAGTATGGCTGATATGACAAACGATATAGCAGAAGCTAACACGCCTGATAGATTGACAGCATTACAAGATAATGAAGATATCGTGCAGCCGTGGAACCAGCGAGAATTTGGATATGACAATGAGCGCGGTGAATATAAGACGCAACAAGACAAACAAGCAATTGGGGATAAAAATTTAAAACGTGATGTTTTAGACGCTAGTGAAAAGGCAAAAAACGGTTTAGAAGATATTGGAGACGATATGAGAAACATGTTTGATAATGCAGAACAAGCGTTAAGTTAGTATCATGGTCCTAAATGCGCAAAAAACTCGACTTGATTTTCACAAGTCGAGTTTTTTATATGGAATCTTTTAGAACACTTGTGATATAATGCAAGTAAATTGATAGCATGGGAGGTTTCAGCATGATAGAAGAAATAGCACATAATATCTATCAAATTCGAGTTCCTTTGCCAAAAAACCCACTTAGAGAGCTCAATTCGTATTTAATCCGTGGAAAGGGAAATAGTCTTCTTATTGACACTGGTTTTCGACAAGAGGAATGTCGAAGGGCACTTTTTGATGCGTTGCATAAACTTAATGTTAATCACGATAAATTAGATGTGTTAGGGACACATATTCATTCAGATCACATAGGGCTCGCACCTGAAGTGGTGGGACATGATAAAAAAATCTATCTAGGGCTAGAAGATTTTCGTTGGTCCACGTCAGATGAAAATGAAGTCTATTGGAAACTGATGGACTATCGCTACTTGGAAGAAGGATTTCCAAGAGAAGAACTGCAGCAGCTTTTTTCATTGAATCCTGCGAAAAATTATGGTCCGATACTTGATTTGCCCAATTACGATTATCTTCTTGAAGGTGATATTTTAGAAGTGGGTGGATATAATCTTGAAGTTATTGAAGCGCCTGGACATACAAAGGGAATGCTCTGTCTGTGGCTTGCAGATAAAAAGATGATGTTTACTGCTGATCACATATTATTTGATATTACTCCCAATATCACGATTTGGCCTAATATGGAAGATTCAGTAGGAACATATATGGATAGTTTAAAGCGATTTAAAAATTTTCCTGTTGAACATGCATTGCCTAGTCATCGTGAAACAGGGGATTATTTTGCTAGAATTGATGAGATTTTAAATCATCATGAGTTCCGTGTGCAAGAGTGTTTTGATGTGATATCGAACTTTCCTGGATTGACAGCCTATGAAATTGCAGGGAATATGACATGGGACATCAAGGCGAAGAACTGGATGGAATTTCCTATCATTCAAAAATGGTTTGCGATTGGGGAAGCACTTGCGCATATAGATTATCTTTTGCAAAGAAGTCAAATTAAATCCGTGCAAACCCATGGATTAAAACGATATTATAAGATGAAATAGATGAGGGATACACATGACAATTAGAGAGGTCTTACAAACTGTTGATCACACGCTTTTAAAACCTGAAGCGACTTGGAATGATGTAGAAAAACTATGTAATGAAGCGATCTGGGGAGAGGTTTCTTCTGTCTGTGTTGCACCCTGTTTTGTGGAAAAATCAGTGCAGTTTCTGGAAGGGAAAATTCCGGTTTGCACTGTGATTGGCTTTCCGCACGGAAATATGACCACAGAGAGTAAAGTGTTTGCGACGAAAGAGGCCATAAAGCATGGGGCAAAAGAAATTGACATGGTAATTAATATTGGAGCAGTGAAAGAAGAAAATTGGGATGCTGTGTTTTTTGATATTCAAGAAGTAAGAAAAGCAAGTGTAGGAACTCTATTGAAAGTCATCATTGAAACTTGCCTGCTCACAGAAAAAGAAAAAATTAAACTCTGTGAACTGGTATCAAAAGCCCAAGCAGACTATATTAAAACTTCAACAGGATTTTCAAGTGATGGCGCGAAATTAGAAGATATCCTTTTATTCCATGAATATTTAGCGCAAGGGGTAAAGGTGAAAGCTTCTGGAGGAATTCGAGATTTTGAAACAGCAGAACGCTTTATAAAAGCGGGTGCGCATCGAATCGGTAGTAGTGCACTCATTGCTTTGGCACGTCATAGCATATAATATCAGGTGAAAGATACTTGACAATAGATGTATGGTTTGATATAGTTACCTAAAATTAAATGTTTTAAAACGATGATTGAGGATAGTAGACACAGTGGCAGAACTCACAGAGAGTCGCGGTAAGGTGAAAGCGTGGCAGTTAGGTTTGTGTTGAATGGGCTCATGAGTGCGACCGAACGGAAACTAGTAGGAATCGACGGCGACCACAGTCGTTATATGGTGGAGCGTATGTTAGTACGTGGTGAGTGGATGTGAAGCATCACATCAAAATGGGTGGCACCGCAGGAGTATCGTCTTGTCCCATGGAAATGAAGTATTTCCGTGAGATGGGGCGTTTTTATTTTGTCAGGAGGATTAACTATGCTTGATTTTCGATGGCGTATGCAAGAAAAGAAATTAAAAATCTATGTTAATCATAAAACTATGTGTTACCACATAAAAGGAGTATTACTATGAAAACTTATCGTGATTTTGATCGTTATCAAAAAGAATTTCCAAATGAAGAAGGGTATTTCGGACAGTATGGGGGTGCATTTTTACCACCACAACTTGTGCCAGTATTTGAAGATATCGCAGCCTCATATCAAGAAATTTGCCACAGTGCAAAATTTATTAATGAACTTCGACGTATAAGGAAAGAATTTCAAGGAAGACCTACTCCAGTATATCATTGTGAAAGACTGTCAAAGCATTTAGGAAAAACACAAATTTATCTAAAAAGAGAAGATCTCAACCACACAGGAGCACATAAGATTAATCACTGTATGGGTGAGGGATTGCTTGCTTCTTTCATGGGCAAGAAAAAAATCATTGCGGAAACAGGCGCAGGACAACATGGTGTAGCGCTTGCAACTGCAGCGGCATATTTTGGTTTAGAATGTGACGTTTATATGGGAGAAGTGGACATTGCGAAACAACACCCTAATGTGGTTCGTATGAAGATGTTGGGGGCAAATGTAATCCCAGTTACACACGGTTTAAAAACGCTCAAAGAGGCTGTAGATGCAGCATTTGAAGCGTATATGAAAGAATATGAAGATGCAATTTATTGTATTGGCTCTGTTGTTGGTCCACATCCATTTCCTTTGATGGTAAGAGATTTTCAAGCCGTCATCGGTTATGAAGCAAGAGACCAATTTTATGAAATGACAGGAATCAAACCAGATACCGTTTGCGCGTGTGTTGGTGGGGGATCAAATGCGATGGGATTGTTCCAAGCATTTTTGTCAGAACCAGTTGAAATTGTTGGGGTTGAACCTCTTGGACGTGGTGGTGAAATTGGGGATCATGCGGCAAGTATGCAATTTGGAACAAAAGGAATTCTGCACGGTTTTGAAAGCATGTTGTTGCAAGATGAGAAAGGAGAACCTCTACCTGTGTATTCCATTGCCAGTGGACTCGATTATCCTTCTGTTGGGCCTGAACATGCTTATTTGAGAGAGTGTGGGCGTGTGCAATATGATTCTATTACAGATGAAGAAGCCATGGAAGCATTCTTTCTGCTTTGCCGTTATGAAGGTATTATTCCTGCAATTGAAAGTTCACATGCACTGGCTTATGCAATTCGCCGAGCAAGAACACAAGATAGTGGCTCAATCCTTGTGAATCTTTCCGGTCGTGGAGACAAAGACATTGATTATATCTACGAAAAGTATGGAACAGGAGAGCAATTTTTTAAATAAATCAAATATTTGTAAGTTGATAACGTGAAAAAAAGGCAGAGGGATAACCCTCTGCCTTTTTATATGCAATTGAGGGAAACCGAATATTGAAAATGTTTGATAGATGAAGGCGATAAGCAAAACACACAGGCTATTTAATGGATAAAATATTGGTGCGAGGATTGACATAATTAGACATATATTTTACAATATAGAAAATAAGTGAGTAATCACTCACGAAAGGTGTATAATTTATATGTATACAACGAAACAAAGAATTTTACATGCTGCTTTGGATGTGTTTGAAGAAAGTGGTTTTGTCAAAGCTACTACCAAAGAAATCGCGCAAAGAGCCGCTGTTTCTGAGGGAAGTATTTATAAGTATTATAAATCAAAAGATGAGCTCTTAGATTCTATTGCTGATGAACTCATACATGCGATAGTCGTGCATTCTGGTGAAGAAACACTGCAAAAGATTATACACGATTTGAATGCAACAACATTTGAAGAAAAAATTAAGTGCTTAGCACTGAGTAGATTGAAAGTGGCACAAAAGTATTTAAAGCATATTAACGTGTTGTTTTTAGAATCTCGGTTTCGCCCAGAAATTAGAGAGCGCATTACTCGAATCATATATGAAAATTCAGTAGGCTTCATCACTGAAATTTGTAACGAAGCAAGAAATAAAGGTGAAATCAAAGAGTTTGACGATTTTATAATGATTCGTTCCATTTTAGGAAGTTTGATGATTTTGTATATTCAAAGAGAGTATATGCCTTTTGGAGATAGAAACAAACCGCTTGAAGATGAAGTAGATGAGGTTTTAAATTTAATTATGAATGGAATAAAAAAGTAGAAAAGGTCGATGAGATGTATTTAGGTATAGACATTGGATCAACAACAATAAAGGCAGTGTTGCTTGATGAAAAGCAATGTGTGCAATATAAAACATATGAAAGACATTACTCTAAAACAAGAGATAAGTTGCTGGAGATCTTAGAGACTGTTCGTGAAAAAGTGCAAAAGCAAAGTGTTCATGTTTGTATTACAGGGTCTGCAGGGCTTGAATTATCTAAGTCATGTGAGGTTCCCTATGCGCAAGAGGTATTTGCAACGACTTTAGCAGTTGAAACATTTGAACCAAACACTGATGTTGTCGTGGAACTTGGTGGGGAAGATGCCAAAATCATATTTTTGACTGGTGGTATGGAAGAGCGCATGAATGGTTCCTGTGCGGGAGGAACTGGTGCGTTTATTGATCAAATGGCAGTTCTTTTAAATGTGACTGTAGAAGAACTGGATCAATTGAGTTTTATGGCTGAAAAGAACTATACCATTGCCTCAAGATGTGGAGTTTTTGCGAAATCGGATATTCAGCCACTGATCAACCAAGGTGCAAAAATAGAAGATATTTCTTCCAGTATATATAATGCGGTGGTTGAACAAACCATCATTGGATTAGCGCTTGGAAGAGAAATTATAGGAAACGTACTCTTTCTTGGTGGCCCACTGACATTCTTAATGGGGTTGCGAGAAAGTTTCAAAAAAAGATTACAGCTCACTGAAAAAACGGCATCCTTCCCTGAAGATGCGCAGTATTTTGTTGCAAAAGGGGCAGCCATTTTTTCAAAAGAAGTAGAGCCACTATGTATCAGTGAATTGATTCTAAACGTCAAAGAACATAAGAAAAATTCCACTATTTCGAATAGGCTTGAGCCATTGTTTCAAGAGGAACAAGAATATCGTGACTTTAAAGAACGACATGCAAAAGCAAGTGTTAGGAGAAAAGAAATATCTGAATATGTTGGGAACGCATATTTGGGAGTGGATGCTGGGAGCACAACAACAAAATTGGTGCTACTTAGTGAAGATGCTGAAATATTGTATGAATACTATACCTCCAATCAAGGAAATCCCGTTGGTATTATTCGAACACAGTTGCAAAGAATTTATGAGCTTTTGGGCGACAATATTACGATAGCTTCCTCTGCGGTGACAGGATATGGAGAAAACTTATTAAAGAATGCTTTCTCCATTGATTTTGGCTTAGTAGAGACTGTGGCACACTATAAAGCTGCCCAGTATTTTGATAATACAGTTGATTTCATCATAGACATTGGTGGACAGGATATCAAATGCTTTAAATTCAAGGGAAATGCACTTGATTCGATTATGTTAAATGAGGCATGTTCTTCAGGTTGTGGTTCATTTATCGAAACATTTGCAAAAGCTTGGGGAAAAAGTTCGCATGAATTTGCGCAATTGGCGTTGTATTCAAAACAACCTGTAAATCTTGGTTCAAGATGTACGGTTTTTATGAACTCATCTGTAAAACAAGCACAGAATGAAGGCGCAGACATTTCTGATATTTCTGCAGGATTGTCAATTTCTGTGGTGAAAAATGCAATTTATAAAGTGATACGAGCAAATTCACCAGAGGAACTTGGAACAAATATCGTTGTGCAAGGTGGAACTTTTTATAATGATGCAGTATTAAGAAGTTTTGAAATGGAAATTGGACGAAATGTGAAAAGGCCTGAAATTGCTGGTCTTATGGGTGCATTTGGAGCTGCGCTATATGCCAAAGAGAACGGCGCAGATGAGAGTGCATTGATTTCGAACAGAGAACTTACACATTTTACGCATAAGGTGAGTAATGTCACATGTAGATTATGTACTAATTTCTGCCAATTAACACTTAACCACTTTGGGAATGGTCGTAGGTTCATCGCAGGGAACAAATGTGACAAGCCCAATAACAAGCGAAAAGATCTTGCTCTTCCCAATTTAATGGAATATAAACTGGAAAAATTATTGGGCTATCAACAAAATGAGGGAACGAGAGGATGTATTGGGTTGCCGCTTGTACTCAATATGTATGAAAACCTACCATTTTGGTATACCTTCTTTACAAGTTTAGGATTCTCTGTATGTCACAGTGGAAAATCTGATCGTGCGCTTTTTGTGAAAGGACAACATACGATTCCATCCGATACAGTTTGTTATCCAGCAAAGCTTGTCCATGGACATATTGAAAGATTGTTAGATATGAATGTGGATATCATATTCTATCCTTGTTTAACATATAACTTTGATGAAAAGACAGGCGATAACCACTACAATTGTCCTGTGGTAGCGTACTATCCAGAATTAATTGCTTCTAACGTCAAGAGAATCAGTGACGTTATTTATCATCAATCGCATTATTCTCTTCATGTTCCAAAAAATTTTATCAAACAAATATATGACTTTTTGGCGCAATTCGAAGTTACGCAAAAAGAAATAAAAAAAGCTTCTGATCTTGCGTATGCAGCACAGAAGGAGTATTTAAGAGATCTTCGTAATAAAGGTGAAGAAGTATTAGAATATGCAAAAGAGAAGTCGCTCAAAGTAGTTGTCTTAGCAGGAAGGCCGTATCATATTGATCCAGAGGTGAATCATGGAATTGACAAATTACTCAATTCGCTGGGATTTGCCGTTATCACAGAAGACAGCATTTCTCATTTGGTTCAGATGGAACGACTACAGGTCATATCGCAGTGGACATATCATTCGAGATTATTCAATGCTGCTAAATACGTCTCAATGAATGAGAATATGGAACTTGTTCAACTTGTCTCGTTTGGGTGTGGAGTGGATGCAATTATCAGTGATGAAGTAGATCGTATTTTGACAGAGAAAAACAAACTATATACACAGATAAAAATTGATGAAATCAGCAATTTGGGAGCTGTAAAAATCAGATTAAGAAGTTTAGTTGCAGCAATGGAGTTTAGGGAGAATGACGATGAAAGAGAGAGCACAGTTTACAAAGGAAAATAAGGGAGAGTATACAATTCTTATACCGAATATGTTGCCAATTCATTTCACGTTTTTATGCAATGTTTTGAATAGTCAGGGGTATAAAGCAGAACTGTTGACAACAATGCATCGTGATATTGTGGAAGAAGGGCTAAAAAATGTACATAACGATACTTGTTTTCCGGCGCTATTGGTGATTGGGCAATTCTTAGATGCACTGAAAAGTGGTCAATATGATTTAGATAAAGTGGCTTTGATGATAACACAAACAAGTGGAGGTTGCCGCGCAACTAATTATATTTCGTTGTTGAGAAAAGCCTTAGATAACAACAATCTTTCACATATACCTGTTATTTCATTGAATATGTCTGGTCTTGAGTCAAATCCTGGTTTTAAATTGACTATGCCAATTATTAAAGGATTTATTTTTTCCATAATCTATGGTGATTTGATTATGTGGATTAAGAATCAAACGTTGCCCTATGAAAAAAAGCATGGAGAAACTGAGGAAAAGATAAAAAAATGGACAAGGTTACTGTCAGATGAATTGAAGTATAAAAAAGTAAAATATAAAATGGTGAAAAAACACTTTAAGGAAATTATTGATGATTTTTCTAGTATTGAATGTAGCGAAGAACAAAAAGTGAAAGTCGGGATTGTGGGGGAAATTTACGTTAAGTTTTCTCCATTGGGCAATAACAATTTAGAACGATTTTTAATTGATGAAGGTGCTGAAGTGGTCACACCGGGGTTAATTGATTTTATTTTATATGCTACAGATGCTACATTGCGCGATTATATTTTATATGGCGGAAACTTGGTCAAAAATAAAATTGCTAAAATGCTAAAAGGTTTTATCGTGCGTGTTCAAAACGATATGATTGATGCGATTAAATATTCTGGTCGGTTTACTCCTATGTCTACATTTAATCACATCAGTAATCTAGTGACTGGATATGTAGGTCGAGAAATGAAAATGGGGGAAGGATGGCTTTTGCCAGCGGAGATACTTGAATTAATTGATGCTGATGTCCAAAATATTGTTTGTGCACAGCCGTTTGGTTGCTTGCCTAATCACATTGTTGGTAAAGGTATGTTTAGAAAAATTAAAGAAAGTCACCCTAGTTCAAATATAGTGTCGGTGGATTATGATCCAGGCGCTACAAAGGTCAATCAAGAAAACAGAATTAAACTAATGTTAGCAGTGGCAAAGAGGATGGCGCATTAGGTATGTGAAAACGTTGGTGTAGTATCATTGAAGGGAAGGATATATCAATACTAAGAGATATAAAATAAATCTGAAGGTTTTTATACAGATAAGTAAAAGAGCGCTAGCGTGTATGATTCGCTAGTGCTCTTGTTAGTATGATCAATATTTATGGCTGGGCCGTTACTTCGATTGCACAAGTGGCAGTTAACTGTCCAGCTGTTACAGTAATGATAGTAGAACCAATACTTTTGGCGGTGACTACTCCTGTTGCAGAAACACTTGCAACTTCTGGTTTGGAGCTAATCCAAGTTAAAGATGCACTGGAAGGAGAAACGGCACTGTCTAACGTAATGGTCTCATCAATGCAAAGATAGCCAAAACTAGGGGAGAGAGCTAGTCCTGTGACAGGGATATTATTTGTAGCGGTTAGACCTGATGCATTTGCTTCAAGCACTTCTTCTGGCAATGATTCTAAAGGGTCGGCTTCTGTACCGGCTGGATTGCTAGCTGGCGTACTAGTGGTGTCTTCTTTGACTGAGAGCATACACACCGCAGATTGGTTGCCAACCGTTGCAGTAATGGAAGCGGTGCCAATATCACGAGCAGTCACAAGGCCATCATTGGTTACCCGGGCGATAGATGGGTTACTGCTGCTCCATAATACAGGGATGTCTGGGGACTCTTGATTGTTTACCAACATGACTGTGGATTCTAATTGAAATGTTCTTCCAGAAATCATTTCAATGTTATTGTAATTGAGTTTAATAGACTGCACGCTTTCTGAAACGTCAACTACTTGAACAGTAGCCGTGATATTCTTTTCATCTACATATGCGGCAATGGTAGCAGAACCTTTTTCTTTGGCTTCCATAACGCCATCGGATATAGTGATAATTGAGGTATCACTACTACTCCAAAGTACTTCGCCAGTAAAATCTTCAGGCAGTCCAGTGAGGCTTACTCGGGAGGTTTCACCAATAATCAATGTCTGAGATTCGAACTCTAATTCGCATTTAGACATATTGACGGTAGAAGCACTGCAAGCGCGAAAAACCAGTATGCAGGCAACAGCAAAAACCGCTAAAAATATAAATGGACCTAGCAAATTTCTTCTTCTTGGAGGATTTTTCTTTTGTGGACGACGGCTGTTATTTGAAGGGCGCTGATTGTTAGGGCGTTGGCTATTTGGGCGAGATGAGTTACTTGAAGGACGGTTTGTTTGACTGCTTGGCTTCCTTCTGGGTTGTGACTGCCTCGTTGAAGAAGAATTACGGCTTTGTGGTTGGTGTCGATTGTTGTTTGGAGGAGAGTGTGGTCTGCGTTCATGGTCATAGGGTTCATTTTTATGTCTTGTAGAGGAAGCTTCTCGTTGTTTTTGATTATGATAATAATTGTCTCGATAATGTGGGTTATGACCAGATTGCCTAGATGAATTGGAATTCAAAATAGGACACCTCCTAGGAATATAAAAACAAGATAAGGTAAATATCTGTAAAAAAGTATACCATACATTGAAATTAAAAAAAATACCTCTTTCACAAAATTTGTATTTTTGCAATCCTTTACTTGTATTATGGCATGTGTTACAATCAGCATAAATTGAGAATAAAGTAGGATGAGTTATATGAAAAAGTTTCTTGTAGTAATCCTATCAATGTGTTTGTTGGGACAAAGTGTTTGGCTGGTGCACACTACAGCAAGTTCAGGTACATTGTATTTGGCTGTAAATGATGAGTTACAAGATTCCACACTTCAGACAAAACCGATTCTCGTTGGAGGAATTACATATATCCCCATAACTGTGTTTGATACAAGGCTTACGGGTGTAAATTTGGGAGTTTCGTATGGTTGGGATTATGATAAACAAATTGTCTCTTTATATTCGAAAAGTCAAATAATGGAATTTGACTTAAAGAAAGAGAAAGTATTTGATTACAATAAAGAAGTTTATTATAACTATGCAGCTGTCGTGCAAAATGGGATTCCTTATGTTCCTGCACTTTGGTCATGTCGTACGTTTGGGTTAGAAGCATCATTTGTATATTCTTTTGATTCAGAATTTCGTTTATTGCGTATAAAAAATGGCGACCAAATATTAAGTGATGATATGTATATGCGATCAGTGCGTCCCATTTTAGAAGAAAGAGAAAACTCCTACGAAGAACCCGAACCAGTTACGCCAGAAGAAGAGCCAATTCAAACACCTGAGGAACGTCCAGATGTTGCAGTGTATATGGCCATACAAGTAAAAGATGGTATGCAGTTATCTGCTATCATGACGAGGCTCGAAAGAAGTGATAAGACTAACGTAATCTTTTTCTTTTCAACCTCTTCACTAATACAACATCAATCGGACATACGAGTATTGAAAGCCAAAGGGCATTGCATTGGACTGGTTGCAACAGGGAATTCTCAGCAAGAAATACTGTCTGATTTGAAAGAAGGTAATATGCTTTTGAGGCATATATTGAGACAAAGGGCTTTTTTTGTTTTGGACAATGGGTTCTCTAGTGAATTGTTAATTCAATTAAAGAATGAAGGGTTAATTGGCTGGAATCCTAGTGTAGTAATCAATGGCAATGAAAAGAGTAGTTCTGAAATATATCGTACGGCAATTAATGCAGTTAATACACAGCATTCAGAGGTTCGTGTGTTATTTGATGATTTCGTGAAAACTGGAACTCTGAGAAGTGTGCTACAGTATTATGAGGAAGAAAGCTTTGAAACTAAGTTAGCTAGGGAAACAGCTTATTGATATGGAATATATGAATCGGAAGTGTAGAATTGCTTCTTTATGCGAAAAAGGAACATAACACACCTCGACTGTTATCACGCAACGTGATAACAGTCGAGGTACTTTTTTATATAAAAAAGGTTTGGTTTGCAATGTACTTTGAGACTTAAAGAGATATTGGACAGAAATCAAATGAAAAAATCCAATCAAATCGATAGATATAATGCAATTACTGTTTAGAAACTAAACTATGATAATAAAAAGCTCTCAATATCATATCGAGAGCTTTTATTATCGTTAAGTCATATTGTTTTTTTTGATTAGTCAATATTGAAGAAGGCTTTTTTTCCAGGATAATAAGCAGCAGAGTCCAATTCTTCTTCAATGCGTAGAAGCTGATTGTATTTTGCTACTCGGTCTGAACGGCTAGGTGCTCCAGTTTTGATTTGACCAGCATTTAGTGCAACTGCAATATCAGCAATAGTGGTATCTTCTGTTTCACCGGAACGATGCGAAATAACACTTGTATAGCCAGCTCTTGTAGCAAGTTGAATTGCATCTAATGTTTCGGATAAAGTGCCAATTTGATTGACTTTAATCAGAATTGAATTGCAAACGTTTTGATCAATTCCCATTTGTAAACGCTCTACATTTGTGACAAAGAGGTCATCGCCAACAAGTTGTACACGTTTTCCCAAGGCTTTAGTGAGAAGTGCCCAGCCTTCCCAGTCAGTTTCACCCATGCCATCTTCAATAGAAATGATAGGGTACTTATCCACAAATCCTTTCCACATGTTAACGAGTTGGTTTTTTGTCATGACTTTTTTTGCTTTTGGTAGGAAGTAATCTTGAGTATCTTCACGATACCATTCAGAAACAGCACCGTCGATGGCGATCATAAAGTCATCATAAGGACGATAGCCAGCTTCTTCAATGGCTTGTACAATAGCTTTGAGCGCCATTTCATTGTTTTTAAGGTTTGGTGCATAACCGCCTTCATCGCCAACACCTGCTGCAGGAGTTCCAAGTGCAGCTAAAACACCCTTTAGTGTGTGGAATACTTCTGTGCACATACGCAATGCCATTTTCCATGAGGTTGCCCCAACAGGCATAACCATAAATTCTTGAATATCTACGTTATTGGTAGCATGAGCACCACCATTTAAGATATTCATCATAGGAAGTGGAAGTGTATGCGCATTGACACCACCAATGTATTGATACAAAGGAAGCCCCAATGCTTCTGAAGCGGCATTTGCACAGGCAAGTGAAACACCCAAAATGGCATTGGCACCCAAGCGGCTTTTGTTGTCTGTGCCATCTAGGTCGATAAGTAAATGATCAATGAAGCGTTGGTCAAGTACGTTTTGTCCGATTAGAGCATCAGCAATTTCAGTATTCACATTTTGGACAGCTTGCGTTACACCTTTGCCAAGATACATTTCTTTGTTTCCATCGCGCAATTCACAAGCTTCATAAACTCCTGTTGAAGCACCGGAAGGAACAGCTGCACGACCCATACTGCCATCATCTAAAAATATTTCAACTTCTACAGTAGGTGTGCCACGAGAATCTAAAATTTCTCTTGCCAAAACATCGGTGATTTCAATGATTTGTTTCATTTTTTTTAAGGCTCCTTTGTAATGATATTATGTGATTATAAGGGTAGAACCTTGCATTTCTGCTGGTTTTTCTAATCCCATTAGATCTAAAATTGTAGGGGCAATATCAGCAAGACGACCATCTCGAAGCTTTACATCAGCACCTACAATATAAAAAGGCACTGGGTTTAGCGTGTGGGAAGTCATTGGCTGATTATTTTCGTCAAGCATTTGTTCTGCATTTCCATGGTCAGCAGTGATTAGTGAAATGCCACCCATTTCAGTTGTTGCATTGACGACAGTTTTCACACAAGCATCCACGGTGATGGTTGCTTGTACAGCAGCTTCAAATGAGCCGGTATGACCAACCATATCACAGTTAGCAAAATTTAAAATAATAACATCATAGGCTCCACTTTTGATGCGCGATTCTGCCTCAGCAGCTACTTCATAGGCACTCATTTCTGGTTTTAAATCATAGGTCGCGACTTTGGGGGATGGGATGAGTACACGATCTTCATTGGGATAAGGTTCTTCTCTGCCACCGTTAAAAAAGAAAGTGACATGTGCATATTTTTCAGTTTCAGCAATCCGTAGTTGTGTGAGACCAAGATTGCTAATAAATTGGCCCAAGGTGTTTTGAAGATCAATGCGTGGGTAAGCAAGCTGTACAGATGAGAAATTGGCATCATATTCTGTTGTGCATACAAAATGAACAGGAAGAAAGCCTTGCTTTCGATTAATTGAAGTCAATTCACTATCGATAAAGCAACGCGTGATTTCTCGCGCTCTATCAGGTCGATAGTTAAAGAAAATAATGCTGTCACCAGCATGTACTTTTGCTTTTTGAGTGCAGATAATCGGTGCCATGAATTCATCTGTCACATCGTTTTCATACGATGTTTGGATTGCCTGTATGGGATCTGTAGTTTCAAGACCAATACCTGAAGTAATGGCATCATATGCTACTTGAATGCGTTCCCAACGATTGTCGCGATCCATAGCGTAGTAGCGACCAGTGATGGTTGCAAGTGTTCCAATGCCTAGGGATTCACAGGTGGATAAACAATCTGAGACGTATGTGATTCCTGAAGTAGGAGAGACATCTCGACCGTCTAAAAATGCGTGGATATAGACGGTTTCAACTTGTTGGTCTTTTGCCATTTGGAGTAAGGCATATAAGTGGTTTATATGACTATGCACGCCTCCGTCAGACAATAGACCCATTATGTGTAGAGCACTGCCTGTGTCTTTGCAACGTTGCATGGCTGAAAGATAAGCAGTATTTTGATAAAACGAATGATCGGTAATAGATTGGTTAATGCGTGGCAAATCTTGAAAAACCACACGGCCAGCACCGATATTTGTGTGACCAACTTCGCTGTTGCCCATTTGACCTTCTGGTAAACCAACATTAAGGGAATCAGCAGCGAGTTTTGATTGGCATGCGGATTGCTGCAAATAATTAAGATATGGAGTGTTTGCACTGTGCACTGCGTTGTCGGCAGTTGGTTCGCCAAGTCCAAGACCATCCATAATAATCAAAGTTGTAGGTGTTTTCATAGTAACCTCAATTTCTAGAAATCAATAAAAATTATGTTTCACTTTCTTCATATTCATTTGCAGTGAAGATAATGTCTAAAAAGTTTTCGGGTTTTAAAGATGCACCGCCAATGAGACCGCCATCAACATCTGATTGAGAAAGAAGATTTTTTGCGTTTTCAGGATTCATAGAACCACCGTATTGAATGGTGGTTTGGCGGGCCAATTTTGCACCATAAAGTGAACGCAAGATACTACGGATTGTAGCGCAAGCTTCACCTGCTTGTTCTGGTGTTGCGGTTTTCCCTGTGCCAATGGCCCATATGGGTTCGTAAGCAATGGTGATGTTTTTAATTTGTTCAGAGGAAACACCAGATAATGCTGCTTGCACTTGATAGTTAAGGTGTGCATCTGTGAGATTGAGTTCGCGTTGCGCCTCGGTTTCTCCAACGCATAGGATTGGATGGAGACCTGCCGCTAGTGCTGCGTGAATTTTTTTGTTGACAATGGCGTCAGTTTCAGCAAAATATTCACGTCGTTCACTGTGACCAATGAGAACATATTTAACACCCAATTCAACCAGCATTTGGGCTGAAATTTCTCCAGTATATGCACCAGATTCTTCCCAGTGCATGTTTTGTGCTGCAATGGCAACACGGCAATCTTTCAATGTTTTGATAGCGATTGGAATGTTGGTGAAAGGAACACAAATTACAATGCTACAACGCTTGGTGCGTGGCAGAGCATGTTTTAGGCTTTCCGCAAAAGTACGTGTTTCACATGCAGTTTTGTGCATTTTCCAATTGCCGGCAATGATAGTTTTTCGATATTTTCGATTCATAGTAATAACACCTTTCTTATGACATATTTGATTAGGTGATATCTTGTAGGCAGGCTATGCCAGGTAATGATTGTCCTTCTAAAAATTTGAGTGATGCACCGCCACCTGTTGAAATATGAGTCATTTTGCTTGCATAACCCATTTGTTCAATCGCAGATGCTGAATCACCGCCACCGATGATGGTGATGGCTTCATTCATGTTTGCCAAGGTTTGGGCGACAGCTCTTGTGCCGTTAGAAAAGGATGCAAACTCAAATACACCCATGGGACCATTCCAAATGACAGTACTTGATTGCTTTATGGAATTGCTAAATAAATCTATGGTTTTCGGTCCGATATCTAGACCCATGAGATTATCGGGGATATTCATAGAATCAACCAAAACTGGTGTGGCATTTGAAGAAAACTCATTTGCTGCCAAATCATCAATAGGCAAGAGAATTTCGACATTTTTTTCTTTGGCTAGTGCTAGCATGTCACGGGCAAAATCAATTCGGTCTGTTTCTACAAGAGAATTACCAATGGTGCCACCTTTGGCGCATTGGAAAGTATAAGACATCCCACCACCAATGATGATGGTGTCAGCGATATTAAGTAAATTGAGAATAACCCCAATTTTGTCAGATACTTTTGAACCACCTAAGATGGCAGTGAGTGGTCGTTTGGGTTCAGTTAAAGCTCTGCCCATAATGTCGAGTTCTTTTTCGACGAGAAGTCCTGCAACGCAAGGGAGATAATTTGAAACTCCGTAGGTAGAGGCATGTTTGCGATGTGCGACACCAAATGCATCAAATACTAAATAATCTGCGAGACTTGCGAGTTCTTTGGAAAAGTTGGGGTCATTTGCCTCTTCTTCCGGACGAAAGCGCAAGTTTTCGATTAATAAAATCTCTCCAGATTGCAATTCGTTTGCAGCACGCTTGCAGTCTTCGCCAAGTACATCTTTTGTGAGTGTGACAGGTTGACCAAGTAGTTCTTGCAAGTGAGCACCTGCAATGGAAAGCGAAAATTCTTCCAACCAAACACCTTTTGGACGGCCAAAGTGAGAACATAAAATGACACTTGCGCCTTTATCAAGTAAATAGCGAATTGTGGGAAGAGAAGCGGCAATTCTAGTATCATCTAAAATTTCGCCAGTTTTTTCATTGTGAGGCACGTTGAAGTCGCAACGAACCAGTACTTTTTTGTTATTAACGTCAATATCACGTACAGTTTTTTTATGATGGAAATTCACTCAATTGACTCCTTTCGGAAAATACAAAAGAAAATTGATTCAGTTTGTTTTCATTTCTCCTTCGCCAAGCAAATGCGGAAAATTTTGTTGGCGAAGTGCTTCGTAGGTTAACACTGCTACACTATTAGATAAATTTAAACTGCGTGCTTGTGCATTCATTGGAATACGGATGCACCTATCAGCATATTGCTCACGAAAAGAAAGCGGTAAACCAGCAGTTTCTTTGCCAAAGAAAAGATAGCAGTTATTATTAAAATTTGCCTCTGCATAATGGCGTGGTGCCTTAGTTGTTGCAAGCCAAACATCTGCAGAGGGATTCTTTTCAAAAAAATCATCTAAATTCTCATAGACATGTAAGTCTAGTAGATGCCAATAATCAAGACCAGCTCGACGTACGGCTTTTTCACTTATGCTAAAACCCAGTGGTTTGATGAGGTGTAATCTGCTATTTGTCGCAGCACAAGTGCGTGCTATATTTCCTGTGTTTGCAGGGATTTCAGGTTCGACTAATACTATGTTAATCAAGAATTGACACCTCCAATGTTTGAAAAAAACATTATATATTGTAACGTAAAGAAGATGCAATTTCAAGAAGTTGAAGAAAAAAGCAGGAAATAAAAGCGAAAAACAAAGGAAAAGATACTTTTAATATCATAACATAAATAAAAATGAATGAAAAGATAGAATTCTATACACTTTAGCTCATCTATTGCTGAAAAACTGCAGTGTTACTGAGTCTTGTTTTTTAAAGAGGAATCCAGTATAATGTCACAGATATATTCAGGTGTTAAGAATGAATGACACTTAAGATAATACAAACTGAAAGAAGGCTAGACGGTTTATGAAGCTAGGTATTGTGGGGCTTCCCAACGTGGGAAAAAGCACTTTGTTTAATGCAGTAACAAATGCAGGCGCTGAGTCGGCAAACTATCCGTTTTGTACGATAGAACCTAATGTGGGGATGGTTAGTGTACCGGATTCTCGTATGGATTTTCTAATGGAGTTATATGGCTCTAAAAAACTAATTCCTGCGGTTATCGAGTTTGTTGATATTGCAGGCTTGGTGCGTGGGGCATCAAAAGGCGAAGGTTTGGGCAATAAGTTTTTGAGCAATATTCGTATGACAGATGCCATTATTCATGTAGTGCGTTGTTTTGATGATGAAAATGTAGTACATGTGGAAGGATTTGCGGATCCTGTGCGTGATGTAGATATTATCAACATGGAACTTGTCATGGCTGATATGGAAATGGTGCAAAGACGTATTGAAAAAGCGAAAAAGAATGCAAAAGGGGATAAACATTTTTTAATAGAGATAGATGTCTTTTCTGCACTGTTAGAACATTTTAATGAAGGAAAACCTGCAAGAAGTTTTGAATGCTCGAAAGAGGATATGGAAATTATAGAAACAGCAGAGCTGATATCATTAAAACCGGTTATTTATGCAGCAAATATGGATGAAGATACATTTTTAGGTGAATATCAAGAGAATGTATATTATCAAAAGATGTCTGAATTCGCACAGAAAGACAATGCTTTGGTTTTGCCGATTTGCGCGAAATTGGAGCAAGAGATTGCTTTGCTCGATGAAGAAGATAAAGAAATGTTTTTAGAAGAATTGGGGATTAAAGAGTCGGGGCTTGATCGTCTCATAAACTGTTCTTATGATTTGTTGGGTCTGATTTCCTATCTTACTGCAGGGGAACAAGAAGTACGCGCATGGACCATTCGCAAGGGAACCAAAGCTCCTCAAGCTGCAGGAAAAATTCACTCAGATTTTGAGAGAGGGTTTATTCGAGCTGAAATCGTTTCCTATGAAGATTTACATACTTGTGGCAATATGGTGGCGGCCAAAGAAAAAGGGTTGGTACGTTCGGAAGGCAAAGAGTATGTCGTGAAGGATGGCGATGTGATTCTTTTCCGTTTTAACGTGTAAGTGCAATGAAAAACAAAACAGTTTTGATTACTGGCGCATCAAGAGGTATAGGCGCAGCAACTGCCCGTGTATTTGCGCAAAATGGGTATAATATTGTATTGAATTATCTACATTCAGAGGAAAAGGCATTTCATCTGGCAAAAGAACTACGAGAACTTGGAGTTGCAGTTTTGCCCATTCAAACTGATGTGGGAAAGTATTCTGATGTGCAAATCATGATGGAGAAAATTTCAGAGGAATTTGGACAATTAGATACGTTGGTGTGCAATGCTGGCATTGGAGATGCAGGCCTCCTTACAGACACGAAGGTTGACAAATGGAAGGAAGTTTTTCGTGTCAATGTTGACAGTTTGTTTTATTGCAGCAAATTAGCCATTCCTCTCTTGAGAAAACAAACGGCAGGACAGATTATTACAGTTTCATCTATTTGGGGGATGGTAGGTGCTTCCTATGAGGTGGCATATTCTACTGCCAAATCCGCTACAATAGGATTTACGAAAGCATTGGCGAAAGAATTAGCTCCCTCAAATATCACTGTAAATTGCGTAGCGCCAGGCCTTATCAATACTGACATGAACGCAGATTTGACGCAGGAAGATATTTTATTATTCACAGAACAAACGCCATTAGGAAGAATTGGTAGCGTGGAAGAAGTTGCAGAAAGTATCTATTTCTTAGCGACTGAAAAGGCTGCCTTTATGACAGGACAGGTGCTTTCACCCAATGGAGGCGTAGTCATATAAACAGAAATTTCTACGAAAAGATTGTTGACAATGTTTGGGAAGGTGTTATAATTATCAACAATCTTAACTTAGGAGGAAATACGATGAAAACAACTAAAATTATTGCTTTATTAATGGCGATAATGATGTGCGTAGCTCTAGTAGCTTGTGGAGGAAATGAAGCTCCACCAGAAGAAGACAATACAGAAGCTGCGACACTTGATCTAGGCTTTATTGGTCCACTTACTGGTCCTGCAGCACTTTATGGACAAACAACTTTGGCTGGTGCAAAAATTGCTGTTGAAGAAATCAACGCAATGGGTGGCATTCAAATCAATCTTAACCCAATGGATGATGAGCATGACACAGAAAAAGCTGTGAATGCATATCAACAACTTCAAGACTGGAATGCAGATGCAATCATTGGTTGCGTGACAAGTGCACCATGTAATGCAGTTGCAACTGAAGCATTTGCTGACCGCATGTTCATGCTAACACCTTCTGCTTCTTCTACAGCGGTTACAGAAGGTAGAGACAATGTGTATCAACTTTGCTTCTCTGATCCAAACCAAGGATCCGCTTCTGCGCAATACATTGCAGAGCATGCATTGGCAACAAAAGTTGCTGTAATTTATAACAATGCTGACCCATACTCAACTGGTATCTATCAAACATTTGTTGATGCAGCAGCAGAACAAGGACTAGAAATAGTTTCTACTACTACATTTACTGATGATACAAACGACTTTACAGTTCAAATCAAAGAAGCACAAGACAATGGTGCGGAACTTGTATTCCTTCCAATTTACTACACTCCAGCTTCTATGATTTTGAAACAAGCAAATGATATGGAATATGCACCAATTTTCTTTGGTTGTGATGGCCTTGATGGCTTGCTTGGTATTGAAGGATTTGACACAGCACTTGCAGAAGGCGTTATGCTTTTGACTCCTTTCTCTGCAGATGACCCAGATGCTGCTGACTTTGTTGCAAAATATGAAGAAGCGAATGGCGAAACACCTTCACAATTTGCAGCAAACGGATATGATTGTGTATATGCAATGTATCAAGCATTCACTGGTGCTGAAATTGATTATGCAACATTGACAAGTGCAGAACAATGTGAGGCTTTGATTGCTCAATTCTCAAGCGCTGATTTTGCAGTGGATGGCATCACAGGTAAAAGCATGACTTGGGAAGCAACAGGTGAAGTTTCCAAAGCTCCAAAAGCAGTTGTTATTCAAGATGGTGTTTACGTTGGTATGTAATTTACCCGTTTAAAGCAATACAACAGGGGGTTGCCGTCAAGGCAACTCCCTTTTACCGCGAATCGGGATAGGGGCCGATGCTTGCTTCGGAAATTTATGCGTAGTAGGCATGAGCTCCTATTAGAGGAGAAAACAGAGAATTGAAAGAAAGAGATAGAGGTGGATACGATGTCATTTCTTAACTACCTAATTAGTGGTGTCAGTTTGGGAAGTATTTACGCAATTATTGCATTGGGATACACCATGGTGTACGGAATTGCAAAAATGCTGAACTTTGCGCATGGCGATGTTATTATGATTGGTACATATTTTGCGTATTTTGCAACTACGTCGCATTCTTTGCCGCCAGCAATAGCGGTGATTGCAGCAATGTTATGTTGTACAATTTTGGGCGTTGTCATTGAGTTTTTAGCCTATCGTCCGCTGAGAGGGGCAACTTCGCTTGCTGTTCTCATTACGGCAATTGGTGTATCATTTTTCTTGCAAAATTTTGCACTTATTCGTTGGGGTTCAAGCCCTAAGAACTTTCCTTCATTGGTTCCTTTTGATAAGGTATCGTTGTTCGGAGGAGATCTTATTATATCCGGTGAAGCAATCACCACGATGCTTGCATGTATTTTTGTTATGATTGGGCTTAGTTTCTTTATTAAAAAGAACAAGCTTGGTAAGGCTATGCGCGCGGTTTCAGAAGATAGAGAAGCAGCTCAGCTCATGGGTATCAATGTAAACTATACAATTGCTATGACGTTTGCAATCGGTTCAGCTTTGGCTGGAATTGCAGGTGTACTTCTTTGCTCTATGTATCCTACGTTGTCTCCAACTACGGGAGCAATGCCAGGAATCAAAGCCTTTACAGCTGCGGTTTTTGGTGGCATTGGTTCTATTCCAGGGGCAATGTTAGGTGGGATTCTACTAGGGATGATTGAAATATTTAGTAGAGCATATATTTCCACGCAGCTATCAGATGCGATTGTATTTGCTGTACTTATTGTTGTGTTATTAGTTAGACCAACAGGGCTACTTGGTAAAAAAATTCGTGAGAAAGTCTGAGGTGGAGATATGAAGGAGAAAAGAATGAATCGTGGCGCTGTCAATTCCTTTGTTAACTATGGACTTGTGCTGGCGTTTTATCTGATTGTACAAATACTCAGAGCCAATGGAGATCTTTCTAGAGCGTTTCAGGCGCAGTTAGTGCCAATCTGTGTCTATATTATTATGGCTATCTCATTAAATTTAGTGGTAGGCATTTCAGGAGAACTTAGCTTGGGACATGCTGCGTTTATGAGCGTTGGTGCGTTTACAGGTGTAGTTGTCTCTACGATGTTGGTTGATTCTGTTGCAAGTACACCTTTGCGTTTGGCAATATCAATTTTGGTCGGTGGTATTGCTGCAGGGATTGCTGGAATCTTTATTGGAATTCCAGTGTTGCGTTTACATGGTGACTATCTTGCGATTGTTACTTTAGCATTTGGAGAAATTATTAAGAATATTTTAAATACAGTTTATGTAGGGCTAGATAGTACAGGTTTGCATTATGGTATGACAAGTATTAATGAATTGGGAATGGATAGTGCAGGTAAGACGATTATCAATGGTCCTATGGGGGCAATGGGGATTGATAAGGCAAGTACATTTACTGCTGCGATTATCATGGTTTTAATTACTCTGTTTGCCATCCAAAATATGATTCGCAGCCGTTCTGGACGTGCAATTATGGCAATTCGTGACAACAGAATTGCTGCAGAAGCGAGCGGATTGAATGTCATGAAATACAAGATGATGGCGTTTGTGACGGCTGCTGCTTTTGCGGGAATGGCTGGGGTGTTGTACGCGCTAAACTATTCTACGGTTGTTCCTAAGAAATTTGATTTTAATACATCAATTCTAGTGTTGGTGTTTGTTGTGTTGGGTGGACTAGGTAATTTGCGTGGTTCAATGATTGCGACAGCTGTGCTCATAATATTACCTGAAATGCTACGGGAGTATCAGTTATATCGCATGCTGATTTATTCAATCATTTTGATTGTGGTTATGCTGATTACAAATAATGAAAGAGCGCATGCAATCAAAGACCGACTTGTTGCCATTGTGGAAGATTACTTTAAGAAAATATTGGCTCCGATATTCCGAAGAAAGGGAGGTGCCAAATAATGGGCAATCAAATTGAAAATAAAGAAGAGAGAATACCAATATTGGAGACTGTTGACCTTGGCATTGACTTTGGCGGATTAACGGCAGTTGATAATTTTAATATTTCAATTAAAAACGTGGAAATCGCTGGTTTGATTGGTCCAAACGGTGCGGGTAAGACGACGGTATTTAACCTATTAACAAAGGTATATCAGCCAACTAGAGGTAAGATATTGCTAGGCGGTAAAGATACAGCTTCAATGAATACTGTTCAAATGAATCGCGCTGGTGTTGCAAGAACGTTCCAAAATATTCGTCTTTTTGATACTTTGACGGTAGAGGAGAACGTGAAGATTGGACTTCATAATGAAATCCATTATAATTGGTTCGATGGTGTGTTCCGTACTGCGCGCTATTGGAAGCATGAAAAATATGCACATGAAAGAGCGATGGAACTGTTGTCAATTTTTGATATGCAAGGCATGGCAAATCAAAAAGCAGGATCGTTGCCTTATGGTGCGCAACGTCGATTGGAGATTGTTCGTGCATTAGGAACCAATCCTTCGGTGCTTCTACTGGATGAACCAGCAGCCGGAATGAATCCCTCTGAAACTGCTGAACTTATGGAAAATATTCGTAAAATTCGTGATACATTTCAGATTGCAATTGTTCTCATTGAGCATGATATGAGTTTGGTCATGAATATTTGTGAAGAAATTGCAGTTTTAAACTATGGAAAAATAATTGCAAAAGGGACACCAGAAGAAATTCAGGCAAACCCTAAAGTTATTGAAGCATATCTTGGAAAACAAAAGGAGGAAGCATAAGATGAGCATGTTAACTGTAAATGATATACACGTATATTACGGTAGTATTCATGCGATAAAAGGTGTTTCCTTTGAAGTGAATGAAGGTGAAATAGTTACCTTGATTGGCGCCAACGGAGCGGGAAAATCAACGACGCTTAAAACCGTTTCAGCTATGATGAAGCCGAAAACAGGGACTGTGGTGTTTGATGGAAAGTCAATTGTTGGTATAAAGCCGCATTCTATTGTCAGCAGAGGTATGGCACACTGTCCCGAAGGTCGTCGTATTTTTCAACAAATGACAGTGCAAGAGAACCTTGAGATGGGTGCATATACTAGAGATAAAAACGAAATTGATGATTCCATTGCTCATGTATATGAACTCTTTCCACGCATGAAGGAGCGCTTTAAACAGACAGCAGGGACAATGTCGGGTGGTGAGCAACAAATGCTGGCTATGGGACGAGCTATGATGTCCAAACCAAAGCTATTGATGTTAGATGAACCATCTATGGGGCTAGCACCATTGCTTGTCGATGAAATATTTCGCATTATAGTGGAACTCAATAGGGCGGGGACGACTATTTTGCTTGTGGAACAAAATGCGCATATGGCGCTATCTATAGCACATCGAGGGTATGTGCTTGAAACTGGAAAAATAACCACGACTGCGGATGCAAAAGTTTTGTTAGAAGACGAGGCTGTGAAAAAAGCATATCTAGGTGGATAACTTGCTTTTAAAAGCTATTTTATTGTGTGACTTCACACAATAAAATAGCTTTTTTTATGATAATCACTTGTTTTTAAATATATATGTGAGAGTAATTTATATAAGATGCATCTGACGAAAAGGGGAATTTGGTAGGAACAAGTTTTAATCTAGTTGTATAAAATGACGAAGAAATTTTGCAGTTAAAATATGTAAGAAATAAAGAGAAGAATGGAGTCTTACCGATAAAATACCCATAATTTTTCGAAAATACTGGATTTTGAATCCTAAGGTAGAATATAGTTACGTTGAGGAGCGTCGATAGCTACTGTTTTTCAAAAAAATGGAGGTGATATGCATCAAATGTGAAAAATTATATTTGTTTAAAATGTGCATTTCATTTTCAAAATGGAAATGGTATTATAGTCACATGTTACATAGGGACATGTTTTTTGTGCGCCAAAATGACAATTGTATCTATTTAAGTTAAAATTGTTGTTTTGCAGTGCATGAAGTCAGCCCTAATAATATTTAACTTTAATAGGAGGACTCTTCAATGAAATTGAAAGACACAGGTTTGTCCGTAGCAGACATTAAAGCAAAAACTAAACAATACCATATTGAAACTTATGAACGTATGGATTTTCTTGCTGAAACAGCAAAAGGTGCATATATTTATGACCAAAATGGTGACGCTTACCTAGACTTCTATGCAGGTGTTGCTGTTAACTCCCTAGGTAGCTGTAATGATGCAGTTGTAGCTGCTGTTCAAGAACAAGTTGCTCAAGTTATGCATACATTCAACTATCCTTACACAATTCCTATGGCTTTGCTTTCAGAAAAAATCTGTAAAGCTTCTGGCATGGATAAAATCATTTACCAAAACTCCGGTACTGAAGCTAACGAAGCTATGATCAAAATGGCTCGTAAATATGGTATCGACAACTTTGGTCCAAACAAATACCACATCATTACTGCTGAAAAATCTTTCCACGGCAGAACTTTTGCTTCAATGAGAGCAACAGGCCAACCTGATAGTCCTATCCAAAAAGGTTTCGGTGAATTGCCATCTGGATTTAGCTACGCTGAATTCAACAACCTTGAATCTTTCAAAGCTGCTTACACAGAAGACACAATTGCTATCATGATCGAACCAGTTCAAGGTGAAGGCGGCGTCTTCCCTGCAACTCAAGAATTCATGGATGGCCTACGTAAATTCTGTGATGAAAAAGGCATCTTCCTACTACTTGACGAAATCCAAGCTGGCTGGAACCGTTGTGGTACATTTATGGGTTACCAAAGCTATGGCATCCAAGCTGACGGTTGTTCAATGGCTAAAGCTATGGGTAACGGTATGCCTATCGCTGCTTGTGCTGCAAGTGAAAAACTAGCATCTGCATTTAACCCTGGTTCTCATGGTTCAACTTATGCTGGTAACCCAGTTGCATGTGCTGCTTCTAATGCTGTTTTTGATTACATGGAAGAAAACAACATTGGCGCTAAAGCTAAAGAAACTGGCGACTACTTCATGGCTGAACTAGCTAAAATGCCACATGTTAAACTAGTTCGTGGTAGAGGCCTATTTGTAGGTGTTGTTCTAGAAGACGGCATCAATGCAGTTGAAGTTAAACGCGAAGGCATTAAAGACCATCTATTGGTTACAGCTATCGGTAGCAACATCATCCGTATGGTGCCACCACTAATCGTAACAAAAGAAGAATGTGACGAGTGTGTAAGACGTTTGTCCCGTGCTATCTCCAATGTTGCTGCTAAATAATTTAATAGTATAATTACTATTTACAAAAAACTCCACCATTTAGGTGGAGTTTTTTTATTATTTAAATTTTAACAACCCCTTTTGCTGCGTTAAAATTTAACTTGTTTTTTGGTGTTATTACCTCTTATAAAATTTAGACATATAACTTCATATCAAAGATGATGATGAGAATATGCAAACAGACGAAGAACAAAAAAGAGTCATCTCATTAGAATGAGATGACTCTTTGGGATGCTAGTTTAGTACGGTTAAGTTATTCTTCAGTTGCATCATCAAGGGTGAAAGAGATGAGAAGGTCTTCATTGTTGACACGATCGCCAGCAGAGACGTATAGTTTATCAACCTTACCTGCAACATTGGACATGACCGTTGTTTCCATTTTCATAGCTTCTACAACCATGAGAGGCATATTTACAGTGACTTCATCGCCTTCTTTCACAAGTACTTGTGAAACTGTGCCTGGGATAGTCGAGCCTAGGTGGCAAGGGTTGTTTTTATCAGCTTTTAGTTTTCGATCAGATACAACTTCAAGATTTTTATCCAAAATAACGATATCACGTAACATACCATTGACTTCAAATTGTAATGTGCGGTTGCCTTCGTTATCTGGCTCTGATAGCTCAATAAACTTAATGATCAGATTTTTACCTTGGTTGATTTGAATTGTGGTTTCTTCGCCTTTGCTCAAACCATAGAAGTAAACATGGCTTTCAAGACGAGTTACGTCGTTGTATGCTTCAAAGTGCTCACAGTAGTCTTCATAAACTTTTGGATATAGTGCATAGCTGACTGCTTTTTGGTTCATGACATCTTCGCTGAGGTTTGCGAAATCAAACTTCTCAATGAGGTTACGTTTGATTTCTTCAAAATCAACTTCTGGTAGAAGAGTGCCTGGGCGTTCGGTAATTGGTTCAATATCTTTGAGAACAATTTTTTGTAACTCTTTAGGGAAGCCACCATCAGGTTGACCAATCATGCCTTTGAAGTAGTCAACAATTGACTCAGGATAAGAAATGTTTGCACCTTCTGTGAGAATGTTGTCCATGTTTAGGCCATTTTTTAGCATGAAGATTGCTAGGTCACCAACAACTTTTGAGGTAGGTGTAACTTTAACAATATTGCCAAGTAGAATGTTAGCTTGGCGGTAAAGTTCTTTGATTTCTTCAAAGCTATCTTTTGAACCCATTTCTGTTACTTGCGCAAGCAAGTTAGAGTATTGTCCACCTGGAATTTCGTATTTATAGATTTGAGCGTTAGGAGCAATCATACCACTTTCAAAAGAGCGGTACACTTTTCTAACATGCTCATAATAACGACTGAGTACGTCTAGATTTTCAAAGTCAAGACCTGTATCACGTTCAGTTCCTCTCAGAGCTTCTACAACAGCATTCATAGATGGTTGACTTGTACAGGAGCTCATGGATTCGATTGCAAGGTCAACAATGTCCACACCTGCTTCAGAAGCTTTTAGAACTGTTGCAACACCAGCACCAGTTGTGTCATGTGTGTGAAGGTGAACTGGGATGCTAAGTTCGGATTTCAATGCGGATACTAGTTCATAAGCTGCATATGGCTTGAGAAGACCTGCCATATCCTTGATGGCAAAAATATGACAACCAAGCGCTTCAAGTTCTTTTGCTTTGTTGAGGTAGTAGTCCATGGTGTACTTGGTTTCATTTGGATTTAAAAGGTCGCCTGTGTAGCAGATGGTACCTTCAACAATTTTTCCTGTTTTGAGTGCTTCTTCAATTGGCATCTTCATGTTTTCTATCCAGTTTAGGCTATCGAAAATGCGGAAGATATCAACTCCACGTTCACCAGCAAGGCGGATAAATTCACGCACAACATTATCAGGATAGTTGCTGTAACCAACAGCATTAGATGCGCGGAGTAACATTTGAATGAGGGTATTTGGCATGCGCTCGCTCAATAGTTCAAGACGTTTCCAAGGGGATTCTTTGAGGAAACGATAAGTTGTATCGTAAGTAGCCCCACCCCATGCTTCAACAGAAAATGCGTTTTGGAAAAATGAGTTTGTAGCACGGGCAGCACCAGCCAAATCTTTTGTACGCATACGTGTTGCCATTAAGGATTGTTGGGCATCGCGCATGGAAGTGTCGGTGACATATAGTTTTTTCTCTTTGAGAATGTTTTGTGTAAATTCTTTCGCACCGAGTTTTAAGAATTCATCTTTTGCGCCATATACTGGTTTAGTATTGTCATATACAGGCAAGACACGGTCTTCAAATACAGGTTTTTCGCACCCGCTGGCATTGACAATTTTATCACCCAAAAATTCAAGGATTTTTGTAGCTCTATCTTGGCTTCGGCCGAGCATGAAAAGTTCAGGTGTTTCTTCAATGAAGGTAGTATAACAATCACCATTGCGGAAGGTAGGATTGTTGATAACATTGATAAGGAAGGGGATATTAGTTTTAATGCCGCGAATACGCATTTCGCGCATTGCACGTAAATTTTTCTGTGATGCACCTTCAAAAGTGCGATCATATGAAATGATTTTGACAAGCAGGCTGTCATAATACGGAAGAATTTCAGCACCACTATATGCGTTGCCACCATCTAATCGAACGCCGTTACCGCTTCCAGAACGATATACAGAGATTTTTCCTGTATCTGGAAGGAAGTTGTTAGCAGGATCTTCGGTTGTAACACGTGTTTGGATGGAATATCCATTCACTGCAATAGAGTCTTGTGAAGAAATATTGATTTCAGGGGAGTTGAGTGGATATCCTTGTGCAATCAGGATTTGAGCTTGTACAAGATCAATTCCAGTCACCATTTCTGTGACAGTATGTTCCACTTGAATACGTGGGTTCATCTCAATGAAATAGGGATTATTGTCGGCGTCAACAAGAAATTCAAGTGTACCAGCGTTGAGATAATTTACTTGTTTGGATAGGCGAATGGCACTATCAAAAATGACTTGACGTGTTTCCTCAGGTACACTAAAAGCAGGTGCATATTCTACCACTTTTTGGTGACGTCTTTGCACAGAACAATCGCGGTCGTAGAGATGTACGATATTGCCATACATATCGCCTAGAACCTGCACTTCAATATGTTTTGGGCTTCTGAGGTACTTTTCGATGAAAATACGGTCATCGCCAAATGCTTTTTTTGATTCATCTCTAGCTTCTTTATATTCTTTAGGCATGTCTTCAGGACGGTTGACAATACGCATGCCACGTCCACCGCCACCATTTGATGCTTTGAGCATAACAGGATAGCCGATTTGCTCAGCAATTTCTAGCATTTCTTCTTCGGTTTTGATTGCATGTTCAACGCCTGGGATAATAGGAACTTGAGCTGAAATTGCCATTTGTTTTGAGGCGATTTTGTCACCCATTGCGTTCATAATGTCAGCAGTTGGGCCAATGAAAGCAATGCCATTTTTTTGACATGCTTCTACGAAGTGTGGATTTTCGGAAAGAAAACCATATCCTGGATGAATCGCATCCACGTGTTTTTCTTTTGCGATTTTGATAATTTCATTGATGTCTAGATATGCATCGATTGGACCTTTATCAGGGTTTAAAGGATAAGATTCGTCAGCACGTGTTCTGAAGATGGCGTATTTATCCTCTTTTGAATATATACCAATTGTGGTGATTCCTAGTTCGGAAAGTGCACGGAAAACACGGATGGCAATTTCGCCACGGTTTGCCACCAGAACCCTTTTAAAGGGTTTAATGTTAACATCACTCATGAAAAATACTCCTTTTTCTATGTGTAAACTATGCGTCAATTCTCTGAATCAGAGGAGAGATTCTCTGGCAGAGTAATGGGGAACTGTCATGCGTTTAGCGAGAGCAATTCCCATCTTATATTATCGTAATCATTATACACGAAAGGTAATTTGCTTGCAAGTGTTTGCGAGTTGTGGACACTTGTTTTTTTGGTTGTAAGATTTTGCTATCAATTATTGCTGTAGTTTATTATGAAGGAAGCAGGAAAATGGGGATGTTTTATGTGAGATTTAACAAGAAATTAAGCAGAATTGAATGGTATAACATACCTTATTGATGTATTGTCAAAAATGCAGTAAATATGCGATATAAAATCGGATAAAGTGACGAAATAATTGCGAGCTGAAATTGTCTTTACAAGAGTAACAACAAAGAGGTATAATATTAACTGATAATTTCAAAAGTTAAATTTTTTATAACTTTAAAAAGGTCAGAAATGGTGAGGACAGATATGAGGACGTATTCTTTTGAAGATATGTTGGCAAATAGTATGTATGAACACCTTTATCTCTGTATGAAAGAGGATATTGTGAATGGACATTTAAAGGCAAATGAGAAATTGCCATCAAAACGTACTTTTGCAAAAAATCTTGGTGTGAGCAATACGACAGTTGAGAACGCTTATATGCAATTGCTGACAGAGGGTTATATATACAGTATCCCAAAGAGAGGATACTTTGTGTCGAAGATAGACATGCAGATGAAAGCAACCAAAAAATCAAAAGAGATAAGTCAAGATGACTCGAAAATTGAGAAAATTGAGTATTTTGCTAATTTGATGGATGGTGGCGTTTCAACGGAAATGTTTCCTTTCTCTGTTTGGCTTAAGTTGATGCGACACGTGATGTCTACTGAGAATGAGGCAAAATTGTTGACAGAACGGCCTGCTGGTGGGCTTTATCAGTTAAGACTGGCAATTACGAAATATTTAAAACAATTTCGTGATATGGAACTATCTCCAGATCAAATCATTATCGGTGCAGGTACAGAGTATTTATATTCTGTGCTCATTCAATTGTTGGGACGAGATGCTGTTTATGGGTTGGAGGACCCAGGGTACACTAGACTTCGCGCTGTTTATCAAAAAAATGATATCGACCTTCGATATGCTTCAATGGATTCTGCGGGTGTTCGACTTGAGGAAATTATGCAATCCGATATTGAAGTTTTGCATATTACGCCCTCACATCACTTGCCAACGGGTATTGTTATGCCAATCAAAAGACGTCATGAGCTATTGAATTGGGCAGGGGAGAAAGTAGGAAGGTATTTAATCGAAGATGATTATGATTGCGAATTTCGTTTATCAGGCAAACCCATCCCAACTCTTCAGAGTATTGATGGCAATGAAAATGTGATTTATATCAATACATTTTCTCAAAGTCTAGCGCCAGCATTTCGGATTAGTTATTTGGTATTGCCAAAACATTTGGTAAAGCGTTTTTATGATGAATTGGGTTTTTATTCAGGAACAGTCTCCTGTTTTGAGCAGCTTACTTTGGCGCGCTTTTTAGATGGTGGACATTTTGAAAAACATATCAACCGCATGAGAACATATTATCGCACTTTGCGTGATAGCGTGATTAAGGAAATAGATGAATCTTTACTGGTGAAAATTGTGACAATACGGGAAGAGAATGCAGGGGTTCATTTTTTGATGGAACTGGACACAAATAAAACAGCAGAAGAACTTTCGCTCAAAGCCAAAGAACAGGGGATTTTACTTTCTTGTGTTTCAGATTATTACTATAAAAACAAACCTGAGGGTAAACCTGTGGTGGTATTCAATTATTCAGGTATTGCGCCTAAAGATGTTCCAGAGGTAATTGCTCGATTGACAGATTGTATCATAAATCCTTGATTGGACTTGAAAGAATAACCGGATAGTGGTAGAATTTAAAGATGTGATTTAATATTTAGAGAAGATATATATTTTTATTTGGAGGAACTCATAATGTTTGATAAACTCATCGAAAATCTCAAAGCAAATCCTCGTACCATCGTTTTCACTGAAGGATCAGATGCTCGTATTTTGGAAGCAACAGCACGTCTCAATGAAAATGACTTCTTAACACCTATTTTGGTTGGTGATGTTGCAGAAGTAGAGAAAGCTGCTAAAGAAGGCAACTTTGATATTACAGGAGTGCAGATTCTTGACCCTGCTACATATGCTGATATGGATAGAATGGTTGAAGTCATGGTAGAGTTGCGCAAAGGCAAAATGTCTCCGGAAGATTGTCGTAAAAACTTAATGAAGGGCAACTACTTTGGTACAATGCTAGTTAAAATGGGTTATGCAGATGCACTATTGGGTGGTGCAACTTATTCAACTGCTGATACAGTTCGTCCAGCGTTGCAACTCATTAAAACAAAACCTGGTAGTAATAATGTTTCTTCTTGCTTTATTATGGTTCGTGAAAATGCGAATGGAACAGAAGAACGTTTGTTTATGGGGGATTGTGCAATTCAAATTGATCCAGATGAAGATGCATTGGCTGAAACAGCGATTGAATGTGCAAATACTGCGAAAACATTTGGTGTAGAACCAAAAGTAGCATTTTTGAGCTATTCTACAAAAGGTTCAGGCAAAGGTGATGCTGTTGATAAAGCAAGAAATGCTTGTGAAAAAGCAAAAGCTTTGGATCCGCAGTTAGCGATTGATGGTGAAATGCAATTCGACGCAGCAGTTTCTCCTGTAGTTGGACAGCTTAAATTCCCAGGTTCTTCTGTAGCAGGATATGCGAATACATTTATTTTCCCAGAAATTCAATCTGGTAATATTGGCTATAAAATTGCACAACGTCTTGGTGGCTTTGCAGCATATGGTCCTGTTCTACAAGGCTTAAATGCACCAATCAATGACTTGTCTCGTGGTTGCGATGCTGACGAAGTATATAAAATGGCAATTATCACTGCTGCTCTGGCATAAGAATATGTAATACTTTATATTAGAAGCAGGGCGCTTTTATGCGTCCTGTTTTTTTTATCGTTCAACATGTCTTGACAATTTATGAAAAGCATGTTAGCTTAACATTAACGCTTTAATGATGAGAAGTAAAAAAGCAAACATTTGTTTGTCAGAAAGGACAGTTAGACTATGCCAATAACCGACTTTTTGGAACGCAACGTGAAACTGTATGGAGATGAAATTGCGTTAGTCGAATTGAATCCAGAGGTTGGCGAAAATCGACGCACCTCTTGGAAAGAATATGGATTGATGGAGGCAACATCGAAAGAAGCCTATCGACGTGAAATTACATGGAATGTATTTGATGAAAAGGCAAATCGATTTGCAAATATGCTCATTTCCCGCGGAGTGAAACGTGGTGATAAAGTCGCGATACTCATGTATAACTGTTTGGAATGGTTGCCGATATATTTTGGGATATTAAAAATTGGTGCGATAGCTGTACCATTTAATTTTCGCTACTCAGCAGATGAAATTCAGTATTGTGTTAATCTAGCAAAAGTAGACGTTATTGTGTTTGGACCTGAATTCATTGGTAGAATCGAGTCTATTGCCGAAGAATTGAGCAGGGGACGTTTGCTTATTTATACAGGGGATAATTGTCCGAAGTTTGCTGAAAGTTATCGTGAAATGACAGCAGATTATCCTTCCACTGCACCTGCAGTGGTGCTCAGCGATGAAGACGATGCGGCCATTTATTTTTCCTCTGGGACAACAGGCTTTCCAAAGGCAATTTTACATAAACACAGAAGTTTGACACAAGGTGCTGAGATGGAGCAAATCCATCATGAAATCACACATGAAGATAATTTTTTGTGTATTCCTCCGTTGTATCATACTGGTGCTAAATTTCACTGGTTTGGTAGTTTGGTAGCAGGCTCGTGTGCTGTTTTACTGAAAGGAACAGCACCTGAGCACATCATCAATACTGTTGCAGCAGAAGGTTGTACGATAGTCTGGTTACTAGTTCCATGGGCGCAAGATATTTTGGATAGTCTAGATTCCGGTGTATTGAAGAAAGAAGAACTTAAGCTTGACCAATGGAGATTAATGCACATAGGAGCCCAACCCGTTCCGCCGTCTATGATCAAACGATGGAAAGAGTATTTCCCAAATCATCAATATGATACAAACTATGGCTTATCAGAATCAGCAGGACCTGGCTGCGTGCACCTAGGGATGGAAAATACGCACAAAATTGGCGCGATTGGCATTGCAGGTTATCGTTGGGAGTGCAAGGTTGTTGACGATGAGGGCAACGTTGTGGAACAAGGTGGCGTTGGGGAACTCTGCGTCAAAGGTCCAGGGCTTATGGTATGTTACTATGAAAATCAAGAAGAAACCAAAAATGTTTTGAAGGACGGCTGGCTATATACTGGTGATATGGCTATGCAAGATGAAGACGGATTTTATTTTTTGGTTGATCGCAAAAAAGATGTTATCGTGAGTGGCGGAGAGAATATATATCCAGTTCAAGTAGAAGCATTTCTCCGTAATCATAATAAAATCAAAGATTCCGCAATCATCGGTCTTCCTGATAAACGATTGGGTGAAATTGCTGGCGCCATTATTGAATTAAAAGATGGTGTGGAGTGTTCAGAGGAAGAAATTAATTTATTTTGTAAAGAATTGCCAAGATATAAGCGACCTGCTAAAATAATTTTTGCAGTGATTCCTAGAAATGCAACTGGTAAAATTGAAAAACCAGCTTTGCGAAAACAGTACGGAGCTGAGCATTTAGTAGCGATACAAAATCGTAGCTAAGGAGGGCGTGTAGTATGGCAAAAGCTGCAAAAAAAGAACGCAGTATGACGTTGTATGAACATATTGTGAAAATTCAAACACCAGAAGAGTGTTATCGTTTTTTTGAAGATTTATGTGCAATAACAGAAATACATGCAATTGAACAACGCTTCGATGTAGCAAAAATGTTGCATGATGGCATGGTTTATACAGCCATATTAGAAAAAACAGGAGCAAGTTCAGCGACAGTGAGTCGTGTCAATCGAGCGCTAAACTATGGTACAGGCGCTTTGGGTGAAGTAATAGAGCGTATGAATCAAGAATCAGAATAAGAAAAAAGGACACAGAATTTAATTTGTGTCCTTTTCTGTTGCTCAATTTTAAATGTTTACTACCACGATAACTGCACCTTTTACAATCATTTGACGAGTATCAATATTTGCTTTGGCTTGTTGTCTTTGCAGCATGGCAGATGCTATATCGATTGCATATGTAAGATGGGTAATTGGAGCCTCTATGATTTCTAAGCCTGTAATATCGACTTTTATATAGTGTTCCATAGTATTTTCCGATAGTGTTAAGATATGTGCTTCATTAGGTCGAAAGTCTTTTAGTCGCAAAAGAGAATCCATTCAAGCGCTTCATAAAGTGTGCATAGAGCCAAAAGCCAATATATCTCAGAGTATGATGAGAGCTCTGAGCCTAATTACCTCTTTGCACATGCATCCTCCTTTGTATGATTGAACTGATAGTATAAATAGTATTCTTGGTGATACTTATTGTCAATATAAAACACCCAATCAAAATGATTGGGTGTTTTTGTATTAGTTACTGCCTAAAGTGTCTTTGAGATGTGCGGTCGTTTCTTTTTCATAGCAAGAAAACGCATTGTTTACAACTTCTTTCTCTGGCGGTGATGTTAAAAAGGAGACGAGTGGTACCATGACGAGATTAAATAACATGGCGAAGACACCACAGTTGACAGGGGATTGGAAGAAGACAGGAAGAGTCGCGCGAAAGAGTAGATTAATCGTCATAATGCTGGTGGCTGAAATAAAGCTAAACCAACAAGCAGCAGATGTTGTGCGTTTCCAGTATAGACCATATAAAAAAGGAGCTAAAAATGCACCGGATAAAGCACCCCAAGATATACCCATGAGCTGTGCTATGAATGTTACGTTGCTATTGTATTGTACAATGGCAATGATGGTAGAGAATATTAAAAATAAAATAATAAACAAGCGAATGAGTGAAAGCTGAATTTTGTCATTAGCTTTTTTTGTAAATGTTTGCTTGCAAAAATCCATCACGATTGTGCTAGAAGAAGTGAGAACCAGAGACGATAGAGTGGATAATGAAGCAGATAATACGAGGACAATTGCTAGTGCCATAAAAAATGTAGGTAAGTTGGAGAGCATTGTTGGTACGATGGAGTCATAACCGTTTGCTGCGACATCAACTTGATCTGAAAATAGTCGACCAAATCCACCTAAGAAGTAGGAACCACCTGCTACAATGCAGGCAAATATGGTGGAAATAACCGTGCCTTTTTTAATGGAATCTTCACTTTCGATGGCATAAAATTTTTGTACCATTTGTGGTAGCGCCCAACTGCCAAAAGAAGTGAGAAATATGAGTGAGAGCAGATTGAGTGGTTCAGGACCAAAAAAGGAAGTGAATATGCCAGGTGCAGAGGAGACAGTGGGGTCCGAAATATGCGAGAGTTCAAATAAGGCATTTGAAAACCCACCTTGGAAGGAGAGCAGAGCACCAATGATGGCAATGATACCAATCAGCATGATGATACCCTGGATAAAGTCGTTGATGGCTGTTGCCATGTAACCACCTAAGATGATATAGATGCCTGAGAGTAAAGACATTGTTATGATGCAAACGGCATAATTGATATCAAATGCCATTTCAAATAGGCGGGAGAGTCCATTATATAATGATGCACTATAAGGGAGTAAGAAAATGAAAATGATAATGGAAGAGCCTAAGCGCAGTGATGGGCTATGAAAGCGTTGGGCAAAGAATTGTGGCATAGTCGACGCGTTTAAGTGCTGTGTGATAATACGCGTGCGTCGTCCTAGAACAATCCATGCAAGCAGAGAGCCAAGTAACGCGTTTCCAATACCAATCCACATGGCCGAAATACCATAGCGCCAACCAAATTGCCCAGCATATCCAACAAAAATAACAGCAGAAAAATAGGAAGTTCCGTAGGCAAAGGCAGTAAACCAAGGGCCAACCGAGCGACCACCCAATACAAAACCGTGGACATTGGTAGCGTGACGACGACAATAAATCCCTACAGAAATCATGACGAGAAAATATACTAAAAGCATGGCAATTTTCATTATTATAAACCCACTTTCTGGCTAATCTTTAATGCTTTCCAACTTTAACACAAAAAAGGTCTAAAGTCAATACTACAGGAAACTGAAAGACAGTGAAAAATCCATCCTAATTAATTGCGAGGTATGTTGTGTGTTTGGATTGTGCGTTTATCTAAATATTGCAGATATATTGTGCGGTTTATGGGTGTTTGTTGCCTTGATTTGAGTGTCATATCATGCTAAGATAAAGTCATATTGTGTCGAGTGTGACACAGGTATAACTTAATAAATCTTTTTGTGATCTCGTAGGCGATGAACCTACGAGGGTGAACAAGGGAATCGGGTGTGAACCCCGGACGGTACCGCCGCTGTATGCGTTGAGGTTGTGTTTCGTTGACGAAAGTCAGTCACTGGGAAACTGGGAAGGCAGAGCATGATCGAAGAGAATACTCTATAAACGTGAGTCAGAAGACCTACAAAAAGGATAGTCTGCGCTGTGAATGCTGCGCAGGTTTTAACACGCAGAAATTCGGCTGTGACAATTTTAAAATTGCCACAGTTTTTTTGTGGCAAAAGGAAAGGGGTTTCTTAAATGAAACAAGCAATGACAAAACGCTTCATTTGCCTGCTTCTGTCATTTATTATGACTTTGGGGATTTTGCCCATTGGCGTAATGGCTGAGGAGCTAGCACAACCAGAGAGTATCTCGGTTGACTTTACTATGAGTGTGGAAGGGGAGTTGCAGTTATCCAAAAATGGAACGGATGGGCTGGTTAGAATTCCTATAGAAGTGCCTGTTGGCAGTACGCCAGCAGATGCGATTAAAATGGCACATAAAGAACACTATGACACCGGTGAGGAAGGCTATAGCTTCAATGAAGAATATAGTTGTTTTTCTAAACTCTGGGGACAAACCACAATGAATATAGGTTATTTTGTGGATGGGGTTATGGTGAGCGATCCCTCAATGGAGCTCACTCAAGGGGATAATCTAGAAGCCACCATTTATAAGAATTATCTATCGGATGTGTATACCAGATTTGAAGAACAAGAGCAAACAGTGCATGCAAAGCAAGCACTTGAAGTAACACTTTTGTCTAATGTGATTTCCAATGATAATTGGACTGCTGGTATGATGGCTGGCGAAATAGCAGATAAGCCTCTCTCTGATGCAACCATTTTGACAGACGACGGATTAGCTTGCAATATTCCATGGGATGATTCCGAAGGGTGGACTACAGATGAAAATGGTGAAGTAATCATTTCTTTTGATGATGAGGGAACCTATTATGTATCTGCTTCAAAAGAGAATGAAACGCTTGTTCCTGCAATCTGTATCATTACAGTTCTTGAAGAAGAGTCTCAAGAAGACAAAACTGCGGCTGTAACTTCGGATAAAGATACTCTTACATTTGCAGTGATGCAAGGGGAAAATACATCAACTACTGCAGTAAAAACGAATCTTACTTTTCCGCAAATCGGGCAAAGTGATAAGACTAAAATTAAATGGGCATCTAGTAATCCAGCTGTGATTGACACAGAGGGAAATGTATTTCGCCCCACACACGGAAATGGTGATGAGTCAGTTAAGCTGACTGCTACCATTTCTTATGGTGAAGTAAGTGAGCAAGAAGAGTTTAACCTAACAGTTCTTGCAATATCTGCAGAGGAAGTGTTGCAGGATATATATGATAATTTGCCTTCCAAACTTGCCCCAATGGAGTGGGATGGAGATGTCAAAAAAGATACCAACATCATTAAAATGCTGCAAACCCTAGTCAAAGAGGTACACCCATCTGCTGATGTGGAAAATGTTTGTGTTCCATCAGCAGAACAAACGCAAATTGCTTCTGACGGTAGTATCACGTATGGAGTAGAAAGCGTAAGCAATAAAGATGTTACCTTTACATTGAAATTAGCAGATAAAACATATCAGTATACAGTTCCTGTTACAGTGAATGCCAAAGCATCGACGAAAGAAGAAGCATTTGCGGCGGATTGGCTCGTTTTTGACGAAATTAGAGAAATCAACGAGAGTATTGCCGCTGTAAAAACAGACCTTTTGTTGCCGAAGGAAGATTCAGAAGGCTATTATACTGAAATTGAGTGGACATCAAATAACACTGATGTAATTGAAATCGCATCATATTCGGTGAATGGGAAATATCCTGCAAAAGTAAGACGTCCTCATTTGGGTGAAGAAGCCGCTACAGTTATTTTAACTGCGAAGATACAGAAAGGAATCTATTGGGATTATGGTATGGCACCAGCAGGTCCTATGCCAGACCCAGCATATGGAATAAAGACATTTGAAATTACTGTTCCATCTGTGACGCAACTAGAATTGGACGAGGCTCAAACGTTGGTTGACGCTAGTATAGCGCTGTATGATTTAAATGACATTGTCACAATAGGATTAAATGATCCAGCTGATTTGCAAGCACTCACATATAATATCAAAAACATCCCTTATAACTGGAATTATGTTGATGATAAAGCTGAGTTTGAAAATGAATACCGTCTGATTGACGTTACCTGGAGCAGTACAAATCCTGGCATCAGTGATGTTAGTTCTACTGCAAAGGTGACAAGAACAGGCACAGAGCAAAGTGGGGATATCGTTTTAACTCTATCTTATAATGGTGCTACTGCCGAAAAACGTTTTCCGGCAAAGGTTTTAGCTTTCACCGCCTCAGATGCTGAAACTGAAAATGCAGTGCTTCAAGAAGTGTCTGACGCACTGACGTTTGAAGTCATTCGAAATGAAAACATGATGGATAGTGAAGTGGTAACTAAGTTAACAAAACCTGTTGCAGCGATCAAAGATGGGGATAGTGTTAGCTTTACAAGTTCGAATAAGTATCATCATCTTGGTGCAAATATTGCATGGACAAGCGGAGATGCAAATGTTATCACTGATGACTTAACGATTATTCGACCAAATGAAGATATAGCAGTGACACTGACTGCTACCATCTCATCTCCGCGATTTGATTACTGTGATGGTGTAAATGAAATCCAAAAGCAAATTTCAGTGATGGTTTTGGCGAAGGATACTATTCCACTTTTGGATAATATGGCTTCATACTATGCAGCCAAAGATGCAGAATGGTGGGGAGCAGAGTTTGGTGCTGATTGGTGGCACGCAGTTGGTATGACTGCATATGAGGAGTATACCGGGCAAACAAAACCTGTGATTTCACCAGAAGCGAAACAGGAATTTGCCAACAAAACCATTGATTCCGTAGTAAAAGGAGCAGATCAAGTAAATGCTAAGGCGAATATTTTAGCCAACGCAATCAATGGCATGAGTGCTTTTGGATTTGACGCAACTCAACTTTGGACCGTGAATAGAACAATAGAAAATGCTGTTGATAAACTGAATCAGATAGAGATTGAAGAGGCAACAGAGGGCTGGTATCTCACATTTGCACCATACGTTTTGGCTGCACTGAATCAAGTAGAGTATGATACAGAGGCACAAGAGCAAGCGCATGTTGCGTATCTTCTGAAAAATTTAAATGGGTCGCAAAGTTTTATAGATAGTTATGCAATGGTATTGCAAGGCCTTATTTACTATTATGATTTGCCTGACGTGAAGATTGCAGTTGATAAAGCAATTGAAGATTTATCTAATCTTCAGAACGAATATGGCACTTTTGGCAATGCAAATGCAGATGCGATGGTTATCATTGCACTTGCACAAATGGGCATCGATGCGAATACAGATACCCGTTTTATCAAAAATGGAAATAGTCTGTTGGATGGGTTACTCAGTTATAAAGCGAGTACAAATGATGGGTTTATAGGATATCAAACAGATAAGCGAGATGAGTATGCAAGCAAACAAGCATTCTTGGCTTTGATTGCTGCATATGAGGTAATGAATACACATGCACCTTATAATATATATGATTTTACTACTGTAGCCAAAGAGCCAGTGTATTCCGTTGGTTTAGGGAACACACAAACGACCAACCCACCAAGTAGTGACTCTGATGTGAAAGTGAAGATGTCATTGAATGCAAATGGGCAAACATGGATTCGTGGCACTTGGACTACTGTAAAAGAAGGTCAGACAGTGTATGATGTGTTTGAGCAAATACTAGATGACAGTGGATTTACTTATGAATCAAATGGTGGGTATATCAGCTCAATTACAACAGATGATGGAATGACGCTGTCTCATTTTGATCATGGAGAAAATTCAGGTTGGCTGTATAAAGTCAATGGGGAGTTGCCAAATGTCAGTAGCGCAGAATATTTGGTTTCTTCATATGATTCCATTCAGTGGTATTATACAGATGATTGGACGCAGGATGATCAGGCTGGAAAATATAAATCACACGATAATGTTGTGAGTGATGAGGTTGCAATAAATAGCAGTGGACAGGTTAGCACAATTAAACCTGAAGCTGATGTGGCTAATGGAAAAGCAAAAATTGTCGTGAATAAATCAGAAGCAACTTTGATATTGGAAGAAATGAAAACCAGTGGGGCAAGTGAACTTCTGATTGCACCTCAAATTGATGAGAGTGTAAATGAAGCAGAATGCAAACTACCTAAGAGTATATTGGACAGCCTTGTCCAGGATGAACAAGCAAAACTGACAGTCAAAACCCCTGTTGCAAGTATAGATGTATCCAAGAAAGTATTATCTGGAATATCTAAATTGTCAGGTGATACAGTCAAGTTTTCAGCAACGAAACTTGATGTAGACAAGCTGAGTGAGGAAAACAAAGACTTGGTAGGAAAACATCCAATTTTTGATTTTAGCATTAATGTTGGACAGCAAAAGGTGACGGAATTTGATGGTGCAGTGAAAATCACTATTCCATATGTGCCAATGACTGATGAGGACATTCAAAACCTCACAATTTTTTACATCGATAAAGAAGGAAAAGCGACGCAAATGTTGGGGGCATATTACGATGCTTCCGCAGGCGGAGTTGTGTTTGAAACAACACATTTTTCTAGCTTTGCAGTGGTATATGATGAAAACAAAATGAGATTCACAGACGTTGCGGAAACAGATTGGTTTTCTGACGCAGTTAAGGTAACGTATGAAGAAAATCTCTTCAATGGAACCAGTGAGCAAACCTTTAGTCCGAATGCACAAATGAGTCGCGCGATGTTCTTTACAGTTCTTTACCGCATGGATGGGAATACCAATGAGCAAACAACAGAGATTTGGTATATTCCTTCTCTTGAATGGGTAACAAAAGAAGGAATTAGTGATGGTTCTAAGCCAGAGGCCTCCATTACAAGAGAACAATTCGTGACAATTCTATATCGTTATGCGGGAATGAAAGGATATGATTTGACATCCAATGAGAGTTTGTCATCATATGTTGATCGTGATTCTGTTTCAGATTGGGCTAAAGATGCAGTCAAATGGGCTGTAGACAAAGGCATTATCAATGGGCGTACAAATGATACAATCGTGCCAAATGGTATCACGACTCGAGCTGAAGTCGCAGTGATGATACAAAGATTTTTAGAATGGATGCAATAAAGTAAAAGAGACACCTGGAAATATCCAGGTGTCTCTTTTATAAAATATAATCTGTATGTTTGCGTTGGATTGAAGTGATTATTCGTGTGCCAATTGGTCTTTTTTATCAAGCATACTATTGATTGAAAGGGCAATGGCAGAAAGAATACTAATATAGCGCGTGACATAGATTGCAATCATAATTGCAATTTGATACATGATAGCTTCAATAGGAAGGCTTCCACCTAGAATTTGCCCTGTCATCATGCCTGGTAGAGAAACGAGACCAATGGTTGCCATGGATGCAACGGTTGGGTTAATTGAGGCGCTAAGGGCCTCTTTCAATTGAGGTTTTAAGGCTTGAAATCGTGTTGCACCCAGTGCCAAATCATAGTTGATGCTATGTTTGTAATCAGATATACCAGTGTAGAATCTGGTTAAGCCAATGATGTCTCCACTGAGAACATTGCCAAGGAGCATACCGCCAATGGTAATGATATATCTTGCATCGAGTATGTTGTTTAAATTTATCACGAGCTTATTGAAATATATTAAGATGATAAAAGTTGGAATTACCATAGAGATGAAAATAGGGACAATAATTTTTTTGCGTTTGAGGTTTGAAGAATGTGTAACGGAAAAGCTAGCAACTATCATCATAATCAGTAAATATGCAATATTTAAGAAGTGGTTGTTTAAATCAAAAATATATTGCAGATAAAGACCAACGATGCTCAACTGAAGGATCATACGAAAAATGGATATGATGGTTTTCCCATTTAGTTTGATGTTTAGATATATATTGATGATAAGGGTAGGAATAATAAGAACCAATAGATATAAAATGCCCCAATAGTTGATTGTTTCCATTATAATGCAACCTTTCTAAATTGAGGGTTGTCAAACCAAACAGAATCATGACTGATGGCTATTACAGTGTGTTTGCTATTTGCAAAGTAGCTTACGGTTTTTTGCTTTAGATGTTCGTCAAGAGCAGAAGTGACTTCGTCCAAAAGGAAAATAGGACGATTGAGCATAATGGCCAAGATGATGCCGAGTCTTTGACGTTCGCCACCTGAGAGTGATTCTGTTTTTTTCTGAAGGAGGGTTAGATCAAATTCAAAATACTCTGCAATCTCTGAGTCAATTTGACCGTTAAAGCGATTGCCTGAGAATTTTGCAATGTCTAGTAACACGTCTTCGACTTTACCAAAACGAATAGAGACATCTTGATTGACATAGGCAAATTGTTGACGGGTTTCATAAAAGGAAACAGCGTAAATTGATTGTCCATGGATAAAGATATCGCCTAAATCAGGTGTTTCAAAACCCAGGAGAAGACGCAACAATACCGATTTTCCCACTCCTGACCGCCCGGTGATGAGAACCTTTTCGCCTTCGTCAATATGCAATTGAAAATCATGGAAAATAGTCTTATCTTCAAAGCTTAAATTGATATTTTTAAAATCTATCATGACTTAGCACCTTCTAGCAATAGAGTGATTGTTTGACATAAGATTGGAATCATGGTACGATATATTCATATATATCGAAATGCGATATCGCAATTCGATACTATCATGGGAGGAAAGAAAATGCAAGACTCTATATCAAGAAAATTAGTATTGGCGTTTATTGAGGTGCATATTCTGTATCATGCAAAAATTCATCCAATATATGGGGCTTGGATGATGGCAGAGCTAAAACAACATGGATATGAAATCAGCGCGGGAACGCTGTATCCTATTTTTCATAATTTTGAGAAAACAGGTTTATTATCTAGTGAACAAAAATTGGTTAGTGGAAAAATGCGCAAATATTATAGCATCACTGAGCAGGGAATATCGTGTTTGGAGAGTGCGAAAGAAAAGATAGCGGAGTTAAGCAAAGAAATTGAATAGGCTATTGTAATGGTTTCAAAGAAGAGTGTGTTATCTATGTTGTTCTTGCATACGCTTTAGATAATGAGTGTGAGTTGAGGATGTGCATATAAGTTAAGAAACTGCATTAATATAAAAAGACGTGCCGTAAATTTATCTTTACGGCACGTCTATTGTTTTGTATTAGAATCTAGGTGAAAGGAAATGATTAATCATTGTGTCCTGCAAGTTTGACAATTTCGGCGATTTGTGCATCTAAATCTTCGCCAAGACCTGCAACGTCTGCACCTAAAAATCCGCGAATGAGGAGCGCAACAGCTTCAGCCTCTTCTAGTCCTCTTGCCATAAGATACTCTACTTGTTCAGGGGCAACTTTGCCGATGCTTGCTTCGTGGCTCATACGGGCATCACTGTTATAAGTTTTAATACCAGGGATGGATTCAATATAACCTTCGCCGCTTTCATCTAGCAACATACCAGCACAATCAACGTGTGCGCGACATCTTTCTTTGCCGACCAAAAGTCCACCTTGAATCATTTTACCACCTGTGCATACACCGCGTTGCACATGTTCGGCACTGGTGTCTTCTGCATTTAGGTAAACAACGCCCGCTGTATCAATGACAGAGCCTTTCGCAGCTAGGATAATAGATAGGTTTCTCGTAGTGGCTCCTTTTCCATTGAGGTAGGTTTTTGGGTTGCTTTGAATGTGTTTTGCTGGGCGAAGAGAAACATAGTTGCTTTCAAAAACACCGTTTTCTTCCACGATTGTGGCTGTTCGAGGATACACGCTCACTTCAGAGCCCCATGAATGCACCATGGTGCTTGTAAGTTTTGCATTTTTACCAATATAGATTTCTTCTACAGCGTGATGAAGTCCTTTAGAGACACTATTATGTGTTAAACATCCCGTGATGAGGGATAGTTCAGAGTCTTCTTCTAGTAATACAATGTTGTGTACGGTTTGGGTGATATCTTCACTGGCTATATACATAGCTGCTTGGCAGGGCATATCGACTTTTGCACCTTTTTTGACGCGTATGAAATAGCCAACAGGATTTTTGTGTGAGGCACATTCTTTGACTACTTCATCGTAGTCAGAGGGAACTGCATTGAAATAGTATTTTTCACGAAGCCAATCATAACGTTCTAAAGCTATGGCAATTGGCAGCATTTCAAAATTATCAGTATCATTTTCAAGACAGATAGGTTCTTGGTCACGAACAACCAAGGTTGAAGAACGATTGTTTTGGTTAAACAAAATACCTGTTTCAGCAATCATATCAATATCGTCTTGAGGTAAATCTTCTGGTAGAGTCATATTTAGGTACTCAGTTTCACTTAATTTGGAAAGTTGAGATATATTTGGCATGTTATCGAAAGTTTGATTATCTTTATTATTCATGTTGTTTTCCCACTCCAATACAATGAATACATTCTTCGTAGCCATATTTGCTGATATTATCTAGCATAATGGATGCGTTTCCGGAACAACCAATGCGTCCTTCATGCATGATGTGTGCTTTATCAATATTAACAAAGTTTAAGATGTTTCCACTATGTGTAATAATGAGCCCAGATTTTCTTTTTGCTGGATGTTTTTCATCAGCAGTAAAGACTCGTTTGATTAAATCACCGACAAGCTGAAGAGATACAATATCAACGCCTGAGTCAGGTTCATCCATCATTGAAAATTGAGGATCCATCGCGAGAAGTTGCAGAAGTTCTGCGCGCTTAATTTCTCCGCCAGAAAGACCATCATTGATACTGCGATCTAGGAACTTTTCCATGTTGGTGAGTTTCGCAAGCTCAATTATTTTTTCATCTGCGTTTTCTGTTTTTCTTAGAATATGAGATAATAAGCTGCGTAGAGTCACACCATCTATCGTAGGGGAACGTTGCAGTGAAATCGCAATCCCGAGTTGTGCACGCTCATATACATTTAATTTGGAAATGTCTTCTCCTTTAAATAGTATTACCCCATTGGTGATTTCATAACCTGAAAAACCCATAAGGGTCATCATAAGAGTAGTTTTACCGCTGCCATTTTGGCCTAAAAGAGCATGCACTTCTCCTGCTGGTATGGTGAGATTTAAGTTGTTAAGCAAGGTTTTTTCACCTGCTTGTACGGTTAGGTTGTTTATCTCTAAAATATTATCATATGGTTTCATATTATGTGTTGTCTCCTTCCTACAATTTTACTAACTGTGATTGAAGATTAAATCGGCAGTTAGAAAAACGTAATTGATGACGTTATAATCAATAATTATATTATAATAAGAGTGTGTCATCGTTGAAAGAATTTCATACGTGAATATGCACAGTCATACTACCTTTAGACTCTTTTTTTAGTAGAGTAAAAATGAAAAAAATATATAATTATTTAATGTGAGTATATCATAAAACATTTTGTCAGTATATAGCGAAACTCACAAAAATACTGCATATTGTGTAGGATAAAGAGCTTTAGATGTTCTGAAAAAATGTAATCTTGTTTGTTAGATTTCTTTATTTCAAGTTGCTATAGTTTATCTTTAGTTTATAATTGTGCTATAGAATAAAATTATACTGCTTTTGCGTGAAAGGGTGAGAGGATGTTTAATGTTTTAATTGTTGAAGATGATGTCAATACGTTGCGATATATGCAAGCAGTATTAAAGATGCATGGATATCAAACGTATTTGGCTCATAATGGCGAAGAAGCATTGGAAGTCATGGATTCACAACACGTTGATTTAATTATTGTGGATGTAATGATGCCTAAGTTGGATGGATATCAATTTGTTGATATTTTGCGTCAAAGCAATAATGAACTTCCGATTCTCATGGTGACAGCGAAGCTAGAAATGGCTGACAAGAAAAAAGGGTTCTTAGTTGGAATAGATGACTATATGACAAAACCTGTTAATGAAGAAGAAATGCTTTTGCGCATCAAAGCATTGCTTCGCAGGTCTAAAATTGTCAGTGAACATAGAATTATTATAGGTGATGTGATACTTGATTATGATGCGCTGACTGTAAAGCGACGAGAAGAAGTGCAAGAACTACCGCCTAAGGAATTTTATCTGCTTTATAAACTACTCTCTTATCCAAAAAAAATATTCACCCGTTTTCAGCTGATGGATGAAATATGGGGGATGGATAGTGATGCAGGAGATACAACAGTGAATGTACATATTAATCGCTTGCGCAAACGCTTTGAACACTTTAATGAATTTGAAATTATTACTGTAAGAGGGTTAGGATATAAGGCGGTGAAATATGAAAAAGAATAATCCACTCGGTAGTTTTCAAACGACGATGATGCTTGGCATATTGTTGCTGTTTACATCAACCTTTTTCTTGCTGTTTGCCATTAGCGTGCAGTATGATCTCGATCTGAGTTATTTGTTGTCAGAAGTTACGAAGGGTGCTAGGGCAAGGGAAAGTTTTCGTATTATGCTTGGTTTCTGCATTTTCTTGATTTGTGGAATCGCTTTTATCATTACACGACTTCAATTGACGCATTTTCGTGAATTTAAGAAAGCAATGCATGAATTGGCCAATGGTAAGTATGAAACACGATTGGAGTTTGATTTTAAGGCGCCGAGTGAATTTCATGAGCTAGCAGAGTCCTTTAATACCATGGCAAAAGAGTTGAATAGCACAGAACTTTTGCGGAAAGATTTTATCAATGAGTTTTCTCATGAATTTAAAACACCAATTGTATCAATTAGGGGTTTTGCGAAAGTTTTGCAAAGTAAGACGGCATCGCCAGAAGAAGAGACGGAATATCTACAAATAATAAATGCAGAGACAGAACGATTGTCACGCTTGTCGCAGAATATTCTAATGCTCTGCAAAATTGAAAATCAGACGATTGTAAGCAACAAAATTAAATATGAGTTATCGGAACAAATACGACAAAGTATTGTGTTGCTTGCTGGAGAATGGGAGAAAAAAGGAATCAATTTTGATTTGAGAATGGATGAAGTGGACTTTATTGGAAATAAAGAGCTATTGGAGCAAATGTTTCTCAATTTAATTGATAACGCGATTAAGTTTTCTCCACAACAAGCCGATATTTTGATTGATTTAAAAAAAGAGAGTAAAGATGCTGTTTTTCGAATAACTGATTTTGGAGAAGGGATAGAAGAAGAAATAAAGAGACGTGTATTTGATAAGTTTTATCAAGGGGATGCTTCTCATGCCACAAATGGAAATGGAATTGGACTTTCCATTGTGCAAAGAGTAGCACAACTACATGGTGGAACAATTTTAGTCGATAGTGTGGTTGGTCAAGGTACAACATTTACAATTAAATTACCAATCATAACATAAACAAAGGGCATCCGTTATGGATGCCCTTTGTTTATGTTGAGTTAATGTAGGAATTATATTCTCTTATGAGAAAAAATCAAATAGTAAGTCAGTTAAGGAGTGTAACATGAAAAGGACTATTAGCGGTATACTGGTAATTATGATGATGCTGTCAATATTTAGCGTATACACTGGTGCGGAAGAATCCGATGAAACAGTAATACAAACAGTACAGCTTATGGAAATTATGAATGGTGATGAATTTGGGGATATGAATTTGTCAGCAAATGTAACACGTGCAGAATTCGCCAAAATGATGGTTTCTTCATCCATCTATAAAGATGCTGCGGAAGGATATGGATTTTCTGTGTTTTCAGATGTTCGATCTGAACATTGGGCGGCTGGATATGTAAAAATTGCGGTGCAGGAAGGTTGGTTTGTAGGGTATTTAGATGGAACGTTTCGACCAGATAATACAATTACGTTGGAGGAGGGAGTGACAGCCTGTCTACGACTATTAGGATATACAAACCTTCCAGGAACTTATCCCAATGCGCAACTTGCAAAATATCATGAACTTGATTTGGATGAAAAGGTAAATGCAACTGTAGGTCAGCCGTTATCGAGGAGAGATTGCATGTATCTGTTTTTCAACTTACTCAATGCTAAAACAGCGTCAGGTGCGATTTATGCATCAACGCTTGGATATGCTTTAAATGGGAATATGGAATTGGATACGTTAAACCTTGTGAAAGATTGTACCAAAGGACCATATATTGCACAAACAAGTGGCATAAAGGCATTGCCAGCTGCAATGGGGGCACAGCCGACCATATATAAAAACAATAAACTGGTTTCAACGACAGACATCCAATTTCATGATGTATATTATTACAATGAAGAGATGCGCACAGTGTGGAGCTATAACGATCGAATCACTGGTAGACTGACTGATATTGATTCGCTAGAAGCGCCTACAAGTATTGTGGTTGCAGGGAATACGTATCGTTTTGCATGTAATGAAGCAGCACATTTGTTTTCTTGGGCGGGTGCATTTACAAAAGGAGATATGGTGACATTGCTTCTTGGTCGAGATGGTGAGATTGCAGGTGCAATTTTAGCGCAGGAAAGTGAAGAACCTAAATATGGAGTTGTGTTATCGCAAACAATCATTAGCTACACTGATGCTTCGGGAAAAAGTCAAACTGAAAACGCGGTGAAAGTGGCCATGACAGATGGAAGTATTCAGGAATATGGTGTTGGAAAAAGAACAATAGCAGAAAAAAGTATTGTTTCCATTAGCTTTGCAGATGGAACAACAAAAATTCAGTCCATTCGAAATAGAAATATATCAGGAAAAATTAACTCTTCTGGGTCAAAAATGGGACAGCATGTGTTTGCACACGATATTGAAATCATGGATGTGAATCGAGAAACGTGTCAAACAATATATCCGTCACGATTAGCAGGAACAACGCTGCATGTTGCAGATGTGATTTATTACTCAGAAAACAGCAGTGGTGAAATTGATACTTTGATTTTGGATGATGTAACAGGAGATTTATATACCTACGGTTTTTTGACTGATGCGATTGAAACAACTACTAGTTCATATATGTCAGGGTTTTATATGTACTTAATTGATGGCAAAAGGATGACAGCAAATTTGACCAATGAACAATATAATGCTGATGAAGGTGGAGTCATGTTTATATATGACGAAGGAATGCTCAGTGGTATAAAAAATTTGCAACACATAAATATATCGAAAGTAACAGATATCTGGGCAAAGAGTGGTAAAGATACTTTTTTAATCGCAGATGAAATACAAGTTTATGAACGTGTGGGTGATAGTTACACTCTGGTACCCTTTTCAGCTGTGCTAGATTTAGAGTTATATTATTTGACGGGGTATTATGATAATTTTGGGTTTTCAGCAGGTGAACAAATTCGTGTTATAACAGCAACTAGGAAGTGAGGAGAAACTCTTGAAAAAGAAAATATGGATCTCAGTAATCGCGTTAGGACTTATTGTGCTTTGCATCAGTTCTTGTGGAAAGAAGAAAAACAACACGGTTCAACTTGTTTTGCCTGTAGAAACGACAACACCGACTTTTGGAGCATTTTCAGTTGAAAGTGATTATGTTGCAAATCTTGAACCAGTGACGTCAGCGCTTCTTATGCCGATGATAAATGGAGAAGTGACTGATGTATATGTGAAAGCGGGCGATATAGTTGAAGAAGGAGATGTATTGTGCATCATTGACGACGAAGATATTGCAGATCAGTTAGAAACAGCACAGCTTTCTAGAAGTCGCGCGCAGACCTCACACGATACGATGCTCGACAGCATGCAAGTGAAAGCACCAGTGAGTGGATATGTACGTGCAATTGATCAAGAACTAGGGGTTTCAGTTTCACCAAGCACACAACTTGCCTATCTGTCTGATAATGATTCAATGACCATAGAGATTCCATTTCTGGCCGTTGATGTGGATAATACGTGGATAGGCTGCTCCGCTGAACTAGTAATGGTTGACACAGGAGAGAAATTGGAAGGGATTATAACAGAAATCTCAGGCGATGCGCAGTTTATTCATGGAAATGTGCAAGCCAATGTTGTCAGTATAGAAGTAAAGAATCAAGGTGCTTTGCAGGCGGGACGAATGGCAACTGCAACAGTCAATGGGGTTACTTGTTGTGATACAGGATTCTTTGAAGCTGCGTCAGATAGCCCCGTAATGGCAGGGCTTGCTGGCACATTAGATGAGTGTTATGTGCATGTAGGTGATTATGTAACTGCTGGGCAGGTGATGTTTCTAATTACAAATGCATCAATGCAAGGTCAGTTAAACAATGCATCCAATGCGCTGACGGATGCCAATAAACGCTGCGACGATTTGGCTGAACTTATGGATGACTACAAAGTGAAAGCTCCTTTTGCAGGACAAGTGGCATATATGACAGTTTCTGAATACGAAAATATCAGTGCATCGACAGTTGTGGGTGAAATACATGGAATGGATGGGTTATCTGTTTCGTTCTTTGTCAGTGAAAAAACTAGAAATAAGTTGAGTTTAGACCAAAGTATTCTAGTTGAGGTGAAAGGACAACAGGTGCAAGGTGCCATTACAGAGATTTCTGGTTCGGCAGATGTTAAAACTGGGCTATTTATTGTGAAAGGCGTTGTAACTGATTTTAACGACGAACTTTTACCAGGGACAACGGCAAAAATCACTTTGACTTCTTTTTTAGAATCAGAGGTACTTCAAATTCCTTATGATGCAGTTCATTTCCAAGGTGATGAAGCGTTTGTTTACATTGTGAAGGAAGGATTTGCAACTAAAGTATCCATCTCAACAGGTGAGTTTGATGATGAAAACATTGTTGTTACAGATGGTTTGAGTGGAGATGAAGTTGTGATATCTTCTTGGTCATCACAATTACGGGAAGGGATTCCTGTTGAAATAAGGGAGGCTGAAAATGAAGCTAACTAAACTTGCACTAAAGAGGCCAGTTTCAGTTATTTTAATGATTTGTACACTCATTGTTTTTGGAATAACCTCCCTTTATGGATTTAAGCTAGCGTATCTTCCTGCAATGGAGCCACCAGTTTTGGTTGTGCTGACGAGTTACAATGGTGCAGACCCTGAAATCGTAGATTCAACTGTTACAGATCCAATCGAAGATTTGGGTGCGACACTGAAAGGTTTTGTCGAATCAACGACAACATCTGAAGAAGGATTTTCTACAGTTGTATTCCAATTTGAATATGAGACTGACTTAGATCAAACATATCAAGATTTAAAAGCTGCAATTGATCGTTTGCAACTGCCAGATGAATGTAATACACCGATGCTTATGCAAGTTTCTCTTGGGGCAGATGCGATGATGCGCATATCTGTAACGGGTAGCAACAATAGTGAAGTGTTAGATTATGTAAACGATGTGATGGTGCCTCAAATTGAGACAATATCTGATGTAGCAAAAGTTGAAGTGTTTGGTGGTTTGGATGAATATATTCGTGTAAAAGCTGAGCCAGAAGCAATGGAACAATATGGGGTGACGCTAGGTGGTATTGCGGATGCTATTAAAGCCAGTGATTTGACTGTGCCAGCTGGTAAAGTTGATCAAGGTACGCAAAGCATCAGTTTATCATCAAGCGCAGCGCCCACTTCACTTGATGCACTAAACAAAGTACCGATACGTACAGCTTCGAATACCGTTATCACGGTGGGGGATGTAGCGGAAGTATCTTATTATACTGATTCAGCTGAGAGCATTAGTCGCTATAATGGGGTAGAAAATATTGGTATTGATATTACCAGTAGTCAAGATGCTTCTATACCTGATGTCTCAAAAAAAGTGTACAAAGAACTAGATAAGCTGGATGTAGAGGCATTTGGGTATGAAATTACAGTGATTTCAGACAGTAGTGAACAAATTGAATCTTCTTTGATGTCAGTTGCGCAAACTCTTGTTTTGGGTGTTGCACTATGTATGATTGTATTGTTTCTGTTCTTTGGAGATTGGAAAGCAAGTTTAATTGTTGGCAGTTCTATTCCAATGTCACTACTTATGACACTCATTTGTATGCGTTTGTTGGAATTTGAACTCAACGTTGTTACAACGGTTGCTCTGCTGATTTCGATTGGTATGATGGTGGATAACTCCATCGTTACGTTAGAGAGTATATTTCGTGCAAAAGAAAACGAAGAAAGTTATGTGAAAGCAGCGCTTCGAGGGTGTAAATCCGTTGGTTCGTCTGTCGTAGCATCTACGGTCACTTCAGTGGTTGTGTATCTGCCTCTTGCTGTTATGTCAGGCATGACAGGTGAAATGTTCTCAGACTTTGGCTATACGATTGTATTCGCATTGGTTGCATCTTTGATATCAGCGATTAGTATTGTGCCAATGTTTTATACATTACTAAAGCCAGAAGAAAAGAATACATCTCATATGTCAGCAATAATGGAGCGCTTAATTGAACGCTATACCGTTGCCATACGTAAAGTGCTCAATAAAAAGAAAATGGCAATATTCATTGCAGTTGGGGGACTTGTGCTCTCAGGTTTATTGATCACACAAATTCCATTTGAATTGACTCCAGAAGTTGATCTAGGTGTCATGGATATTTCAGCTAAATTTCGTCCTGGAACACAACTTGTGGTAATGGATGAGAAAGTACAAGAGATTGAGAGTATACTTGCTGAGGATGAACGAATTGAAACGTATTCTCTCTCAATTCGTGGAGATTCTGCAAATATCAAAGTAGAAACAGATGAAAAGACACCAACAAATGATATTATCGCAGAATATATGGTAGTGCTCTCTCATATGACGGATATGGATATAGATATTTCGTTGGGCGGATTTGGAAGATCCATGAATGAAAGCAAAACTGCAATTACGCTCTCTAGCTATGATTATGATGCATTAAAAATGGCTGCAGATGATTTTCAAGAAAAAATGTATGAGATTCCAGGGGTTCTCAAAGTAAATTCATCCTTGGGTAATCCTAGTACAAAAGCAGAAGTTATCATTGATCCACTCCTTGTGGCTAGGTATGGACTCAATTCAGTGCAAGTTGCTAGCTTAATTCGCCTTGCAAACACTGGAAGTGAAGTCATGGATATGACAGTAAAAGGGACAGAGTATACTGTAATGGTGGAATATCCAGAAGATACCTACAGTGATTTTAATTCCATTATGCAATTGACGTTAAATACTGCGTCAGGCCCTATTCCACTGAGTGAAGTGGCAGAAATACAATTTACAGATGAATTACAAGAAATTGAGCGCGCCAATGGTGTTTACTACATTGAATTGGAGGCCGTTTGTTCAGATGAAAATGAGGAAGACATTGCCAAAGAGCTGAAAGAACTTGGCGAAAGTGTCGATTATGGTGAAAGCATTGATATAGGAAAAGCAGTGAAGAAAAACAATATGGTTGAAGAACTGTCGAGACTTGTTGGCGCGATTATGACAGCAATGTTCCTTGTGTTCATGGTGATGGCAATGCAATTTGAGTCACCAAGATTTTCACTCATGGTTATGACTAGTGTTATTTTTAGTTTTATTGGTTCTTTTGGGCTGCTTTTCTTATCAGGACAATCCATTTCAATGATATCTCTTATGGGAATGCTAATGCTGATTGGTATTGTTGTAAACAATGGCATTCTCTTTGTTGACACAACAAATTCCTTCAAAAAAGATATGTCGTTGGAAGAAGCGTTGGTGAAAAGTGGTCAAATGCGGATGCGACCTATTCTAATGACTACTCTCACGACAGTGCTCTCCATGCTTCCGCTGGCTCTGGCGATAGGAGAAGGCGCAAAATCTATGCAGAGTATGGGAATTATTATTGTTGGTGGACTCATTGCATCGACTATTTTAGTGCTCTTCCTCATGCCAACATTTTATCTCATTATAGGAGAAAGAAAAAAACCAAAGAAAATTCAAGTTCCATCTGAAATAGACGCTTAAGAATTTGCATAAAACACTGATGATATATGATGAGAAGAAATGTTGATTAGAAAGAATAGTAATAGATAGAATGAAAATATGCGCTCCTTTGTTAGAAGAACAAAGGAGCGCATATTTATGGCTTAGTATAATTTAAGAACGAGAGAAGAATCTAATTGCAGATTAGTTGTTATTACGAATGAATTTTGTGGATTCTAATCCTGCAACGGAACCTTCATAGATAGATTTTGTAATTTGGTATAGTCCACCTGTGCAATCACCAGCAGCAAAAAATCCTGGAATATTTGTTTCCATTGTATCATTTACAACAATGTGTTTTCCATTGGTGACAGCCCCAATTTTTCGAGCCAAATCACTGCTTCCCGCAACGCCAATGGCAACAAACATACCTGCAATAGTAAGTGTATTTCCATCTTCGAAAGTGACAGAGCTAATAACATCGTCTCCATTCAAAGAGACAATTTTGTTTGTGTTAATTGTGACTTCAGGAGGAAATTGGGTAGTTGGAGTTTCACCATTGGTAAGCACAGTTACAGAATTTGCAACGGGCAATAAATCCATGACTTCTGCCAAAGCGTATTCACTAGAACCTAAGACAGCAATATCCTTGCCACGATAGAAAAATGCATCACAAATGGCGCAGTAGCTGATGCCTTTGCCATCAAACTGCTCAAATCCTTTTATTTTTGGGGTTGTACGGCCCACACCAGTCGCTAAGATGAGGGATTTACATTGATATTCCCCACCATTCACAGTTTTTACGACGAATCCATTTTCGTAGCGGATGCCAATGACCTCATCTTCTAGTAGATGAATCCCAAGTCTTTTGGCTTGCAAAATGCCGTTTTCAATTAATTGGCTGCCAGAGATTGGTTCCACAAAGCCATAAAAGTTTTCGATTTTATCGGTTTTTGCTAGAGCACCTGCATCTTTACCGATGACAGTGATTTCTAAACCAGATCGCTTTGCATAGATGGCTGCTGAAATGCCAGCTGGTCCATTTCCGATAACAATAATATCGATCAAAGTAATCCCTCCAATTTATGTTTTTTTTATTATACTGCGTTTCTAGGAAGAAAACAACTCCTGCAGTAACGTGTGTTTGTAACTAAGCCAGCTTAATAACAAGTAAGTTTGTCATCAAGCTGGCTTAGTAAGGTGAATTGTACATCGTTTCAGTACATGCAAGTGAAGTGCTGAATTAGCAGATGGGTTATAAAAGTTTAATGTTCTTCGGGTAATGTTCCTTCTTTGGTCGCTTTATCATAGTCTCGTGTCATAGCAAAAATTACCGGACAAAGTGCTAATAGAGCAATTAAGTTTGGAATAGCCATTAAACCGTTGAATGTATCTGATAGACTCCATACGAAATCTACTTTATAGAAAGAACCAACAAATGCCATGATAACAAAAAGTGTTTTGTAGATTATAATAGCTTTGATGCCTGCTATATATTCTATACACTTAGAACCATAGTAATACCAACCTAAGATGGTGGAAAATGCAAAGAAAATCAGTCCAAAGGAAACAATGATACCACCGATCCCTGGGAAAGAGAGTTCAAACGCTCTTGTTGTGAGTGGAGCATTGCTTAAATTGTCGACAATAGACATAGCGCCTTCAGTACTGAAAGAAACAAGACCTGAAACTAAAATAACAAGAGCAGTCATAGTACAAACAATAATGGTGTCTAAAAAAGAGCCCAAAGAAGCAATGATACCTTGGCGAACAGGGTCGTTTGTTTTTGATGCTGCATGTGCAATTGGAGCAGAACCTAGACCTGCTTCATTGGAGAATACGCCACGAGCTACTCCGTATTGAATGACTGTGCCAAGCAAACCCCCGCCGACGGCTTTTGTGTTAAAGGCATTTTCAAATATTAATTTGAATGCATTTGGAACTGCAGGTGCGTTGAGAAAAAGAATAATTAAGGAGCCAATGATATAAACAATTGCCATAATAGGCACGACTTTTTCTGTTACTTTACCGATACTTTTGATGCCACCCACTATGACAAGCAGCACTGCTAGTGCAATGACTGCACCTGTAACGACAGGAGAAATGCCGATAGATGCTTCTAAAGATTCAGCTACTGAATTAGCTTGTACCATATTGCCGATACCAAAAGAGGCAAGTATCCCAAAAAAGGCAAATAACCAACCAAGCCAAGCGAAATTCATGCCATAGCGTTCTGACATCCCGTTCTTGATGTAATACATTGGGCCGCCAGATTTTTCGCCATGTTCATTGGTAACACGGTACTTAATGGCAAGCAATGCTTCGCCATATTTTGTTGCACCGCCAACAGCTGCAGTGACCCACATCCAGAAGATTGCACCAGGACCGCCAGCTGCAATAGCGCCCGCGACACCAGCAATATTCCCTGTTCCTATTGTAGCCGAAAGAGAGGTCATCAGTGCTTGAAAGGGTGTAATGTCTCCATCATCACCGTGTTTTTTAGAAAATAGCAATTTAAAGGCATAAACTAATTTTCTCACTTGAATGATTCGAGTACCAAATGTCAATACAAGGCCTGTACCGACTAAGAAGAAAATCATAATTCCGCCCCAAGCAAAACTATTGATGCTACTTAGAATACTATTAAGTGTCTCCAATTTTTTAGCTCCTTTTTCAGTTGATAAAATATTTAGATTAAAACATCCTGATAGAGTATATCTTTTTAGAAACGGTTTGTCAATTATTTGATAATATGACAATAGAATGTCGTATTTAAATGGATATAACATTAGGCTAATACCAGGAAATCAGGTAGATTCAAGATGTGAATTCTTTAGAAGTTGAGTAAAGTGAGATATATAGGCGTTAGTAAGGTTAGTTTATTGAATATACCAAAAGTGTGGTTTGCTAAAAATAATGTAGATATATTTTGTGCGATTCATATTGTAGATGATTATATTTGTCGGTTTATTATAGACATAAAAAACAGAAGCTACACCCGTATATGTGATAGCTTCTGATTTTAGTTTTTGAGTTTAGAGTGTGTCATTAAATTCTATAATATATTCAAAACCCAATTTTCTCATATAGTCTTTTTCTATGAAGTCTGTGGGAATGACATCTAAAGGGTTTGCTTCAAAATATGCGACGCCTCCTTGTAATAACACCGAATATACAAATTGAGAACAAAACATGATGTTGGGTTTTATACTGTGTTTCGTAGCAAGACCTAGAAGATTATACGCACTTCCTTCATCATTGATTTGTTTCAAATAATCAATCATTTTTTGCTTTTGCAGTGCTGTCACAGAGATTGAATATACACCAATCATAGAATCTTCTTTTTTGTTGAAAAACTCTATCATTTCTTTATTGAGTCCGGGAGGATAAATATGCTCTCCACCATTATAACTGACGATCGTTTTTAAATCTTTGTCAAATGAAATGGATACATGGTTATAGGGCTTTTTTGTAAATAAAGATATGATATTGCTTGCACTACTGCCAGTATCGGAAACGACAATGTATAGCTTTTCATCGCTTAGCGTATTTTCACAAACTTGAAAATATTCTGAACTTAAACTTTTTTTGTTGGTATATCGAAACGAATTGTTTTGTCCAACATTGTCGATGATTTCGTCAATGGCATCTTTTTTTATGACTTTTTTAATCTTTTGAAGTTCAGAGTATGCCAGTACATGCTCCGAGGTTATGCTGGGAATAATCACAGTTTCATATTTGTGTGAAGTGGTTGTTTTATCAATTGCAAAGGGAATATACATCAAGAGTAAAAAGAATGCTCTTAGGATGAGTTGGGTAAGAGTGGAGTACGAGCTTGGAAGAATGACAAGTAATAAAAATAAAACGATTTGAAAGCCACAAACCAAGGAATATATAATGAATAGAGTGAATTTATCTCTTTTTCTTCCATTGCTTCTTGTGGCTTTCAATATAAAATAAAAAAATTCTGCGATAAATGCCAGTACATATAATATGGCATAGTTAGATATAACTACAAATATCAAAGATAGTGCGATTATATATTTATTCATATGTGTGTTACTTCCTTGAAAAAGTCGTGCCCTTTCTCACTGACAAAGTGTATTTACTGTTTGAAAGAGAGAAGTAAGGTGTTGTATAGAAAACACTATTCACTAGTGAGCCCCATTTTAGATTCAACTATGATTGCATTAATATAGTTTTTGAATCGTGCTATAGTATAGCACAATAAGTTATATTTTTACAGATACAATACAAATATAGTTTCTTATAAGGAATGCTAATATAGAAAAATGAAAAAAGTGATTGACTGCCTACACACAATCAATCACTATGATATTTTTCTATATATTGTTTTATAAGTTTTGCTATTGGTTTACTTTTGTTATCAAAACAACTGTTTCCACATGAACAGTTCTCGGAAATAGGTCACAAGCTTCTACCGTTTGTACTTCATAATCAGATTCGCATAGTAACTTTAGGTCTCTTGCGAGAGTTCCGGGGTCGCAAGACACATATACGATTCGTTCGGGTGCCATTTTAAGAATGCTTTCTACTACAGAAGGAGCAAGACCTTTTCTAGGGGGGTCAACGCAAATGACGTCTAGTTTTTCTTCTGTTTGAGCCATTTCGGCTGCTACATTTTTTGCATCAGCGCAAATAAAGCGCACATTTTCTATGTTGTTTCTGTTTGCGTTTTCGATTGCATCTTCTACGGCAGATGACACAATTTCAGCTCCGATGACACTTTTGGCTTTTTGCGCCATAGCCAGTGTAATCGTGCCGATGCCACAGTATAATTCCAGAACGGTTTCATTTCCTGTTAGGTTCGCCAATTCTACGGCACGTTTGTATAATACGTGTGTTTGTGCGCGGTTTACTTGGTAAAAGGATGCAGGGGAAAGCATAAATTCCATGCCGCACAAAGTGTCGGATAAGTGTGCATCGCCCCAGATACACTGCGTTTTTTTGCCAAGTACGACATTGCTTTTTTCCATATGATATGAAAGTGAAATGCCTACTAATCCATCAACAGTTTTAAGAGATTCAATGAGGGAGTCTGCTTTGGGAAGACGTTTACCGTTGATGACGAGAACACATAAAGCCTCATTTTTATGATTGACCCGCACATATAAATGTCGAATGAGCCCTTTGTGAGTGGTTTCATTGTACGGCTTAATTTGATTATCCTGCATCCAAGATTTGATTAGTTTGCGGAGTTCACGGACAATGACAGGTTGCAGTAGGCAATCTTCGACATCGATAATATCATGACTTCTTGCGCGATAAAAGCCGATATTAGGCGATTGAGAATCACCTGAAACAGGAAACTGGATTTTGTTGCGATATCGTTCTGTTTCTTTAGCTGCATGAATTGTGGAAACTGTCGCAGACAAACCACCAATTCGACGCAATGATTCTTGAACACGTTCCAGTTTAAAAGATAACTCTTCTTCATATGAGAGGTGTCGAAGCTGACAACCACCACATTGAGGATAATAAGGACAGTCTGATTCAATGCGATCGGGTGAGGCTTCTAAGACCTTGGATACTTTGGCCCATGCTAAGGTTTTACCGACTTTAAGGAGTTTGACTTCACATAACTCGTCTCGAAGCGCACCTTTGATGAACACAGCTCTTCCGTCTGGTAAGTGGGATACGCCCGAACCGTCACTCCCATAGCCATGCACTCTTAGTGTATAAATGTCATTTTTGTTTGGCTTTTTCATGTGAAAACTCCCTATTCTGAAAGCTTAATTGGATTGTAAGGTAGTATAGCATAGTTTTTCATTGATGTGTAGGTTTTATTTTATTGGTTTTGGCTCTCATACATTAGTTTCAATCAGTTGTTTATATTTGTATTTGTTGAGAAATTGTTAGTTGATTTTATCAAAAATAGATAGGATGTATGAAAAACATAATTTATTTGTGTAAATACTGCAACATTATGTTTGATGTTTTTTGATATTTTGGTACAATTAATATATTAGTGCTTTTAAAATGAAAAGAAGGAAATGGTATGATTAGTGAAAATTCTTATAGCATGTCTACGCGTATTATAGTTTTTTTAGTATTCGTTCTGATGGTAGTCGTTAATTATTTATCGAACCTACTACCTTTAAATGGGCAGACAGCTGGTGAAGTTTCGGATTCTTATCCCAATTTATTTGCTCCTGCGGGAATCACGTTTTCCATTTGGGGAATTATTTATGTGCTTTTGGCGTGTTATGCGCTTTATCAGTTGGGCGTGTTCGGCAAGTTAGAAAGCAATGTTGATACATCGCTATTTAATAGCGTTGCGTTTTGGTTTGTGCTTTCTTCAGTATCAAATATTGCGTGGATTTTTTCTTGGCATTATCATATTATCCCTTTATCTCTTGTTTTGATTATTGTGATTTTAATAGCACTTGTGCAAATTAACAAACTAACAAGTCAAAGGCAGTTTTCAAGCAAAGAGAAGTTTTTTATGAAACTGCCGTTTAGTATATATTTTGGGTGGATCACCATTGCGACCCTTGCAAATGTGATAGTGCTTTTGGTTAGTGTGGGATGGCAAGGATTTGGGATAGCCCAATCTATTTGGACAATATTAATTATATTGGTTGGGATGCTAATTGGAGTAATAAACATTTTGCGTTTTGGTGATATTGCTTATGGTTTGGTTATCATGTGGGCATATTGTGGAATTATAATCAAACATGTTAGTGCAACTGGATTTAACAATGAGTATCCATTCGTAATTGTTGCAGCTGCAGTTAGTATTCTCATAGTTCTATCGCAGATATAATTGTAGCGATTAAGAATAAAAGGCTCAATAAGCCTAAACTAACATGATAATATACTGATTTTTGTGGGGGGTTATATAATGAAAAAAAGACTGATTTTGATAGGTTGTATATTTACACTCACTTTCTTGGTTTCCTGTTCTGATGGCGGAGACGAAGCAAGCACGACGGAATTATATTCATACCAAACGATAACGGCGCAAGAAGCGAAAATTCGAATTGATAGCCGAGAGGAAATTGTTATCGTTGATGTTCGCACATTGGAAGAGTATGAAGCAGAGCATATAGAAGATGCAATACTTATTCCCAATGAGAGTATAGAGAATGAACCATTAAAACTTCTTCCTGAATTAGAGGCAGAGATTCTGCTTTATTGTCGGTCGGGAAATAGAAGTGCACAAGCGGCAAAGAAACTAGTTCAAATTGGTTATTCCAATGTTTTCGATTTTGGAGGAATTATTGATTGGACTTATGATACGGTCACTTCTTCGTAAGAAGTATAAAATACAATTCTGTTTACATTAGAAAGAATATGTGAAAATTGAAAGGAAATAAAATTATGAAACAAATACATATTGGAGTGTTTTTAGGGAGTTTTCGCAAAGAATCGTATAGTAGAAAGATTGCCAATGCTATTTCACAATTCTTTCCGAATGATATTTACAAAATTACGATTCTCCCTTTGGATACGTTGCCGTTATATAATCAAGATTTTGAAGAATTTGACCAAACACCAGAAGCATGGATATCTTATCGTGAAATCGTAAAGGAACTAGATGCATTTCTCATTGTCACACCAGAATATAATCGTTCTGTCACTCCAGTTTTGAAAAATGCAATTGATATTGCATCACGTCCACCGAAAAACAATCTGTGGTCTGGTATGCCTGGTGCAATTATTAGTATTTCTCCTGGTAGTTTGGGTGGATTTGGTGGGCATCAACAGGTGCTTCAAGCCTTGACATGTTTGGATGCCTATGTTATGCCTACTCCTGAAACATATTTTGGAGGCATTGCAAAAAAATTCACTGATGATGGAGTTTTGAAAGATGATAAAACTCTTAGATTTTTGGAAAATGTAGCAAACTCCATGCGTGACTGGTTGGAACGTTTTTTGTTATGAAACATATGTGGTATATATTGATATGAAATAGGAAAGCTAACAGAATTGAGAAAAGAAAGTACAAGCAGATTATGATGCAAATTGTGAGAGTGAGATGCTGTGATGCTGTGATGCATAAACTGCTTCTTAATCTTTTTGAAGTTAATTTGGTTAGACTGATTCACTTCTTTTAAGCTGAAAAATGAAGAAAAGGGGCAAGGGGATTAATTATGAGAAATTTTCAATTATGTGACTTAGTTACATAATTGGAAGCGTTGATGTGGTATATTAATGACATAGAAAAGATGTGTTATAAAAATAACATATGACTAGTTTTTAATTAAGTATAAACTTAGACAAATATGAAAGGATTCGGTGAACACAATGAGCGTTATTGAAATTACAAAAAACAACTTCAAACAAGAAGTTATTGAAAGCGAAAAACCAGTACTATTAGATTTTAATGCACAGTGGTGTGGGCCTTGCCGTATGGTTGCTCCGATATTAGATGAAATTGCAAAAGAACATACAGAGCTAAAAATCGGAAAAATTGATGTGGATACAGAAAGAGACTTGGCAGCAGAATTCAAAGTATCTAGTATTCCTACCCTAGTAGCTGTGAAAGATGGTAAAGTGAAAAAAATGGTAGTTGGGGTGCAAGGGAAAGAAGCACTACTTGATATGATGAAAGACTGATTGTTGTGTGTACAATGCAGGAACACAACTTCTAAGCAATAGTGCTTAGGTGAGTAGCAGTTAGTTTATAAGTGAAGTTTGAAAATGATTAGAAAAGAGAAGCGCCTTGCTTCTCTTTTCTGGTTGTGGAGATATTATTGTGTGAATGATGACTCTGTGCATGAAAATGATTTCTATAATTTTAATAAGTTGCAGAAAAAAGCACCCCCTACTCTAAAGGTAAAGGGTGCTTTTTTTTGTGAAGCGTCATTCAACTTTAGAAGTATAGAACAACATTAGAATATTAGTATGCTGTAAATTCAATGAGGAGTTTTGAATCAGTAGTAAAACTGCTTATGATGATGTATTGGAATCAGACCAAGGAAAACATGCGATTAATACATTACTTTGTTGACAGGAAAATCAAGAAGTTCAGGCCATAGTTTTCGAATTATCCCAAAAAAGAGCTTCTTATTCAATCGGTCTTCATAAGGTAAAGATAACATTTTGGATAGCATTTTTCGGTTGTTGAACAGAATAAATGTATCGTGAGACATGTCACTTTCGAGAAGTAACGAGCTGTGCCACTGACACAATGCAAATTCCCAGTAAAAAAGATCGTAGAAATCATAATTATAGAAATGGTCACTTTTGAATGTAGTCAGTTCTATCCATTTCTTAAATGATTGTATGACTCGTTCATCATTTTGCATAGGTGTTTTGGTATAAAGATAGGCAAGTGTCTTGGGGGAAAGTTCGTATCGTTTAAATTTAGAGCTTAAGTTTGCAGTGGCAACACCAGCAATATTTGAGCGCAGATGGATTTTTCCTGTAGGAAAGTTATCAGCATATATTTTGTTGAGCCATGCGATGCCACGTGGAATTCCCAAATTCTTTAGCCAGATTTGTTCAAACTCATACATTCCATCTGAATATTCTTGGTCATTGCGTTTATACACCGTGTGTGTAAGGTTAAAATATTTGCAAATTTCACTAGCAGTATTAACGTCTTCAATATGCATTGAATTTTTGGTGAGATACGTAAAAATTTCAATATCATCAAGAATGTTTCGACAAGTGGCCAATGATAGGCGTGAATCCATGCCAGCGGATAAAGATAGCATGATATTTTCTTTTTGGCTCAGCATTTTCATTTGGGTTATCATTAGTTCTACAATTTCTTCCTCTAGTTTCTCATAATCAGTGCAAATGCTGTTTTCTTCATAAGGGAAAATACGAGTGATGGTTTTATTGATTGCGTTAATTTTGGTGTTTGGTGTGAGAGGTCTAATATTATCATACAGCGAGGTCAAACCCGGAAGTTTTTTCATATTATCTTTTTTGTAGAGTGGATTATTGAAAAGATAATATGCATCATCAGATATCTCGTAATGCATTAGTTCTGAGATTAAAGTAGCATGAGATGAAAAAATGACATTGCTTGTGGCAGTGTCATAAAAAACACTCCTTGTTGAACACGTATCAGTGAAAAACTCTAACGAGTCTTCAAACTTTAATATAACGACAAATCTACCTGATAGCTCACTTAAGTATTCAATAAAAGCTCTCTCAGAAAGGGATCTACTGTCTAGTAATTTTTTTCCAATTTCATTAGGGTCATCCAGACCGTCAAAAGGGTTAAAGACAAGTCCAATGATAGCAACTGCATTCATACCATTTTTGGAAATGCCGACAGAAACACAATCATCATAGTATAAATTCCAGATAAAAAAAGGGAGGCAATGAAATCGTGCAAGTGCTTTTTTTGACAAAGGGTCATGAATTATGGGTTCCTTCGTATCTGTAAAAAGAAAACCTCGTTTGTATAATAGATCATCATAGTTTCCCATTGAGAAACCTCCTAGAAAACGAGTAGAGTTTTTTATTTAGTATAATAATCAGTGCGGTCTTGCTTGTTCATTTATCAAAGGAACACTATCGCAGCTGCTCGTCTTCCCAACAATCAGCCTGCAGAAATTGTTCGTAGCTGTCTAAATTAGAAAACAAATAATCATTAGGAATGGAAAAGTCATTGGATTTGATTCATAGACTAACCAGATGGTATAAATATAGCATGATATATGCACCCATTATAATATATGATTTTCACTTTGGTTACCTAGTCAGGAAGTGTAATTGGGCTGACTGGAAAACGTACCTTTCAAATTCGCAATCAAGATTTGGTCATAGATGTAAAAAGCTAAAATGGAGTGTTTATTTTCATCCCAACAATTGTGGGGCATACAATTAGATGAGTGATTTTGTGTATGTTCCTCCACTAACCTCACATCTTAATACTATCATTATATGATGCTTTGCATCAGGGTGTTATATTAAGCAGTACAGATTTGAATTCGCTAGGAGGTTATTTTGAGAACGCAACTTACGATCGGAAGAGTACATTCGAAGTTCTTTTTTCGTCCCTTCCTTTATAATTGCACTGACTGAGCCGCGTTGTTTATCACCAAACAGAACAGAATCAAACACTTCTCTTTTGATAATCAGTCCAAAACCAGAAACAAAATTGACTTAATGACCAAAAGGTAAGTGGGCAACTAACTTTTCATCCCTTAATTCTTTATATAGAGTAAGGAAAGGCTTTGTTGCTTTGCAATCTAACAAGCCATAGGAAGAGAATAAGACCAAGACCAAATACATAGATGTCCATGAGTACTTCCATATCACTCTTTTTTCTATGTTTGGTAGGTGAGTTGATTGATATTTCACTTGTTTTCAAAAAGGAAATATGCATATAAGAAATAATATGTTAAAATGTCATATATTACATAGTAAATAGGGAGATTGGTATGAAAAAAATATTGTGCTTACTTGTAATGGTGTTGATTATTTTAACAGCATGTAATAAACAAGTAACAGAAAATGCAGATGACGGGACAAACGAAGAAGATATATCACAAGCAGGAATAGTTGACATTAAGGATGAAAAAGCTTTAAAAGAATACATCATGGAAAATCACAATGAAATCGATGAAACTAATTATAATGATGGCAATCTAAAATATTTCGACTATACAAAAGATGGAAATGACGATGCGGTTTATTATCTCGACTATTCTCGTGATTGTCCTGCTCTATTTTTAACCATTAAAGATGGGGAATTATTTGAGATAAAACATGAGTTAGAGTCCTGGTATTCTCAAGACGTAAATTTTACAAAAGACTTCATTTTATATAAATCTACATATGGTGGCTCAGGAATTAGCGATCAATATATGGACATATGCATTTATGAAAACGAAGAAATCAAACATACTGGTGCAACGATTCTTTTAGAGGGACACTCTTCTGGTCCCGATTATATGGTAGAGCGAACAGGTGAGGTTATCTTTGATCATGAAGGGGATTATAAAAGTTTTACATATATAGAAGCTCAAACTGGTACAGATACTTATGAAAAAGAATATCGATATGTTTATGATGAAGATGCAAAGCAATTTGATATAGAGGAATTATCCAATAATGAATCTGATGACAATTGTTCTGAAGCGCAAGCTAATGACAACACTAACAGTAATGTAAGTATATTTGGTTTACATGTTCAATCATTAGAATGGAATCAAGGTGTAGTGAATGTTCAGTTAGAGGGAACATTGAACAATATCACAGGATATTTGGTATACGATGCCTATTTTAATAGTTTCGGAATTGAAGTCTTTGATGGCAATATTAATGGCGCTGAAGTAACAGTGTCAGGAAACGTTGCATATATCTCTGGTAATGGTTTCATTCCGATGTCTGAGGATATGGTGCTAAACGCGATTGATGGAGAAATGGCAGGGCTTGTGAAAAATGGATTAGTGCTGTCGGTCACTTGTAATATTGTGGACCTTGCAATTTCCCAAGATGTATCCTTTGATTATGGTGATTTATCGGGTCAAGTGGATATCACATCTTGGGAAGTCGCAGAAAAAGCAGGTGCATTGTCAAAATATGAATCTGAAATGTTGCATTCAAAAGAGGAAGAGGTTTATATAGACTATTCTCAGTATCATCTTGTTGTTATACCAATGCAAGATTCAATTCATGCAAGTAATTTGTCTTCTAGAACCATTGATGTGACAGATACGGGCAACGAGTTTCCTCTCAAGTTTATTGTGTTGGGTGAATTGGATTCTCTTCAGATAACATATTATGAAAATCCTTTAGATAATAGTATTGAGCCTATAACACTTCAAATTGAAGGTCCAATAAAGGATGAAGTCGTTACAGTAAATGCTTATTTACCTACCGATTTTTCTTATGTTGAAATTACAGCCGATTGTATTTATATGTCGGGTATTGAATCTGTAACTTTTACACTTGATGATATGCGAGATGATACTTCCTATGAAATATTTACATTTGATGCTTGTTATGATTTGAGAAGATATTGATTTTTGAAGTAGATACATTATCGTAGAATGAATTCTATTTTGCTACTCACAGTTTTAAAGTTTACCAATGAATGTATAAATAATAGTAATAAAAGCCCAACCCATTTTTAAATTGGGTTGGGCAAATTTCTTTGGGTATATCAACTGTATTTTGATTTAAGAAAGTATTTGTATATATATTACAGATTTACCTGGGCTGTGGCTTGTTCTATTGATATTCATTGAGTACTACGTTAGAACTACTTGTCAATGAAATCTATATATAAAATTTGTGCATTCGTTTCCTTATTTGATGGCAAGTATTTTGATTGATCGTAGAACAGATATAATTGACCAGAGGAATTGTATGATAAGAACTACATTCAATATATATAAGTCTACATCAAGTTAATGCTCAAGCGTTGGAATGTATCAAAATGATATTTTTGAAATTAAAAATAGCGTTATTAAGCTTGTGTGCCAAATGTGCGTAATTCATTTTGAGTAAGTCGCAAAAGATATGAAAAACCCCTGAAATCATTTGATTCCAGGGGTTTTTATGGTTGCGGAGGCAGGACTTGAACCTACGACCTCCGGGTTATGAGCCCGACGAGCTACCAGCTGCTCTACTCCGCGTCATGGTGCTGGAGACCGGAATCGAACCGGTACGGGATCGCTCCCACGGGATTTTAAGTCCCGGGCGTCTACCAATTCCGCCACTCCAGCGTCTCAGTTAGTTTGCGTAAAAACTAGTGCCTAAATAATTTATCATATATTTTTTAGTTTGTCAAGGGTGTTTTGCAAAAAAATTTACACATACTGTTAAGGCTTTTGCATATACTAGTCTGTATAACTATATTAGGAGGAACAACTATGAAAGAAGCAGAAACAATGAATCCTGTTCATATAGAAAAGGAAGAACCACAAGATATTGACGATTTGATTTTTTTCTGGGATTCTGAAACACATATCTACAGTGAACGATAATACGATGCGATGATTTGCACATGCTTTTTCTTTACAAAAGGAAAAGAATACACTATAATTAACAGGATATTGAGTTTAGAAGAATGCGAGTGGTTAAAGCATGTTGCAATATGAAGAATATAAAATAAAAATCAACGCTTTGCGTCCAGAAGTGAATGAGATGGAGCAAGCTTTGAATATTGATGCAGTGAAAACAGAATTGGATATGCTTGAAGCTGAAAGCATGGCTGATGGTTTCTGGGATAATTTAGAGCACTCCCAAAAAGTGCTTCAACGACTAAAGCAATTAAAGAATAAAATTGAAGAACAAGAAAAACGCCAAAGTCAGCTAGATGATTTAATCGTTTTGTGTGATATGGGTATAGAAGAAAATGATGAATCTATTTTGTCCGAAATAGAAACAGAATATGCCAATTTAATTGAAAACATTGAAAAGGCAAAACTGCAAACTCTGCTCACTGGTGAATATGATAGTTTAAATGCAATTTTAACCTTTCATGCAGGTGCAGGTGGTACAGAGGCCCAGGATTGGACGCAAATGCTATATCGTATGTATACTCGTTGGGCCGAAAGACATGGCTTCACATATAAAATCATTGATTATTTAGATGGTGATGAAGCAGGCATCAAAAGTGCAACCATTATGATAGAAGGCGAAAACGCCTATGGCTATCTAAAAGGGGAGCATGGCGTACATCGTTTGGTGCGAGTGTCACCATTTGATTCAAATGCAAGAAGACACACGTCTTTTTCTGCAATAGAAATCATGCCTGAAATTCCTGATGATGTGGAAGTTGATATCAGACCTGAAGACATTGAGATGCAAGTGTATAGAGCGTCTGGAGCAGGAGGACAACACGTCAATAAAACATCTTCTGCAGTACGGTTGATTCATAAACCAACAGGAATTACTGTTGCATCTCAAACAGAACGAAGCCAATTTCAAAATAAAGACACCTGTATGAAAATGCTTCGTTCAAAACTCATACAAGTAAAAACACAAGAAAGACTTGAAAAAATATCGGATATTAAAGGTGTACAACTGAAAATTGAATGGGGAAGTCAAATTAGGTCATATGTATTTATGCCTTACACCCTTGCCAAAGATACGCGTACAGCCTATGAAACAGGAAATATTAACAATGTTATGGATGGAGACATTGATGGCTTTATCAATGCCTATTTGAAGGCACTTGCAACAGATACGTGGGCAACAAAAACATGAGAAAAGAAACAAGGGCTTTTGCCTTTGTTTTTTTGCTTTAAAGAGGTGTTTTGCAATTTCAATTGTTACTCTTATTTATGACAAAGAAATGTGCGAGTTAATTACACTATAATTGCTTGAGTAAAATAAAACTTCTTTGGCTACAATACAATATGTGTAATCAAAGGAGGTACTCATATGAAATCAATGAGACGCATTCCAAAACACATCGGCATTATTCCAGATGGAAATCGCAGATGGGCGACAAGTCAAGGTTTGGGAAAAGAAGATGGTTATCAGTATGGACTTGATCCAGGCGTAGAGTTATATCAGATGTGTTACGATTTGGGTGTGGAAGAGCTGACGTTTTATGGTTTTACAGTGGATAATACAAAAAGACCATCAGTGCAAACGAGAGCATTTCAGTCTGCTTGTGTTGATGCAGTGGAACGTATTGCGCAAAAAGATGCAGACATATTGGTGCTAGGGAATACAAAATCGTCCCTGTTTCCTAAGACGTTGTTACCATATACTGAGCGAAAAAAATGTGGAAACGGGAATATGAAGGTTAATTTTCTGGTGAATTATAGTTGGAAATGGGATTTAGATGAAGCCAATCACACAAGTAAAGATGAGAAAAACCGCCTTGAAGAGCGCTTAGCATCCTCAGATATTTCGAGAATAGATTTAATTGTTCGTTGGGGTGGAAGGTTTCGACTCAGTGGATTTCTTCCTGTCCAGTCAATATATGCTGACTGCTTCATTGTGGATGATTGCTGGCCTGATTTCAAAGCGGAGCATGTGCATGAATCTCTTGCATGGTATCAAACTCAAGATGTGACGCTGGGAGGATAAGAGTTTGTTATGGTTTTGATTTTCCTGTGCCATTGCATTAGTGATATTCTATACACGTCCTTAGTCATATTTTGTGGACGAGCTTGGTATTTGAAAGGGAAAAGGATTGATGCTCGAGTTTTGAGAAATATTGATGTTTTTTGACTATCTTTATCAGAGTGGAAAAATGAGATGTTTATTAATAATAGGCGTTTGCTTATAAAGGCAAATGCCGATGTATTTTCAAGTTATTTTACGTATATATAACAATTAAAAATAGAGCCAGAACAAATTGTTCTGGCTCTATTTTTAATTTGTCAATTTTTTAGTTGAAGGGTTTGCTCTTTTTTGGGAGCACTGGCAACTTTGATAGTCGAAGTCTCCAACTATTTGTTTTAAAATATCAACCAAGGTTATAATGCCAACAGTGTCATTATTTTCATCGACTACAATAGCAACACGTTCTCTACTTTGCTTCATTTCAGTGAATAATTCAACTAGCATTTTGTTCTTTGATACATGGAACGGATAGCACATAAAATCTTTGACTATTGGCATAGGAGTATCTGAATTGAGTGAGTTGTGTAGAGAGACAGCATCTTGACTGTAGACAATACCAATCACATTGTTAATAGAACCTTGGACGATGGGAAACTTACTAAGACCAGTTTCAGTTATTTTAGTATAAACTTCACGTAAAGTCGTATTTGGTGTGAGTGTTTGGAGTGCTGCTCGACTCGTCATGGCGTCTTTGACTTTTAGGTCAGTGAAGGCGAAAAGATTGGAAGCGACTTGAAGTTCTACGGCGTTTATCTGTCCCTGCTTATGTGCCTCGTCAAGGAGAAATAGTATTTCATCTTCCGTTACTACAGGCTCTTGATTTGGGTCTATGCCAAATAACTTTAAGAGTCCGTTCACTGTCGACGACAAAAGATTAACGATAGGATTTACAATAATTGAGAATATATGTATCGGTGTAATAAACAAAAATGCAGTTACTTCAGGTTTTACCATGGCTATGCGTTTTGGGAGAAGCTCTCCGAAAACTAACATAAATAATGTCATAAGTAATGTGATGAGTAAGGTAGCAACTGCATGTATCGTTGATAAATGTAAGCCTTCTAAGCCAGTATGCTCAGCAAGTTTGACCAGGGGAGCGGCAAGGGTATCTGCAGCAAATGCGCCAGATAAAAGACCTGCTAAAGTAATTCCTATTTGGATTGTGGAAAGAAAGCGACTAGGCTTTTGTTTCATAGCTAAAAGATATTTCGCTTTTTTGCTTTGATCGTTTGCTAAGGCTTGCAGTTTTCCTTCAGACAATGCAAGAAGAGAGATTTCCATAGAGGCAAGCATAGCATTGATGCAAACAAGTATAATCATTATAATGAGCGCAACACTGATAGAAGTAATGACCAAGGTAAAGCCTCCTTGTACAATAATGATACTGTTTGCAATTATATCATCAAATTGTGAGCAGATAAAGAGGAAAATTAGGAACGAAAATAAAAAACAGTCCACTGTCAATTGGACAGTGGACTGTTTTTTAATTAGAAAGGAATAATTATTTAGCGTACATAGCTTTTCTGTATAGTGCTTCAATGTCTTTTTGAGTTGAAGATCTTGGGTTAACCAAGATGTTACCACTCTTCATAGCGTCAGCAGCCATAACTTCAATTTTGTCTTCAGTTACACCAACATCTGCTAGGCAAGCAGGAATACCAAGGTCAGCATTTAGTTGACGCATAGCATCAGCAAGCATGATTGGTTCAAAATCAGGACCTGCTTCTTTGCCTGTAACATATGTGTAAATTTTTGCATATCTTCCTTGATCAGCAAGAGCATTGTATTCAAGGATTGTTGGCATTAGAACTGCGTTTGCTACACCGTGAGCAGTGTGGTAGTATGCGCTAACTGGGTGGCTCATTGCGTGGATGTTACCAAGTCTTGCAAATGCAAAAGCAACACCTGCAAATGTAGAAGCAACCATCATGTTACAAGCAGCTTCTTCATCTTTACGGTTAGCAACAAAACGACGAATGCTTCCGCCGATAAGTTCCATAGCTTTTTCGCCCATTGCGTCAGTGAAAGGAGTAGCTGCAGTGTTGATGTAAGCTTCCATTGCGTGAATGAATGCGTCAATACCACAAGCTGCTGCAATGGATGCAGGTGCTGTCATAATTAGTTCAGGATCTAAAACAGCGTAGTCAGGAGAAATTGCTGGATCCAATACGCTTAGTTTATAGTTTCTAGCTTCGTCTGTGATAACAGAAGCAACTGTAACTTCACTACCTGTACCAGCAGTAGTTGGAACAGCGATTTGAGTGTCAATTGGGCCTGGAACTTTGCCAACGCCTTCGTAATCTGTAATGCTACCGCCGTATTTAGCAACAACACCAGCTGCTTTAGCAACGTCCATTGGGCTACCGCCACCAAGAGCTAGCATACTTGTAGCGCCACATTCTTTGTAAATTTTAGCAGCTGCATCAACTACTTCGATAGTTGGGTTAGGGATAACATCTAAGTATTCATTGTATGTAAGGCCAGCGTCAACAATGATGTCTTTAATTTTTTGTACAACGCCGATTGCTTCTAGACCGCGGTCAGAGATAACAAGAACGCTATCAGAACCACATTTTTTTAGAATATCTGGAAGTTTTTTTAGAGCACCCATGCCGAATTCACAGTTTTGTAGAATGTTAAAATTGAAGTCTTTCATTATTTTGATACTTCCTTTCGAATTTTGTTCAATTTCACTAAGGAATGATTATCCTTTTATGTGGTTTATTATAGCACTAAACAATGGCATTAAGCAAGCGAATGTCATTTTCAATTTCGCACAATAATGGGGGGTAAAATTTGTGCATAATGCATGAAAATGATTTTTTGTTAAGCAAGTTTTGCAATCTTAATGTATAATAAAAGCCAACGAATTACATAATATGTAAATTTCGTTGGCAGATATATAGTAAAATGGTTTAGGAGTCCCGTTTCGGCCGTGATGCCCGTTTAAAACCTGCACAGTAAAGGCAGGTGGGTTGCCTCTGTTTCGTTTTATTGCTTCCAACTTCCGACCGAAGCCGGGAGGCCTGCAAACCGCGAACCAAGTCAGCGTCCCGTTTGAAAAAATGTGGGTTTAAAAGGGTCAATACACGAACCGCACAGGACAAAACATACTATTCTTCTTCGTCTTCGAAAAGATTTTCCATAAATTTTTCGTAGACTTGTTCTAATTCATCGTCATCATCTAAAGTAGATAGAATTTCTTCGTCATTTTCTTGGACAACTTTTAATATAATGAGACCCATTTCTTCTTCTGGTGTTTCTTCATCCTCTTGCTCAGTAGGGAAAAAGGAAAGGTATGTTTCACCATTATATTCTATTGTATCCAAATGCTCTAGTTCTAATTCGTTTCCGTCTTCATCTGTGACGGTGATAAAATTGGAGCCAAATTCTTCACTCATATATTTTAAACCCCTTTTCTTAGGCTAATTATATTTTACGTGAATATAACATAAAATGCAAGTGTATAATGTGGAAAACTATTGTAGATATTTGGCGAAGCATGAAATAATTGAATTCACAAAATATAGAATAGACAAATATACAAGCTGTGATATAATAGTTTGATAAAGTTTTAATTCTGGAGGTGTTTTTTTGTTTAGTAAGACAAAAAAAAGACGGAAACAGCAATCGAAAGGATCATTGTTGCGATTTGTTTGGACTTTCATTCTCATTGCGCTAGTAACCGGCGCGATGTTATCAGTATTAGTTGCTACGTACATTAAAACTGTAATCATGCCAGACGTTGATTTGAATTTAACAGATTTTTCTTTGAATTTAACAACAACACTCTATTATGAGGATAATGAAACAGGGGAACAAGACACGCTTCAGCAACTTCATGGAAGCGAAAACCGTATTTGGATTTCTTATGATGAAATTCCACAAAACTTGGTTCATTCTGCCATAGCAATCGAAGATAAGCGTTTTGAACAACATGAGGGTGTAGACTGGATTCGGACTGTCAAAGGTGTTTTGAATATGTTTACAGGTCAAGACATTCAAGGTGGATCCACCATTACGCAGCAACTTATTAAAAACTTGACAACAGAAGATCAAGTGACGGTCAAACGAAAAATTAGAGAAATTTTTCGCGCGTTAGAATTTGAGAAGAATTACTCTAAAACAGAAATTTTAGAGTGGTATTTGAACTATATTTACCTTGGAGAAGGATGCAATGGTGTATATACTGCTTCATACGCATACTTTGATAAGCATGTTTCTGAACTATCGTTAGCAGAATGTGCTAGTTTAATTGGCATTACCAATAACCCTTCGTTATATAATCCATATCGTAATCCTGAGGGGAATAAATCCAGACAAGAATCTATTTTGTGGCAAATGCAAAATCAAGGATATATTACAGAAGTGGAGTATGAAGAAGCAGTAAATGAGGAACTCGTTTTCAAACGAGGAGAAGATGCAGAAAAACGAAATACTGCTTACAACTGGTATGTTGAAGCTGTTATTGATGAAGTCATTGCTGACTTGCAAAGGGAATACAATTTATCAAATCAAGCAGCAGCAAATATGGTCTATTCAGGTGGTTTGCAAATATACACTTGTGTTGATTTAGATGTGCAAAATGCAATCGACGAGATATATGGAAATCGTAGCAATCTCGATTATCAGTCACCTACAGGACAAATGCTGCAGTCAGCCATTACTATTATAGATAATGAAACTGGTCATGTAGTTGGATTGGCGGGTGCTGTGGGAGAGAAAACAGGCAGTCGCTCATGGAATAGAGCTACACGTACAGTTCGACCACCAGGATCTGCAATTAAGCCATTGTCTGTTTATGGACCTGCTCTAGAAATGGGTAGGATTACTCCAATTACGATTATTGAAGATTCACCGTATCAAGGTGGATGGCCTGTGAACTCGTATGGTGAATATCGCATGGAAATGCCGATGATGGAAGCGATGCGTATTTCTTGTAATACGGTTGCAGTTAAAATATTAGCTAATATGGTTACGCCTCAAGTTAGTTATGATTTTATGAGCCAGAAATTTCACATTGACTTGGTGCAATCTCGTACAGTGGGTGATACCCAATATTCAGATATTGCACTTGCACCGCTTGCTTTGGGTGGCTTAACTGACGGTATGAGCACCTATGATATGGCAGCTGCTTATGCAGTGTTTCCGCGTGGAGGGATTTATTATTCACCACAAACCTATACAAAAGTATATGATAGTGACGGAAATATATTACTAGAAAAAACACAAATTAGAGAAGCTGTGTTAAAAGCCAAAACGACATTTTATATGAATGAAATGCTTGAAAATGTGGTGATGTATGGAACGGGTAGAGCGGCGAATTTCTCTGGAATGACGATTGCTGGCAAGACGGGTACCACTAGTTCTAGAAAGGATTTGTGGTTTGCTGGATATACACCATATTACTCAGCAGCAGTGTGGACTGGTTATGATAGACAAGAAGCAGTTCACAATGTCAGTGGCAACCCTTCTGCTCGTTTGTTTAAACAGGTTATGCAAAAGGTACATGAAGGATTGGCGTTTAAAAAATTTACTGTACCTGATGCTAATTCGTTGGTGACAGTATCCTATTGTTCCGTTTCGGGGCTTTTGTCAAATGAATATTGTGGTGAATTCGCTAATATTTGCACGTTGTATAGAGAAGATGTTCCAAGTGCATATTGTGAAATTCATAAAGCTCCGGAAGTGGTTATTTTTGATATCAATGACGTAACTACTTGGCCGTTGGATGATCCGTTCTTTGATCCAGCAGACCCACGTACGTGGCCAGAAGGATGGGAAGATCAACTTGAAGAAACCACTGATGAGGAAAATGAAGACACATTGAATGTTGATGATACAGAGGAACCTGAAACGGTTGAAGATGATACGATTGAAGTACAGGAGTAAGTGAGTAGATAGGAGAGTGTGATATGAAAGCATCATCGCAGTATTATTGCAATAAAGCGTGTGAGTATTATCCATGTCATGCAATCCCGAAAGATCAACCTTTTAATTGCTTATTTTGTTTTTGTCCCTTATATCCATTGAAGGATTGTGGTGGTGAATATCAAATTGTGCAAGGAAAAAAAGATTGTTCTGCGTGCTTATTTCCACATAAACCTGAAAACTATAGTAAGATTCTACAACGGCTCAAAGAACTGTAAATGAATAAAAGAAGAAGGTCGGCAGTTGCCGACCTTCTTCTTTTATTCATTGATTTGAATCATAGCGCATTGATTCCCGCGCGCATCTCCCATACTTCGGTGCGACCAAAAAAGATTTGGATGACAAGTTGTGCAGAGATGAGACTGGGTTATGTTATTTTTGGGAACACCCATAGATACAAGACTGTGAGAGATGATGGATGATATATCCACTTGATATTTTCCGTTTTCTAATGGGGTGATATGTGAAGAAATGCTATTTCCGAAGGATGCTCGCATAGCATTTGGCACATCTTCATGTGTTTCAAAACAGCATGGTCCTATGGAAGGTCCAATTGCAATTAAAATATCTTCAAGTTGACTGCCAAATTCAGTTTGCATGGTTTCAATTGCGCGTCCAGTGATGTGTTTTGATGTCCCTCTCCAACCAGAGTGTATTGCTGCAATTGCTTTTTTCACAGGATCGTAAAGTAATACTGGCACACAATCGGCATAAAATACGGCAAGCGTAAGGTTTGGACAATTGGTAACCAATGCATCAGCTTCATAGCTGGTTGGAGAATACAAATCGCTGAAAGCATCTTCTTTGGTGAGAAGGATGACCGTGTCAGAATGCACCTGTTGTACCATGACAATATTCTGAACATTGCAATTTGTTGCATTGGAAAAACGCATGTAGTTTTCTCGAACATGATTGGGGTCATCGTTTCGTGACCTGCCGAGGTTTAATCCGTGAAAAGGTGCTATACTAACGCCACCTAGGCGAGTTGAGAATGCGTGTGTGATGGATCTGTCTGCGGATAGGTTGGAAGCAGTGAAATAGTGAATGCCGTTTGTTTTGTGCTCTGTAAAATGCATATATTCACCTCAGTACACTTAGGAAACTATTATGATTGTTCATTGGATTCAGAGTGATATGTGGGACAAGTACATTTCTTGAACTTGAGACCACTGCCACAGGGACAAGGGTCATTGCGTCCGATTTTTAGAGTTTTCTTGACGGGAGATTTTTTAACAGAACCATCACTACCTGATGATTCACCTGTGATTTTTGCAACACGTTTGCGTTCTACATTGCCTGTTTGTACACGTGCAACAAAGACTCGTTTCACCGTTTCTTCTTGAATTGCAGAAATCATGGCTTCGAACATATCAAAACCTTCGCGACGATACTCAACAACAGGATTCGTTTGGGCGTAAGCACGAAGGACGATGCCTTGTTTTAGCTCGTTCATAGCATCAATATGATCCATCCAATATTCATCAACAGCACGCAGCATCATCACGCGTTCTAGCTCACGCATCAGATCGTCACCCAGTGCTTCTTCTTTTTGGCTATAAACTTCTAGGGCTTTTTCATTTAAGTAAGTGATGAGGACATCAGCATCATGGAATTTGGTGTCTTTACTGATAGAATGCATATCATCATCTGATAAGAAAATGCCGTGAAACGGTTGAATAGATTCTGAAACCGTAAGGGTATCCGGTATCGTGTTGTTTTCACCAGTAAATTGGGAAATGTTTCGTTCAATGAATGCTTGGAGCATGGTAAGGATGTTATCTTTGATGTTTTCTCCATCGAGTACGGTAGCTCGTTGCTGATAAATAATTTCACGTTGTTTATTTAAAACATCATCGTATTCTAGTACATTCTTTCGAGATTCGAAATGTCTAGATTCTACCCGTTTTTGTGCATTTTCAATTCCGTTGGATAACATTTTTGCATCAATAGGGGTGTCATCGTCAATTTTCAATGTTTCCATCATGTTCATAATTCGGTCGGAACCAAAAAGACGCATAATATCATCCTCTAAGGATAAAAAGAAGCGTGTTTCGCCTGGATCGCCTTGACGACCGGCGCGTCCACGAAGCTGATTATCAATACGACGAGATTCATGACGTTCTGTACCAAGAATGAATAGACCACCTGCATCTTTGACTCGTTGAGTCTCTTCTGCAAGTTCTTCTTTGAATTTGTTTTCTGCATCTGTATATCTTTTTCGTGCATCTAAAATGCTTTCGTCATCAGTTTCTGAAAAACCTGTTGCCTCAGCGATAAGCTCTTCAGACATACCTTGTTTTCGGAGCAGAGACTTAGCTAAAAACTCACTATTACCACCCAACATAATATCTGTACCACGACCTGCCATGTTGGTAGAAACAGTGACAGATCCAAACTTGCCTGCTTGTGCAACGATTTCAGCTTCTTTTTCGTGGTTTTTTGCATTTAAGACATTATGACGGACTCCTTGTTTCATCAGCAGTTTAGAAATGAGTTCTGATTTTTCAATGGAAACGGTACCAACGAGGACAGGTTGACCTTTTTCATGGCATTCGACTATTTGCTTTACAATAGCACGATATTTACCAGTTGTGTTTTTATAAACTACATCGGGCTGATCAACCCTCGCGATAGCACGGTTTGTTGGAATAGCAACGACGTCCAGCGAATAAGTGTGTCCAAATTCTTCTTCTTCAGTGAGTGCAGTACCTGTCATACCAGATAGTTTGTTGTAGAGACGGAAGTAGTTTTGGAATGTGATGGTTGCAAGTGTTTTAGATTCTCTTGCAATGTTCACGCGCTCTTTTGCTTCAATGGCTTGGTGAAGACCTTCATTGTAGCGTCTGCCATACATCAAGCGACCTGTGTACTCATCAACGATGACGACTTCTCCATCTTTTACAACATAATCGATATCACGTTTCATCAAACCAATGGCACGGATAGCTTGGTTGATATGATGAGATAATGTGCTGTTTTCAGGATCGGAAAGGTTTTCTATATTAAAGTTTTTTTCAGCTCGTTCAACACCCCGAGAGGTCAAAGAAACGGAGCGTGCTTTTTCATCGACAATATAGTCAGCATCGATGTTTTCTGCTTCTTCTTCTTTGGCGTCTACTGAAGCCACGGTCATGCAGGTTAGTTTCATGACAAAGTTATTGACGATGCTGTATAACTGGGTGGATTCCTCGCCCATACCGGAAATAATAAGAGGTGTTCTAGCTTCGTCGATTAATATGGAGTCAACTTCGTCTACGATGGCAAAATAATGCCCACGTTGCATCATTTCATGCTTGTAAATCGCCATGTTATCTCTCAAATAGTCAAAACCATACTCATTGTTAGTGCCATATGTAATATCTGCATTATAGGCTCTCTTTTTTTCTTCATGCGTCATGCCATGAACAACGAGCCCTACTTCTAAGCCGAGAAAGCGATAGAGTTTTCCCATCCATTCACTGTCACGTTTTGCTAAGTAATCATTGACGGTGACAATATGCACGCCTTTTCCTGCAAGAGCGTTGAGGTATGCAGGTAACGTAGCAACCAATGTTTTACCTTCACCTGTTTTCATTTCAGATATGCGGCCTTGGTGCAGAATAATTCCACCAATTAGCTGTACCCGATAGGGGCGCAATCCCAAAACGCGGTCTGAGGCTTCGCGAATCGTGGCGAATGCTTCAGGAAGAATTGCGTCGAGTGTTTCACCATTTGCATAGCGTTCTTTTAAGCTTATGGTGTTTTGTTTCAAATCATTATCGCTGAGCATGCGATAGGAGTCTTCTAATGCTTCAATTTTTTGAACGATTGGGTTAATGAGTTTAACCTCACGTTCAGATGTTGTACCAAATAGTTTTGAAAAAATACCCATTATAAATAGAGTCCCTTCTTATCAAAATCACAAAAAGGCGTTGCCTAATTTGAGTGAATCAAAATAAATCAAATTAAAGTATACCATAGGTTTTATTGTGAAAAAAGAAGAAAATGTAAACTTGTCGAGGAGGGGTTTGAGTTATGATATAATATATTCCTGCGAATACAGGGTAGTACTTTGTGAAGAATGCTGAATTTTCATCAAGTAGACATAGTATAGGTGAAATTGATTTGAAGTAATACTGGATTTATTAAAATATTGAATGTCTTTGTTGTGAGAAAGATATGCCACAGTATCTATCCGCTCAAAACTCTAAGCCATTGTATAATTTAAATGTGTATTTTGTTGAATCAGTACCTTCATAGAAATATTTGAAATTTGTTTGTTAGAAAAGAAAGATGTTCTAAAGGCGAAATTAGACTAGGATGACATCATAATAATTGTTATGACAGTGAAGTTGACAAGTAACGAAAATGAAAGTTTATACTTGAGTATGGAAGATAATGGATACAACAAGTGAGAGGATGGTCGCAAATACATAAAATTGAATATGTATGCATTATTGATGTATTGAAAAATTAAGGGAAAAATGGTATTCTCATGAGTATCAAATACAAATACAAACAAGCGAAGGCAATTTAAGCAGTTGTTTTTTTAAAATGTCACCTAATAAATTGAGGATATAATACATTGAAAGAAGTGAGGAGATTGCATGGATCAGTACATATGGATTGTTTTTGGAGTTTTAGGTGGGGTAGTTGGGTTATTTTTGCCTCAAATAGCAGAAAAGATGGCACTTCAGAAAATGAGAAAAAAAGACTTGGAGCTCGAAAGTAAGCCATTTTATCGTTCAGCACAACTGAAGGTATATTCTTTGATCTGGAGTGGAATTGGTTGGGCAGCATGTGCTTATATTTATGAACTATCGCTTGTCCTACTTTGCTCATTGCTTATTTGGAGTATTGGAATTGTTGTTGTGATTGTAGATGTTAGAATTCATATCATATCCAATGAAGCTGTGTTATTGTTAGCAGCATTAGGGGTTGTTATACAACTGAAGCTCTTTGGGGTGAAAGCCTTATTGATGTCCATTTTGCTCACAATTATTGTAATGATTGTATTAATCAGCGTGGGCAATATGGTAGGATTATGGAAGGTTGGAGCGGGGGATGTAAAGCTTATTGGCAGTATGGTTTTGATACTGGGAAGAAGTTATATTGTTTACGGAATTATTATAATGGCAGCGTCTATGGGAGTGTTTTCATTAGGTGGAATGATGATGAAAAAGTTGAATCGATACTCAATGATACCTTTTGCTCCGTTTATTGTGTCAGGAATTATGGCAGGGATTTTGGCAATGTTATTTTTGATTTAGATAAATGGTGCAGATAAATGCATGTATTTGAATATTTCGTTGTGTAAAATGTATAATTATTTGATGTGAAATACTTGACAATTAGCGAAAACAGGGTATAATGTGCGTATATATTAAATATTTGTCGAAAGAACTAAATAATAGTAGACTTTCCCAAATGTGGGGGATTAGTAATTGGGTCGTGCCATATAGGAGATCCACCGATAAGCATAATACTAATGAGTAGAGGAAATCTATTTGATTAGTTAATTATGAGGATAGGAAGCACTATAGAAGAGGGAAAATTTTGATTGGAGGTATTTTTGTGAAAAATTTATGGAATTGGTTTAAAGACGAAGAGTCAGGACAAGGTATGGTTGAATATGCATTAATCATTGCGGTTATTGCTGCCATTGTTATTGTTGTCATGGGTATATTAGGACCGAAGATTGTAACATTAGGAAAAACTGATAAACTGAATGCGCCGACGGTTAATACTTCAGATGGCACACTATCGTAAGTATTTATGATTGTTCGATAGGAAATTGCTTCAGGAGGAATATTATTTGAGCGATTTAGGATGTTGGTTCAAGAATGAAGAGTCAGGACAAGGTATGGTAGAGTATGCATTGATTATTTCGGTTATTGCTGCTATTGTTATTGTTGTCATGGGTATATTAGGACCTAAAATTGTCAATTTAGCTAAGAGTACAAATTTAGCTGAGCCAGCAGCACCATCAGCAGAGTGATGATTACATCACTAGGAAAAATTAATATTTAGTATTTAACTTCGTGATTTTTAAATCTATCGTTGGTATGTGAATACACAGAGCCGAACCTGGGAAACTTGGTTCGGCGTATGTGTTTCAAGGGGAGGCAAGGTTTCAATGAAAAGAATATACAGAAATAAAAAAGGACAAGCAACAGTTGAATTCGCTTTGCTTTTGCCCTTGATGGTTTTTGTGTTATGTTTGATTATCGATTTCGGTTGGATTTTTTTTCAGCATATTTCTGTGAATAATACAAGTAAAGAATGTGCGAGATATGCGTCTATTCACTATGAAGAGAGTGGTTATCAAACAGAGGTGTTGGCGATTGCGCAGGCAGGCCTCACGGGTGTTTCTCCAAATGTGGCAATCAGCTCAACCACAGAGACCATTACAGCACAAGTTTCTATTGAAGTGCCTATACTAACGGGAATGGCATCTACATTTTTCGGCGATGATAGTCTTGATCTTTCGGCTTCGTGTACGATGAGAAAAGAAAAATAAATGACATATTTCTAGATGGAGTGAAAATATGAAAAAACTAAAAATAGTTGCAGCTCTTGCGGCAATTGCTGTTGCAATTGGCATATATTTTTTTCTGAATTATTTGTCAAAACCTGAAGAAGTAAGTACATCAACTGTTTTGGTTGCAGCAGTTAATATTCCTGAAAAAACAATAGTGACTGTTGATATGTTACTATATAAAGAATTGCCACAAGAAGCTATTTTAAAGAATGCTTTGACAAATCCTGAAACGGTGATAGGAAAAATGGTGAATTCAGATATGTTTGTAGGAGAGCAGATGGTTTCTAGTCGTGTGGTTGATGTTGGAAATCAACAAGAAGCAACTACATTGGGCTACGCTGTTGAACCCGGAATGAGAGCGATAACGATCGCAGTTGACAATGTGAGCGGTGTTGGCTTTTTACTCTTACCTGGCGACAAAGTTGACATTGTTACCATGTATGAGCGAGATAAAATCAATGCAAACGATGATAAGAATAGAATGCAAGCAAAGATTTTAGTCCAAAATGTCACAGTATTGGCTGTTGATAGTAATATGTCTAGAAGTAAGAATAAGATTTTGAAAGACGCTGAAAGTGGAGAAAATGCTTCTGGGTATACGTCACTTACGATTATGGTTACACCAACAGATGCTACTATGCTTACATGGGCTGAAAGTGAAGGCGAAGTTCGTGCAATCTTGCGTTCTCCAATTGATGAAGATTTGGTGGGAACTCCAAGTGTTACGGTAGATACAATTCAGAATAATTAGATTGGGGGCGATGTGATTGAAAATTAATATTATGCTAGTGAGTAAGATGGATAGCGCAATGAAAAGTATGCGCAGCATGATACAAGATGAGGAACTTGCAGTTGTATTTGAATCATCTGGCGGTGCCATCGCTTTGGATCATATTGAAAATGTCTCTCCTAATATTGTTGTGATGAGTTTAACAGCAATGGATATGGATATGTTGAGTCTGGCAGAACGTGTCATTCAATATAGACCAAACACTTTCGTCGTATTGCTTATGGAACATCTTACTGTTGAAAACATGCAGTCTGCCATGAAAATTGGTGCGCATAATGTCATTGAGTTTCCACAAAATCAAAAAGAATTTTCAGATTATTTAAAAGGGGTTTATAATGCTGAGACAGCACGCTTGAGTATGATGAATGAAAAGCAAGCAATTGTATGGTCTTCTCAAGTAATTACAGTTTATGCGGCAAAAGGTGGTTTGGGAAAAACAACCATAGCTACAAATCTAGCAGTTGAATTAGCCAAGAAGAAAAAGAAAGTTGCAATCATTGACTTGGATTTGCAATTCGGAGATGTTCACATATTTATGGATGTTGAACCAAAAGATACAATTGCAGAGCTTGTGCAAGAAGTATATACACCCAATATTGATTCACTTAGAAGTTATATGGTGATGCATTCCAGTGGCGTACATATTCTTTGTGCTCCCAAAAGTCCTGAATATGCAGAAATTGTGCATTCTGATCGTGTGCAAAGTGTATTGAGTTTGATGCGGTCTTACTATGATTATATTATTGTAGATACACCGTCTGTCATCAACGATATTACAATAACTGCAATAGAGGCTGCGTCTATGGTTCTGTTTGTAGCAGGATTGGATATTTCTACATTGAAAAACTCCAAGTTATCCATCTCTTTATTGGAGTCACTTCAACAAAAAGAAAAAGTGAGGATTATCATCAATCGTGCAGTGGAAATTAACTCTATCACTGTGGATGATGTGCAACGTGTCGTGCATGCTCCGATTATTGCAAAAATTCCGAGTGACTATATGGTTGCGATTTCTGCGCTCAATAGAGGCATCCCTTTTGTAATTGGGGCAGCAAAAAGCAAATTGAGTTTGGCAATTGCAAATATTGCAAACATAATTGAAACTGGTGGAAATGCTAGAGATGGCTTGCCTATGAACGAAACCAAGATAAAAGAACGAAAAAGTCTTATAAAAAGGAAAAAATGAAACTGTATTTACGTTTTTAAAGTGTCAGTAATGAAGGAGCGATAATATGAGTTTGTTAGAAAGGCTTGAAAAACAAAAGAGCGCTCTTCGTGTGGAAGGGCAAAATATATCTCAGCAAAATGAGTCTGCAACCTCCACAAAACAAAATAATTTTAATCAAATCAAAGAAACTTTGCATAATGAAGTAATTAATTTGTTAAAAGAAGATACAAATTCTAAAGATTTGAACGAACATGAAAAAGAAGCGTTTTATAAAGATGCAATTGGAACTTTGATAGAATCTAAAGAATTTAACATTGCTCGTGGTGAAAAAAATCGGATTATTACTGAGATATACAATGATATCGTAGGCTTAGGACCATTAGAACCTTTGATAAACGATCCAGATATAACAGAAATTATGGTCAATGGATATGATAGAGTTTACGTTGAAAATAAAGGGAAAATTATATTAACACAGGTTAAATTCAAAGATGAGGAACACGTTATAAATATCATCAATCGAATTGTAAATTCTGTAGGTAGACGCATAGATGAATCAAGTCCGATGGTCGATGCCAGACTTGCAGACGGTTCACGTGTTAATGCAGTAATTCCACCTATTGTGTTATCTGGTCCAAGTATTACAATACGTAAGTTTTCTAAAAGTCCACTCACAGTATCTGATTTGATTCAGTTCTCTTCTGTTTCACCGCCGATGATGGCATTTTTAGAAGCATGTGTAAAAGGAAGACTTAATATTATTGTTTCAGGAGGTACAGGTAGTGGCAAAACAACACTTTTGGGTGTGTTATCTGCATATATACCGAATGATGAACGTATTGTCACCATTGAGGATGCGGCAGAACTTCAATTAAGACAGGATCATGTCATAACATTAGAAACGAGACCAGCAAATATTGAAGGTGCAGGTCAGATAACAATACGTGATTTGGTGCGAAACTCTTTGCGTATGAGACCGAATAGAATTGTCGTAGGTGAGGTGCGTTCTGGTGAAACATTAGACATGCTTCAAGCGATGAACACAGGTCATGATGGCTCCCTAACAACAGCTCATGCCAACTCACCTAGAGATGTGGTGTCTAGACTTGAGACTATGGTGCTTATGTCTGGATTAGAGATGCCTATAAAAGCAATTAGAGAGCAAATTGCAGCAGCCATGGACTTGATCGTTCATGTATCACGTATGAGAGATGGGTCTAGGAAAATCACGAATATTACAGAAATTGTAGGTATCGAAGGAGATACGATTACTTTACAAGATTTGTTTGTGTATCGTCCTGGAGGAGTACATGCAAACGGGAAAAGCAAAGGAAGATTTGATTCGACTGGGACAAGACCAGCATTTGCTGAAAAACTCAATGCAAGTGGAATAAAATTAAAAGATGATTGGTTTCAAACTGAGGTGTTTAAATGGTAATTCTATTTATTTCCGTTTGTGCAGCTATTGTTGTGTATTCTGTCATCGAAATCTTTGAACTGCGAAATGATAAGAAAATATTAGATGATAGAATCAGAGCGATTGGTACACATGTTGATATTGATACGGTTCGAGACACTGTGCTCAAAGAGAACAAACGTAAAAAAAGTGTCTTTGCTGGCATGAAACTTGTTAGTCGTAAGTTTGATGATAGTTTGGTCATTTCAGGAATTAAATTGAGCGGAAACGAGTTTGTAATTATGTGGGCAGTTCTCACTATTGTTCCTATGACGCTTTTATTGATGTTGGGTAAAAGCGTTGTTTCAGCTATTGCGATTGCAATTATTGGCTTTGCAATTCCTCCCATGATTGTGAGTCGAAGCAAGCAGAAACGTTTGGTGCTGTTTAATAAGCAACTCGGTGAATCACTTGTGATTATGAGTAACTGTATGAAATCAGGATACTCATTTCAGCAAGCAATAGAGAGTACTGTCGAAGAAATGCAAGCTCCGATTTCTGTTGAATTTGGCCGAGTTGTGAGAGAACTTAATTATGGTGTGCCCTTACAAGAAGCATTGGGAAATATGAAAGATAGAGTAAATAATGAGGATTTTAACATTATGGTGTCTGCTGTATTGACCTCAACACAAATTGGTGCAAATCTATCAGATATGTTACAAACCATATCGCATACAATTCAGGATAGGATTAGTATGCGTGATGAAGTTAGAGTTTTGACTGCACAAGGTCGCATTTCTGGAATAATTGTGGGTTTGTTGCCGATAGCTTTGATGTTGATTTTGATGCTAATTAATCCGAATTATATTCAGTCTTTTTTAGATGAAGAGCTTGGTCGGATTATGCTCATGATAGGCGCATGTATGGAATTATTGGGCTTTTTAATTATTAGAAGAATTATTGATATCAAATACTAGGGGGGACATATAATGCAAGTTATGTTATCCATTGGAATTGGCGTTTTGATATATTGTGGCATACTACTGTTGCTGTCCCAACCTGCACAAGATAATGATAGGATTAGTAAGAGAATTAGTGCGTTAAATTCAAATATTTCGGGTAAGTCGTACAATGCAGTGGAAGAGGAAATGAGTGTTCCTCTTTACGATAGAATAGTTAAACCATTCCTGCTAAATATTTCTGAAGGTTTCAAACGATTGCTTCCCAAAAATAACAAAAAAGTCAAGGAAGAAACGGTTAAGAATGATGTTCTGCGGGACAAACTGAATCAAGCTGGCATTGCAATGACTTTTGAAGAATATAAAGCAGCGGTATTGGTTGCTGTGCTGGTGTGTGGAAGTGTTTCTGTTCTAATTACTTTTGTTATTTCTTTGCAATTGATGTATAGTGTGCTAATTGTGTTAATTAGTCTTGTACTGCCTTGGCTTATTGCACGCTTTTCTCTTGAAGCAAAAGTGAAAAGGAGAAAAACAAGTATTGAAAAACAGCTTCCAGAAGTGCTCGATTTATTGAGTATTAGTGTGGAAGCTGGTTTGGGTTTTGAACAAGCGATGTTTCAAATCAGCCATACCATGGAAGGGGCACTTGTCGATGAGCTTGTTATTACATACCGAGAAATGTCAATGGGTAGAACAAGAAAACAAGCACTGACTTTACTTGCAGAACGTTGTGGTGTTGATGAGGTTAGAACATTTATTGGAGCGATTATACAAGCAGGACAGTTGGGGATTTCTATTAAAAATGTACTTCATACCCAAGCTGCTGCTATGCGTTTGAGCAGGAAAAATAAAGTAAAAGAAAAAGTTGCGAAAGTATCTACAAAAATATTGATACCCATGGTGGCTTTTATTTTTCCAGTAATTTTTATTATACTGTTAGGACCTTCTGTTTTAAATATTATGAATAATTTTGGGTAGTTATGGTAATTAAAAAAAATCAAATCATTATATTGACAAAGGTGAAAAAAGCTGATACGTTTTGGTTGAGGTTAAAGGGCTTATTAGGTCGAAATAACTTGGGAGATGAAGAAGGATTGCTCATCACAAATTGTTCTTCAGTGCATTGCTTTTTTATGAAATTTACAATTGATGTTATATATTTAGATAAAGAGTATAAAGTGTTAGCGAAAGAGACAATCAAACCATTTGGGGTAGGACGAATATTCAAAGGGGTTAAGCATGTCCTTGAGGTGAACAAAGGAAAAGGGGAATTAGTTCAAATTGGAGAAGTTATTGAAATAGAGTAACTTTGACATAGAGGGGGAGACACTATGAGTGATAGCGTAGTTGAACAAATTAGAGAACGGTTAGGTGAAGAAGGACTTGAATACACTTTAAAAACCAACCTAGGTGGATACACAAAAAAATCTGTAACAGATTATATTGCAGAGTTGAAGAAACAACAGGATGGCATTATTGAAGTTTTCAACAATGATATGCAAGCTCTGCTACAAGAAAAAGATAAATTGACAAACGAAAATGAAGAATTGCAAAATGAATTGAAACGCATTGATAATGAATATAAAGTGCTTTCTGAGACAATTCTTACATATAAAGTAGAAGATTCAGAATATTCACTTGATGATGTGACAAAACTCAAATCTACAGTTAATGCGCTTCAAAAGAAAATTGATGATTTAGAGTCAAATCTTCGATTAAGTGAGCAAGACATTTCCCATAAGCAAAGTGAGATAGAAATCAATCAAGACGAAATCAAACAAGCCAAGCAAGAGAATAAATTGAAACATGAGCTGTTGCTTGCTGAAAAGGCAAATGTGAATCAGCAACGTGAACAAGTGGCTGAATTATCACGAAAAATAATTGAACAGCGAAATGAAATCAAGTTTTTGAAAGGGATCACTGAAGAAGGAAATGTTGCGAAGTTAAATTTAAGAATTGCAGAACTTTCAGAAACAATTGCCAAGTATGAAGAAACTGTAGATGTTAAAAATGCATTGATAGAAACAATGGAAGAAAAGAATCTTTTATTGTTTGATCAAAACCATGAGCTTTCAAAAAATATGGAAAAGTTGACTGAAACAGTGAATGGACTTCATGCACAAAACAGCAAATTGCTGTCGGCAAATCAAATGATAGAAGATAAGCTGCGAGAAGAAATTGAAAAATCGATGCAATTGTATCATAAGATTTCTGATGAAGTAATTGAAAAACTAAACATTAGCAGAAAGCTTGAGCAACTCACATTTTTGAAATCTGCTGAAAAAATTGAAGTGCAAGAAACAGAATAGACTAAGTGTTTGTGATGATGTTATATTGAATATCTGTGTTGACATCACAACGCCATATGATGGAAATGTTAACCAGGTAGGTAGCTTGCTTTGCAAATGTGTAGTTTGTTTTTGCGCCCGTCTTGGGATATACAGATATAGATGTATGCGCACGTGCGTGAAAATTGAAATCAAAAAGGTAACGTTACAATCACGGGTATTTTATTATATACTCATGCAAAAGCGAGATTATGATAAATAATATCGGTGGTCCAGTACAGTTCAATGGCATAATTGTTGTAGCTTTCATTCGTCTCAATGCACCAACAATTTCAGTTAATAGTACAGCACTATCTGTTGAACAGGAAAGATTTGTGAAATGTACTGAATAAGTATGTTTTTGTACTTAGTTGCGTATAAAATATAAAATAAATATAAAACTTAAATGAGTTTAGAATTAGAAATCATATCAAATAGTGATATGTCCTTTTATTCTAAGCTCATTATGTTTCTAGATTCTCAAATGTGTTGTTTTATTAGATGTTTGTATGATAGAAAATTAGAGTCAGTGTATAAGTGTAATGAATTCAATCAAAGAAAAAATGAGTAAGCAGAATACGCATTAATTCGATTAAAATACAAATGAAAGAAGGAGACAATATGAGTGAATTTTGGATGCAAGAAAAAGAAACATTTGATGTAATTGATGTGAGAGAGATGACGAATAATTTCTTGCCAATGATTTTAAAAAAGGCTGAACAGCTTGCTGTTGGACAAGGTCTGTGTATAGTGCAAACGTTTGAACCCAAACCGTTGTATTCAGCTTTAGCTAATATGGGTTATGAACACGAAACTGATAAAATTAGTGACACGGAGTATCGTTCATATTTCTATCGGAAAGAAGAAGTTGAAAAAACATATAAAAGCGGAGCAGATATGCCATTTAAACCCACCGCGATAGTGAATTTTAAAAACATTGATCATCAGCTAGCTAATATTACAGTAGATTTTTGGGAACTGATTTGGGAAAAAGAAGATGCAGCCATTGATGTAAAAACCAAGCTCTTGCTTTCGCTCAGCAATGCAGTAGGTGCTAATCGGTTTCGTCAAGCTACAAGAGAGCTAATCAAAGCGTATGCTATCGGTGCTACAACGGAGGAATTTGATGAAATCTTCTCATTATTTATTTGGAATCAAGGAGCTGGTAATTTTTCATCTGTGATTGGACCATCAACCTTATATAAGGCGTATTTGCTCATAAAAAAGAAAGAAAAAGCTGGGGCAAGCAAGGCTTTGATTATGGAAGCTTTGATGGAGAAATTTGGAGAAAATAATCCAGAAGTGAAAACCGTATGATGAGTAGTTCTCCATGCTGTTTGTAAAAGATGTGAAAATCCTCTTATTGTGCAGTCTTCTGATTGCTCAATAAGGGGATTTTATTATGTAATTATCAGTATATGAATTGATTATCATCAGATATGATTACACATCTTATTTCTTAAATTCATTAGTTTAATGCTAACTCGTGGGCTAGTAGAATATATTAAATTAATACAAGATTCTTAATTCTTGAGTGGGAGAGTCTTGGCAAAATAGAAAACATCTGCAGTTTACAATAAAAAATTGAGTACAGAAAAGTACTGTACTGGTATTCTTAACTAATTTTAGGGAGATAAAATTATTTGTAGATTATTTCAAAATAAACATGGAAGGATATAAATTTCATGTATAAAGCAAGCGTGATAGTTTTCGGGTAAAAGAGTATATGTACACTTTGCTAAGAGTTTTATGAGTGTTAGAAATGCAATATTTTGGGCTAGTTGGATGATACGAGCGCTTACACATGGATTCTCATAACAATGGTATAAGAACAAGAGATAAAGTGTGAGTATTTTTGGCATTATGTTGATTGCAGAAAAAGAAAAAAAGAAATAGAATATTATTATAGAGGTATATCAATGAAATTGGTTTTAGGGAGAATGTTTAAGTGAGAACAGAAAAACCAATCGTTTTTAGTGTTATTCTGATTGGAAGAGGGGTAAAATGAATCACAAGACAAAAGCATATCAGTTGTTATCGAATATTAATGAACTTAAATGGAATCTCGCGTTTAAGGGGATCATAGTTGGAGTCATTGCTGGATTATTGGTTGTTTTGTATCGATTAGGAATTGGCTATGGAACACAAAAAGCACTGGAGGGCTATGCATATTTAAAAGGGAATTTCGTTTATATTGTTATAGCTAGTGTAGCTGCAATCTTAATTGGATATATTGTTCATAAATTGGTCGAGTGGGAACCATTTGCAAAAGGAAGTGGTATTCCACAAGTAGAAGGCATTGTACTGTTAGGAATGAAAATGAAATGGTATAGTGTATTGCTTGTTCGATTTGTAGCTGGAATTGCAACTTCATTTTTTGGAGTTTCTATGGGGCGTGAAGGTCCTTCTATTCAAGTTGGGGCTTGTGGAAGTCAGCTTGTGAGTGAGAAATTAGGCAAAAGTAAGTTGGAAGATAATTATCTCATTACTGCTGGGGCATCAGCAGGATTATCGGCGGCATTTAATGCACCACTTTCTGGTATAATATTTGCACTGGAGGAAGTACATAGAAGTTTTTCGCCTAACTTACTCATTGCAGTGACAACAGCTTCTTTAACGGCAGACATGGTTTCCAAATATGCATTTGGATTAGATACTGCGCTTCATTTCAAAGAAGTGCTACAACTCAATTTAGGATTATATATTTGGTTGCCTGTGATTGGGGTTTTTGCAGGTTTGATTGGGGCCATCACAAACCAACTGTTACTAGCAGCAGGGATGCTTTATAAGAAATTCCCAGCTAGTTTTCGACCTATTATCGCGTTGCTAATAGCGATTCCTTGTGGACTGTATTTGCCAGAAGTGTTAGGTGGGGGCGACCATTTGATCGAACTATCTCAAACTGCAAAAATTGGAATCGGTCTGATGTCTTTGTTTCTTGTTTTTAAGATTTTATTTACTGCCACAAGCTTTGGCAGTGGCATTCCAGGTGGTATTTTCATGCCAGTTTTAGCGATTGGTGCCACATCAGGAAATGTGCTGGCCTGGCTTGCAAGCTACGTAGGATTGCCACAAGAGTATTTTTCAGTGTTCTGTATTTGTGCAATGGCGGGCGTTTTATCTGCAACGGTTAAGGCTCCAATCACAAGTATTTTGCTGATGGCTGAAATGACCGGTTCATTGGTGCATTTGTTACCAGTGGCTGCAGTTGCATTTATTGCACTGTTTACATCAGATGCTTTGAAAATACCACCGATTTATGAGATACTCCTTGAAAGACTTGCATTTAAGAAACGTCATGAAGGGCAAGTGCGAAGAAAAAGTAGCATTCTTGAAATTGCAGTTGAAATGGGTAGTGATGTCGCAGGTAAAAAGGTAAAAGATATTACTTGGCCAAAAGGTTCTCTTATTGTATCGTTGCGACGTGGAGAACAGGAGTTTGTTCCCAATGGGGATACAGAGATTATGCAAGGAGATTATCTAGTAATTGTTTCTTCTGGTCAAAAATATGAAGAGATGCAAATTGATTTTACGAAGATGTGCCATATTGAACGATGATTAAGGAGGATGATACTATGTTGAATGAAATGATGCAATTTAATCAAAAATTTGTTGAGGACAAGGGATATGAACAATATCTAACAAGTAAATATCCAGACAAAAAAGTGGCAATTTTGACCTGCATGGATGCTCGATTGACAGAACTTCTGCCAGCGGCATTGGGCATCAAAAATGGTGATGCGAAAATGATTAAAAACGCTGGTGGTGTAGTTTCACATCCATTTGGAAGTGTAATGAGAAGCTTACTTATCGCTGTCTATGAGTTGGGTGTAAAAGAAGTCTTGGTTATTGGGCATACCGATTGTGGGGCAAGTCACACAAGCAGTGTTAAGCTTCAAGAAAAAATGAAAGAACATGGTATAACAGATAAAGAAATTGATTTAATCAAGTACTGTGGCGTTGAATTGGACGCATGGTTGTCTGGGTTTGAGCATTTGGAAACTTCGGTAATGAAATCAGTTGAGATTATTCGACAGCATCCGTTGATGCCCGATGATATTGCAGTATCTGGTTTGGTTATCAATTCCGAAACAGGAAAACTGACAAATATTGAAGAATAAAAAAAGAACTCCTCTCGCAATGAATACTGCTAGGGGGAGTTCTTTTTTTATAACTGACTGATAGGAAAATGTTATGGTTGATTGGTGGCAAGTTGTTCAACTTCACCAGTGTATATGGCTATCTTGAATTCTGTAACAGTTTCATTTGCATGGGTAAAAGAGAAGAGATAAAACAGTTTGTCATTGGTTAATCCAGTAAACGTAAGAGTTCCTTCTTCTGAAAGGTATTCAAGTAGTATTGTTGTGGCTTCGTCTTCGGTAATTGCTGTGGGAGCGTTTTCTGCTATGAATATTTCGGAATCAAACATTTCAGATGATTGTGGAGAGGATTCAGCATAGAACATGATGTCTTCGTTTTCTTCTTGCATATTTGTGCTGGAGCCAGAAAGCTCAGGGGTGTAATCTCGTTCCATTTGAATTTCAGCTGATTCCATTTCTTCGTTTGCAGAGTCGTTTTTAGAATAAGGGAGAGCGTTATCTATTTCGGTTTCTTCGTTTGCACCACCAAAATTGGGGCTAGAATCTGTTGTGGAATAGATAGACTCTTGTACAAGCATAGTCGAAGGTTTGTTGAGATTTGGATACAACACAAGAATACTTGATATGATAACGGCAAACATTGCAGCAAAAGAAATCCAAGTGCGATGGATTTTTTTCGAGTTGATTTGGTGTGGAGTTTGCTCAGTGGCAAAGGATTCGTTTTGAATGGATTTCATGATGGTATCATGCATGTGTGTTGGCGGTGTCAGTAAGCTAGCAGAAAAATCATTCTTTAGGGTTGATAGATCATCATAGAGTTCTTTGCAATCAGCGCACGCTTGTATATGTGCATTTAGTGATTCCAACTCTTCTGTAGATAGTTCATCATCCAAGTATTGACTGATCAGCAGTTCAAAATGTTCGCAAGAAGTCACGGAGCATCACCTCCCTGTGTAGTTGTTTCTGTATCTTTAGACGATGAAGATGAAAAATAGTTCCCTTTACTTTTTAAGATATTTCTTAGGGACAATCTAGCTCGAGAGATGCGAGATTTGACAGTACCAATGCTAATGCTACGAAGTTGTGCGATCTCTTCATAACTCAGTCCATCCATTTCTCGCTGCAATAGAATATCTCTGTGATCATCCGAGAGCGAACCTATGGCTTCATATAGCGTGTTTAATCTATCGTGTTGTAATACAATTTTTTCGGGGTTCGTTGCAGAGGAAGCTAACTGAACGTTATTTTGTAAATCATCCACAGGAAGTGTATCAAGTACAGCTGTGCGTCGCTTTTTCTGTCGGAGATAGTCGATAGAAGAGTTTTTGGCAAGACGATATAGCCAAGTGAAAAATGAGGAATCACTGTGAAAGGAGTTAAGAGAGTTCCATGCTTTGAGAAAAGTTGTTTGCGTCAATTCCTCAGCATCTTCGATAGAGTTTACCATTCGATAGGTTAAATTAAAGATGCTTTTTTCATAATGTGTCATTAGCTGAGAAAATGAGGCTTCATCTCCTTGTTGGGCTTTTCGAATTAATTGAGATTCATTGGGCAATAAAGACATACAAACCTCATATCTCTGGGTCAAATAACTCTCGCTGTATGCCTTTTGTAATCCGGTAGACATCATCTAAAGTAGAAATTTGACTAATTTGTTGTTTCCAATAAGATGCATAAGGAATTCCTTTTAAATACCACGCATAGTGTTTTCTTGCTTCTAGACAAGCGATGTGCTCACCTTTGTATTTTGTAGACAATTCAAATTGTCGTACGGCAAGTTCACAGCGTTCTGCTAGAGGAGGGAGTGGTGGAATGTCTTTTCCTTCAAGCGCACATTTAGCTTGTTCAAAAATCCAGGGATTGCCGAAGACACCTCTTCCGATCATGACCATATCTGCTCCAGTGTATGAGAGAATTCGTGCAGCGTCTTCACCTTTAAATACATCACCATTGGCTATGACAGGGATAGAAACGGCTTGTTTCACCTCGCGAATGAGATCCCAGTTTGCAAGTCCACTGTACATTTGAACTTTGGTTCGACCATGTACAGTCAATGCTGCAACACCAATCGATTCAAGGCGTTTGGCAAGGTCTACACAAACAATACTAGAGCGATCCCATCCAAGACGCATTTTTACCGTGACAGGAGCACCATTTGCGCCACGAAGCACTGCTTCGGCAACAGAGCATGCTTTGTCGAGATTGCGAAGAAGACCAGAACCATCTCCGTTGTTTGCTATTTTGGGAACTGGACAGCCCATATTGATATCAATGATGTCGGCACCTGAAATCTCAAGAGCAAGACGTGTAGCTTCTTCCATACAAACTTCATCGCTTCCAAAAATTTGAATAGAGGAAGGATGTTCATCTTCTCCCAGTTTTAGAAGTGGAATTGTTTTTTTATCTTGATAGCATAATGCTTTAGAACTGACCATTTCACTGACTGTATATCCTGCGCCTAATTCGCGACATATGGTGCGAAAAGCGAGGTCTGTGACACCTGCCATAGGGGCAAGTGAGAGTTTTGAATTTATGGAGACTGAGCCGATATTCAATTAAGTCACCTCAATTTGTCGATTTGTCATATCATAGCATGAAAAAAGCTGAAAAGGCAATGAAAAAACGCTTCTTTATGAAAAAGAAGCGTTTTAGAAATTATGTGGGAAAGATAAAGTAAAAACCACTATCGGGAACAGTTCTTGTTTCATCTGGGTTTAACGCGTATTGTTCTTCTAAATTGCGTTGAACTTGATCCATCATATCCCAATTGACTAATATTTTACCCATTTTTTCTTCATACAAAGACAAAAACACAATTACGGTATCCATATGTTGGGTTAGATAGTCAGAAAGTCCTGCCAAACAAAGCATTTCGTCTGAGTCGTCGTTTACTGGTAAAACACAGATTACTTGAATAGGCTGTTTGGCTCGATATAATTCTGCAATGTGTTGTGGAGTTAGCAGAGCTAGGTTAACTGTACCATCTAATAGAGAAGATATGGAAGAAGAGGTGGTACTTGTTTCAACGGCATTGACAGAAAGGGTATCACTTTCAATTTCTTTGCATGCATCATAGTAAATACCAGTTGGCAGAGCTAGATGGATGCTGTCTTCAGCAATGGGGTCAACTTGGGGGAGAAGATCATTGATACTTTCACTTGGTGGAGTCTCGGGGGGAGGAAGAACTTCTGGTTCTTGATTTTGGTAGAAAACAAATGTAAATATACCTGTCAAAACAAGCAAAACAATTGTTGTGATGGCTATTTTATTCATTTATATCACTCCATTTTTGTGTTTGAGAGTTTAGGTTGTACAGCAACAGGCTACTTTTATTTTACAGTATTAATAAAGTGAAATGTGCAACATTAATATGCTCATAGTATCATAATAATCAATTTGATGCAAATTTGTCATTGGAGAAAAAGGGATGATATCATACTTTGCTAGATAGCATCATATGATAGTACTTCTTTTTTTGAAAAGATAAAAAGCACCACAAATCATTGGTGATAATGATTTGTGGTGCTTTTATGGTGGAGATAAGCGGGATCGAACCGCTGACCTCTACACTGCCAGTGTAGCGCTCTCCCAGCTGAGCTATACCCCCAAATTGTTCACTTCTTGAATAATGCTAAAATCATAACAAAGAAGGAGGTATTTGTCAAGTTTGTTTGCGCTAAATGTTAATTTAAGGAAAATATAGCTTCGCAGCTTATTTCATGGATTGTAAGATATCTTCCATGTTTCGTCTTGCTTTATTCACAGTGCGTTTCATTTGTTTTTGTTGTGTTTTTACGCCCATTCCAATCATTGCTCCTGAAATGATTCCAATACCCATTCCAGACCAGAAATTTCGTCTTGTCATGTTGATTCTCCTTTTGTTATAAGTTGTTTTCACATTTTTAGTGTAACCGATAAATTCAGGAAAATACATTGCGAAACTGATTAAATATCGTTATAATACGAGTAGTATTTAAAAGAAGGTAATAAAAAAATGACAACAGTATTTTTGGTCCGCCATGCTGAGGCGGAAGGTAATTTATATCAAAGAATTCATGGACAATATGATAGTTTATTAACAGGCAATGGGTATCGTCAAATTGAAGCACTAGAAAAACGATTTGAAGATATTGCGTTGGATGCGATATATTCAAGTGATTTATTCCGTGCTCGAACCACTGCAAAAGCACTTTGCCAACAAAAAGGGTTGCCACTCATTGAGCGTGAAGATCTGCGTGAAATGTCTTTGGGTGACTGGGAAGACAAGACATGGGGAGAAATGTTTATTGAACAGAAAGAACAAATGGTTCTGTTCAGTAAATCGCATTTTGATTTCAATGTTACTGGTGGCGAAAGTTTTGAGGCGCTTCAAAACCGCATCACAAATGCGATATTAGACATTGCAAAAAAACATACCGATGAATCCATTGCTATTGTCAGTCATGGTATGGCAATACGCATGGCATGGGCACACTTTAGTAAAGCTGAAGATTATAATACGTTAGAACATAGCGATAATACTGCAGTGACCAAATTAGAAATTGTAGGAGATGAAGTGACAGTTTCTTTTGCAAATGACAATTCTCACTTAGACGAATCAATTTCAACATTTGCAAAACAGAAATGGTGGAAAAAACATTATAAAGGATATGGAACCGAATCTCTTTGGTATCAGCCAATGGATTTTTCACAAGTGTTATATAAAGGATTGTATTTGGCATGCAGACAAGAAGCTTGGGTTGATTTGAATCGCAATATGGCAGAATTTCATAGGCAAGACTATTTAGAGCGTGCGCAAGAAAGTTATGAAAAAGGCAGTCAATATTTATTGTGCACACAAAAAAATAATAGTATTATAGGTCTGTTGCAAATGGATCCAGATTTAGAAAAACAGCATGATGCGGGATATATATCCTTTTTCTATGTATTGCCTGAGTATAGGGGTGAAGGGTATGGCGTGCAGATGATTGGTCAGGCGGTCAGCACCTATCGTCCAATGGGAAGAAAATATTTGAGACTTTCTTGTGGAGAAGATAATATGCGTGGAAAAGCGTTCTATGAACGACATGGATTTTATCAAATAGACGAAAGACAGTCTTCTTATGGACGTATGAACATCATGCAAAAGGATATTGGCTTAGAGTAACATAGGAGTTTTTTATGAATACAGCATTTTTGCCAATTTCAAAACAGGATATGGTTGAGCGAGATTGGCATTATTACGATTTCTTGCTTATTACGGGTGATGCTTATGTAGATCACCCGTCTTTTGGGACCGCAATTATTGGGCGTGTGCTTGAAGCACATGGGTATCGTGTTGCCATTTTATCTCAACCAGATTGGAAGAGTATTGATGATTTTATTGCTTTGGGTAAACCGAGGTATGGTGTGCTCATCAATTCGGGTAATATTGATTCAATGGTGGCACATTACACTGTTGCAAAAAAACGTCGGAATGAGGATGCGTATTCTCCAGGTGGAAAAGCGGGAAAGCGCCCTGATCGAGCTGTCATTGTGTATGCCAATCGCATTCGAGAAGCATATGGAGAAATTCCCATCATCATTGGTGGGTTAGAGGCTTCACTGCGACGATTTGCCCATTATGATTATTGGGATAATAAAGTAAGACGTTCTATTTTATTAGATGCACAAGCAGATATATTGATATATGGTATGGGAGAAAAAGCGGTCATAGAAATAGCAAAAAAACTAGCTGCTAAGACACCAGTGCAAGAAATACGAGACGTGAAGGGTACCTGTTTTTTGACAAAAGGTGAAACGGATTGTGAGTACCCATTTGTACGTTGCGCTTCTTTTGAAGAAGTGAGAAATAACAAGAGATCGTATGCAAAAGCCAATTTAATTCAATATGAAGAGCATGATGCAGTATCTGGAAAGGCAATTTTGCAAGCACATGGAAGTAACGTGTTGGTGGTAAATCCACCAGCTCCACCATTGACTACAGAAGAGTTTGATGAAATCGCTGAGCTTCCATATGTACGTGCTGTACATCCAGTTTACAAGTCTGAGGGTGGCGTTCCAGCTATTGAAGAAGTGCAGTTTTCAATTGCACATAATCGAGGCTGTTTTGGGGCATGCAACTTCTGCTCACTGGCATTTCATCAAGGTAGAACGATATCTGCACGTAGTCATGAAAGTGTTTTAACGGAAGCGATAGCTTTTACGGAGCACAGTGAGTTTAAAGGATATATTCACGATGTGGGCGGTCCGACTGCAAACTTTCGTAGGCCATCATGTAAGAAACAGTTGAAAGCAGGATTTTGCAAAAATAAACAGTGTTTGGCTCCCACAGCTTGTTCGCAATTGGATGCAGATCACTCAGATTATTTGCATCTATTGAGAAAACTCAGAAATATTCCGAAAGTGAAAAAAGTGTTTATTCGATCGGGGATTCGATTTGATTTTTTGCTTCGTGACAAAAATGGCGAGTGTTTTGCTGAAATTGTGCGACATCACATTAGCGGACAGTTAAAAGTAGCACCAGAACACTGTGTTTCACATGTATTGGATTATATGGGAAAACCGCACATAGAAGTGTATGAGCAGTTTCAACAACGATATAAAAAGTTGAATAGTCGTTATCAAAAAGAACAATATTTGGTGCCATATTTGATGTCATCTCATCCTGGTAGCGAGCTTAAGGATGCTGTTGCCATGGCGCAATGGCTCAACAAGACAGGTCGTCAACCGGAACAGGTGCAAGATTTTTATCCCACACCAGGTACTTTGTCTACTTGCATGTATTATACGGGTTTACATCCCAAAACATTAGAGCCAGTGTATGTTCCCAAAGACAGAGAAGAGAAAGCGATGCAACGTGCTTTGTTGCAATGGAAAAGACCAGAGAAACGAGCACTTGTCGAAAAGGCGCTTCGTAAGGCAGGGAGAACCGATTTGATTGGGTACGGTAGTGACTGCCTCATCAGACCTCTTCGATCCAAGCAATCAGGAACCAAGACAAATACACAGTCCAATCAGAATACTCATTCGAAGCAAGGGACGAAAAGCAAAGGTAAGAATAAGTCGTATGGAAAGACAACTGGAAAATCAAAACAGAGAAAAGCGCGCTAGGAGTTGGACAGCATGAGAATGCGAAAAAAGAAAAATTTGTTGAGTAGAATGGAGCAATGTGATTCTTGTTGGATTAAAGAGCCCACACTGCATAGAGGGAAATGGAAAGAGTTAATGCCTGAAGCAACAGCGGTATTTCTAGAACTCGGTTGCGGAAAAGGGAGATTTACATGTGAAACAGCGATGAATCATCCAGATGCTTTATTTATTGCTGTAGAACGTGTTCCAGATGCCATGATAATCGGGATGGAACGTGCGTTACAATTAGGGCTAAAAAACGTGTTTTTTGTAGATGCAGATGTGGAAAAATTAAATGAGTATTTTATGCCCGAAGAAGTAGATCGCATATATATTAATTTTTGCGATCCATGGCCTGGTCAAAAACATGCGAAAAGGCGACTTACGCACGAAGGGTTTTTGAAACGATATTATGCCGTTTTGAATCAGAAAGGTCAAATTCATTTTAAAACAGACAATAAAGACTTATTTGTTTTTTCATTGTTTCAATTTCCGAAAGTCAATTTTGCATTAAATGAAGTGACTTATCATTTGCATGAAAAAGGCATACAAGGTGTTATGACAGATTATGAAGAAAAATTTCACGAGCAAGGCATGCCAATACATCGTTGTGTTGCTACAAAAACAGTTTAAAAAAAACGCATTCTCAATATTGAGAATGCGTTTTTTCTTAAGCTTTCACTGGTATTCGATTTGCAACAATTTCTTTGAGTGCTGTGCATAAGAGATCAACTTCCTGCGTTGTATTTTCAGCAGAAAAAGATAAGCGAAGCACACCCATTAGAACACGAGGTGGCAATTTTAATGCTGCGAATACATGGCTTGGTTTGCCTTTGTGACAGGCTGATCCAGACGAAACAAATATATCACGATCACTCAAATCACGAACCAACATTTCGCTAGGATACCCTGGAAGCGAAATGGCGCATACATGTGGTGCATCACCAGAAGATACTACAACGAGCTGTTTGATTTCTGCTTGTAATTGTTCTAGTGCATATGCTTTGAGGTTAGTCATATGTTCATGTCGAGTAGATAGTGAAGATGCGCCAATTTGAGATGCGGTAGCAAAGGCTGCAATTTGTGCTGTTGCTTCGGTGCCTGATCGTAAGCCGTGCTCTTGTCCTCCACCAAGTATCATAGGTGAGATTTTATGCCCTTTTTTAACATATAAAGCACCACAGCCTTTTGTTGCACCAATTTTGTGCGCACTGATGCTGAGAAAATCGACATCTAGCTCTTTCGGTGAAAAAGGTATTTTCAAAAAAGCTTGCACAGCATCACAGTGAAAAAGTGCAGGTGATTTCGCATCACGTAACAGTTGTGCTGTTTCAGCAATGGGGAGGATGGTTCCTGTTTCATTGTTGACCAACATCATAGAAACAAAAATGGTATCAGGCCGCAGTGCTTCTTTTACTTGCTCTACGGAAATGTATCCATTTCGATCTGGTGCTAAGCGAGTTACCTCATAACCTTTAGCCTCGAAAGACGCAATGGGATCAAGCACACTGGAATGCTCAATTTGGGTTGTGATGATGTGTTTTCCTCTGCGATGATTCATTTTTTCAGCGATGAAACTAGCCCAGTTATTTGCTTCTGTTCCACCAGATGTAAATAAAATCTCTTCAGAAAGACAGTTAAGAGCAGCTGCAACTTTGCTTCTATCTTCGGAAAGCTTTTTGGAGGCGTCAGTTCCAAAACGATGTCTTGAGGAGGGATTACCGTATTGTTCAGTCATTGCTAAAAGTGCAGATTGAGCTGCTTCTTGTAATACTTTTGTGGTTGCTGCGTGATCGAAATAAATGGACATATAGAGAACCTCATTTATAAATTATCTTTTGTAAGTTGCTTATTTGTTGTGTGACTCAATGATGACTATGGATGATTGAATACAAAAACCTTCATAAAATCTTTGAAAATATCAAAGATGGTGACGGAATCAATTGCTTGTTCTGCAACGAGTGGAATTTTATCATAGACTTCTTCCTCTAAATATACTATCATTTCACCAAGTTCTTGCCCTTCTGCAACGGGTGCTGTGATATTTTCAAGCACTGTAAAAGAAGTGGTGATTTTATTTGCCTTGGCTTTTTCGATGAGGAGATGACAGTTTTCAGAGAGGATAGGTTGCACACAGTCTTCTTTACCGAGAGCGACAGCGACTGGAGGAATGGGAGAGGTAGGTGTTAAATCAGCCAAAGTGTAAGTGGAGAATCCATAGTTGAGAAGCTGCTTTGCAGATTCAAAACGTACAGGCGAAGTCGGAGAGCCGAGGACAACTGCAATTAACTCCATGTTGTCTTTTTTAGCTGATGCTGACAAGCAAAACTTGGCACTATCCGTAAAACCCGTTTTCAAGCCAGTGGCACCCTCATAGTAATAAATCAGTTTATTGGTGTTTGCTAGCTGAAAGTCACCGTTTCTTAGTGTATCCATCCATATCGTCGTATATTCAGTGATAGATGGATGATGTAAAATTAGCTCCCTTGACATAATAGCAATATCATGGGCTGAAGTTAAATGGTTATCGGCAGGAAGCCCTGTGCAGTTTTGAAATACTGTGTCATTCATTCCAATTTGAGCGGCTTTGGCATTCATTTGATCAACAAAAATTGACTCACTACCTGCAATATGTTCTGCCATGGCGACAGAGGCATCATTGCCAGATGCGACAGCAATAGCCTTTAACATTTCATGCACAGACATGGTTTCGTTTTCTTTGAGAAAGACTTGTGAACCACCCATGCTTGCGGCATGAGCTGAAGTGGTTACCATCTCATCTTTTGAAATGACCCCGTCGTTCAAGGCTTCCATGATGAGAAGCAGTGTCATAATTTTAGTTACACTGGCAGGTTCTAGTGCTTCATGTGCATTTTTCTCAAAGAGAACGGTGCCGGTTTCTTTTTCGATTAAAAAGGCAGATGTAGCGTCAACATCTAATTCGCTTGCAAACGCAGGAATTGTGGGCATGGTCACAGTTAAACAAATGAGCAATGCAATCCATTTCTTCATATAAACCTCCTATATCATGCAGATATACTATCTGCGTGCGATACTGTGATAAGATATGAAAAAAAAGTGAAGAATATGCTAGTATTTCATTGGATTTTTATGTTAAGTCGCCTTTTCCCCAAGTTACATAATCCAAAACTCGTTGCTGACAAGTTTGTTTATCATCACCTTGCACTAGGATATAAATTTTGATTTTTGGTTCGGTACCTGAAGGACGAACAAATATATCTGTCTCATCTTCTAGTTTGAAATGTAATACATTTGAGCCCTTTAGTGGGGCACTGACGCGTTCGTTTGTTTTGTATATAGTTTGCGTGCCAGTTTCATAATCTATGTAGCTACGTACCTGCGTGCCTGCAATTTGTTTAAGGGGGGCATTTCGCAAAGTAGCCATGAGATTTTTCATTTTTTGCATTCCATCTAGCCCAGGCATTAAGAGGTTGAGGGTTTGTTCTTCATAGTAGCCATATTTGCGATAGAGTTCGTCGATTGCATCAAATAATGTCATTTGACGGCTTTTGTAATGCACAGCCATTTCAGTAAGTAGAAGCGTAGCAGTGACGGCATCTTTGTCTCTGACATAATCACCTAGCATATAGCCGAAGGATTCTTCATAAGAAAAAAAGACGTGCCCTTTGTTGGCAGATTCCAATGCTTCTTTTTTTTCAGCCATATATTTAAAGCCGGTGAAAGTGTCCATGCACTGGACGCCATTATGTTCAGCAATTTTGTTTGCCATTTGTGTAGTGACAATAGTTTTTAAAACAATTGAGTTTTGTGGCAATGTATTGTTTTTTTGTTTGATGTGAATTAAGTAGTCAAGCAGTAAGACACCTGTTTGGTTGCCTGAAATAAGCTGATATTCATTGACATCATCTTTTGCCAAAATGCCAACTCGATCTGCATCTGGGTCACTGCCGACAATGATATCGGCATTCGTTTCTTTTGCTAGTTTGATTGCTAGACTGAAACTGTTAAAATTTTCAGGGTTTGGCGATGGTACAGTTGGAAAATTACCGTCAATGACTTGTTGCTCTTTAACGCAAGATAAGTGCTTTATGCCAAAAGATTTGAGCACTTGGGGTATGAGTTTATAACCTGTACCATGAAATGGTGTATAAACCATGCGAAAGTCATCAGCGATTGCTTGTATCGTTTCGCGATCATTGATCATGTTTTCGACTTCACTTAAAAACCGATTGTCAGTTTCTTCATCTAATATGGTAATTAGATTATGTGATAGCGCTGTATCAAAGTCCATTTTTTGAATGGAAGTGAAGACATCAATCTGCTCCATTGTTTGAGAAATTTGGTTTGCGTGGTGGGGAGGCAATTGAGCACCATCAGACCAGTATACTTTGTAGCCGTTATATTCTTTCGGATTGTGGCTTGCAGTGATATTAATTCCTGCAATACATTGATATTCGCGTACAGCGAAAGAGAGTTCAGGGGTTGGCCGAAGGGATGAAAATAGTTTGACTGGGATACCATTTCCAGCCATGACGCAAGCAGCTTCTTTTGCAAACTCTTCTGAGTTATTGCGACAGTCAAAACAAATGGCTATGCCACCAGTATGTTCAAAGGATTCTCTTAAAATGAGCTCGGCAAAGGCTTGCGTAGTATGACGAATGATATGTATGTTCATGCGGTTTAGACCAACTCCCATAATGCCACGTAAGCCAGCTGTGCCAAATTCTAAAGGCCCATAAAAACGATTTTCAATTTCCTTTTGATCGTTGGAAATGCCTTCTAGTTCAGCTTTTTCAGCGGGAGATAATGCGGGATTTGATCTCCAATGATTATAATTCTCCATATATACCATGTGAGTACTCCTTTACTTATGATATTTTGTTCCTGCGATGATTTGAAAAGAACGATAGATTTGTTCTAAAATCATGATTCTTGCAAGGTGATGTGGAAAGGTCATTTTTGACATGGAAAGCCGTAGGTTTGCGGCATCTTTTATGCTTTTATGAAGACCATGAGAGCCTCCGATTACAAATACTAGCGTGGATGAACCTGTTAGCATCCAATTATGCATTTGCTTTGCTAAGTCTTCACTTGAGGAGAGTTTACCCTCAATGCAAAGTGCTATTAAATTTGCGCCTTTCGGAATATTTGCTCGGATTTTTTCTGCTTCCTTGTGTAATGCGATATCAATTTCCGTTGCTGATGGCTTGTCGGGCAGTCTTTCTTCAGGAAGTTCTGAGATGGTTAATTTACAATGAGAAGACAAACGCTTTTCATATTCTTTTGAAGCATCAGTATAAAAACGTTCTTTTAGTTTGCCGATGCACAGTAAATGTATTTGTAACATAAGAATTCTCTTTTCAAAAAATTTGACGGCGACAAACAAATTGTCGCCGTTAAAATCATAATTGGTTAGAACAGTCTGAAAATACCCTGCAACTTTTCATGTGAAGTTGCAAATCAAAGTAGCTTGTGTAACGCACTAAATCAACCGGCGCCGACATGCCATTCTTCATCTGTGATTGTTTCAACATGAATATTAGAACCCAATTGACGAAGTTTTGATACAATATCCTCATAACCACGTTCAATGTGATATACATGTTCAATTTCAGTCGTACCATTTGCAGCCAAAGCAGCTACAATCATTCCTGCGCCAGCGCGTAAATCACATGCGGTGACAGGAGCGCCAGTAAGGCTTTTAACACCTTCCACAACAGCTATTTTTCCATCGACTTGAATATTGGCACCCATGCGTCTAAATTCATCTGCATAACGATATCGATTATCCCAAACACCTTCGGTTAAAATGCTAGTGCCTTCTGCTAAGCATAATACAGCGGCAATTTGCGGTTGCATATCAGTGGGGAAACCAGGGTATGGATAGGTTTTTACATTTGATTTATTGAGCGCCCCTTCGCGCTTCACGATGAGAGAATCATCGTTTTCTATGATTGTGACACCCATTTCTTCGAGTTTTGCAGTGATGGAATCTAAGTGTTTGGGAATGACATTTTTGATTGTAATTTCACCACCAGCGGCAGAAACTGCTGCCATGTAAGTTCCAGCTTCAATTTGATCTGGAATGATGGAATATAAACCACCAGCCAAACGTCCTACACCTCGAATTTTTATGACATCCGTACCTGCACCCATGATGTTTGCACCCATGGAGTTGAGGAAGTTTGCAAGATCAACAATGTGTGGCTCTTTGGCTGCATTTTCAATGACAGTAAGACCTTCTGCCAAAGTTGCAGTAATCATGGTGTTCATGGTTGCACCAACAGAGACAACGTCAAGATAGATATGAGCCCCTTGCAAACGAGTGCCTTTGGTTGTTGCTTGAAAATACCCATTTTGCACTTGAACTTGTGCACCTAAGGCAGAAATGCCTTTTTCGTGTTGATCAATTGGTCGATTGCCTAAGTCGCAACCACCAGGAAGAGGTACATTGGCTTCGCCAAATCTTCCAAGCAGAGCACCGAATAGGTAATAGGAAGCTCGGATTTGGCGAGCTGCGTCATAAGGAACTGATCGGTTTTGAACGTTAGAGCAATCAATGTCTAGCGTGGTTCGGTCGACAGTTCGAATTTCAGCCCCTAAACTTTTCAGAATGCTTAAAATTAGAGATACATCGCTGATTTGTGGAATGTTTTCTATGCGACACACGCCATCAACTAGAAGTGTTGCAGGTAGTATGGCAACTGCAGCGTTTTTTGCGCCACTTATTTCTACTTCTCCATAAAGGGGTTTCCCCCCATGAATAATATATTTAGTCAATATTACAACCTCGTTTTTGTTTGTAATGGTTAGGATACAAAAAATTTATGAGTTCATTTATAATAATTAAATAGAATTACAAAAATTCAAAAAATTTACAAGCCTAATTATTTTATCATACATTAATTAATGTATACTGTCGTATTATAGCATTAACTGGAATCAAAATCAAAGAAAAAATCTTGTGTTTTCGACGAAATTTTCAGTGTTTCCTTGATAAAACTAATAAAATATGTTATGGGATGAGGGTGGAAATTGATAGCATTCATTATTGTTATATGATAAAATGATGAAATGTGTTAGTTTATTGTATAATAATACTTTCTCTACAGCAAAGCTAGAAAGAGGGATATGTATGAAGCATAAAGTGCTAATTGTAGAAGATGAAAAAAGCATCGTTGATATTCTTCGGTTTAATCTAAATCGTGAAGGATTTGAGACAATTGAAGCTTATGACGGAGCGACAGGTCTTGTGCTTGCAACGACAGAAAACCCAGATTTGATTTTACTTGATTTGATGTTGCCTGAAATGGATGGCTTTGAGGTTTGTCGCAGTTTGAGAGAAAAGGGAAGCAATACTCCCATATTAATTATCACTGCGAGAGAAGAAGAGAAAGACAAGGTGTTCGGTCTTGATTTGGGAGCAGATGACTATATTACAAAACCGTTTTCTGTTCGAGAATTATTGGCGCGAGTGAAGGCAAATATTAGAAGAGTCAATGGAGTTACTGTGAGCGATGCCGTTCAAGCTGATGATACTAATCATGCACGTATTTCCATTGATAAAAATAGCTTTGGAGTGAAAAAAGACGGAAAGTCATTAGAACTTACGCAAAGAGAATATGAATTAATGCAGTTATTAATTGAGAATGCTGGAAAAGTATATACTAGGCAAGAAATTATGGAACATGTTTGGAATTATGAAGGATATATTGGTGATGTTCGTGGTGTTGATGTAACGGTGCGGCGCCTTCGTGAAAAAATTGAAGACGATCCAGCCAAGCCAGCTTTTCTGATGACAAGACGAGGAATGGGATATTATTTTAGTATATAGTCGACTTTTGGTGAAAGAAGGTACTTAGCTTGATTCGTAGTTTGCATGTTAAAATGGTAATGATTATGGTTTTGCTTGTTGCGTCTCTCATGATTGTAGCAGGTGTCTTTTTGATCAATTCCGTAGGACAATTTTATCTCAATGACTTCTATAATCAAATGGAAAACATTTTTGAACGAGACAAGGCATTTTTTCGCGATTTGACTGTGGAGACAAGTATAGAAGAAGACGCGGTCAATGGTATACAAGAAGTGCTTTCTGCGAATATGGGTGCATTGGGAGTGGATGGACACAATCGAAATTTCTTTATTTTAGATGGAGAAACTGGTGCTGTATTGGCAGGGTCTAATGATGATATGATTAATGATTTAGAGTTGACGGATAATGTTTTTATTGCGCTCAAAGATGGAAATACAGTTGGCTCTGACAACAATGTGACTTCATCCTATATGGATATAGCAATTCCTATTAAACGAGGTGGAGAGTCATATATTGTATATATTCTGGACAATAAACAAACAGTGCAAGAATTGAGTGGTGAGATGTTTGTTCTCATCATTGAAGCTATGGGATTTGGATTGCTCATTTCAGTTTTGCTTTCATTTTTATTATCAAAAACACTTATCATACCCGTCCAACAATTGACGCAAAGTGCAAAGAAAATTGCAAGAGGTGATTTTGATGAAATGATTTCGGTTGATTCACAGGATGAGATTGGTGTTTTAACCAACACCTTTCAATCGATGGCTAATCAGCTTAAAAATACCATTCAAGAAGTAGAAAATGAACGCAATAAACTAGATACCCTGTTTTTACATATGACTGATGGCGTTGTGGCATTCAATCAAAATGGACATTTGATTCATGCTAATCCAGCAGTGGAACGTATGTTAGATAGAAAAATGCCTTTAAATGGAACAATTGAGTATAAACATATTTTTGGCAATAGCATAGCTTTAGACTCTATTTTGTCCGTAGATGATGGTTTTTTGCAAGAAGAGATGATGCAAGGTGAGCAAAGTTTGCATCTATTATTTGCACCCTTTTCTAGGGAAGAGCAAGCTGGTGTTCTTGTTGTGATACATGATGTTACGCAACAAGTAAAAACAGAGCAAATGCGACGTGAATTTGTTGCCAATGTATCGCACGAATTGAGAACACCGCTTACGAATATTAGAAGTTATGCTGAGACTTTGGCTGATGCAGGGGATTTGCCTGAGGATATGAAGCAAGATTTTTTAAAAGTAATTTTGAATGAAAGTGATCGTATGACGCATATTGTCAAGGATTTGCTGACATTATCTAAGTTAGATTCCGAAAGCGAAAATCTGAACATAACTCAGTTTTCTTTTGAAAGAATGCTAAGTGATGTCTATGATGCAGTGAAAATGGAGGCAAAGCGAAGAAAACATAGATTGGTATTAGATATTAAAAATACTCTTCCTTATATTTTGGCTGATAGAGATAGGTTACTGCAAGTAATGATGAATATCGTTTCGAATGCAATCAAGTATACGCCAGATAATGGTGAAATTACAATTGAGACTGGGGCTTTGCATGAGTACGTTTGGGTCGAAGTGACAGACAATGGAATTGGTATTCCAAACGAAGATAGAGAACGCATTTTTGACCGTTTTTATCGTGTTGATAAAGCTCGCTCAAGAGAATCAGGCGGAACTGGTTTGGGATTATCTATTGCAAAAGAGATTGTAGATCGACATGAAGGTAGACTACTGTTAGTTGATTCAAAAAATAAGGGGACGACGGTGCGCTTGGAGTTGAAGGTGGAGGGTCCTGCCTATGAAGAATAAACGACTCATTGAAATGACGAAGAATATTTGTATTCTTTTTCTCAGTATATCAGCGTTATATTTGTTGAACAAAGTGGCATTGTACAATGGCTTCTTGGACATCTTTTCCCAAACACAAGTGAAAAATCAGATGGAGCATAATAAAAATGAGAAAGAATATTTTCGTGTGGATGTAGAACCGGTACGAATTGCTGTGAATAATCAAACGGGTGTCTTTGCCACTCAATTTGATACGGAGATAATTGGAACATTGTTTGAAAATCAGCTTGGTAGTTTATTTCGCGAAGCATTGGTTGGAGTTACACAATTGGACACGATATCAAGGGAAGAATGGATAAATCAGTTTCAACAGAATAGATGGATTTATTATGATTTTTCTTGTGTTTATCCTATTTCGCATCTTGCTTCTTGGTTAGGAAGTGAAAATGTTAATAGTACCTTGAGTGCTACTTTAAGCTCATGTATATTGGTTTATCAAGATATGGAAAGTTTACTTGTTTTTGCGGACGACTTTAATGGACGATACCATATCTGTTTGTTAGATAGCACCGTCAGTAATCGACTTAAGAATACTATTGAAAAATATGAATCAAATAATGCAGTGTTAGCTTTTCAAAACGAACAGTTTGATGTGTTTGACGAAGTGGTTATCATTGGAGAAGATGCTCCGATTTTACCATATTATGAATCAAGCAATCCGGTGAAAAAATGGACAGACAATGACCGAAACGAGATGTTAACATCATTATTATTTAACCCAAAGGCTATAACAGTGTATGAATCCGCAGAAGGCGTTGTAATTCAAGAGGGAAGAGACACGCTTCGCATCTTGTCTCAGGGAACATTGACTTTTCATACTTCAAGCGATGAAGCAAAGCGGTATATGGTTGATACCTCACAGGTAGGTGAAATAATTGAGCAGACACAAGAAATATTATTTTCTGCACTATCCAATGAGAATAATGAAGCAAAAATAAATCTTATTGATGTAAAATATAACGAAGATGGTTCTATAGTGGCATCTTACGGATATCGATTGCATGGTGTTCCTGTTCAACTTTATTCTGATGAGTATTGTGCACGATTTTACATACAAGATGGAGTTGTAAGGGATTTTGTGATTCACTTGCGTCAATACACATCAAATGATCAAGTAGAAATATTGCTTCCTGAAGAACATGTTGCGGCTATAGTAAAGGGGGAAAATCGTACGAATGTTAAAATTTCACCTGTTTATATAGACTCTGGAGAAGACAAACAGATGAATATAACGTGGAAAGCTTATTAATTTTGGGAGGTGATAGATTTGGCATGGACGAAATTGAAGAATATCATTATTGTTTTACTGATATGTGTAAATCTGTCCTTTTTAATATTGATTGCCATTCGTGGACAAGGGACATCGAATATCAAACAAGAAACAAAAGAAGCGGTGCATACCTACTTGCGCTCGAATAATATTGAACTGCAAGAGGATAACATTCCTTGGGATAGGCATGAAACAATCTATATTACAGAACGTGATCAAATCAAAGAAGAAGAATTGGTCAAAGCTTCTTTGGGTGAGATTAATGAACGTCAAATTGGTTCTGCGACAAAATATACTGCAGGACAAGGAACGGCACTATTTCATGAAGATGGAAGATTTTCAATTGAAAAAGTGGGGACTTTGGATGGTTTTAATGGAATAGATCAAAGCGATTTTGTTACAGATTATTTAAATGAGATTGGAATTTCCGCAGTTCAGATAAATAAAAATGAACAAGAAAAAAATTCTTTTCAGTTTATGCAGTCTATCGGTGATATGCCAGTTTTTAACTGTGTAATATATTTGGAGTATCAAGATAATGTTCTGCAATCGATTCATGGGCGGAGACTTTTGGGTGAGCCTGTTTTAAATGAGAGAGAGAACGCTTCACTTTCCTCCACTACATTGATTGCTCGATTTGTTCAATATATAAAGAAAGAAAATATACCCTGTAGTACCATTCTTCAAATTGAATCGGGATACTATTATATGTCGGGTAGTTTATCAATAAATATTCGCGCTATTCCGGTGTGGAAAGTCACGACAGATTATAGTGAATATTATCTGAATTGCATGACTGGTGAAATAGTTAAATAAAACGTATTATGCCCCTTTTATACATATGTATAAAAGGGGCATAATACGTTAAGTTGAGGTTGCCTATTTACATTGTTTGGCTGCATCAATAGCTTTTTGCTGTGCTGCAGGAGGAGCTTCTTCATAGCGGACAAATTGGAAAGTGAAGAAACCACGGCTTTGTGTGATTGATCGCAAATCAATAGCATAGTCGGACATTTCTGCCATAGGCACTTCAGCATCTAATATTTGGTCACCATCAGCAGTGGGGTTCATCCCTAACACGCGACCACGTCGTTTGTTGAGGTCACCCATAACATCGCCAAGATAGTTGTCTGGAATGGTGACTTGTAAGGTGCCGATTGGTTCTAAGATAGTAGGAGACGCATTGGGAATTCCTTCTTTGTAAGCAATTTGTGCGGCGGTTTTGAAAGCCATTTCGTTTGAATCAACTGGGTGGTAAGAACCATCATATAAAGTAGCCTTCAAGCCAAGCATAGGATAGCCGGCTAAAACGCCGTGTTTGATAGAATCCCGTAATCCTTTTTCTACTGCAGGGAAATAGTTTTTGGGGACACTGCCACCGAATACTTCTTCATTAAATATGAGATCATCACTTTCATCTTGAGGTTCAAAGCGAATCCACACGTCGCCAAACTGTCCACTGCCACCAGATTGTTTTTTGTGACGGCCGTGTGCGTTAAATGCTTTTTTTATTTTTTCGCAATATGCGATACGTGCAGGAACCAATTCTGCTTCCACACCATTTCGGATTTTTAAGCGATTGACTAGGACGTCGAGATGGATATCGCCAGCTCCTGCTATAACAAGCTGATGTGTTTGCGTGTTATGTTCTATTGTAAAGGAAGGATCTTCCTCGCGTAAACTTGTGAGACCAGAAGTGATTTTTTCTTCTTGTCCACGTACTTTTGCTTGAATTGCTTTGGAATAGCATGGCTGAGCAAATGGAATAGGTGGTAATTTGACAATGTGTTTTGGATCACACAATGTGGAACTGGTTTTGAGCTTTTCCATTTTGCTAATTGCGCCAATATCACCACTGACAATTTGTTTAACTTCATCGTGTTTTTTGCCGTTCATTTGATATAGACGTCCAAGTTTTTCGGTAGACTTTGAAGAAGTAAGACAAAGGGAAGCTTCCGCAGATAAAGTTCCGCACATTACTTTGACAAAGGAAAATTTTCCATATTGATCTGATAATGTTTTAAATACATATGCACAGAATGGCTTGTTTGAGTCACAACTAACGGCAACAGAATCACCTTGGTCATCAACCGCTTCAATTGGAGGGGCTTGTAATGGATTAGGCATCAAGTCAATGAGTGAAGAAAGTAAACGTTTTGTACCAAATCCACCAACTGCATCGCCACATAGAACAGGCGTAATACTGCATTCAGCAACGCCAGTGGCTAGACCTTTTTTGATATCTTCTGCAGACAATTCTCCAGCTTCCAAATATTTATCAAGTAAAGATTCATCGCTAGAAGCAGCAGATTCCATCAGGGTCATACGGCTTTCTTCTATTTCAGATGCCAATTCAGCAGGGATTGGTATTTCGCCATTATAATCATATGCTTTCATATCAACCAAATCGACAAAAGAAGTTACGGTTTTATTATCGTTGATGATAGGATATACGATAGGGAGGATAGATGATCCGAACGCAGTTTGCAGAGCGGATAATGTGTTTTTCAAATCTGAGTTTTCTTCGTTTGCACGAGAAATATAAATAAGTCTTGGTTTCTTTTTTGTGGAGAGCAATTTATAATTGCGTTCAGCACCAATGGATAATCCATCTCGCGCAGAACATACTAAAACGGCAGAATCACAGACAGATAGCGCTGAGGCTATTTCACCTGCAAAATCAAAGTTTCCAGGAGTATCCATGATGTTGAGTTTGTGGTCTTTATGGAAGATAGGAAGTACAGACATGGAAATGGAAATTTTTCGTTTTATTTCTTCTGAGGTATAATCAGAAATGGTATTTCCATCGGCAATATTGCCAAGTCGATCCGATGCTCCAGTGATAAACGACATACTTTCAGCTAGTGAAGTTTTACCACTTCCGCTGTGGCCTAGTAAACAAATGTTACGGATTTTCTCTGCAGAATAGATCATAGTGATTTCTCTCCTTTTTCATATCGGTTAGGGGCTATATCCCGCCTAATTTTATTGAAAGGTGTTATGCTCTATTTGGTTGATAAGCGATAATGTATATTTGCTTTTCATGCAGGGGAACGTTTGTTAGACTGGTTTATTATGCTGTATGTGTTGCGCTTTCCATTTAGACTGTTTTGCAAGATTGTTTTGTATATTGTACAACAATGGAGGTTAGTTTTCAATAAAAAATTGTGCATTTTTAAAAATGCATGAAGTGTGTTTTGATTTATATATGAATAAATTGAGAAGATGCAGTTCATTATTTGATGAATTTGTGCAATTGTTAGAAATGGGCAAATATATCACCTCTAATGCATTAGTGAATTACATTGACAAAATGGAGGAATTATGGTACAAAAAAGGAGATAAGGGAGTAGTCGCCGCGTGAGCGGGATGAAGTCAACATACCCAGAGTTTACTCTTGGCTTCACCTTAATTGACAAGACTTATCTGCCTTGGGCAGAGGAGTTTTGTTTAGCCTCTGCAAACAAAGCAGAGGTTTTTTTATGCCTTTGTGATGATTGAAAGGATGTGCAAAATGACAATACAGGGATTAACGGATGAACAGGTCATTGATGCGAGAAACCGCAAAGGGACCAACCGCATTTCAAAGCAGAAAACAGAAGGGTTTTATAAAAAACTAGTACAGAACTTTAAAGATCCTATGGTTCAGATTTTATGTGTTGCACTAATTATAAACTTTGTTTTTGCAGTGCTCGGTGAGACCGAATGGTATGAAGCCGTCGGAATAGCGATAGCAATTATTATTGCAGTATTGGTATCGACTTTATCGGAACATCGAAATGAAACTGCGTTTCAGCGTTTACAAGAGGAAGCATCCAAAGCGGTGTGCAAAGTGTATCGAAATGGTGCGCTTATGGAAGTTTCAGTAGATGATGTAGTAGTTGGAGATTGGGTTCTTCTGCAATTGGGAGACAAAATTCCAGCTGATGGTGTCTTGAGAAAGGGCATCGTACAAGTGGACCAGTCGACACTCAATGGCGAGTCTGAGGAAATTGAGAAAATTGCCTCTTCAGAAGAGTTTCAAATGGACACAGTCGATTTATTGCAACCAAATCAACTTTATTCTGGTTGTTTGATTTGTGGTGGCGAAGGTGTTATGGAAGTTGTCAAAGTAGGGGATGCATCCCTTTATGGACAATTGGCTAAGGAACTTCAAACAGAGCAGAGAGATTCTCCGCTTAAAGTGAAACTCAAACAATTGGCTAAGACTATTAGCGTATTTGGATATACTGGCGGTGTTGTCATTGCACTAGCATATATGTTCCAAAAAGCGGTAGTTGAACAAAATTTTGACTCAGTTGCCATTGCACATTATTTTCAAAGTGGAATGCCGATACTTTCGGATTTGTTATCTGCGTTGATGTTTGCTGTTATTATTATTGTAATGGCAGTCCCTGAAGGATTACCACTTATGATTGCAATTGTTTCCGCGCAAAATATGGGTAATATGCTGAAAGATCAAGTGTTAGTCAGAAAAATTACAGGAATCGAAACAGCCGGAAGCCTCAATGTTTTGCTAACAGATAAAACAGGCACGTTAACTAAGGGGCAACTTGAAATGACCGCATTTATTGATGGAAGTGTGGAAAATTATGATACTTATGATAAAATTCCAGATGCATTGAAAACACTCTTTTCACTCAATGCATGCTACAATACAAGTGCTTCAATAACAAAGGAGACCGATAGTGAGCTTCGTATATTAGGTGGTAATGCTACAGAACGAGCAATGCTTGAGTTTATGAAAGATAGTGAGAGATGTACACAAACAACCGTACTTTCTAATATTCCTTTTGACAGTAAAAACAAGTATTCTATAGCACAGGTGAGTCGCAATGGAAAGAAAATGTCACTGCTTAAAGGTGCTCCAGAAAAGATTTTATCTCATTGCAACAAGTATTATAATATAAATGGAGAAACGCTTAACTTCGGAACGGCTGAACACGAAAAATTCGATCATAAAATGGATGAGTTAGCTCATAAGGCCATGCGATTACTGGTGTTGGCTGTTTCAGAAGAGAATGGATCTTGCGAAAAAATCGAAGATAGTACATGGGCACTTGTTGGTGTGGTTGCAATTCGTGATGAGGTTCGCCCAGAAGCCGTGGAAGCGATTACGTATGTCCACAGAGCAGGCATACAAGTGGTGATGATTACTGGAGATCGTAAAGAAACTGCTAGAGCAATTGCAGAGGAAACAGGAATTATTTCAGATGTTGAACACGTCATTTTGACATCTGATGAGCTTGCCCAATTATCTGATGAACAAATCAAAGAAATGTTGCCACAACTACGCGTGATTGCACGTGCACTTCCTTCAGATAAACACCGGTTAGTACAATTGGCGCAAGAAGAAGACTTAGTGGTTGGAATGACAGGTGATGGTGTGAACGATGCGCCAGCACTGAAAAAAGCGGATGTTGGTTTTGCCATGGGTTCTGGAACTGAAGTCGCAAAAGAAGCCGGGGATATTGTGATACTTGACGATAATTTCAGTTCTGTAGGACAAGCAATTTTGTACGGCAGGACGATTTATACGAGCATACGAAAATTTATTATTTTCCAGCTCACCATCAATGTTTCAGCTGTTTTGGTTTCATTTATGGCGCCATTACTGGGTATGCCACAACCTCTTACCATTACGCAAATTTTATGGATTAATCTTGTGATGGATACGATGGCAGCGATGGCATTTGGCGGAGAACCTGCACTGATTCGATATATGAATGACAAACCGCGACGCAGAGATGAATCCATCATCAGTTCAACTATGAAGTGGGCGATTCTCGTTGACTCATTGTGGATTACATTTATCAGTTATGTATTCTTACAGACGAGTTTTGTTGCTGAAGGTTTCAGAACAGATGCTGAAGGACGTTATTTATTAACAGGTTTCTTTGCGGCGTTTGTATTTATGGCGATGTTTAACGCGTTTAATGCAAGAACTGAGAGTTGGAATCTATTAGAATATATTAAAGATAATCCAGCGTTCCCAAGGGTCATGGCTACCATTTTTGTAGTGCAGATACTACTGGTTCAATTTGGTGGTAGTGTTTTCCGTTGTTATGGATTGAATTTGAGAGAATGGGTACTAGTTATCATAAGTTCAATGTTGATTATTCCTGTTGATTTGTTCAGAAAGAATTTATTTAATTTTAAAAGTATATAATAGGGCATAAAAAATGTGTATCCAGATCTGGATACACATTTTTTAAATTTTATTAAAAGTCCGCAGTGCCCACTGTGCGAGGATGAGGGAGTACGTCGCGGATATTGGAGACACCAGTTAGATACATGACCATTCGTTCGAATCCTAGACCAAAACCTGAATGTGTGCAACCACCATAGCGACGCAAATCTAGATACCACCAGTAGTCTTTTGGGTCAAGATTCATCTCGTTGAGACGTTTTTCTAAATAATCAAGGCGCTCTTCACGTTGAGAACCACCTAAAATTTCGCCAATGCCTGGGACTAAGCAGTCGCAAGCTGCTACAGTTTTGCCATCGTCATTAAGACGCATATAAAAGGCCTTGATGTCTTTTGGATAATCTGTGACAAAAACAGGTCGATTGAAGTGTTGTTCTGTGAGATAACGTTCATGTTCTGTTTGTAGATCGCAACCCCATTCAACTGGATAATCGAATTTAACGTTGGATTTCTGTAAGATCTCAACGGCTTCAGTATAGGTGACTTGACCAAAGTCTGAGGAAACAACGGCATTGAGTCGTTCGAGAAGACCTTTATCAACAAAAGAATTGAAAAATGCAATTTCATCTGGGCATTTGTCCAAAACGGTTGATATTACATGCTTAATCATAGCTTCCGCAACTTCCATATCTCCATTTAAATCACAGAATGCTATTTCAGGTTCAATCATCCAGAATTCAGCTGCATGACGTTGGGTGTTTGAATTTTCTGCTCGGAATGTTGGGCCGAAGGTGTAGACATTACCGAACGCCATTGCAAAGTTTTCAGCGTTGAGTTGACCTGATACGGTTAGGCTGGCTTCTTTACCAAAAAAGTCTTGAGAATAATCAACTTTGTTTTCTTCTGTTAAAGGAATGTTCTTGAAATCGAGTGTGCTGACATGGAACATTTCACCAGCGCCTTCACAGTCTGATGCTGTGATGATTGGTGTGTGTACATATACAAAGCCATTGTCCTGGAAAAAGGTATGAACGGCATGAGCTGCAATAGAACGTACACGGAAGACTGCTGAGTATAGGTTGGTGCGTGGGCGTAGATGTGCTATACTACGCAAAAATTCTACGCCATGTCGTTTCTTTTGCAAAGGATAGTCAGAGGCGGAGGTACCTTCTACTTTAATAGAAGTGGCTTTTAGTTCTAAAGGCTGTTTTGCTTCTGGAGTGAGAAGCACAGTTCCTTCAATGCACAAAGCAGCACCTACGTTTTGCTTGCATATATCTTTGAAGTTTGGAAGAGCTTGTTCATCAAACACAATCTGAATATTTTTAAAACAGCTGCCGTCATTGAGCTCAATAAAGCCGAATGTTTTCATATCTCGAATGGTTCTTACCCAACCGCATAGTGTTACTTGAGTTTTGTCAAATTGCTCTTTATCTGCAAAGATACGAGCGACTTCAGTTCGTTTCATTGTGTTTCAGTCCTTTCCTTATACTTGTTTTGCTGTGTTGAATTCAGTTAACACCAAATCTTTGTTTTTATCTTGCACCCAGTTAATTGACCATGCGGTGGAAAATAGCAGTAGCTTTCCACCACGGTAGTCTTCAACCATTTTAGTGTCATTGCTGAGTATTAAATCATCTTCTGTTACATCTGTTGGCTCTTCAATCCAACGGAGGAATTGGTATGGTAGTCCTTCGCGGTGAATTTCCACATTGTATTCATTGCGTAAGCGGTATTCTAATACATCAAATTGTAGAGTGCCAACGACACCTACAATAACTTCTTCCATACCACTATAAGGCATTTTAAATATTTGAATTGCACCTTCTTGTGCAATTTGTTCCGCGCCTTTTAAGAATTGCTTGCGTTTCATTGTGTCGATAGGGCGTACGCGAGCAAAGTGTTCTGGCGCAAAGGTGGGGATTGGGTCGAAGAAGAAGCGGTTGCCCGAAGTGCATAGAGTGTCACCAATAGAAAAAATACCTGGGTCAAAAACACCGATGATATCACCTGCGTAGGCCTCTGAAACCATTTCACGTTCAGCTGCCATAATTTGTTGAGGTTGGGAAAGACGGATTTTCTTTTTGCCTTGCATGTGATAGACTTCACTGTCTTTGAGAAAGTGACCAGAACAAATTCGCATGAAAGCAATTCGATCACGGTGCGCTTTATTCATGTTGGCTTGAATCTTGAAGACAAAAGCTGAAAAATCATTGTCCATAGAATCAATCAAACCTTTGTTTGAATTGCGTGGCAATGGGGTTGAGGTCATTTGTAAAAACTGTTCTAAAAAAGGTTCAATTCCGAAATTCTTTAAAGCAGAGCCGAAGAAAACAGGTGATAGCTTACCAGTTTCTACTCTCTTTTCATCAAATTCACAAGAAGCACCATCTAAAAGTTCGATATCATCTTGCAATTGTTGGTGTAGATTTTGTGTTATCCAATCAGAAAGATTTGGGTCATCTAAGGAGACTTGTACACTGGTTGCAATTTTTGAGCCATCTTGTCCACTGAATTGCAAAATTTCTTGTTTTTCACGGTCATAGACACCTTGAAAGTCTGCGCCACATCCAATGGGCCAGTTGACAGGGTAAGTTTCGATTCCAAGCTCTTTTTCAATTTCTTCGCATAATTCAAAAGGGTCTTTTGCTTCCCGGTCCATTTTGTTGATAAACGTAAATATAGGAATATTGCGCATGACGCAAACTTTGAAGAGTTTACGTGTCTGAGCTTCTACACCTTTTGCAGCATCAATAACCATCACGGCAGAGTCAGCGGCCATCAAAGTGCGGTAGGTATCTTCAGAAAAATCTTGGTGTCCTGGGGTATCAAGAATATTGATGCAGTAACCATCATATTGAAACTGCAGAACGGAGGATGTAACTGAAATTCCGCGTTGTTTTTCGATTTCCATCCAATCTGAAATGGCAGCGCGGCTATTTTTTTTGCCTTTGACAGCGCCCGCTTGTGCAATGGCGCCCCCGTATAAAAGGAATTTTTCTGTGAGTGTTGTTTTACCTGCGTCTGGATGAGAGATAATGGCAAAGGTTCTTCTGCGTTCAATCTCTTTTCTTTGTTGCGACAAAGGGTTTCGCCTCCCTTAAAAACATTAGAAATAAAAGTATAATAGACGATTTTTCATTATACTATACTTTTTCTCCCTGAGCAAGAGAGACTTTTGAAAAAACGCCCTAGCTTTCAGATGAAAAGCTAGGGCATTTTTTCAAAGTTTAATTCTCATTTAGGATATCTATTAATATATCATCAACTTGAGGATATAACATGAAACATTCTGTTATATTTAAGTTTTTTGCAAGTGAGAATTTTCTATGAATACTTTTGGCGTCGTCATATAAAATGAAATGTGCTGAACCATATTGATTTAAATATGTAAAATAGTTTGCACATAACTCATTAGAATAAAAAATGGAGGGAGATGTGGTTTGGATTCGTTTTTGTAGTTCAAGTCGGGAAAGAGAAGTGCTTTTCCCTTTTAGGGTTGGAAGAGAAAACGCTTCTGCACATCGTTCAATGGATAATGTAATTCTGTTCGAACCATAAGTTTGTTTTGCTGAGGTTAATCTTTGCTGCAAGCTTCCGCCAGAGATAGCGCTTGAGATAATAATGTTTGCAGACTTTGAATATGAATGATAGCATTCAGGTAGGTATAATCGCAAATTCTGTTTGTGCATCATTGTGTCTAGCTGCTTTATCAATGAAACCGTTCTTTGCGTGGGCGATTTAGAAAAATCAAGTATTGCACCGCGATAATGTTGTGTTTTGCATTCTTTAATTAGTTGCTGGATAATTGACGGAATTTCACTGTTTTCATTCCAACTGTCGCCATCAAGGAACAAAAGGTCGTTTTTCTGAGTATCGCTAAGAGGGGCTTTTATTAAAGCGCCTTCGCGGGAAAAACGATATGCCATGTGTGCGATGGGAAGCTTAAATGCTTTTGCTTGTGCTAGTTTATCTGGTGGGGTTAATAGTACAGTTTTGATTGGGATTTGATTCATAAGATACCCCCTTGTTAATAAATATGATTGGTTGTATAATACGCTATAAGTTATATGCAAATGTGTGAAAAATTAGAAGGAGAGCAAATATGGCGATTTCATTATTCCCGAGTGAAAGTTATCATAGCATTTACGAAATTGATATTCAAAGCTTGAAAAATGACAATATTAAGCTTTTGCTGTTGGATTTGGATAATACTCTTATTGCGTATGGAGAAAGGGAACCAAATGAAAAACTGAGGCAGTGGATGACATCCCTTCAAGAGGCAGGTGTTGTGCCTTTTGTTCTTTCTAATAGCCGTAAGCCAACTAGAGTAAAACATTTTGCAACTTTGCTGGGAATTCCCTTTGTTGGATGGGCTGGAAAACCAAAAAAGAAGTCATTTTTGCAGGTTATGAAGCAAATGAACGTCAGTACAATAGAAACAGTGATGGTGGGAGATCAAATTTTTACGGATATTTTAGGTGCAAACAGAGTGGGTATTCGTTCGATTATTGTGGAACCTATTCAGAAAGATACCTTGTTTCGGAAATTGAGATATTCAATAGAAAAACCGTTTCGTCAAAGGGCGTTGCAAATATTTATGTAAGATACTTTTAATTTGTAAATTTTCCATGAATGTATCTTGCATAAAAGGATAAAATACTGTAATATAAGCAGTGTTTATAAATGAAAAAATACCCATAATGTTTTGGAGGATGAATTAATATGATCTCAGCTGGAGATTTTCGTAATGGTGTTACATTTGAAATGGATGGAAACGTCATGCAAGTTGTGGAATTCCAACATGTAAAACCAGGAAAAGGTGCTGCATTTGTTCGCACAAAAATGAGAAATGTGATTACAGGCGCGGTGACAGAAACATCGTTTAACCCTACGGCTAAATTTGAAAATGCTTATGTAGAAAAGAAAGAAATGGAATATAGTTATACCGATGGGGATTTATATTATTTCATGGATACAGAAACATTTGATATGGTTCCAATCAATGCGGATGTATTGGGTGACGCTTTCCGTTTTGTGAAAGAAACTATGGTTTGCAAAATCATGAGTTACAAAGGGAAAGTATTTGGCGTAGAACCACCTAATTTTGTTGAACTAGAAGTTACACAAACTGATCCAGGATTTAAAGGTGACACAGCGACAAATGTAACTAAGCCTGCTACACTTGAAACAGGTGCTGAAATTAAAGTACCTCTTTTCATAAATACTGGTGATATGATTAAAATTGATACACGTAATGGAGATTATTTGGAACGTAGCAAGAGTTAATTGACCGAAAGAAAGGAAGATTGTTATGACAATTTCTGAAAAAGTAGCATACCTAAAAGGATTGGCTGAAGGTCTAGATTTACAAAAAGAAAAAAGCAAAGAAAGTAAATTGTTGACTGCAATAATTGATATTCTGGAAGAGATTGGGTATTCCATTGAAGATTTGGAAGAAGCCAATGAGTTGTTGGGTGAAGGATTGGACGTAGTCTCTGAAGATTTGGAAGATGTAGAGTCTATTTTGCTTTCTGATGACGAAGATGATATTGACGATCTTGATTTCGATGATGACGAGGATGATTGTGAATGTGATTGTGATTGTGGATGTGGCGAAGATGGATTCTTTTCTATGGAATGTCCCAGTTGTGAAAATGAATTGTTGATTGATGAAACAGTTTTGCAAGAAGGTAAAATTGTTTGTCCGAACTGTTCTGAAGCATTCCAAATTGATTTTGTGGATGAAGATGAAGCTGAAGATGAAGCTGAAGTTGAATAATTAAACAAAAAACCCCTTGCCTACTATTTAGTAGGCAAGGGGTTTTTTGTTTCGCTTTGAATTGTGTTCAAATCGTATGGGGTGGTTTGATATACATAATAGTTGAGCCAGTTGGTGAATAACAGTTGTCCCGTGGAGCGCCAACGGACAATGGGACTTTGTGCAATATCGTTATCAGGATAGTAGTTTTTAGGTATTGCAATGTTCAGGCCTTTCTTTTTGTCTCTAGAATATTCTAAACCCAAAGTGTCCTCATCATATTCGGCGTGACCAAAGAAAAAAAAGTTGCGACTATCGGTTGATTTGACGGCGAATACACCTGCTTCAGATGATGTAGCAAGAACTTCAAGATCTTTGACGGCTCGGACCTCAGCTTCTCTCACTTCGGTATAGCGAGAATGAGGGGCATAAAAACGGTCATCAAACCCTCGAAACAAGGGAGATGATGGTTTGAGCACACTGTGTTCAAAAACACCGAAAAGTTTAGCGGGTAATGTGTGTTTGTGGATGTTATAGTGGTAATAAAGTCCTGCCTGTGCACCCCAGCAGATGTGAAGGGTTGAATGGACATGAGTTTTAGCCCATTCCATAATGGTACATAATTCGTCCCAATAATTGACTTGAGTAAAATCCATATTTTCAACTGGAGCTCCAGTGATAATCATTCCATCATAATTATTGTTGCGGATTTGATTAAATGTAGTATAGAAGGAATCTAAATGGCTGGAATCAGTATAGTGGCCGATATAACTTGCAGTCTGAAGAAGTTCAACTTGTATTTGCAAAGGAGTGTTTGAGAGTTTTCGCAATAGTTGTGTTTCTGTCACAATTTTTGTCGGCATTAGATTCAAAATAAGCAATCTGATTGGGCGAATATCTTGATGCAGCGCACGGTATTCAGTCATGACAAAGATATTTTCATTTTCTAATGTAGCTCTAGCTGGCAGTAAATCAGGTATTTTAATTGGCATGACGTGTAACCTCTCTTAAAATGTATTATTAGATTGTAACACTATAGCATAACTGATTCTTTTAATCAATTGAAGAATTGATTCAAATAGGTAGTTTATAGGAAAAACAGAACTAATTATTATAACGTATAAAATAATGGAAATAAAATTAATTCAAAAAAGATGAAAAAAGTAGTTGACAAAGCGGAAATGATTTGGTATTCTAGTAAAGCTGTTGCAACAGCGACGGCAAAAAACTGGCAGAACTTTGTGAAAGATTGTCAAAAATAAGTCTTGACACGAAGGGCAGGAGCGAGTATAATATAGGAACGCTTCGGACAGCTACTTGTGGCTTGAAGAGTGTTTATCTGCACCTTGTAAATTAAACAATGAACAATAAAGAAACGAACAAAGCACCAGAAACGGACATTATTTTAGATTTTTTAGATAGAAAAAAATCAAGATGGTTGTCCATTTTTGAAGAGATGAAAAAATGGAGCAACCGGAAATTTCTTTGAAAGCTTGGAAGAGTTTTTGATAGAGTGATTTTAATTGGTCTTAGGGCTGATTTAGATACCATTTTATTGAGAGTT
>DAOUQJ010000008.1 GCA_030625685.1 Oscillospiraceae bacterium
CAAAAGTGAGACAGGCTCTCTCAGTAGCAAAGCAGGGTTCAAAGGACTTTGTAAGAAAGGGGTCATTCTGCTTGTAGTTTGGATTGCTGTGCTCTTAGATCAAGCAACAGGAGCGCAGTACATAAGAACAGCGGTAGTGCTCTTCTTTGTGGGCAACGAGGGAATATCATTCTTTGAGAACTTGGGTTTGATGGGTGTGAAATATCCAGTTGTTATGAAAAAGGCTTTAGAAGCGTTGCAAGATAATAAGTGACAAACAAAAAACCTCTCAAAAGCGGAAAACTAACAACAAAGGAGGGGGATTTTGTTTAATAAATTAGAGAGTTAAAAGCGAGACACTTTGGCTCCCTTAGTTAAAAAGTTTCTTTGCAGATATGAAACTATCCTTACAAATACTTTTTGATTATGCTTAATGCAATTAAGACAAAAGTTGTTGTTTTTAATCTAGAAGAAGTGACATAAAATGATTGTACTGTACACTCAAATCTATCGAATATATAGAATGAATTTTTAGAGTGAAATAAAGATTGTAATGTTGAATTCTAGTATGATATAATCCATCCACTAAGATATAAATTTAGTTTATATTAACATTTGGAGGAAAATGATGGACGCAATTCAACAGCTATTGGATAGCTCAATTTTTAGTTGGGTAATACTACCTATACTAATCTTTTTATCGAGAATAATTGATGTGTCTATTGGTACAATAAGAATTATTTTTGTATCTAGAGGGAAAAAGTTATTAGCACCAATTTTAGGATTCTTTGAGGTTTCAGTTTGGATATTAGCTATGGGACAAATTATGCAGAATCTAGACAATATTGTATGTTTTCTTGCTTACGCTGGCGGTTTTGCAATGGGTAATTACGTTGGTATAATAATCGAAGAAAAACTAGCTTTAGGACTTCTCGTAATCAGAGTGTTTTTGGTTAAGGATGAAGCTGGAATGAAGGAAAGACTATACAGTGCAGGATTTGGTGTTACAAGTATTGATGCTCATGGAATGAATGGAAATATTGAAATTCTTTATACAGCTATCAAACGTAAAGATTTAAATAAAGCTGTTAGTATAATTGAAGAGTGTCACTCGAAAGCATTCTATTCTATTGAAGATGCTAAAGCTATCAAACAGGGTATTTTTCCATCAGCTGTGAAATGTAAAACTTAATTCAAATATGTCGGTAAAACATTATAGGAAATTATCATTGAAAATAAATAAATTAACTCCGCCTTAGTTTTGACCAAGATGGAGTTTTTTAGTTTCCATATTATAAAACAATATCTTTTTGTATCTCACGATTATGAGTAATCACTAAAACGCTTTTCTCGTTATTAGTAAACCTTGCTTGGTATCCTTCTTCTAAATGAACATCATATTGATATTGCCAAGACCTATATCCTTTTTCTTTTAGAGCAGCTTTTAGTATTTTCCAATCGTCCATATTTTCAATAATTCTTGGTCGCATGATGGTAAAGTCCTTTCTGTTTAAGATAATATAATGTATACACATAATGTCGTGTGCAATTCGTGTGCAAAATGGGGTGTATTTCTCTACAATTAATAAGTAGTGCTCTACATATTTATAGTAGCATAAAACACTTGGAGCTATTGATATACAAGGAAAAAAGCCTGCAATCGTTGAGATTGCAGGCTTTCTATTTTGGCGGAAACGGTGGGATTCGAACCCACGTGTCGGAATTACCGACAAACTGATTTCGAGTCAGCCTCGTTATGACCACTTCGATACGCTTCCATAGAAGTGAAAATGAAATTTTCACTTTGGTATTATACAAGCTTTAAGCGCTTTCGTCAATGTGCAGGGATTAATTAATTGCCAGGGTTTCTGTCCATTGCGTTTCGTTAAAACCGACTAGAACAAAGTCGGTTGAAACTAATAAAGGCCGTTTGATCAGCATGCCATTTGAAGCGAGTAGATGAAAAGCTTCATCATCAGTCATGGTGGAAAGTTTCTCTTTTAGATTGAGTTCCCGGTAGAGTTTTCCGCTTGTATTAAAAAATTTGCGTAGAGGTAAGTTTGAAGCAGATTGCCATGTTTTCAAGTCGTTTGCTGTAGGTGTGTCTTGTGTAATGTCTTGTATTGTGTATTCGATTGCGTTTTCGTTGAGAAAGAGTTGTGCCTTTTTACAGGTTGAACATTTAGGATAACAAATAAATTTCATTTTCAAAATCCCTTCTATATTAAAGTGGTAATGTTGCATTTGGAAAATGTGTTTTTACAAACGGTATGTCAGTTACAGTCCATGTTTTGTTGTTGAGATAGGAAAGTGGACCTGCATCACTTTTGAATGTGAATGATAGTTTGTAGGAATAGAGAGCTTGCTGGAATTCGTTGTGTTTTTTGTTTTGGGCAGAGACACCATATTTAGGATCGCCCATAAGAGGATGACCGGCACCCGCAAATTGCGCTCGAATTTGATGGGTGCGTCCTGTGATGAGATGACAGTGCATGAGAGATAAGTTGTAATGATGTTCAAGTGTTTGATATTCTGTGCGTGAAAGCTTTCCTGCTTTTTGTTCATTTTTATGTACACTGCTTTTTAGTTTGTTCTCGTCTTTTACTAAATAGTTTTCTAGTATTCCATTTGCAGGTTTTATTCTGCCGTGTATGATACAAAGGTAATATTTATTAATTTCTCTATTGCTTATTTTTTCGTTGATGATCCGTAAGGCTTGGGCATTTTTTGCCGCAATGACAATGCCACCGGTATTTCGGTCGATTCGATTACAAAAGGCAGGTGTGAAGCTGCGCTCAGTATATGGGCTCCATGCTTTTTTTTGATAGAGATACGCTTGCATATGGGTGAGCAGTGTATTGACTCGTTCGTTGGAATCAGGGTGTATGAGAAGTCCTGCTGGTTTGTTTAAGAGTAAAAGATTATCGTCTTCATAGATGATGTCTAATTGAGGCTTGAAAACGGACAAAAAAGCGTTTTCTATCGTAGGCTTTTCAAAGAACTCATCATTGATGTATAGTTGTAATAGATCACCTATTTGCAAACGGGTATCGCGTTTCACACCTTTTCTGTTTACTTTTACTCGTTTTAGACGAATATATTTTTGCGCTAGAGAAGAGGGCATGACTGGGAGGTTTTTGGATAACCAACGATCCATGCGTTGTCCAGCATCATTTTTTTCGATGACGTATTCTTTCATATTTCAGCTCACTTTCAGATGGCAAGAAAATGTATATTATAATAATGTGAAAATATTGTATCACAGAAGATAGAAAATATAAAGAAAGCATTTGACAATTAAGATTTTATTCTATATAATATTCTGCGTACCATTGTGAAGGAGTATGATATGAGACTGAATCTTCAAACGATTATTCATTCGCCAGGAATGACGCTTCCATTTGCGTTTCAGATGGATTTATCTGATGTAGAAATCTATTCTGAAAAGCCCGTTACAAACCCAGTTGAGGTTTCAGGGGAAGTTCGTAATTTAGCTGGTGTACTAGAACTGAAAGCGGTTGTAGTGACAGATTTAGACTTAGTTTGTGATCGTTGTTTAAAGACGTTTCGCAAAGAGAAAAAAGTGGTGTTAGATTATTTGCTAGCACAAGAGCTCCAAGATGAAGAAGCTGAAGAAAATATTCTTCTTCTAGAAGGCAGCGAACTTGACATAGAAGAACTTGCTTCCACAAGTTTTATTCTTGACATGGATACAAAAACTTTATGCTCAGAAGATTGCGAAGGTTTATGCGACGGTTGTGGCGTAAACCTGAATGAAGAGGCTTGTCGGTGTCAACCAGAGGTTGATCCGAGATGGGCGGCACTTTCGCAGTTGTTAGATAAACCTGAGTAGCATTTAATTTGGCCCATTTGGGCAACAAGGAGGTTTCTGAATATGGCAGTACCTAAGAGTAAAGTCTCAAAAGCGAGACGTGACAAGCGACGTAGTTCCCACTGGAAACTGGAAACTCCCGCTATTACTACTTGCCCTAAATGTGGTGCCTACCGCTTACCTCATCGTATGTGTAAAGCTTGTATGACATATGGTGGAAAAAGTTTTGGCGAAGCAACTACTCAGGAGCAGTAACATTTAAAAAGGAGAGGGGGATATGTTGCCCCCTCTTTCTTTTTTTAATCTGAAGAAAAGCAAAGGAGATTAACTATGTCGAATAAACAGATCGTTCGTGTGACTCCTCAAAGTCCTGCTGAAAAGGCAGGCGTTCAAGTTGGCGAAGTTCTGTTGCAAGTGGGTGAACATGTAATTTTGGATGTGTTAGATTATAAGTTTTATACCTACGATGCCGATATTACTTTGCTACTTAAAACACCAGAAGATGAAATACGGAGTGTATTTGTTCCAAAAGATGTTGGAGAAGACTTAGGATTGGATTTTTCCACGTACTTGATGGACAAACCAAGACATTGTAGCAATAAATGTTTATTTTGTTTTGTTGATCAAATGCCTCAAGGGATGAGGGAAACACTCTATTTCAAAGATGACGATGCTAGATTGTCTTTTCTTATGGGTAATTATATGACGCTGACAAATTTAAGTAAACGTGAAATTCAAAGAATTATTGATCTGAAAATTTCGCCAATTAATATTTCCGTTCATGCTACTGATTCGGCTTTGCGTGCTAAATTGCTTAGCAATAAGCGAGGAGGAGAAGCGTTTTCAATTATGCGTGACTTTGCAAAGGCTGGAATTACTATGGCGTGTCAAATTGTTGCCATGCCTGGTCTTAATGATGGTGAGGCGCTACAAAAAAGCATGGAGGATTTGTTGCAATTATATCCTCAGGTGAGCAGTGTTTCTATTGTTCCAGTCGGTTTGACTAAATATCGAGAAGGCTTATATCCCTTGAAGCCATTTGATGAAGTTAGTGCAAATGGATTGCTTGAGCAAGTGGAGACGTTTGCAAAAAACTGCAAAGAAACAATGGGGACATCTCTTTTTTGGTGTTCTGATGAGTTTTATATTAAAGCAAAACGCCCATTGCCGGAAGATGAATATTATGAGGAATATAAGCAGTTAGAAAATGGCGTGGGAATGCTTCGGATGTTAGATGTTGAATTTACTGGCGCAAGTTATGGTGTGGAAGAAATTCCGCCAGTTGAGCCCTTTTCAATCGCTACTGGTGTTTCAGCTTCCAGTTTTCTACATGAAATGATTGACAGAATGGCAGTGAAATGCCATACTGAACTGGATTATCACATTTACCCAATTGTGAATCATTTTTTTGGTGAAATGATTAATGTAACAGGACTTATCACAGGACAAGATTTGATCGCACAATTAAAAGGAAAACCACTTGGATCTCGTTTGCTCATATCGCAAAGTATGTTGCGTCATGGAGAACAAGTGTTTTTGGATGATATTACGGTAGAAGAAGTACAAGAACAATTGAACGTACCAATTGTTCCAATTGGTCAAGATGGATTTGATTTGTTCGAAGCGGTGTTTGGTGTTTAGTCATACCCGTAGTTGATAGAATAGGAGTGAGAAGAAATGTCGAAACCGCTTGTAGCGATTGTAGGGCGACCCAATGTTGGAAAATCAATGTTATTTAACAGATTGGTTGGTCAAAGACTATCAATCGTAGAAGATACGCCAGGAGTTACTCGAGATCGATTGTACGCTGAGTGTGAATGGGGTGGAAGAACCTTTGATATCGTTGATACTGGAGGTATTGAACCAAATACAGATAGTGAAATATTGCTTTTTATGCGTAGGCAAGCTGAAATAGCTATTGAAAATGCTACTGTGATTGTATTTGTATGTGATGTGAAGACAGGCATTACAGCCTCTGATCAAGAAGTTGCTAATATGTTATTGCGTTCGGGAAAACCTTTGGTGTTGGCTGTAAATAAAGTTGACCAAGTTGGCAGAGAAAACGTTGACATTTATGAGTTTTATAATCTTGGTTTGGGTGACCCAATTCCAGTTTCTGCAGTGCATGGTCATGGAACTGGAGACTTGTTAGATGCTTGTGTTTCGTTTTTTCCTGAAGATGCATTTTTTGAAGAAGATGATGAATATATTAAGGTTGCTGTTATTGGTAAACCGAATGTTGGTAAATCCTCATTGATCAATCATATTTTGGGAGAAGAGCGTCTTATCGTGAGTGATATGGCCGGCACAACCCGAGATGCAGTAGACAGCTTTGTGGAAAATGAGGCTGGTAAATTTAAGTTCATTGATACAGCTGGCATGAGAAGAAAGTCGAAGGTTGATGAGAGGATTGAAAAATTCTCAGTTTTAAGAGCTGTAATGGCGATTGAACGTTCGGATGTTTGTCTCATTATGATTGACGCCACACAAGGCGTTACAGATCAGGATACGAAAGTTGCAGGTATTGCACATGAAGCAGGAAAAGCTTGCATTATTGTAATCAATAAATGGGATCTAGTTGAAAAAGACCATAAAACGATGGATCAAATGCGTGAGGATATACGACGCGATTTGGCTTATATGAATTATGCTCCTATGTTGTTTATTTCTGCAATGACTGGGCAGCGTGTGCATCGTTTGTTTGAGCTTATTAAATACGTTTGGGAACAAGCTTCTTTGCGCATCACAACTGGTACTCTCAATAGTTTGCTAGCAGATGCGACAGCAAGAGTACAACCGCCGTCTGACAAAGGGCGTCGATTAAAAGTATATTATATGACGCAAACGGGTATTCGCCCACCGCATTTTGTTGCTTTTTGTAATGATGCAAGAATATTTCATTTTTCATATCAGCGGTATTTGGAAAATCAGATTCGAAATGTCTTCGGTTTAGAAGGAACGCCAATTCGTATGTCTATTAGACAAAAAGGCGACAAGGAGGATTAATCTTGGAGCAAGAATTATGGGCGCAGTTAGGAAGTATATCGACCAATCAACTTATTTTACTTCTGACTCTTTCTGCGGTGTGGTCCTATTTATTGGGATGTTTTAATGGAGCCGTTATTGTATCAAAATACATTCTGAAGGACGATATACGTAATCATGGTAGTGGGAATGCAGGCATGACTAATTTCTACCGTACTTTTGGTGGAAAGTTGACGTTTCTTGTGATTGGACTTGATATTGTTAAAATGATTGTTGCAGTATTATTAACTGAGCATGTTTTTTCACTCTATCTTTCAGAAGTGCCAGTGGCCATTCGCTATTTTGCAGGTGTATTTTGTACTTTTGGTCATATGTTTCCTGTTATGTTTCAATTTAGAGGGGGAAAAGGTGTGTTGTCAGGTGGAGCACTGATTTGTATGCTTGATTGGCGCATCGCCGTGATATTGCTATCGATATTTTTCATTGCAGTTATTATTACAAAGTGGATTTCATTTGGATCCTGTTGTGCTGGATTTATGTTTCCTTTTATTAGTTATTATATATATTCCTCCATATCGGTGTTTCTATTGTCACTTATTGTTGGAGGATTGATTCTATGGCAACATAGTGCTAATATTAAGCGGATGATTCGAAAAGAAGAACACAAATTCTCCTTTAAAAGAAAGTAGGGAATATGATGAAGATCGCTGTACTCGGAAGTGGTGGCTGGGGGACGACCTTAGCAATGCTATTGTTTGAAAATGGTCATGATGTGACGTTGTGGTCATATACACAAGAGGAATCGGATCAGTTGAAAAAAACTAGAGTAAACCCTCTTCTACCAAAAGATGTTGTATTGCCAATGGGACTTCAATATACAGCTAATATTACGTGTGTAAAAGATTGTGATATCGTTGTAATGGCAACACCTTCTTTTGCAGTGCGTGATACTGCAAAAAAAATCAAAACATACTTAAAGGAAGGTGCAATTGTAGTTTCTGTATCTAAGGGTATGGAAAAAGATAGTTTTTTGCGTCTGTCTGAAGTGATTACACAGGAAATTGGAGAAAAATATCCTGTTGTCGTGTTGACTGGACCTACTCATGCAGAAGAAGTTGCTAAACGTATGCCAACTGGATGTGTCGCAGCTTGTGAGGATATTGCAGTTGCTGAAACAATTCAAGATTTGTTTATTAATTCCTATTTTCGCGTATATAGTACCAATGATGTGATTGGGGTAGAAGTAGGTGCTGCACTAAAAAATGTGTTGGCGCTTTGTGCAGGATGTACTGTAGGAATGGGATATGGAGACAATACAAAAGCAATCTTGATGACACGCGGTATCACTGAAATTGCGCGTTTAGGCGTTGCAATGGGTGGAAAAAGAGAGACTTTTGCAGGATTAGCTGGCATTGGTGATTTGATTGTTACTTGTACATCTCTGAATTCAAGAAATAATCGAGCAGGAATTTTGATTGGCCAAGGAGTGCCAGTCACAGAAGCTATAACACAGATTGGTGCAGTGGTCGAAGGATATTATGCGGTTGACTCAATTTATTGGCTTGCAAAAAAAATGGGTGTTGAGATGCCGATTACCGAGGCAGCGTACCGTACTTTTTATGAAAATGCAGATATGAAGACGGTGATTAGAGAGCTTATGACAAGAGAAAAACGCCGTGAAATTGATAATATTGATTTACCTTAAAAAACAGAGCAACTTGCATAATGGCAAGTTGCTCTGTTTTTTTTAAAAAGAGAAGAAAAAGGAGCGCAGAATTTATCTGCGCTCCTTTGGATAATTCATGTTTGCATTATTGTCGTTACTTAAACAGCACGAGTTACTTTGCCTGAACGGAGGCAACGGGTGCACACATGAACGTGCTTTGGTGTTCCATCAACAATCGCTTTAACCCTTTTTACATTAGGTTTCCATGGGCGATTAGAACGACGATGGGAGTGGGAAACTCTAATACCAAATACAACGCCCTTATCGCAAAAATTACATTTAGCCATTCGCTTGAACCTCCTCGCTAGCAAAATTAAACTCAAAAAAGTGAGATTAGATGTTCATAAAAAGCATCGACTTATATGATAGCATGAATAGTTAATAAACGCAAGACTAATTTGCAGAATTTTCTTGAAATAATTTGCTGATTATTTAAGCAAATGTTTTATTGAGTCAAAATGTTGCTTTGATGTTATTGTTATATGAATATTGTTGTTCAAGTTGCAATGGTATATCTGAAATTCGTAAATGTTTTCTAATGTTAAAATTGCTCAGCAGAGGTATTATTCAATTTTTAATATAAGTATTTTTTTACATGGTATTGTGTACTGATAAATGCCCAGTTCTGTGCGAACGGTCTCATGACGTTCCAATATCCTGGGCCTAGGAGATTGTAATTATCTAAAAGATTAAATTTTGCCTCAATGCTTCTTACATCCTCAAACCATACTACATGTTCTTTGTTGTCTTTGCTGTAGTAAAAAAACGGAGATTGCGCAACTTCATCATATTGAATTTCAGCTTGATTCTCTGCAGCAATTTTAACTGCCCACTGGTTTCCAATTGTTACCGCTTCTGAGACTTTTGGAACGTAAGGGAGGGTCCAGTCATAGGCGTAGTTGGGGATTCCCATAAATATCTTTTCAGGTGGAATCACTGAAACTGCGTATTGCACCACTTTTTCGACCTGAGGGATAGGTGCCACAGCTAAAGGCGGACCATATTTGTATCCCCATTCATATGTCATGAGAAGGACTCGATCACAGATTTCACCCATTTTAGCATAATTATGACCTTCATACAGGAGACCTGGCTGAGTAGCGGAGGTTTTAGGAGCAAGAGCTGTATGGAGAAATAGTCCTTGAGCATGCAGACGCTTTTTGGCGTTTTCTAAAAAGGCAAAATAGGCATAGGAGTCTTCCTTAGGAATAAACTCAAAGTCTGCATCTAACCCACGATATCCCTTCTTTAGCATAATTTCAATAAGTTGATTTAGAATAGAGTTTTGATATTCTGGATCAAGAATCAATTTTTTTAATCTTTCATGGGAAAACACATCCTCTTCTGTAAGAGATGTGAGAACCAATACCGGCAATGCTTGAAAAGCTTTGGCCTCTTCCAATAATAAACTGTCGTCAGGGATTAGAAGCGTACCATCTTCTTTCATGCCATAAGAAAAAATTGATAGGAAAGTGAGAAAAGGGAGAGTGCGTCTCAATAATTCTTGATTTACAAAAGGATAAGCGTACCCGTTTATTGAAATTGTTCTTCTTTTTTCGCCTTCGAAGGAAATTACGAGAATTTGATTTTCGCTCAGAGGTTCATATTGAGTTAGTTCTGGGTTGTTTTGATATAATTCTTGTAGTGTGATTCCATATTTTACTGCAATTGAATACAAGGTGTCTCCTGGTTTGACATAATGGATTGTTTCAGGTTTGGTGATAATTAAGGCTTGCCCAACCACGAGAACATAAGGGGGAAGTAGGCCGTTGTCGCTGATGATGCGCTCGGGTGAAATGTTGTAGATTTGAGATAATTTCAGAATTGTTTCGCCAGCGGCGACAATATGTATTTCCATTTAGAAACTCCTTTCTACATAAAAACGAAATATTTCGTTATGAAATATGCTAAGTGAATGAAAAGTTGATGTTAAATCTGCGTGAAAACAAAAAATGTGACAAAATTACGTTGGCATGCTTTTGTTAAAAATAAAACTATGGTACACTATGAAAGTTCTATAATGAGTATGATTAAATTTGCTTAATTAAGTGTTTTTGAAAGCGTAATTTACAAAAAAGAAAAGGAATGGGTATATGGACATTTTTGGAATTATCACGTTTTTTGGTGGTTTGGCCTTTTTCATATATGGCATGGCTGTTATGTCAGGTGGGCTAGAGAAACTTTCAGGAAGTAAACTTGAGAAATTACTAAGAAAAATGACAGCTAGACCGCTCCATGCATTAATGTTAGGGGCAGGTATTACAGCTGCAGTTCAATCTTCCTCAGCGACGACGGTAATGCTTGTTGGTCTTGTTAACTCAGGAATTATGGATTTGGGCCAAAGTATTGGTATTATTATGGGTTCAAACATTGGCACGACGATGACAGCTTGGATATTATCACTTGCTGGAATTGAAAGCGACGTTATTTGGATGAAATTATTAAAACCAGCAAATTTCTCCCTCATATTTGCATTTGTGGGTGCTGTGATGTTTATGCTGGCAAAAACAAAAAAACGCAAAGATATTGGAACAATTTTAATTGGATTTGCAGTGTTGATGTATGGAATGAAGCTCATGAGTTCAGCTGTAAAACCACTTGCCGATATTCCCGAATTTTCTAATATTTTGACAGCATTTGAAAATCCAATTTTGGGTGTTGTAGTTGGTGCGCTTTTTACGGCTTTGATTCAAAGCTCTTCGGCGTCTGTAGGTGTGTTGCAAGCACTATCTTTAACGGGTGGAATTACCTATGGAATGGGCATTCCTATTATTATGGGTCAAAATATAGGTACTTGTATTACGGCGTTGCTTTCTAGTTTAGGTGCCAATAAAAACGGTAAACGTGTTGCAGTGGTTCATATTGTATTTAATCTTATCGGAGCAACGTTAGGACTTATCGCACTTATGATAGCCACATGGGTATTTAGAGTAGCCCTGCTTGATCAGGCGCTCTCACCGTTTGCTATAGCGGTTGTCCACTCAATTTTTAATGTTGCAACTACATTTATGTTGTTACCAATGGTAAAAGTATTAGAGAAAATTGCTTATCGAGTTGTCAAAGGGGATGCAGGACCAAAAGAAGCTGTGCATATTGACGAGAATTTGTTTGCAACGCCTGGGGTTGCTATCGCCGAATGCTCAAACTACACTGTTAATATGGCTTTTATTGCGTATAGTGCGGTATCAAAAGCTATGAAGTTGATTCCTAACTATAATAAAAAAGAGTATGAAGAAATCATGGATGCGGAAGACCAACTCGATTTATATGAAGATAAGCTGGGTTCATATTTGGTGCAACTATCCAGTAAAGATATTATGGAAAAAGAAAGTCATAAACTTTCCCAATTGTTGCGCGGTATTGGAGATTATGAACGTATTGGTGATCACGCAGTAAACTTGCTAGAAGCGGCTCAAGAAATTCAAGATAAAAAAATTGCTTTTTCAAAAGAAGGTCAACAGGAGCTAAATTCGCTGTTTTCTGCTATAGAAGAAGTTATGGATATGACGGTCAATTCATTTGCAACCCAAGATATTCAACTTGCGAAAAAGGTTGAGCCTTTGGAACAAGTGGTGGATGAATTGGTATTTGATATTCGAAAAAACCATATTCAGCGTTTGCAAGCTGGAAGCTGTACGATTGAATTAGGGTTTATATTGACAGATATTTTAACAAATTTAGAGCGAATTTCTGATCACTGTTCAAATATTGCATGTACCTTAATTGAAAGCGAAAATAACAGTGTGGCATTACACGCATATCCAAATTTAAAATCCAATGAGTTTGATAAATATTTCCGTGAATACAAAGAGAAGTACAGTATAAATCATTAAGAATTCATTAAAAAATTCACATACCCACCTTAAGCTTTGCGTATGTTATACAAGAGGTGGTGTATGTGAATTTTTTTGTGTCCTTAAGTGACGCATTGTGGAATCCATGTCTGTTGATTTTATTTTTTCTTGTGGGAGGCTACTATTCATTTAGAACTGGTTTTTTTCAGTTGTTCAATGCAAAACAATGGATGGGAAGCACAATTGGCAGGATGTTTTCTCGGTCAAATAAAAATATAGGCAAAGGAAAACTAACGCAATTTCAGGCGATGGCTACTGCACTTGGTTCTACTGTTGGAACTAGCAGTATAGCAGGTGTGGCCACCGCAATCTATTTTGGCGGTCCTGGTGCAGTGTTTTGGATGCTGTTATCTGCTTTTGTAGGTATGATGACAGGCTATGCAGAGAAAGTGCTTGCAATTCATTACAGAATTGACGATGGAAATGGCGGTTATAAAGGAGGACCAGCGGAGTACATACGAAGAGGACTGCATTCTCCTTTTTTTGCAAAATTTTTTTGTGTGGCATGCATTCTTGCATCTTTTAGTGGAGGAAATTTGGTGCAAGCCAATTCTATAGCATCTGGAGTAGAAACTGCATTTGGGATATCCTCGTATACAACAGGTTTACTGATTGTTGTATTTACTGCAGTTGTTGTCCTTGGAGGAATAGAGCGGATTGGGCAAGTAAGTTCTAAATTGGTGCCGATTATGGCGGTGTTATTTACCGTTGGTGGGATATGTGTACTGATTGTCAATGCAGCGGCTATACCAGAAGCGTTGATTGAAATTCTGGCGAGCTCGTGTAGTTTTACTGCAGTGGTTGGTGGAGGAGCAGGTTTTAGTGTATCCAATGCAATGAGATATGGAGTGGCGCGGGGTGTGTTTACGAATGAAGCGGGTTTGGGCTCTTCAGGGATGGCACATGCCACTGCACAGGTGGAAAAAGCACATACGCAAGGAATGTGGGGCATTTTAGAGGTGTTTCTAGCGACGTTTGTTATCGCTACAGTGTCTGCTTTAGTGATCTTGACAGGAGGTGTTTATCATTCAGGTGAGAGTCTGAGAATGTTAAATGAAGGTGTTACAGACACCGCAATGATAGGCGTGCCTCTCGTAGTAAATTCTTTTGCCAGTGTCATGGGGCGCTGGGCAGGTCCATTTATTTCAATTTGTTTGACTTTATTTGCAATTTCATCCATTTTAGGATGGGAATATTATGGGGAACGTTGTACACAAGAACTTTTTGGTGGAAAAATTTTGATTAGAATATATCGCACACTTTTTTTTGCTTGTTTGTTTGTGGGTAGTATATCGGATGTAGCCATGGTTTGGGAAATAGCAGATCTTTTTAATGGTATGATGGCACTTCCCAATCTAATTGCATTATTGTTGTTGTCACCCAAGGTAATGGAAATTTGGAGGAGAGAAGAAAGTGGCGGGAAAGATACCAAGATAAAGAGTATAAAAAGACGGGTCCGGATATGAATTCCGGACCCGTAAATGTTACAATATCAGTGTATTGTGAGTGAATATGCTTCTAGAATAGAAGCGCTTTCATCTTCTGGGATTGAAGTGCTTATGGAGACAGAATCTCCAATATTTAGAATAACAGTATTCTGATTAGATGCTGCAGAAATGGAGTAGAAGAATGTCTGGCCTTCTAATCTAATGAAATAATAGGAGTTTCCTTCTATTACTGCAGTACGGATTTCTGCAACGATACCCTCAGCATGATGTTGGGAATCAGTGGGGATATTTGAGATTGCATCACCTGTGTCAATGTTATTTTCTGCAAGTAGTGCAATATAATTGTTTTCGCATTGTGCGACAGTGTTTCCAGTTGCAACAATTTGATATTGACCGACATTTACCATGGCATACATTTTGACGAGTTCAGATCCGTCTTTGAGGGACATAAAGTATGTTGGCTCTCCTGCAATGTTGAGTAGAAGAGGGAAGGTTGCTGTGTATCGTAAATCTTGCACAACGCCTTGTGCAGAAGCTTGGGCAGAAGTTTCGATTGCACCTGGAGCAGAGTAAAATGTGGTTTCTTTTGTGCGCTGATTGGATAGTAAGAAACCGATATTGGATTGATCACTGCTGACTGACGTGATGCCAGTATACATAAATACGTCATCATTCATAGCGACATAATTGTAACCTTGCGTGGTTACGGTAACATGGCGTTGTCCGATGATGGAATTAATAAAACCATTTACATACATGCCGTGATAATTATATTGCTCGGTGATAAGGCCTGCTGTATATACACGGTCTACCCAAGAAGGAATATCATCAACACTGTGGTAAACACATTCGCCAGTGGTAGCATTCATTAAGACTGCACCAATGATATCAGAGCCACCAAAAAGGCCGATTGTTCTTGTTTCTCTAGGGCACACCCAAAAAGCTTGTCCATCGTCGTCAATTTCTAAATGTGGTGCGCGGAACATATATGTCGGATACTGAAAACGAAGCGCTCTTGTGAGGTCACGTGAAAAATATTCAGAAGGGGAATAGCGCATGCCTTCTAACCCCAGGTTTGCCAATCGGATGACTTCAACTTCTTGTGTGACCATATCTACAAGCAGATACGCAGGCAAGCCTTCTTTTCTGTTGTTAAACCATTTAAAAAAGTCGCCATATTCTAGAGATGCTACACGAACAGGTCGGTTTTTATAGTTGATTTGCACGTAATCATTAGATACTTCGAATTGGCTGACCATATCAGCAAGCTCTCCTAGTTTTCTGTTTCCTAGACGACGTGCAGAGCTTTGATCTAGCATAGGAATTTCATTGAAGGAGACTTGTGTTACTTCTGTAGAAAAATCTCCAGCTTCGACTGTTAGTAGGTCATAGTATGAGCTTGAGCGGAAAATTGGTAAGGAAATGAGTTGCCCAAGTCCTGCAAAGACAGCAAGGAGCAATACAATTGCGACTACTACTTTACTTTGCGTTTTAGCGAATTGAATGAAATCACGGAAAGATATTGCAGACTGACCGGCAGAAAAACCGGTTAAAATCATAGCTAGGAGAATATATAGCAGTAAGCAAATGAACACAAAACTATAAAAGGCAGGATTGTGTAAGTTTAGTGCAGGTAATGTCACGTAGAAATAAACCAAAGCAAATACTAGCGTAATTGCAATGCTGAGTAAAATGCGAGAGGTTGTGGATTTAGGTTTGTTAGTATTGGACATAAATTACTCCTTTTCAATAAAACAATACTTTGCGACTAGTATACAGTATATGGGAGAGAAATGCAATAAAGCTTGTCTGGATTTGTATAGTCATATTTCAAAAGAGAATGCAGAAATATTTGACATTATAGTGCAGATGATAAATAATAAGAAAAGTAGTAGAGGAAAGGGTGTTATTATATGATAGAAGCATTTGATGCGATTCGGCATACTACGATGATATCAATTGTGCTGCGCTTTTCTTTGGCTTGTTTGTTTGGGGGAATTATTGGGTTAGAACGTGGGCGTAAACAGCAAGCAGCTGGATTAAGAACGCACATGATGGTATGTATTGGTTCAGCATCTACTATGATTGTAAGTGAATATATGGCTTACGCATACAATTTGGGAGGAGACATTTTTCGTTTGAGCGCTCAAGTCATTAGTGGTATTGGTTTTCTTGGGGCTGGGACGATTATTGTAACTTCTAAGAATCGTGTGCGTGGATTGACCACTGCGGCAAGTTTATGGGCGTCAGCGTGCATGGGGCTTGTAATTGGCAGTGGATTTTATGAGGCTGCAATTGTCATGATGGCAGTCATGCTATTTGTGCTTATCGTGTTGGATAAGTATGACAAGAAATATGTAAAAAGTATTACGCGAATATCTTTGTTTATTGAGATGGAAAATGATGTGCTGTTTAGTCTGATTTTACAAAATATTAAGATGCAAGGTTGGAGAGTACAAAACATACAGAAGTTAGATTTTTTAAGTTCAAATGTTTTATCTGTGAGTATCGATATTTTGTCAGAAGAGAAAAGTATGAATCCCGTATTTTCTTTAGATGGGCTCAAGTGTATTGAGGGCGTACATTATATTGAAGTGATGTAAAAAGGCTGGAAGTATATACTTCCAGCCTTTTTTAGATATAGGGATTTTTATCTTTGTCAAATAGTGCGATACGATGGTACTGCACATCAAGTGGAGCGCATGTTGGGTAGCGATCGATTAAAGCGCCGATGAGCAAAGCAGGATTTAAGCCTGGGTTTTGTGCCTGTAAAAGAAGTGTCAACTCTAGTAGATTGTCATTTGTTTGTATGTTTTGTACTTCTTCAATAAGTGGCAGGATATCAAGTTCTTTCACACCGGATTTAGCTTTTTTGCTCTTCTTTTTAATGACGAGTGTGTCATTACTCATGAGTTCTTGGATGGCGAGAAGAGCTTTGTTTGCTTCGTCTGAAGAAGCATACTCTAGTTTAATTTGATAAAGAACAAATGCGAGGTGGCGAAAGGGGATACCATTGTCGTAACAGCAGTGAACTTGAATTCCTTCAGGAAGTACTTTATTCATTTGTGCAGGAAGACTTTCGTTCGTGGCACCTTTTTCTAGAGTGAATTCCAATAGCTCGCAATCGCTTGTAAAACCAAGGGGAAGTGGCAAGGGAATTGAAACGTAGGGATGTGGATTGAAGCCTTCAGTATGCCAAATTGAGATGCCAGAGCGAAGAAAACTACGTTGCAAAGTGCGCATCAAGTCCAAATGAGATATGTAACGAGCTTTTGATATTTTAGAAAATACAATACGCTGCTTAGGCATTGCAAACACCTCCATCACAGAATTGATTTGCACCACAATTGGAACATTTGACACGGCAATCGGGTGTTATTTTGCTTTGATAGCATGCTTCTCGTTCTTTCCATAAATATGCTATTTTAACACCGTCTGAAATGATACTCCATGGCAGGACTTCGTCTTTTTCGCGTTCTCTATTGGCGTAGAAGGTAGGGTCGATGTCGCATTTTTTGAAGGCGTCAAGCCATAAATCTAAGTTGAAGTATTCGCTCCAAGAATCCATTTTTGCGCCGTTTTTCCATGCAGTTTCAATGACGTTGGCAAGCTTTCTGTCACCACATGAAAAAATTGCTTCAAGAAAACTCGTTTCTGGATCATGCCAGTTATACGTTACTGAGCGATTTGTTATGTGTTCGCGCAGTAGATTTACCCTGCGTAGATATTCTTCTCTTGGAACTTGGGCTTCCCATTGAAAGGGGGTGTCTGCTTTTGGAATGAAGCATGAAGTAGAGACAGTAATTCGCACACCGCGAGAACGATTAGGAGAGTGATCTTTCCATGTTTTATGTACTTTATTTGCAAGTTCAGCGATACCAAGAATGTCTTCATCGGTCTCTGTTGGTAATCCGAGCATGAAATAAAGCTTTACTGAATTCCATCCACCAGAAAAAGCTGCTCGACAAGCATTTAATAGGTCTTCTTCTTTGATGTTTTTATTAATGGCATCTCTTAGACGTTGTGATCCAGCTTCAGGGGCGAAGGTGAGACCGCTCTTTCGTCCGCCTTGTAATCGAGACATTAAACTTGTTGAAAAATTATCTGCACGTAAGGAGGGTAGTGATATGTTTACATGTTGTTCACTGCTCCACTGTGAAAGATTATCACATAAGTCTATCAGCGGAGGGTAATCACTAGAAGAAAGGCTCGATAAGGTGACTTCCTGATATCCCGTATTTTTGCAGGTTTCAATTGCGTGACGTTCTACTAATTTTTGGTCGCGTTTTCTGACCGGGCGATAGATAAACCCAGCTTGACAAAAACGACAACCTCGGATACAACCGCGAAAAAGCTCCACCGCCACGCGGTCTTGTACAATCTCAGTAGAGGGAACGACAGGGTCTTCAGGATAGTAGGAAAGATTCATGTCGCGTACAATTCGTTTTTTGACGATAGGTGGAGCGCCATCGGTGGGTATGATGGAGTTAATGGTTCCATTGTTGTGATAAGTAACATTATATAGGGAAGGAACATAGATTCCTTCGATTTGAGAAGCGCTAAGTAAACATTGCTCTTTTGTCCAATTTTCATCTTTAGCTTTTTCAATTAATAACAGCAATTCGCAAATAAGATCTTCGCCTTCGCCGATGCAAACAATATCAACAAAGGGGGCAAGTGGCTCGGGGTTATAGGTACAACTTCCTCCAGCTACAATGAGTGGAAAGAGGTCTTTTCTATCGCCGCTTCGTAGAGGAATTCCTGCTAAATTTAGAATGTTTAAGATATTGGTGTATGCAAGCTCATAACCAAGTGAAAATCCGATGAAATCAAAATTCTGAAGTGGATCACCACTTTCTAGTGCGTATAAGGGGATGTTTTCATTTCGCAGAACATCTTCCATATCGCCCCATGGAGCAAAAACGCGCTCGCACCATACTTGCTCCATTTGATTTAGGACTCCGTATAATATTTTGATTCCTAAGTTAGACATGCCTATTTCATAAGTGTCAGGAAAACACATTGCGGCACGTACTTTGATGTCGTTTAGGTTTTTGACAACAGAATTATATTCACCACCAGTATAACGGGCAGGTTTTTGTACTGTGGTTAGATAACGTTCAATAGTTGGATTCATAGGTAAACTCCTCAATGATTGGCGTGGAAAGTGTTATAGATAAGTGCGTTCACAAATTTCCTGAATTTTTCTTTGTAGCTCTTTGAGATCAAGGAAGGTGTCTGGTTTTCGTCTGGGATCTCTCAAAAGGGCAGCAGGATGATACAGAGCCATTGTGGGGACATCGAAACATTCGTACCAATGACCATGTTCTTTGCTGATTTTAAAATTTTTATCAATGATTTTCTGCGCTGCAATTCGTCCTAAGCAAACGATGATTTTTGGTTGTAATAGGGCTATTTGTTCGTAGAGATACGCGATGCAAGCGTCTTGTTCTACGTGTAAAGGATCACGATTGCTTGGGGGGCGGCACTTGATGATGTTGGATATATATATATTTGAGCGATTTAAGTCTATGACTGACAACATATTGTCTAGTAGCTTGCCTGCACGACCTACGAAGGGTTCTCCGCGAAGATCTTCCTGTTCGCCTGGTGCTTCACCAATGAATAGAATTTCGGCTGTGCGATTTCCAATACCAAATACAGTGTTGTTGCGACTATCTGATAAACTGCATTTCCTGCATGTTTGACAAGTTTTCTCTAATTTATCCCAGGTCAAAGTCGGTCACGCTCCAATAAAATATGATTGAATTAGTATAGCATAGTATTGCTAAGAAATCAAAAAATCTGACCTATATTTCCGAAAAAATACAGGTCAGATAAATTAACTTTTTGGTTTTGGTTTGAAAAGTAAGGCAACTAAAAAAGCTGCAAATATAGCTAGAGTAATTCCGCCGGCTGTACCGGTCATTCCACCTGTGAAAACACCGAGCAGACCATCTTCTGCGATTGCCTTAGAAGTGCCTTTGGATAAAGCGTAGCCAAACCCTGTGAGAGGTAGTGTTGCACCTATTCCTGCTTTATCCACCAAAGGTTTATATATTCCTAAGCCTCCCAAAATAGTTCCAATAACTACATAGATGACTAAGATTCTAGCTGGTGTTAGTTTTGTTTTATCGATTAAAAGTTGTCCAATTAAACATAACAAGCCACCGCAAATAAATGCGTATAAATACGTTGAAAGATCGCCCATTTGCTATGCCTCCTTTGTGTTACTGATTGTGACGGCATGACAAATGCCTGGAATACTCTCGCCTTGCATAATAGAAGTGGGAGAGTGAAGGGCACCTGTTCCACAGAATAAGATGCGTTTGAGTTTCTTTTCTTTCATTTGTTTAAGCAGATAACCGGTGAGAACAATGGCACTACAGCCACAGCCAGAGGCGCCAGCATGTGCATCTTGTGCTTGCATATCGTATAACATAGCACCACAATCATCATAAGTGGATGAAATTGAAATACCATCTCGCTTGAATAAATCAGTGACAATTTCTTTTCCAAGAACACCTAAATCTCCTGTGACAATAAGATCGAAATCATCAGGGGTTAACTTGAAATCAGTTAGATGTGTTTTTATGGTGCTGTAAGCAGCGGGTGCCATTGCTGCCCCCATGTTATTGACGTCAGTAATTCCTTTGTCTTCAATTTTGCCAACCGTTGCATGCGTGATATATGGTCCTTTACCATTCTTGGAAAGTAAGATGCAACCTGAACCTGTTGCGGTCCACTGAGAAGTAGGGGTGCGCTGATTTCCATATTCTAATGGTGTTCGATATTGCCGTTCTGCCGAGCAAAAATGTGAAGACGTCATTGCAATACAATTATCAGCAAAGAGTCCATCTATGCTCATGGCGGAAAGCAGTAAGCTCTCAGCCATTGTTGAACAAGCGCCATATAAGCCGAAAAATGGAATGGGCATGTTGCGAAGGTTATAAGCGCTTGCAATACATTGATTGAGAAGATCTCCTGCAAAAATATAGTCAATTTCTTTTGCAGATAATCGTGAACGCTGCAATGTAGTTGTGAGAGCCTTTTCTTGCATAGCTGTTTCAGATTTTTCCCAAGAAGATTCTCCGAAGGTATCATCTGGGCTGATATAATCAAAATATGAAGAAAGTGGACCATCTCCTTCTTTTTTTCCGACAGCATTTGCATAATGCAATATAGAAGGAGGAGAAGAAAAGACAATGGATTGTTTTCCTATTTTTTTTGTTTGCACAAATTGATACTCCCTTAACGTAAAATGAATATATTTAGTTTATCGAATTAAAAAAAAATTATTCGTGCTGCAAAAGACTAGTTATTGTGTGAAAAATTCGATATAATATAAAAAAATGAAAAACGGAGTTTACGTGCATGATTGAAAATGAAAATAGAGCCATTGGCTTTTTTTGTCCCGCTTGTCAGCAAGCGGTAATAGCTGAAAAAAGTGTGTTTGAATTGACAGCAACAAATAGCACGATTTCATGTCCTTGCAGTAAATGCGAACTAAAACTAGAATTGCAAGATCATTTGATTCGTATGCATACACCATGTTTATTTTGTGAAGAGAGTCATGTTTTTACTTGTCCACTTGAATTGTTTTTATCGGAAAAAATTATAGCTTTTTCTTGTGGGATATCTCAACTTGATACTTGTTATGTGGGTAAACGTGAAGAAGTATACAAAGCGATGGATCGTTTGCAAGAGACAGTGGATGTTCTTGCGAATCAAAATGATGAAAAAAGCATTTTTATGAATGAAGTAGTCATGCAAGAGATTTTAGAAGAAATTAAGGTAATTGGAGAACGAGGAGGAATTTCTTGTACTTGCGGTAGTCAGCAGTGGAATCTTAATTTGACTTATAGCGCCGCTGAGATTAATTGTACGGTTTGTAATGGTGCACTGAAAATACCAGCAACTACGTTATCCGATGTAGATGACCTGTGCTGTAAAATGACGTTAACCATTCAGGAAAAAAAGAATGCTTAGATTGAAGCACAAATAGGGAAGATCGGCATAAGATGAATTAAGACCGCAAGAGACGGTCTCATCTTTTAATAGGAGGTCTATATATGTGCTATAATAACAATTGTTGGGGCGGTTCTAACTGTTTATGGATTATCTTGATTTTGATTGTTATTTTCTGTTGCTGTGGCAACGAATGCGGCGGTGGCTGTGGTTGCAATCCAAATCCTTGCTGCTAAAACATAACAAAAAAACACCTTGGAGTTATGCTCCAAGGTGTTTTTATTAGATTTGATGAATTCCTACTTGGTTTTGACAAGATGGGAGTTGTTTTTTCGTCTAAGATTTTTTACCTCTAAGATGCTCGGACTAAGTGCGGCGATTACAATTATGATAATTCCGACTATTTGAAAAGCACCTAAGAGTTCGCGATATAAGATATATCCAACTGCTGTACCGACAATGACCTCAAAAGCGGATAGGATAGTTGCAGTGGTTGCATTAATATATTGCGCTGATTTGACAAAAAAGGTATTTGCAATCGTGGTACATAAAATTGAAATTCCTAATATGTTTAGAATCAATTCACTTACATAAGGAGATACAAAACTAGACTTGATGAGAGTAAAGTCTGCGAAAAAGGATAACATGATAGCGGCACTGATGAATCCGTAGACAAGCATGGTATCTCGGTGGAGTATAGATTTTTCAGCATAGTATTTTGGAATGCACATTTGTAGTGCAATGCCTATGCTGTTAAGAATGCCAGCGGATACACCCAGAAAGTCGAGTGGTTCACCTGTTGGTTTAAAGATATTGGATACCAGACATGCACCGATTATACAAAAAAGAATACTAAGTGCAGTGATGAGCTTAAGTCGATCTTTGAAGATAAAGATTCCTAGGATTGCAACCCAAATGGGTGTCATAAACATTAAAACAGTTGCAATTGCTACTGGAGTGCGTTGGAGTGAAATTGCAGAAAAGATGAAGGGTAAGGCAATTGCCAAGCCACCATATAAAACGCAAATGGCTAAAGATGTTTTGTCTATTTTTAATACATGCGGATTGTGTATATATGTGAGCGTGAAGAGCAGTAAACCTGTGAATAGACAGCGAATAAAAGAGATTTCATAGGCTGAATAACCAAAGGTGTAGAGTGAGCGTGTAAAAATGCCCAATATGCCCCATAGACTTGTGCCAACGATTGCAAGCAGGGAGCCTTTTAGTGCAGCGTTCATATTGGATTCCTCCCGTCAACACTATTTTATCAAACTAGTTCGAGTTTGTGTCTTTTAAAGAAATAGCCTGAGCAGCATGGTAAAGACAATTCCACTCGCAGCAATCACGATGAGTTTGCGAGAAAACAAAGAGACGATAATTGTGAGAATGCCTGCGATTAGATATACATTGTGGATGGATATATGTAGCGAATTTTCGTGTAGTATAAGTTCAGGCAGTAAAATTGCTGCAAGTATGCAAACAGGTATATAATTTAGAAATTCTAATAATGGTTTTGGAAGATTGATTTTAGAGAGCATAACAAGTGGCAACATGCGGGGAAGGTAGGTGACCAAAAAGGCACCCATTATGATGAAAAGATATGTTTGATTACTTACTAGTTCTGTCATAAGTCGCTCCTGTTAATATGATAGCGGAAATAACCGCGCCTAATATAATGCTGATATAATTGAAAGATAGCAGCATAAAGCAAGATGAGAGTATAGCTGCTAAAATCGCTGCGATTAATTTCTTCTTGCTGTCAATCATCATTGCCAATAGCCCAATGAACATGGCGCTGAGAGCAAAGTCTAAGCCGAATACTTTATAGTCTGGTATGACATTGCCAATGAGACTTCCTAAAACGGTAAAGAAAAACCAGGAGAAATATCCAGTGAGTTGAACTCCTATCAGGTAGTGCTTGTTGAAGTTGTGGGCATCATGCTCAGCTTTGTTGATGCCAATTGCAAAGCTTTCATCTGTGATGAAGTGAGATAAGAGCATCAAAGAAGATGATTTTTCTTGTTTAAAATGCTGGGAGTAGGCACTACTCATCAGGAAATGGCGGAAGTTTACAAAAAATATTGTGGTGATAATTTCGAGACCTGTCGCACCAGAAGATAGCATAGAAACTAAAATAAATTGCGCACTGCCAGCGAATATAACCAAGGACATAACTGCAACGCCGATTGGTTGAATTCCGAAAGAGGCTGCCAAAATTCCAAAAGCCAAAGCAATGGGGATATAACCCAATAAAATAGGGATGGCATCTTTTACGCCAGCATAAAAATAATTTCTCTTATACATGAAGTTCTCCTCAACTATATTAAAAAGTGTGAAAACGGATGCAGTTAGATTTGTAAAGTAAATATATATATTAGAAAGCCTGTAACCTAATTGGTTACAGGCTTTCTAATATGGTACGGCAGGAGGGACTCGAACCCCCGACCTACTGGTTCGTAGCCAGTTACTCTATCCAACTGAGCTACTGCCGCGCATCGAACAACTTCCGTTGACGACTTTGTTAGTCTAACATAAATCGATGCATTATGCAAGAGTTTTTTGCAAAAAGTTTGATTATTTGTAGATTAATATTAGAAGGGGAGATTTATGCCACTTGTTAACTTGCCCATTGTTTGGTTCATATCTTCATCTGCAGCGCGGTTTGCTTCATTGACAGCGGCAATTACAAGATCTTGTAGCATTTCAACATCATCAGGATCTACTGCTTCTGGGTCAATTTCTAAGGTTGTAAGAACGTGTTTGCCCGTAACGGTAGCACTTACAATTCCACCACCTGCAGTTGCAGTATAATTTTTTTCGGCTAATTCTGATTGCATGCGTTCCATGTCTTGTTGCATTTTTTGTGCTTGTTTAACCATGTCCATGTTGATGCCACCCATGCCGCCCATACCACCTTTTTTGCCCATAGGAGGACGTCCAAAACCTTTAGCCATAATTAATTTCTCCTTTACTTAATTGTTATATTATCATATTGCATGCCCAATTTGAGCAAATCATCTAATTTATCATTTGGTTGAGTGTTCGGTTTGGATTTAGGAACACTCTTGGAATTGTTGGTATCAGGTATACCAACTTGCAGTTTGATTGTGATAGGTTGTTCAGCGTATGTAGAAGCTTCTTCTTTTAATACTTGTAATGTCTCTTTCTTGTTGAGAAGAGCTTTTGTCATATCAGAATCAAGGTATATTGTAAGTGTATTTTCTTCGAACTTACCTGTGGAAAAATTTGGTTTACTAATGAATGTATATGCAGAGGGAGGTATTTTTCCTTTTAATGTAACGGCAAATTGACTCCAGTTTAAAGCAGTGTGTGTTTGCCGATTGGAGTCATCAATGTCGCTGGCGATTGGAACTTCTTTGAAAGTAGATGTGCTTGTGGTTATTTCTTTGAGCGGTGAATGTTGAGATGTTTCATCCCAAGGAGGAGAATCATCAGTAGGGGCTGGCTTTTTTAACTCTTTTTTTTTGTGAGAAGAAGGAGAGAGCACAGATTCAGAAAATGTATCATCATCCCGAGGGGGTAAAGAATCATGTTTGGCAGGGATTTTTTCTACCGTAGATTGGGATCTAGATTGTTCTTGTAAATCAATGCATACTTTTTTTGTTTGAGCTGATGGACTCGTGGTAATTTGAAGTACAGTGTCTTCTAATTTTGCAATCCTAGTCAGTAGGGCTTTTAAATCTGTGGCTAAACCGCGTTCGCATAGACGAATAATACAAAGTTCAGTATCCGTGCGTCGATTGGTGCTGCGATATAATTCGGATGTAGTAGCCTGGACTATAGATAGCATTTGAACTAGTTCTTCAATATGGAGATTACTAGAAAATTCAAGTAGAGCACTGGATTCAAATCCGCCGGATATTAAATTGCCATTCGCTTGCCCAGAGGTCTTAAAGAGAAGAACATCTCGAATTAACGTGGAAAGTTCGGATAGAACTGCACTCATTTCTTTGCCATCGCGATAGAAATCTGACACTTTATGTAAAGCATTTTTGTTATTGTGCTCTGTAATATCGCGAAATAGCTTGACTATTTCAATGTTGCCAGCAAGGCCGAGGACTTGTAGAATATCCGCTTCATCTAATGTGTTTTTGCTACCCATACATTGATCAAGGAGGGACAGCGCATCACGCAAACCACCTTCTGCAAGTCTTGAAAGTAAAACACCGGCTTCATTTGTCATGCTGAAGCCTTCTTGAGATGCAATTTTATGCAATTGTGTAATCATTGTTTCGGATGTAATACGTTTAAACGAATATTGCTGACAACGAGATTTGATTGTGGCAGGAACCTTATGTAGTTCAGTTGTAGCTAGAATAAACATCAAATGCGCTGGAGGTTCTTCCAATATTTTTAAAAGTGCATTAAAAGCTGCGGTTGAGAGCATATGCACTTCATCAATGATATAAACACGCTTTCTGACGGAAGCGGGGGTATATACTGCCTCTTCCCTGAGTGCGCGAACCTGATCAACACCATTGTTTGAAGCGGCATCTAGTTCTAAGACATCAAGGATACGTCCTGTATCAATGCCAACGCAAGAAGTGCAAGTGTTGCAAGGGTTGCCATCTTGTGGCTGTTCACAATTGACTGCTTTGGAAAGTATTTTGGCGCAACTCGTTTTTCCGGTGCCACGTGTACCTGTAAAGAGATATGCATGGGATAAACGGTCTGTATCTACTTGACGTTTGAGGGTTTCTGTTATGTGTTCTTGTCCAACAACATCATCAAAGCGGCGTGGTCGCCATTTTCGATAGAGAGCTTGATACAAAATTATTCCTCCCTAAAAAATTAGGCTTATTGGTTTCGATACAAAGCAAGACCGCACACCTACCTTTGAAGTGCATCGTACCTTCGTCCTTTTCACAGCCAGCTCAAAACCAGCAACCCCACGGCACACATAGCAATCTGCTTAGTGCTGCTTAGTTCCCTACCTGACACGGTTCACAGGACCATGTTGCGTAGGACTGATTTATCATCACCGCTTATGAATGACTGCAAGACAAAATGCATCCGAGGGTTGGAATTCATCCCTGCTGTAGCGGGTTGCAGGTGAAGGGCACCGCTAACTCCCCGACTAGTGCGATCTTGCTTTATATCGATTTTTTTAATCCAATAAGTCTGTACTAATCATAATACAACAAAAAAATAAAATAATCAATCATTTTTGTGCTGAAAGTTGTGTAATAAATTTCTTATAAATAATATGAAATAAGCCAAATCACTAAAGTGCTTAGTGGATAGTATAAGTAGAAGAAGTACTTTAGTTTTTTTCCTTGCATTTTATTATAATAGTATATTGGGATAAATGCGAGTAGGGAAAACCATTGAATTAAAGAAAAGTGTAACATTGGATTCATAAAAATATAGGGACTTATGTGAATAAAGATTGCATTTAAAATTAGAGAAAAAGTAAGTTGATGTTTAAATGTAGGAACATAATAGAATATTAGTACAAGGAATATGCCATAAATGCCATAATCTAATCGAGTGAAGGAGACTATAATAATAAATAGTAACCCGATAATTTGAAAAAAATTTATTTTTGAATCAAATAGAATCAGACTGAGCAAACAAGAGGTGAGAGTGAGAAAAATATTAACTGAAAACATATAGTTGATGTTTGTGAATAGATAAATTATATATAAGCCAAATTCTAAAAGTAAAGCAAAGACTGCAAGTCGTTTGAGATATGCTACTTTATTTGAGGTGTGGCGAAAACTGTTTGCCATGCTGAAGCAAAATAGGGGAAATGCAATGCGTCCAAGCGATCTACATATGAAATATGAAATTGGGTTTATAACGAGATGACAACCTATGTGGTCTATGGTCATTGATATAATGGCAATGATTTTTATAGCAAAACTACTCATGAAACGCTCCTGAAGTATGGATTTGATATAGAAGTATTATACAGTGCTTTTGTATGAAAATAAAGTAAATTGATGCGGGTGATTTGCATATGCTTTGAGGTGAAAGTAGTCTCATTAAGAAGCAATTAAAGAGGTTCTGCTGATAAGTAGAGGTATAATAAGGGAAAGATAGGATATTTAGTGGAGATTAGAGAAATATAAATTTAGGACAAAATATCTATACTGTTATATATTAATTAAAATGTATATATAGGTTAAGAAAAAATGTTGAAGAATATTCAAACCTGTATAATTCATGATTATATAAAAAAATGACTACCCGACTTCGTCTGGTAGTCATTCTTTATAGTGTGTTTTTATAAACGGTTTGTAATTTCGTGTCTTTTTGGACCGGTGGAGACCATTGTAATAGGTACACCGATTTTTTCTTCAATAAAGTTCACATATGCTTTTGCGTTGTTAGGTAGGGCATCGTAGTTTGTTTCACCACGAATATCTGATTTCCAACCTGGTAATGTTTCATATACAGGTTTTGCGTGGTCAAGTTCGGAAGGTACTGGGAAAGTATCTGTGATTTTTCCATTTACTTCGTAAGCAACACAAACTTTGATTTCATCAAGATAGCCAAGAACATCGATAGCGGTTAGAACGGCTTGAGTGGCGCCTTGTGCAGCGCAACCAAACTTTGTAGCAACAGTATCAAACCAGCCTACGCGACGTGGGCGACCAGTGGTTGCACCGAATTCCCCAGCATCACCACCAAGACGACGAAGGGTATCTGCTTCTTCACCGAAAATTTCACTTGTGAATGCTCCAGATCCAACCGCACTAGAGTAGGCTTTTGTAATAGCTACAACATCAGTGACGGCCATTGGAGGAATGCCTGCACCAACTGGAGCAAATCCTGCAATGGTATGGGAAGAAGTGGTGAATGGATAGATGCCGAAATCTGGATCTTTCATTGCACCAAGCTGACCTTCTAATAGGATGTTTTTATTTTCTGCCAGTGCCGTTTGAACAAGCTTGAAAGCATCGCCAACATATGGAGCAATTTTATCACGATATGTGAGAAGTTCATCACATAGTTGCTTTGGGTCCAATGTAGGTTTGTTATATAGATGTTTCATGAGAACATTTTTAATGTCACAGACAGCTTCTAAGCGACTCAATAGGTGAGATTCATGGAATAAATCTGCTACTTGAATTCCGTATTTAGCGTATTTATCAGAGTAAAATGGTGCTATGCCTGATTTGGTAGAACCAAAGGCTTGACCGGCTAAACGTTCTTCTTCATAGGTGTCTTGTAATATATGATAAGGCATCAACAGTTGTGCTCTTTCAGAAATCACAATATTAGGTTCAGGAACGCCACCATCTTTTAATGTTTGCAATTCGTTTAGGAAAGATGGAATATTTAATGCTACTCCATTACCAATGACATTTGTCGTGTGGGGATAAAATACACCAGAAGGTAACTGATGCAATGCGAACTTGCCGTAATCACAGATGATTGTGTGCCCTGCGTTTGCTCCGCCTTGAAAACGGATTATCATGTCGGATGCTTCAGAGAATAAATCAGTGATTTTTCCTTTTCCCTCGTCACCCCAGTTGGCGCCAACAATTGCTTTGACCAAAATGGATTCCCCCTCAAATAAAATAGGACAATTCATTATACATGGATACATTGCTACATGCAAGGGAAAGTGAAAGAAAATGCGTGAATTACGGGATATTTTGTGAAAAGGTAAGAAAGTTCTGCTTTACAGTCACAATTTACTGTGATAAAATATAAAATATTTTTCAAGGAGGGTTGCACAGTGAAAAAAACCAGTAAAGATCAGCATGATTTATTATATAAAAGTATCTTAAAATTAGAAACGGTTGAAGAATGTAAAGATTTTTTGCAGGATTTGTGTACGGTTGCAGAACTCGCTGCAATGGAGCAACGCATAGAAGTTGCAATGTATCTATATCAAGGTATGATATATAATGATATTTTAGAGCGTACTGGCGCAAGTAGTGCAACCATTAGTCGTGTGAATCGTTGTTTGAGATATGGTCAAGAAGGATACCAGACTTTGTTGCCTCGATTAGAAGATGAATGGAATAAGGTACAAAAGGAATTGTGAGATTATGAATCAATATGGACCTTTGGCACAATGCTATGATGCAATGACAACCGATGTGAACTATCCTCAGTGGGTAGATTATATAGAGGCACATATAGCAAAATCGGGTAAAAAAGTGCGTTCAATACTGGATTTGGCATGTGGCACAGGGAGTCTTTCATGGATTTTGGCAGAGAGGAAATATGAGGTGATTGGTGTAGACATTTCGCCAGAGATGCTGTCACAAGCGATGTCAAAATCAAATTCTTATATTGAAGTGCCTCCGATGTTTCTTTGTCAGTCAATGGATGAACTTGAACTCTATGGTGGAGTTGATGCTTGCGTTTGTATGTTAGACAGTATCAATCATGTCATAGATGAAACTACGTTGATTCGTGCATTTGAAAAAGTATACTATTATTTAGAATATGATGGAATATTTATCTTTGATGTTTTGACTCAGTCACATTTTCAGAAGATGGATGCGGGCATGTTTATAGATGAAACAGATGAGGCATACTGTGTATGGAGAACAGAATATGATAGTGCACAAAATATCTGTACTTATGTTATGGATGTATTTTTGCAAGAAGGCTCTCACTGGATTAGAGAACAAGAAGTGCATCAAGAATATGCATATACAACAGAGAAAATTGGACAATATTTAGAAAAAGCAGGGTTTTGTGATATTACATTATATGGGAACTTAGAGATGCGTCCGCCCAAACAAGGTGAGGAACGGGTCTTTTTTACTGCACGAAAGAAAGGTGAGTAAAAATGGATTATATTATTCGAATGATTGCTAAAAACGCTCCTGTGTCAGCAATGGCGATTACAGCAACAAATATGGTGTCTCGTGCCCAAGACATTCATAAAACTTGGCCATTAGGGACGGCTGCATTAGGAAGAGTATTAATGGCAACATCTCTGATTGGGAATATGATGAAAGTGGGAGATAGTTCTGTTACCGTGAGGGTAATGGGAAATGGACCATTGAAAGGCGTATTGGCCGTTTCTGACAGTGAGGGTAATGTGCGAGGATATGTACATGAAGGTCAAGTGGAAGTGCCTAATAAAGCACCTGCTAAATTAGATGTAGGAGCAGGTATTGGAGAAGGAACCCTGACAGTAATCAAAGACTTTGGTCTTAAAGAGCCATACGTAGGTACAATACCACTCATTACAGGGGAAATAGCCGAAGATATTACTGCGTATTTTGTTGAAAGTGAGCAAATTCCTACAGCATGTGCACTTGGGGTGCTAATTGATTCAGACCATTCTGTTTTAGTAGCGGGTGGATATTTGATTCAACTACTGCCTGGGGCAGATGAAAAGGTAATTGATTCAATAGAAGCTGGTATTGCAGAATTAGGTGCCGTGACACCAGCGTTACAAAAAGGTATGACTCCCGAGGAAGTATTAAGAACTGTATTAAAAGATTTTGAGTTGGATTTGTTAGAAACACAACCTGTTGATTATCGTTGTTATTGTACTCGTGATCGTATGAGAACAGCGCTTGTGAGTTTAGGAAAAGTTGAACTGCAAAAGATGATTGAAGAGGAAGGAAAAGCAGAATTGACTTGTCAATTTTGTGATAGCGTTCAGCTTTTTGACAAGAATGAGCTTGAAGAAATCATGCATGCTTTGTGATATATTAGTGGCTTGAAAAATAAAATGAAAAAGTTTTGAAATAGTGTTGACAAACGCTGAATTGTCTTGTATAATAAATTTCGTCGCTTGGGCAGAGCGACAACACGGGAGCATAGCTCAGCTGGGAGAGCACATGCCTTACAAGCATGGGGTCACAGGTTCGATCCCTGTTGTTCCCACCATTTGGCTCGGTAGTTCAGTTGGTTAGAACGCCGGCCTGTCACGCCGGAGGTCGAGGGTTCAAGTCCCTTCCGAGTCGCCAACAGGACACTTTGTTTGTGTCCAATTTGCCTCTGTAGCTCAGTCGGTAGAGCAGTGGACTGAAAATCCACGTGTCGTTGGTTCGATTCCGACCGGAGGCACCATCTCTGTTTTGCAGAGATATATGCGAGTGTAGCTCATCTGGTAGAGCGCCACCTTGCCAAGGTGGAGGTAGCGAGTTCGAGCCTCGTCACTCGCTCCATATTCACCCTGTGAGATAATATAATCTCATGGGGTATAATATTCGGCGCCATAGCCAAGTGGTAAGGCAGAGGTCTGCAAAACCTTTATTCCCCAGTTCAAATCTGGGTGGCGCCTCCAAAGTTAAAACCCTGAAACCATTGTATATCAATGGTTTCAGGGTTTTTTGTATTAAATCTATAATAGCAAATATTAAATTAATTTCAAGCCAATTTACTCTTAATGTTAGCTAAATTTTAAAAATTATTTTCTATCATATTCTTTCCTATGAAGAAATTAGTTTAGTATGAAGTGTTATCATAAAACGGTGGTGAAGTGTTGTGCATAAGGAGAAGAGATAATGGTGAAGAATAAGACAACATCTTAAAAAGCATACTTATAAACTTTAGAAAGTTAAAATGTGCAAAAATTAGCTCTTAAATACTTTAGTTGTAATTTAGAGTGAATAAATCCAAAATATTCATTTTTAGCTATTTACTAACTTTGTTTCTAATTATATAATGTAGAGATAATTTTATAAAGGAGGATTTAGAGTGATAATTAAAAGATATAAATCTTTAATTGCATTAATTCTTGTCTTGACTCTTATATTTACTCAAGTAGTATTTGCGTCAACTTATAGTGACACAGTTGGACACTGGGCTGAACAAAAGATAGAAAAATGGTCAAATAAAGGTTTACTTAAAGGTGATGGTGGTAAGTTTAATCCAAATGCAAATATTACGAGAGCAGAAATGGCTACCATTATTGATAGGATAATGGACTATCAAGAAATAGGGAAAAATGTTTATACTGATCTAAGTGACGATTGGTACACAATGGCAATACTCAAAAACTCTCAAGTTGGTGTTTTTGAGGGGGCTAATGGGAAAGTTAGACCACTTGATACTATTACAAGAGAAGAAGCAGTAATTGTAATGTGTAAAGCTTTAAACATTGAACCAGTAGAGGGTGAAACAATTTTTGCTGACAATGCAAAGATTGCCAGTTGGTCAAAAGGATACGTAAAAGCATTTTCAGAACTTGGATATATTTCAGGTGTTGGTGATAATTGTTTCGCGCCGAAAGCACCTATTAAAAGAGCAAGTGTTATAACTATGGTTGATAACATTATAGCTGAATGGATAAATGAAAAAGGTACAATTACTGAAGATTTTGAAGGTACTGTAATTATTAACTCAAAAGATGTAACACTTGATGGATGCACCATTAATGGTGATTTAATAATTGCTGAAGGTGTTGCAGATGGTGAAGTAATTCTTGATAACGTTACTATTACGGGCGATGTATATGTAAGAGGTGGCGGAGAAAACTCTGTATATTTTAAGAATACCAATGTTAATGGAACGCTAGATGTTTCTAAATCTGATGGTAAAATAAGAATTGTATCTAGTGGAAGTACTGTTATAAAAATAACTAAGCTAAGAACTGGCGCGATCTTGACGTCTAGTTATACAACAGGAGTAGGTTTTGAACGTATAGTAATACCGCCTGAAGCTGTTGAAGGAGCTAATATAGAGATAGATGGTAATATAGGCAAAATGACAGTTGAAACAAAAGGCACTAATATTACTATAAAAGATGGTTCTAAAGTCAGTGCGATAGATATCACTGCTGAAGGAACAAAACTAGATGTTGATGGTGAAGTTACTATTGTTCATGTTAAGTCAGGTGCTGAGAATACAAGCATTGTTGGGGAAGGAGATCTGGACAAAGTAAATGTAGAGGCTGACAATGTAGCAATAACAACTGAAAGAACAAAAGTAACTGCAAGTGAAACAGCAAAAAATGTAACAGCAGATGGTAAAGAGGTAGATTCTGGTGAATCCGTAACTACAGGCAAAACTTCGTCAGGAGGCTCGTCTAGTGGTGGCGGAAGCAATCATGCACCAACAGTTGTAGCGGGGCAAGAAAATCAAACAGGTGTTGCAACTCCAGCAGGTAGAGATGGAGCGCCAGCAGTTGATTATACAATAGATGTAAATGCTTGGTTTGATGATATTGATAATAATACTCTTACTTACTATGTGGCAAGTACGACGGTAGATGAAAGTAACTCAATTGTTATTTCAGGGAATACTCTTACTTACACTCCAACAGAGGCAGATGCACTAGATGAAAATGATGAAAATAACGGTAAAGAAGTATTTGTGCATTTAAGAGCGTATGATGGAACAGTTTATACTGATAGTAATGTTGCAATTGCAATATCGGTTAATCCAATACCTAACAATGCACCAACGGTTGTTTCTAATACAAAGAATGGTGTGGCAATAATTGAGTCGCTTGATGGTAATACTTCTGCTACGCCATATACTGCAACAATAGATGATACTTGGTTTACGGATTTGAATGGCGATAATCTAACATATGACGTAACAGAAGTAACTGGTGCAGATATCAGTGAAGTAGTCTTGAATGGTACAAATATCACATATACACCTTCTATTGTAGATGCGAGTACTGTAACAATCAAAATAAGGGCCAATGATGGTTTAACTGATAGTGATGAAGTGGAAATAACCATTGCTGTTACTATTGCAAATAGTGCACCTATGCTTTTAGATAGTAATACTGCTATACCGGATAGTGTATATAATTATGGAGAGGTAATAACTAATCATAATTATCATTCTTACTTTGATGACCCTGATATTCTTGCCGGATATAATGATGCATTAATTTATAGCATTGCGCCTACATTACCAAATGGACTTAGTCTTAATGAAGATACAGGCGTTATATCGGGTACACCTATTGAAATAAGTAGCGAGACTGCATATACAGTTACTGTAACAGATAGTCAAGGTGCCACTGCAACGGACACTTTTCATATTACGGTTAATCCTCCAGTGCAAGGGACAAAAGTAAAAAATTCTGCAGGAGTATGGGATATAGATAATACTAATGGTACACATATAGGTATATGGACTGTTGAAGATTTACAGCTAATAGATACATATGATGCTACTAGTAATTTTGTGTATGGAGATGATGGGAATTATCTTGATGAAAATTATGTTTTAATGACTAATATAGATTTTGATAATGACAATTCATATCGTGATAAAAACAATAGAACTGCTTATACAACAGGCAGTGGTTTTAGTCCGATAGGAAATTATATTAAATTTGTATCAAATGAACCTTTTACAGGTACATTTAATGGTAATGGCTACGTGATAAATAATCTCTTTATCAATACAAATAATACAGACAGTAGTATTGAAGTTACCACTGGATTATTTGTTTTAATGGAAAACTCCACCGTTGAGAATTTAGCACTTACAAATGTTGATATAACTAGTAATAATAATTATGTAGGTGGTGTGGCAGGTACATTAAAAGATTCTGTGATAAAAAGTTGCTATGTGACTGGAACAATAAAAGGCACAGGTGGTAATGGGATAGGTGGCATTGTTGGTAAATCAAATGGTGGCATTGGTAACCCACCACCTTATGCAAAGATAGAAAATTGCTATGCAATAGTAGATATCACTAACACTGATAGATTTGGTTATTATAGCGGTAGTATCGTTGGAGAAATAGAAAGTTATACAATAGTTAATAATTGCTATGCACTAGGTACGGTTAATGCAGGAGATGAATCTAACTATCAAAGTGGTTTAGTTGGTGGCAATTATACTGGGAAAATAAATAATTCTATATCATTTGTGACTAGTGTAACTGGAAAATACAATGCAAAAAGATTAGTAGCTGATAAAAATGAGAATTTTCCTTCTGAGCTTGTAAACAGTTATGCATACGCTGGAATGTTGCTTAATAATAATACAGTTTCATCAGTTGATGCTACATCATTACACGGTAAAGATATGACAATAGATGAGTTTTTATCAGCGGATAGTTATGATAATAACGGTGGTATTGACTTAAATTGGGATACTTCTATATGGAACGTAGGAGGTAACAAAAGACCAACGCTGAAAGCATTTGATCATAATCCACAAAAAGATGATGGAACAATAGATGCTAACAATTATCCAACCCCAGCTTCTTTACCTTCTAGTATCTCACCTACACTTATGTATGGTAGTATAGTTGTTGATATTGATGGTGCTGCTAATGATTATGACACATATGAGAGTATAATAGACCGTGGAAGAAGTACAATAGAGTTTGTAGATAATGAAGATAGTAATAATAATATTTCTATCATCCTAAGTAATTTAGTTTCTAATGGAATACTTAATACAACTTCAGGAGTAATAACATTTGATGGAAGCCCTATTGATCATTATCCTTGTCTTGCAAAATCAGGTGATTTTGCAACAGGCGAAGTTTTAGAAAACTTTGATATGGATATCCACGATAAAGTAGTGGTAACTATTTCAGATGGTACAAACACAGTAAGTGGTGAAGTTAATATTCCTAGTTTTAATGATAATGGTGGTAAATTAGTTCAAAATGGATATTTGGAATCTGCAACAAGTATTATAGATAATGTTTCTTTAGTGATGTCTGATAAACTACCATTTGATGCAGAATTTGATAACAGTGCTTGGAAAGATATAGCGACTTTAAGCACTGGTCAAGGTAATTTACAAGGATATGTTTATATGCCAACACCAGATCCTGCTTTAGCCAACAGCACAATCATTAACAAAGATAGTGCAATGGCATTCTTTTTTGAAGGATTAGATGGTTCAGGGGGCAGTTTTATAGGTGCAAATAGACCGGTAGTAGTTCTCATAGTAAAAGATACAAATACAGGGCTTATGAAACCATACACTTGTTATGTTCAAAGTATTGTTGGCACTGGTACTATCCAGTTAGTACAATTAACAGAAAATGAGAGAAATGCTTTACCACTACCTTAAAAATGGATACTACTAAAAAGTATCTAAAAGATTTGGTTAGTCCGAAAAGAGTACCTGAAAAGGTACTCTTTTCCTTTTGTATGGAAATATTTAAAATGTTCAAATAAGCACTTAATATGTGTTTTTGTTTCACAAATGAGAACGATATTATTTCAATACGATATACTTTTGAATTAAAGCGTCATCGGAGCAAAGGCATGTGCAAAAAAATCTTTTAACTTGTGCTTTTTATGCTACCTATTTGATGCAGATTGTATTTTCTATTTCATATATGAGTAAATAGGAGTTTGAATTTGCTCATTCAAGTAATAAATTTATATTATAATTTTCGATTGGTTTAGTTTGTATTTCTCTAACTTTTAAATTATACAACTGTAATTTACTTATGCAACTTTTTGTAAACAGATTATAAAAAAGATTCTGTAAATAGGCACTTTTTGAGTGTACTAGTTACAGAATCTTTTTTATTGAAGATGTGTCTTTTAATTATTATATTGGTTAGTTTTTTTGAGTGAGGAACTACAATTTATATTCTCATAAAGAAGGACAGATCCGCGAAATTCACCGTCGATAGTTTCGAACTTTGCGTAACCACCGTATTGCTCAGCAATTGCTCTAGTAGAAGCTGTACCAATACCAAATCCATCATGCTTTTGAGAAAGAAGTTTATCATCATGTGTATATAGTCGCCCTGTAAATGTGTTATCAACAGTGATAAGTATTGTTTGCAACCCTTCTTTTTTTAGGCATAGACGAATCATTTTAGGACCCGAAGTTTCATTTTGGCATGCCCAAACAGCATTTTCGAGTAAATTTCCAAGAATGACACACAATTCAGGTTCGGGAATTCCCATTGTATCATCCTCTAAATATACATTGCAAATAAAGTCTATGTTGTTTTCTGCACACTGTTGAGCAATATAAGAAAGTACAGAGTTTACCCCTACATTTTTTGATAAACAGAGTGTTAATTCCTGTGGTTGCGACTCAATGAATGCTGCGAGATATTCTTGAACACCAGCATAATCAGCTGCATTTAAATATGATGTTAACACTGTTATATGGTGTCTCCAATCGTGGCGGGTTTGTCTGGTTGCTTCTATGCTTCTGCAGATCTGCTTGTATTGTTCATCTGCTAGAGCAAGAAGTTTGTCACGAGCGGATGATTTTTCATGCTCTCTTTGTATATCCAAATAAAAGTTATTAATTCTCGTCAGTATTACACAGCAAAAAATGATACAAAATGCTCCTAAGAATCTTGAGAAGAGCATTGAAATTTGCGCATTTTCTGTTATTGAGAATTTGTTGGTTGCAATAAATGTTAAGATAAAAATTGCGGTTGCTTGCATACAAATTAAGTCTGCTGAGCGATTTTCACAGTTTAATAGAGGACGTATATACTTTTTTAAAAACCATATGCCAGTAGGAAGAACAACAGAATACAGTGCCATTAAAGTCAGTGTCATTACAATAAATCGATTATGAGAAGGAAAATAAGATCTCATGATATGGCTGATACCTGTAATCGTCGAAAGGGAAGGGATTACAAGAACAAATACTAAAATGTGTTTTGAAAATCTTTCCTTAATGATAAGGCATGAATACAGACAAAAAACAAATATAAAAATGTGACGAATGGTTTCGCTGCTAAAATAAATATACCCAACTGCTTCTATACCAAAAAGCAAGAAGAAAACTATGAAAAATATAGGCTTTTTTACACGAAGCTTGTTATAAAATAGATAATAGCGTAAAAAAGAAAATGGTACTAGTCCCATAAACAAATATAATAAAACCCAAAATATTTCCATATTTAGTGCTTCCTTGCTAACGAAAAGAGTAAATCGTCATATTTCTTACGAGTCTCTTTAAGCTTTCTTCTGCTAATAGCAATTTCTAATCCGCTTTTCATCATAATTTTACTGTCTTTTATAAAGTTAACTTCACTCAAGTTTACACAAGTGCCTTTATAGCATTCTGCAAAGTCATCGAATTGTAAAAGTTGATGAGAAATGTCAACATAATTCATCCTGTAGTTTATTTGTTTTCCATTTGTTAAATGTAGGCACACAAGGTGATTAAAGCAGTCAATATATTGTAGTTCGCGAAGAGGTAATGTTTTACTGTTTGGTAAAGAGAGTTTACGTTGGTCAATTTCAATTTTTGAAAGAACTCGGTCCATTACCATGCGAAGTCTATTATATTTAAAAGGTTTGATAACATAATGTGAAGCTTCTACATCGTAGCTCTCAATAGCAAAATCTAGACTCGAGGTTATAAAAATGATTTTGGCTTGTTGGTTGTTTTGGCGAAGTATTCTTGCGGCATCCATACCCGATATACCGTCCATATATATATCAAAAAAGACTATGTCGAAACTATTTGTGTTCTCGTCAAGAAAAAAAGATTCACAGTTTGAATAAAGCGCGATAGTAGATAAACAATTGAATTTTAAATCCTCAAAATAGGAGATTACATATTGGTGTAGTTTTTCTCTGTCTGGTTTGTAATCATCGACTATTGCAACTCGCAAAGAATTCACCTCACAGCATTTTGTTAATTATAACATAAAAACAATGGAATATACAAAAAACATGAAAAATCGACCACTTGTGTAAAAATATTACCACTTGTGACACACAGGTTGACTTTTATAGTAAAGATGATATTTTTAACTTATTGAAGAAATAAAGTAAGTTATGTAAAGTTTTAGAGAAAGAGAAAGAAAGTGGGACAGTTATGAAAAAATTTGTTAATTGTACGCTGATTACACTTGTATTGTGTATATTAGCTATATCTTCAAGAGTTTATGCTACATCTTTACCAGAAATCAAAACTGATGGGTTTGATATAGGTCAAGGTTGTATAATAATTAAAGATTATGAAGTTGATGATAAATACTGGGAAGTATCGCAACGTTATGGGGAGGAGTTAACCTATTATCGTTATAACAAAAAAACGCAGGATAATAAAGATTCAATAATTGAAATTACATCAAGATGTGGTGGTACTTATATAAGCTCTGTGATAGCTGATATAGGTGCAGATAATGAAGTTTGTTTAAAAATAGGAAACAAAAACGGAATACCTTTCGGATTAGGCCCAGAAAAAATTGACGCCTATCCATTGAATATTATGAGTGGAATAGCAAAAATTGAGTTCGTGAACCGTGTTTACCTTAGTTCAACGATTTATAATACTACTGATTATCTTACTCCAATAAATGTTGAAAGTGATGCAGAAGTACACTTAAGTGGAAATGGATTGTTGTATGTAGATACATATCTGGACACTAAAGCGATTGACGGTGCAGGAAAGCTGGTGATTAGTTCAGGAAATTATGTGTTTAAATCGAATGATGAAAAGGTTATTGGCATAGCTAATGAAAAATTCATCATCAATGGTGGTAATATAAAAATTTGTGATGGATTTGGAAATACAAATACGAACGGTCTTGTTCCAAAAAATGCTGATGGAAAAGACCTTCATCTTGTAGAGATTACCATTGATAAATTGACTGAAAATACATTGGTTGATGATATAAATATTAATTCAAATATGTTTACATATGATACAGATAATATTAAGACTATAACGCAAGGATTAGGTGATGAGCGAGTTGAAAAAATTTATTTATGGCTTCCTGAACAAGATTGTATTACGGAAATCACCATAGGAGAAGATACATACAAAGGTACGTTAACATATGATGAAAACGCGAATAAGGAAACTGGCGTGTTCAAAAAAATCATTGAGGAGAAAAGCGCATTTGATTTAGAAAATGGCTCGGTTTATATTGACAACTATTATCTAAATAATAATGAAGTTGAGGGCGATCATTGGCTTATTAAACAAAAGAATCAAGACGCTGAACAATATTATCTTTCTCCCAAAGAAGATAGCATTACCATAAGTGGTGGGAATGCGGATGAAAGAGTTTCTAATAGAATTATTGTTGATGCGCAGGCAGATGACAACTGTCCTCTTAAACTAATTTTTGAGGATATTGACCTCGCATCCGAAGAGATACCATTTCAAGTTAATTCAAATGCTTCTATTGAAATTGAGTTAAAAGGTCAGAACGAATTTAGACAAGCGATATATGATCTAGAGTTTTCGGAATCTGCGGGAATACTTGCAAAAGAAGCTGATATCAAATTTGTGGGCGATGGCTCTCTTAAAATGTATATAACGAATTATAGACCAGAGAATAAAGATATGTCCCTTTATGGTATCTATGCAAATTCTCTAAAAATTGAGGGATGTGAAGTTGCTGCATACGCCTCTGAACAAAACAAAGAAGCATGTGGTATTCGATGCCAAGAAGATATCATTGTGACTAATGCAGAGCTAGAAGCCAGTGCTCATTATACGCATGAGGGTTATGGGATACGTGCCAATAAATTAGAAATTAACAGTTCTAGGGTTATAGCTTTTTCATATTATGCAGATATTGCAACTACAGGTTTGTATGTTAATGAGTTATTAGTAAATGGTGGCGAATTACACGTTCATGCTGGAGATTTACGTTTAGGAAAATGTTATGGCATAGTGAGTTCTGAAACAATACACATTAAGGAAGGCATGGTTCAGATACACTGTGGAAAACCGAATCCCGATGCCGATCCATATTATGATGATACTGAAGATGAAGAAAACACGAATTCAACAATAGTAGGACTATTAGTGCCTGAAGGTTCACTCATAATAGACGGGGGAGATATAGGCTGTTCCATAGGAGGAAATGAAAACGATCTTGTGTTTGGCTTTATCGCCAAAGTTGTTGATTATAATGCTAAAAAGCCCAATGCATTTAGGATTGATAAATTGCTTGAAAATGATAATACCTGTGCATTTACATCAGTTGCATTCGCATGTGGTTCTAGATTTGGTGAAGAGGTCAGTTTGCCAACTGATGATCCCCAAGAAGATGAACTTGTAAGTTATATTGCTCCAAAGGTTCTTGGTGAGTATACCTTGCCAACTGAGCCAAATTATTCGGTTGGAGAAGAATCAGTGTTTTATGCAATTGAGAAAGATGGTGAAATAGCGCAAGAACTATTTTTTGATTACAATTCCTCAGGCGAAGACCCAGGACCAAATCCAGGCGAAGACCCAACACCACCATCAACACACTCAAGTCGTAGCAGTAAACGCAAACAAAAAGCTGACATCTTAGTAAACGGTGAAAAGCAATCAGCGGGTGATTTGAAGGAATCCAAGCAAAACGGACAAAAGGTTGCTGTTGTGACAGTCGATCGTAATAAACTCTCTCAAGTTCTTGAAACAGAGGGCGAAAGAGCACAAATAGTCATCCCAGTCATGCGCAATGCGGATGTTTCCAAAGGTTCACTAGATGGTCAGATGGTCAAAGATATGGAACATCAAAAAGCAACAATTGAAATCCAAACAAACACGGCTTTATATTCCATTCCTGCTAGTGAGATAGATATAGACCACTTAGCAGAACTGTTTGGCGAAGATATTGCTTTGGAAGAAATCGATGTTAAGATTGTAATTGCAAAGACATCAAACCAAACAGTCAAAGTTGTTGAAGAGGCAGCAAACGAAGGCGAGTTTTCTATTATGGTTCCTGCAGTTGACTTTACAATTACGTGTACATATAATGGACAGACAATAAATGTTGGTAAATTTTATTCATATGTAAGTAGAAAAGTTGCGATTCCTGAGAGTGTTAACCCTGAAAAAATTACTACAGGTATTGTGGTTCATCAAGATGGAAGTACTCATCATGTACCAACTAAGGTAGTTATTATTGACGGGATGTACTTTGTTGAGATCAATAGTCTAACGAATAGTACATACACAGTCATATATCACCCAATTGAGTTCTCAGATGTAAACAAACATTGGGCTAAGGACTCGATTAACAACATGGCATCGAGAATGGTGGTAAATGGAATTGGTGAAAATAATTATGCTCCTGACAGAAATATAACACGGGCAGAAGTTGCTAAAATTGTGGTAACTGCGTTGGGGCTTGAAGAGGGCGTTGGCGAAGTTGATTTTTCAGATGTATACGAATCCGACTGGTTTAGTGGCTACGTACAAACTGCTGCATCTTACGGATTAATAAACGGCTACGATGATGGAAATTTCAGACCACAAGAAGAAATAACCCGTGAAGAGGTCATGGCGATTATTCATAGAGCCATGAAGATAACAGGTCTTGAAAATGGTCTTTCAGAAGAAGACAGTTCTAAGTTGCTAGTAGAATATGAAGACGCTGAGAATGTTGCAAACTATGCCAAAGAGTCTATTGCTACATGCTTAAAGTCGGGAATTATTAATGGAAGAAATACAACAACACTTGCGCCAAAAAGTAATATCACTCGTGCTGAGGTTGCTGTTATAATGGAAAGGCTTTTGCATCAATCTGATTTAATTTGAGTAATCGAACATAACATATCAAAAGAATAACCGCAGGGAATGACAAGTAATTTGTTAAACCCTGCGGTATTTTTTAATTATATTGGGAAATAATTTTCAACCACTATTTGAAATGACACTACAATGATACATGCAAAGTTTAGAAAGCTTTATTCTAACGTAAAGGTTAATAGAGAGTTTATGTACCCAAAACATAATTGAATCAGTGGTTTGATCAACAAAGGTTTTAAAAACTTACATGTAATGATTCAAAGAAAAACGAGTATTCTTTTGAATACTCGTTTTTTAGATATTATTGATAAATAATATTAAAACCAGTGTTTTCAATACAAGTCTTCAAGTCAATTTCTGTTGCAGGATCATTGTAATGAATTTCAACCGTTCCTGATGTCAGATTTACGCCGACATTATTTACTCCGCTGATTTTATTAAGAGAGTTTTTGATTTTTGTTTTGCACTCTTTGTTTTGCATACCTGAAACGCTACAGATCATGGTATTCATCTACTGTCCTCCATACTTTTCTCTGTTCCTGCGTCATGCAAGCCAATTTTTTTGCCATTTATAATTCCTGCATTCGCATTTTCAGTTGGCTTCATTTTTCGTTGTTCTGGGTTGCTTTTTGGCCTGTCTTTCATTCTGTTTTTGTTATTATTCATTGAAATTCGTCCTTATCTTTCAAACCGAAAACTGCTCTTGCGCTTTCCGCACTTGGGTCATGTTTAATTTTTTTTGAATGAAACTTTCCGTCTTTATTTTTATGAGTTGCAACACTCTTCTTTTTACCATCTGTTCCCATAAATAATCTCCTATTAAAAAAGTGAAATTACGTTATCATTGTCGCAACTATATTGTTACCTGAGTGATACGAAATTATTCTGTTGAAATCTTATAGTTTATAACCATAGTTCAAAAGTAAGTATTAACAACATTCACTTACTATTTTATCGAATTTTGTTTTTTAGTTAGATATTAATAAGGCAGAAGGGGAACAGTGGATGAAGAGAAAAGAAGTTTATCAGATGTTCTTTTGTATAAATTGCAGTGTTAAGTTTTGTATTATATGGAAGGATACAGATGTATAAAAAAGTTAAGCTCATAACCTAGAATGAATGTTGACATATTTGAAATGATCTTGTATAATAAAGTTCGTTGCTTAGGGAGAGTCACACATGGGAGCATAGCTCAGCTGGGAGAGCACATGCCTTACAAGCATGGGGTCACAGGTTCGATCCCTGTTGTTCCCACCATTATGGCTCGATAGTTCATTTAGTTAGAATGGTAACTAAATAGGAATAATTGAGATTGAAAATCTTTAGTCTCCTGTTTAAATCTTGGTGACGACTTCAAAAGAGTACCTGAATAGGTGCTCTTTTTTTATAATCCTCTGAGACTATTTAAATAATAGTTTCAGAGGTTTTCGTATTTACTAAGGGCAATCAAAAATATATAGATAGGAAAAATGAGAGATACTAACTATATAGAAAGGAAGTAAAGGAGGTACTCATATTGAAGTCGAACTAACTTGATATGATCAGGAGTTCATAATGGTGTCTTTTCCAAATGATTTAATACAAAGAATCAGACAAACAAAATTTCGAAAGTGAATAAGGTTAACATTAGCTAGATAAAAAAATCAAACGTTCAATAAAGCAACATGATTTTAAGGCTTGAAAATGTTTCAAATAAAAAGAGTAAGTAGACTGAAGATTTTCTTAATTCATTGAATTGTGTTTTAAAGGTTAGACTAGTATTCACACAAGTTTGTTTAATTTATTTTTGGTAGCAATATTACCTTAAAGCATCATTTTAACGAGAAAGTATGTGGAGATTATTTTTGGACATACTATTATAAATTTCAATTGAAATGTTAATGAAAATCCTTTATGTATTTTAGAGAAGCTCATTAAAGGTAATGCAGTACATAATCTAAATAATATGTCCAAGTCGATTATGAAATATTTGATACATGAATAAATTGATTGAGTTTGAAGAAAACGATATTTGAAACGAAAAGCTTTTCTTTGAGTGAAATTGTAGCATTTAGGAGGATATAAGCTTTTGCGTGTTGATAACATTTTTTATGAGCCAGATGCTTTATCGTATGATTTGGGGAAAGAACTGAAGGAAAAATACAACGATATTCCATGGATTCCCATACAGAATCATAATAATATTGAACAACTAAGGAAAAATTCAAATAAAGAATTTCCTGCGATGAAGAGAAATTTGATTGTTGGTATTAGGAAAACCCACAAATATACCCCGAATCATAAAGTTTCAGATTTTTTAGTGCCATATACATCATCAGGTTGCAGTGCTATGTGTCTTTATTGCTATTTGGTATGCAATTACAACAAATGCTCGTATCTTAGATTGTTTGTTAATCGTGAAGCAATGTTAAACAAACTGATTAAAACGGCTGAAAAATCTAAAGAAGATCTGGTATTTGAGATAGGAAGTAACAGTGATTTAGTGTTGGAAAACACATTTACAGGAAATCTAAACTGGACAATTGAGGAATTTTCTAAAGCAAATAAAGGGATTATTACTTTTCCGACTAAGTTTGATATGATAGATTCTCTTCTTTCCTTAAACCACAGAGGCAAAACTATTATGCGAATGAGCGTAAATCCGCAGCAAATTATCAGGAAGGTGGAATTGGGAACTTCTTCATTAAAAGGGCGGATAAGAGCCATTAATCGAATGTGTGATGCTGGCTATAAAGTTGGCATTTTAATTGCACCTGTTATTTTATTAGATAACTGGGAAGAAGAATATAAATTTCTTATTGAACAACTAGCAGACGAGCTTACTGATAAAGTAAAAAAACAGTTATTTATTGAAATCATTTTTATGACCTACAGTTATGTACACCGAGCCATTAATAGTGAAGCTTTTCCAAATGCAGTAGATTTGTATAATAAATCCCTAATGACTGGGAGAGGTAGGGGAAGATACTGTTACCGAGATACCGTTCGAACTAAAGGAGAAGAATATCTGAGATCAGAAGTTGCAAAAAAACTGGATAATGTACCAGTGATATATGTAGTTTAAAAAAGCGTCTATAAAAGACGCTTTTTTATATGCAAGTTTAATTATAATTATCGATTTATGCCAAAGAGATAAATGTTTTCATCAACCTTTCCTTGATAGAGGTTAACAAGCATTTGTGCACCAAGAATTGAAAACAAGATCCCATTGGCTCCATAACCTAAACAATACCATAGATTAGCATGTTTTTTGTCACGACCAACATAGCCCAAATCATCGGATGTGCTAGCAAAAGCACCACAATAGCGATATTCGATTTCAATATTATATTCATGAAACATGTGTTTTAATCGTTCTTCTAAAAGAGTGTAGGCACGATTGCGTAAATGCTCGTTTTCAATATCTGGAATAAAACGGACATCTTCACCGCCCATTATCAGGCGATTATCTGGAGTGCTTCTAAAATAATGGTAAACCGGCAAATTGTCTCTGAATACAGTATTTTGGAGAAGGTCACTTAGATTGGGAATTGGCTTTGTTACAATATTAAATGAAGTGCTTTTGGTTCCAAACACTTGCTTTGTAAATAGCTTAGTATCATATCCAGTTGCACAAATTACAATTTTTCCTTTTAATTCATGTCCATAGGTTGTTTTAACAGTTACACCGTTTTTCTCATAAATAATTTCAATGGCCTCGGAATTTTCAAAAATGCGAAGTCCATTTTTTGCTGAAACAGAAAGTAACTGGTGAGAAAATTTATAAGGATCAAGAACAGCACCGCCCTTGTTACTTATTAAGCCTGCACTGATAGGGAAGTTATAGGGTGAGCTGATGTCATCAACAAATTCCACATCAAGTCCTGCATCTCTTCGAAATTGATATTCATTAAAAAGCTCTGTTTTTTCAGACTTTTTTGTTCCATACAATAAACTATTGCAATGTTTGAAATCACACCCATTACCATTTGTTTCAACGAATTGATGAATGTTATCTATTGCTGCAAGTCCAAGTTTATAAGCTTTTATAATATCGGTGGAGCTAAGTTTGTCTTTTAAACTTGCAGCGTTTCTGTCGAGTTCATATTGAAGTAAAGTGGTAGTGATAGAAGTACTGCAATGTGCAATTCTTGATTTTTCTAGTACAATTGCATTGATATTGTTTTGTGTGAAATAGTAGCCTAGAATTGCACCTGTAACCCCCCCACCGATAATTATTACATCGCTTTCAAGGTTTTCAGTTAGGTAAGGATATTGAGTAGGTACATCATTAATTTTTGTGAACAAAGGTTCGCCTTTTACGAAATCCATTTTATTCTCCTGTTAGTAAACGTTTTCAATAGTGTAGTTAGAACTATTTTACCCCCAAAAGTATTAAATATGTATGGCGTTAATAAGGATGAGATCATGGATGAGATAATGTCGACAGTTAGATTAAGAGTATGAATAAAGATCAGATAGTGAAAAAATGAGAAAGCAAGGTAGAAACCCTATTATCAAGATAATGAATTCAGTCATGAGGTAGCGGATGAAAGTCAAAACTTTATATTGAGAGAAAAATTAACTTTTAGATCATTTTAGTAATGAAAATGTGAGTCATTCTTGCATTATATCAGCTATTTATAACTTTGTTTAAGAATTGATAAAAACTTGTTGCTACCAATTTTTTAAAAAAACCTATTTTACATGTAAAGTAATATATTTCTTTGTTCCAGCCTTTTTCTTTCCAATAGTCCCTGTCTAAGCCTGCTAATTTATATGCCAGCACCTTTTGCACTTGAAAATATATGAGATTATTAATAGTGGGTTTGTAGTTGTTCTTCTCCATATTGAGAAGCTTAATAAAATTATCGCATTCACTTTGTTTTATCTCGCAATCAATATTTCTAATGGATCTACCAATCATTCCTGCATAAAAAGCTCCCCACATCATAACAACTCTCTTTAAGTATTGAAGTGTGAATTTTAATCCGGAACCCTTGGTTGTTGCTACAACTAGAACTGGCTTGCCATAGATTTCAGGGCGATGAAACCAAGAGCATGTTTTATCAAGAAATGTCTTCAACTTTCCAGAAACATTTTCTAAATAGACAGGTGAAGTTAGGATTATTCCATCTGCGAATTTCATTTTGTTCATTAGCTCAAGTGTATCATCTTTTAATAAACAACCACCTTTAATTAAACAATGTTCACAACCTAAACAGGTTTGAATGTTATAATCGAAAAGATTTATAATTTCTACATGAATATTATTATTTTCTAATATTTTCTTAATTTGAATGATAAGGCCGTGGGTATGTTTTTTTCTATGGCTTGAATTAATAGCAATTACTGTTAACAAAATAATGCCTCCTTTCTTTATAATGCTGGTTTTCTATAGAATTGATCTTTCTTTTCTGATGTTGGTTTGGAACTGACGTAGGTATAATAACTTTTATTTATTTCTGTTCAAGAGTATCAGTATAAGCGAACTAAAAATCTTTTCTAAAGTAACTTGAAGTCCTTTCACAGCTTTTTCACAGTATTAATTGATAGATATTTCTGTTGAGAATTAAATTAAGTTGATGATATAAGCAGTTACTCCAGAAAAGTTCGGTATTTTTTTGTAGACTATGAAAACAGGCTAGATAAAATATATAAAGCGCTTGAGATGTACTCTTTTATCAAAGCATATTTAGATGAGGGTGCTAATAAGTGAATTCTTTTAATATATACTTGGGGGTTGACCAATTACATGAACAACACTAATATAACAGTATAGTACATTTTCTATATATTAGACAGGCATATCTGCAAATCCTAGTATATAATCTGTTTTATGGTTGATAGTAGAAAATTGGAGTGTAAAAAAGAGGATTTTTGATTCGACGTAACGTATTCGTTAGACTAATTTTGAGTTGTATGGTGTCATTTGAGTGGTAGTCGCTTTGACTGCTCAGAATTAATATAGTAGTGTTCTAGGCTGATCAAATTGTCGCAAAGTCTATTTATTATGTATTAGTTGTAATGCTAGATTTATAAGAGAATGATATTAATTTGGTGCAATCCATTTGATCAATTAAATGTCATTCAATGTTTTTAAACAGGGAGATAATATGGAATTTTCAACAAGTACTATTATTTTTGCATTTTCATTGACTTTGTTTGCTGGACTGTCAACTGGTATTGGGAGTGCGTTAGCTTTTTTTGCTAAAAAAACAAATCATAAATTCTTACCAGGTGCGCTTGGGTTTTCTGCCGGGGTTATGATTTATGTATCAATGGTTGAGATTTTTGTCAAAGCGCGGGATTTATTGTCCAATGTGTATGGAGACTTAAAAGGTTACTGGATTACGACTGTTGCGTTTTTTATTGGGATTGCTCTGATAGGAATCATTGACAAACTTGTGCCAGAAGGGCAAAACCCGCATGAGTTACATGATGTTGATGAAATGAAGCCATCTCAAATTAATAACAAAGCCTTACTTCGAATGGGGCTCTTTTCTGCGTTGGCTATAGCTATTCATAATTTTCCTGAAGGTTTGGCGACTTTTATAGGAGCACTTCACGACCCAACTATGGGGATTAGTATTGCGGTAGCGATAGCCATTCATAATATACCTGAAGGTATTGCTGTTTCGGTCCCCATTTATTATGCAACTGGAGATAGAAAAAAGGCATTCTATCTTTCGTTTTTATCTGGTTTGGCTGAGCCTGTTGGAGCCTTAATTGGATTCTTCTTGTTGCAGACCATATTTAATGATGCAATGTTTGGAGTTTTGTTTGCTTCAGTGGCTGGAATTATGGTATATATCTCGTTGGATGAGTTGTTGCCAACAGCGGAAAGATACGGAGAACATCACATTGCTATTGGAGGTCTAATTGCGGGTATGGGAGTTATGGCATTAAGTCTACTGCTGTTTGCTTAAGTGACTTGGGCCTATATCATGTACTTATTTTATTTAATATCTAAAGGATGGATTGGCGATCTACAATTTTGCTTGATCAGCGCATCAACACGGTGTTTGTAAAAATGAAACAAATATCAAAAATTATATTGACTTTTTACTGTTAATATTGTACTATTCAATTAGAAGAAAGGTGAGTGCAATGTAAAAAAATCTAGCTTACCGGACTTTAAAAGATAAGGATGCAACTATAAATGCATCCGGCTATGTTGAAATCTTAGATGAGATTTAAACAATCAATTTCCGAAACCTGCTCACTATTGTGAGTAGCACATAAGTAAAGTAACTGAGGCAACGCTTCGGTGAATTAAACCAATGTGCAAATTAAGTTTTTTGAGAAGTTGAGAGATAGAAGTGGATTTAAAAGGTTTTGACATAAGCTAAGATTGAGAACGTTCTTCTTAATTAATCAGAGGTAAAACAAGGTGACAAAACAAGAAATGGTAGTGTAACCCCCCATTCACATTGGATGAATGGGGGGTTGTGTTATTTGTTAGTATTACTCTGACATCTTTTTGATACAATAGTTTTAGCTATAGAACAGAAATGATAAAATAACTCAAGGGAGAAGTATGTGTTAAGGGGAAATAATTGGTGAAGCAATACGGAAAAAGGATTAAGAGAGCAAATGTATCATCGCAGATCTTGCAAGTACAGTTCTTCCAATTTTAGATATGATTTTTGAAGTGAGTGATATAATCAAGATTAGTAGAAGAAAATATCTATTTAAGTTTACACTAGATAAGTATAGATGATGGTGACAGGAGGATTTAAATAATGATTGTTGGAGTTATAACCATCAAATTGCATACCCCGTGGGTGCATTCGTTAAAAGAAAAGAGAATGGTGGTGAAAAGCATTATCTCCAAAGTTCGAAACAAATTTAATGTGTCCATTGCAGAAGTTGATGAACAGGATACCCACCAAATTATTATTATTGGGCTTGCTTGTGTAGTTGGTACAGTAGTTCTTCTAGATAGTACGGTTGAAAAGGTAATTCGTTTTATTGAAGACAGTTCTGATGCTGAGATACTTGACATACAACGAGAAATAAGATAAAGGTCTATGAGGCAAGTCAGAGGTTATTTTAACTTAACTAATTTCTTAGCTTTACAAAACCAACAAAATTTATAATATTAACAATAAGGGAATAGTTGTTGATATTTGTTCTAAGCATAACCCTATTTTGTGCTGTTGTTATAAAATAAGATACACCAATTAAACTGGTTAGTGTCTCGTAAAAGGGTACCTCAATGGGTGCTCTTTTTTTATAATAATCTTTTGTTGCTATTTTTCTAAGAAACATTTTTTATCCTGTTTAATAATATGGAATATGTAAAACACAGAGTGAATTTTCGCATAAAAAATTGCGCATAGTTTTGAAAACGCGTAATTGAAGGGAGCACTAAATGGAGTATTATAAGCAACCATATGACTACCATAATGTAAATTCCAATAAGAAAAATTTTACTGAGCAAAGAAATCATAGAATTAAAGTAAATTCTATAGGGAGCGTAGTAGTTAAGCCTGATAAGGCAATTATTTCGCTAGGTGTAATTGTTGAAAGAGAGAAAGCGGAAAATGCACAAAAGCAAAATGCTATTATTGCTAACCAAATTATTGCTGCGCTTGAGAGTATAGGAATTCCCACAGATGCAATTTCATCAAGTGGTTATAACATTCAACCAATTTATGATTATCCTGATAGAATAGCGGTTTTGAAAGCCTATAGAGTGCGACATATGTTTGAAGTAATAGTCAGTGATATTTCCAAAGTCGGCGAAGTAATTGATGTAGCAACGCAAAGCGGAGCGAATTCCATTACAAATGTTCAGTTTATCCTTTCTGAAAAAGAGTCCTATTATCAAGAGGCGTTAAAACAAGCTACATTACATGCAAGAGAGAAGGCAGAATTAATTGCAAGCACACTAGGAGGATTATTAGATCCAATGCCATTGTGGATAAACGAAAAAAAACAAGTGCAACAGCCCATCATAACACGAGAGACTCTTTCCGTAGCAACCACAATCTTAGAAAGAGATGTTGTGGTTACAGCGGAAACAACAGCTGTTTTTCAGTATAATGGAATCTAAATTTTTTGATCTAGCGTAGATTTTATGATTTAATTTGCAATATCTCCCTTTAGAATATAGCTTTCTCTTTTCTAAAGGGAAGATATTTTTTTAGTTTCATAAAGTGTTGATGTAAACATGTAAGAGTAGATAATTAAGTACTTTGTTGATTTTGGGATGGATATGTAGGTGCTATATAACACAACTTTATTCATAGAATTGATGATTTCCAATAGTTGTTACATAAGAGCGATTTTCTACAATCCAAAAGCAATTTGATTTTTCTTGATTGAGAAAATATAAACTATCTCCTACTACTTTCGCACCTTCAAGGCAGAGTTTAGCAGCAAGGATGCTTTCTTCATTGGGGGTGTTGTTGATACTGCCATTACTGATTGGTTCAAATTGTGTACCCCATTTGTTGTCGTGTATAACCGAATAAATATACTTAGGAAAGTGTGTGCTTTCCACTCTGTTGAGGATTACATTTCCGACGGCGATTTTTCCTATCAGTGATTCCCCTGCACTTTCTGCATGAATGATGTGTGACAACCAATAGAGTTCGTCAGATTTATAATAATGGTCACCAGAAAGAATGGGGTTAGCACTAGAATCGAGATATACAGTTTTAGTAGAATCTTCCCAAGTTACTTGGCTGTTGATGGCTTTTGCAAGAACTCTAATTGGAATCATTGTAGAGCCGTTGATTAGTTTAATGCCATCTCGTACGAATAGAATTCTGTCATTGGCAAGCATATAAATATTTTTTGGACGAGCTGTAATCGTTAAGTTGTCCATGATGACAATAGCTTCTCTATTTTTCCAAGATATATTTGCAGATGGATATAGTGCATCGAAAAAGGCTCTAATAGGAACATATGAAGTAGAATTATATAGCGTTACAGGTATATCGACGGGGTTGCTATCCACATTAATGGATATTTTTGTTGCAGATGCTGGTGTGATAAATAGTGTAGATAATAAAATGAACATAAATAGATGTTTTCGCATGAAATCCAAACTCCCTTATACAATTTTAATATGAGCAAATACTGTAACCAAATTGTAACTATTGTAATTTAGAATTACAAGATGAAAAGAATTCCAGTAATTTTTAGCTTGCTTGAAATGAATTGTTTTCTTAATATATTTGATAATTAAATGATTACATTAAGTAGAAGAAATTGAGAACATATGATAAAATTATAATGTTCAAGAGGAGGGAGACCAGCTATGTTTACTATTGCAATATGTGATGATGATAAGCTAGTTTCAAAAAAAATTGAGCAGATTATCATGGAAAGAAAACTATATAAGGAAAATGTCTATATTGAATCTTTTTTAAGTGGAAAGGAATTGCTTGAAACATTAAAAAGAGGAGAACAGTTTGATTTAATATTTTTAGATATTCAAATGCAAGAAGTGGATGGGGTTGTTTTAGGGAAGAAGATTCGTGAAGAATTAAAAAATGATATTACTCAAATTGCATATATATCTATCAGAGAAGATTATGCAATGCAGTTGTTCGAGAATAGACCAATTGATTTTTTAATTAAACCAGTATCTGAAGACAAAGTTTGTAAAATTGTAGATAAAGCAATGGAACTTTCTAATAAGGGTACATTTTATTTTGTTTGGGAATCAAGAAAAATGAAATATCAAGTGTCTTATAACAAAATTATCTATTTTTCAAGTAAAGCACGGATTGTAAATATATATATGGCTGACGATATTGGAGAATGCTATGAGAAGCTTGATGATATTGAGGGTCGTATTGTAAGTGATGACTTTGTGAGGATTCATAAGTCTTTTTTGGTGAATCGTCACTTTGTTTCAGAGTGGCGATATGATGTCGTCAAACTAACAAATGGAATGGTTCTCTCAATTAGCAAACAATATAGAAAATCAGTGCGGGAACAGTTATTGAAGTTGGGAGGTGCAAAATAATTGATTATCGGTATTAATGAAATGATATATTTGGCATCGAATGCATTTAGAGTTTATGTTCTATTTATGTTGATTCATAGTTTTTATGCAAAAAAAGAACTCCATACAGGAGTGGAAATGGGCAGTTATTGCGTATTTTATCTTGTAAATAGTGTCGTTTTTTTATTATTTAATTCAACATTTGTAAATCTATTTGTTAATGTTTTTGGACTTCTGTCTATTACATACTTGTATATAGGGAAAATTTATCAAAAAATCCTGCTCACTGTATTTGTATTTGTTTTGAATTTTGCAGTGGAAAGCCTTGTTTATATCCTTATAGTTTCTAGCGTTAGTGATGATTCATTCGCGCTGATTAGTGTTTTATCAAATTTAGTGTTTTTCTTTGTAGCTTTAATCATACAAAAGTTATTAGCCGTAAAGAAAGGATTTCATATGCCTTTGTTACATTGGCTTGCTTTTTTTCTCATTCCAGTTGCAAGCATTATCTTAACACATAATATAATTATATCGGATATTTTAATTCAGAGAAAAATAAGTTGTGTATTTGCAGTTTTGTGTATCAATCTTTTGATATTCTATTTGTATGATAGACTAATTGATTCATATGGAAAAGAGATTGAGAGGGCGATGTTAAATGTACAAAATCGTGCTTTTCAGAATCAATTTGCTCTTATAAAGGAAACGAATAAAAGAGAGAATATTTTAAGGCACGACTATGAAAATCATATGCGTTGGATACAGAGTATGTCTACTAATAATGAAAGTGTTGTGCAATATATTCAAGATCAATTACAATTTACGAAAATGGATGGAGAATTCGTCAGAACAGGGAACTTAGAAGTGGATAGTGTTTTAAATTACAAACTTGCAATGGCTGTTCATATGGGAGCAAAGGTAGTACATGATATTAAGCTGCCTACCTCTTTAGCGATTAGTTCATTTGATTTGAACACTGTATTGAGTAATGCATTGGATAATGCCATAGAAGCAATCGCAGAATCTGAGGATAAGTGGTTGCGAATAAGAATACTGTATAACCAGGGTGTGTTGTATTTTGAACTGAAAAATTCACATAAAAATACAATTAAAAAAATCGCAGGACTTCCGAAAACCACGAAGTTACAGCCCATCAATCATGGAATTGGGCTAAAGAGTATTCAAACCGTTTTAGAAAAGAATGATGGACAAATGAATATCAATTATGACAAGGATCACTTTAGCTTGTCAGTTATAATGTATGAAAAAAGCGCCTGTTTTTGACCAAAAAACAGGCATTTTTTACATGTTTGTCAAAGCAGGTGGTAAATTTGTTAATATTCTTCATAACTTATGCATTCTAGAAACAATCTTTGTATTGATGATAGAAGCATACAAATATTGAAGGAGTATGTAATTATGAAAAAATTTGTTGACAAACAATTCATTAAATTCGGCTCACATTTGGCTAGTTTAGCTCTAGTATTTGCAGCTATAGCAGCAAATACAGCTTGTTGTTATTGGGTTCATCAACCTGAATTTCCGATTGAAATGAAAAAATTGCGTAAATTTTAACAATGAAATGCTATTCTGAACAATTAGTTAATTTGATGGAGCGTACTGGTAGTATAAATAGTGAAGAGAGAGAACTCTATTTATATGGAATTCGACAATTTATAAATGTATTATCAAATTTTCTGATTACTGTAGTAATTGCTTTATGGATGGATTTATTCATTGAAAGCATAAATTTACAGATTTCTTTTTTGCCCTTACGTATTCACGCAGGAGGATATCATGCAAATACGAAAATAAAATGCAATTTGTTTTCATTTTCTTTGGTAGTATTATCGTTATTCTTAATTAAATATATTGAGTGGAATTATTTATTTAGTTTAGGCATGCTTGTTTTTGCTGTAGGTATAATAATTGCATGGGCACCATTAGAAGACTCAAATAAACCTCTTGATTCAACAGAAATTGTAGTGTATAGAAAGAGAACAAGAACTATTTTGTTATTAAATATATTAGTAGTACTTATTAGTTTTTTTTCAAATATAGTTATGATTTATAGCAGTATCACAGTCGGTGTATTTATGGTCGCAGTGTTATTATTATCTAGCAAAATACGGGATTATAGAGCCGAATTGAAAAGATGAAATATGCAATCAAGTTGTACAATGAAAATGTAGGAAAAATGAATTTGTGATACAAAATAACCATTAACCAAGTTTGAAATGTCGAAGACTAGCTGGGAGAACAGTCATGAATAATAGTAATCCAATAAAATATGAGTTAACTACATCGAAATGTAAAACCGACGGTGTAGTAGGAGAACCAGTATATGGTGTCAAAGCATTGTTATCAGTGAATGAACACAATAACATAGTAGAATATAAAGATGTAAGCTGTAAGAAGGATATTGTTGAGTATTTTATTAGTTTGATTAACAGATGTGAAGTTTCTCTTGAGCATCTGTATGATGTAGTGGAAGATTACATAGCGGAGAAGTAATTGAGAACATTTGCTTACTTTTGATATGTTTATCGGTTTACTAGTGATGTTAAAAAACTCAAGTCCATGCATGTGTGTATATTTCTCGCGAAGTTACACTTGCATGGGCTTGACTTATTTGTAAAATTGTCGATTTATATTGGATATAAATGAAGATATTGTGATAAGTATGAGTGATTTTATCTGCGCGTATGAAATGTGAACATAAGGAGATATTTCAGAAATGTTTCAATGAAATATAGTAATTCATTTTCTGGTAAGAGGTATATTTTTTGAATTGAACTCGGAAGAACATTTATTAAACGATAGAGGTGTACTTGTCTTTGTATTCTATAAATGGTATTATAAAAAAACATAATACCATTTGAAAATTATATAAGGAGCAACATAGTTTGCATAATGATGTGTTTAAGGAAAAGGAATGAACAATGGATAGAAATGAGATTCGAGAATATTTACTAAGTAAAAAAGGTGTGACGGAAGAAACACCGTTTAATATTCCTGTTCCTGTATATAAGATAGCAGGAAAAATGTATGCACTGCTCAACATACATGAAGCAAATCGTTTAAGTATTAATCTTAAGTACCCGAAAGAAGATATTGAAGCGTTGCGTTCTGCGTATCATGATATTGTGCCTGGATATCATATGAATAAGAATAATTGGAATACCGTATATTTAGATGGCAGTTTAAAAGATGAGTTTATTAGAGAACTTGTAGATATATCCTATCAACTCATTTTTCAAAACTTGACGAAAAAAAAGCAAAATGAAATACTCAACTCAAGTAAAGATTAATGCTGCTATGTTGCGTGTTCGAAATTTTGTGATATGAATAGATGAAACATGCTCTTTGTGGGGAAGACTCCACAAAGAGCATATTAATTATAAAAAGAAAAGGATTTGGCTTGTTTTTTTATCTTATTATTGTGGTTCAAAATCATTTAGGATATCAGCAGTAAGAGCGGGTAGTTAAATTACTTTTGATATTGGATAATTGAATGAAAAGCAGAAGGCAAAGACATATAATAAGAATAATAGTATTATTCACTTTTGCTCATATGTGTATTAATGTTAAGACATGGCACTTCACTTGCTTTTGATTGATACTGTGAAAAATGTTAAGAACAATTGAAAAGTATGGTTTCATGTTAGGTTTAGCCAAAAAGTTAATCTGATAATGTTTGGAGGTAAATATATGCTTTATAGTATTGGTGAACTAAAGATGCTGGATAAGAATGAAGTAGGGGGAAAGGCAAGTAGTTTAAATACACTGAAATATCACGGCTTGCCTGTTCCAAATGGAATTATTTTAAACGACGAGTACTTTCAAACAGAGGATCAAATAAGTTTTGTGAAAAAAATGGACAATAAAAAACGCTATGCGGTTCGCTCAAGTGCTATAGATGAAGATGGGACAAAATTTTCCTTTGCAGGAATGCAAGATACATATTTGAATGTTTCAGTGTCTGAGTTAGAAGAGATGGTGGATAAGTGTTACCAATCACAATTTTCAGAGCGTGCTGTTTCGTATAGAGACTCCATGGGGCTACCACCATCTAAAGGTATGGCTGTAGTAGTACAAGAAATGGTGCATGCGGATATAGCTGGTGTAGTTTTCACACAAAATCCACTGAATAATCGTTTAGATGAAATGCTAATTGAAATTGTAGAAGGATTGGGAGAAGGGTTAGTTTCAGGACAAGAAACGCCAACGACTTATACAATAAATAGAAAGTTGGGCAATGTAAAAAGTGTGAATGTACATGGACAGACATTAAGTGAACGTTTAATTCAAGATGTTGTTGCTTATGCAGATGAGATTGAGAAATTATTTAATGTTTCGCAAGACATTGAATTTGCACTTAAAGATGGAAAAGTATATATTTTGCAGGCGCGTCCAATCACAACGGTTACAAAAGTACCTATTCAAATGAGGGACGGAAATAGACTATACATATCTTTTGGGCATATACAGAATATGACCTATCCATTTACACCAATTGGAGCTGAAATGATTTGCAAAATGTTTTCTTATCAAAACCATCCTTTTCTCAAAGGAAGGCTTTTGTATAATGAGGAGTTTTTGTTTGCAGATATTACAGAAATGGTTAAAACGCCTTCGGTTATATTTAAAAAAGTGGAAAAAGTGTTGGGTTATATAAACTTCGAATTGCCTGAAATAGCTAGGGAATTTAGAAAAATTGAGACAAAGAGAAGCGTTCCACCTGCTTTTATGCTGAAAGTGGTAGGAAAGATGTTACAAAAGGTCTGGAATCTTTCAAGAAAAGAACCTTCGGCTGTCCCGATGTTGAAGTTTTTAGATAACCATTTAGAAACATACAAAGAGTATGAAGAAATTGAACTCATGAAAAATCAGAGCAATATAATATTTCCAATATTTAAATTCTGCTTGCCATATCTTTTGCTGGGCATGCTTAGCTTTTTGCATGTTAAAAATCTATTTGAAAAATATGGACTGAATATGGAGGATTTTCATAAGTTGATTGCTGGAGCTACAGGGAATGTGACGACAGAAATGGGACTATTATATGATGATGTGTTGCTCAATGTTGGTACTGAAAAAGGTGAAGCTCTATTTCGTGAATATGTTGAGAAATATGGAATGAGAGTGGATGGAGAAATTGATTTAGGAAGAGCTAGACCTTGTGAAGATATTGATTCATTTAAAGTGCGGACATTTGCCTTAGCAAAAGAGCATAGTGGCATATCGCTTAGAGTAGAGCATCAGAATAAGGCGAAAGAAGCAGATGCGATTATTCAAAAGTTGAATGATGAGTTATCAGCGAAGCAGTACAAGAAAATTAGTAAATGGATTGACTATATGTTAGGCTATTTTGTGTTGCGCGAACATCCCAAATATTATTTAATTCGAGTGTTCAATGAGTATCGAAAGCTAATTAATACACCATTTATGACATTTGCAGAACAATATGGATGCAAAGCTGAAAACAGTGTTTTAATTGAGCGCAAAAAGATGTATGATGAAGCATTTCAAAAAAAGCCGCCTTTAGCAATGTGTCAAAATGGACTAATATTAAAGCCGTCCAATCAGAGTTTTGCGGATGGGATACGAGGGTATGGTGTGTCAAGTGGGACTGTGACAGGTAAAGTGCGTGTGATTTCTAACATGGGTGATGATGTAGTTAGAGAAGGAGAGATATTAGTCACCCATTTTACTGATCCAGGGTGGACACCTATGATGGCAAAGGCATGTGGGTTTGTCATTGAAGTAGGTGGTATGATGACGCATGGTGCAATTGTAGCAAGAGAATATGGGATACCGGCTGTCGTTGGTTTAGAAAATGCAGTGAATAGATTCCGAACGGGAGATGTCATAAAGATGAATGGTGGTACAGGAGAAATTGAGATTATTTCAAGAGTTGATGGTGATAAAGAAGAAGTATAGTAGATATTCATTAAAAAATGCTCTCCATATAGTTGGAGAGCGTTTTTTTAGCGATTGATAAATGGATTGGGAGCGGTTTTGTTAATAAAAGATTGCATTCCATTTTGTTTATCTTCCGAGGCTTGCGCTCTTGAAAATAGTTGAGATTCGATGAGTAATCCAGTTTCAATATCAGTTTCAAGGGCTTTATTTACTGCGGATTTGATGCAACGAAGAGCAAAGGGTGCTTTTGCTGTGAGATCGTTTGCGAGCATTGTAGCTTCGTTTATAAGTTCATTTTTCGGTACGGCCTTGAGTGCAATGCCTAGTTCCATGGCTTCAGCGGCAGAAATATGTCGACCTGTCATCAAAATCTCTTTTGCTCGCATAGCACCAACGATACGAGGAAGTAGTTGGGTTCCGCCAAAACCATTGGTTGAACCTAGGTTGATGGATGGAATTGCGATTTTCGCGGTGTCAGATAAAAAAGCAAAATCACTAGCTAGAATGATTTCCATGCCACCGCCGAGTGCATAACCATGTGCTGCAGTGATAATTGGCATTCTAGCGTTTCGCATGGCGCGAATGAGTTCTTGTCCCACTCGACTAAAATCGTAAGAAGTGTAGCCGTCTAGTTTGATTTCTTCTTTAATATTGCCACCAGCAGAAAATGCCTTTTCACCAGCCGCATTGATGATGATACATAAGACGTCGTGGTTGTACTCAGCTTCTTTGATTTGAGTTGTGAGTTCTTTCACAAGGTCTAATGTCAGTGTGTTGAGTTTTTCTGGACGATTTAAAGTGAGTGTCAAAATATTATTGTTTAATTGGGATAAAAGTTCAGACATGGTTATTTTCCTTTCTTGGAACGAAGGTTTATTAATTTCTTTCGAAAATTGAGAGCAAAATGGGACGCGCATTTGAAGCTAAATATAATGAGCCACAAACGAGCATGCAGTCATCACTAGTAAGTGTTGGGGTTAGGGTTGAAAGTGCAGTTTCGATGTCTTCGAAGCAAGAGATATTATCGCAATATTGTTTGGCAGTTTCTGCTAATTGATTTTTAGATAATGCGCGTGGATTGTCAAGCGATACAGCTACAAAATGTTGAGAGAGGGGAGCTAAGAGGGAAACGATGCTCTCGTATTCTTTGTCTGATAAAACGCCCATGACAATGGTGAGTCGTTTTAATGGGATGTGAGTTATGGCATTATACAAAGCTTTTGCAGAATGGGGGTTGTGTGCTCCGTCAAGTAGTATTAGTGGGGCTGTATGGATGCGTTCTAATCTTGCTGGAATAAAAGCATGTTCAATGCCATATTGAATGGCGGTTTGTGGAATATTAAAACCTAGAGTAGCAAGCTTGGTTGCAGCCTCAATGGCAGTAATGGAATTGTATACTTGGAATTCTCCAGGAAGCGATTTTTGATAGCTATGTTCTTTGTATGTGAATTGACATTGAAATACGTCGTGATTGGTAATGCTCAGAGCCGAAAGACTGGGCACTATTAATTCGCTAGCGTATTGATGACATTGTTTTTCCAGAACACGTAATGCGGTTTCATCTTGCAGTGGATATGAGATGGTGGTACCACCCTTGATAATACCTGCTTTTTCAAATGCCACTTGCTCTAAGGTGTTTCCTAACACAGATGTGTGGTCAAGGTTGATTGCTGTAATGATTTGGATTAGTGGGGATGCAATGACGTTGGTTGCATCAAAACGACCACCTAGTCCTACTTCTAAACATATGATATTACACTGCTTGCGATGGAACCATTCAAAGGCGATGGCTGTTTCAATTTCGAATTGGGTGAGAGGAGTATCCGCGAGTGTGTCAATACATTGATAGACAAATTGAGCACATTGTGTAAATTCGTGTTCAGAAATCATCTGGCCATTGACTTGCATTCGTTCACGAAAGCAAAGTACATATGGACTTATGAAAAGTCCAGTTTGATAGCCACTTTTTTGTAAGATAGTAGATAACATAGTTGAAGTGGAACCTTTTCCATTTGTGCCAGCAATATGAACGAATTTGAGGTGCTCTTGTGGATTGTTCATTACTTGTAATAAAGCCTTAATCCGATCTAGACCAAGTTGCATACCGAATACTGAAGTGGATTGCAGTTTATGAAGTGCTTTCTTGTAATTCATGTTAGATCCTTTCACAACATTCGGCTTCTAGCGTTGAGAGATTCTTTAAGTTCTATCATGGATGATTGTTTGATAGGATGCAGAGTATAGGGTGCAATTTCGCACATTGGTGTAAGTACAAAATGGCGTCGATGCATTTCGGGATGAGGAACAATTAAAGCTTCTGTAGAAATAATATCGTTTCCATATAATAAAATATCTACATCTAGGGTTCTTTCGCCCCAATGTCTGGTTTTAACTCTACCAGCTTTTTTTTCTAGGTTATAGCAGAAATTGAGCAATTCATATGGTGACAAAAATGTAGAAATTTTGATGACTGCATTTAAAAAGTTAGGTTGGTCAAGTACACCATAAGGCTCCGTTTCCAAATATGATGAAGTTGCAAGTTCTCTTATAAAATCTGAAGAGTGAATTTCATTCCCTACAATATTTAAATTGTTTTTTCGATCACCCAAATTCGAGCCAATGCCAAGATAGGAAGTGGTCCATGTTTTAGTCAGAGTAACTGAAACATCTGAAAACGTGGCATCAATGGGAGCGAACGGTTTATGTATAGTGAGTTCGATGGAATGCATCAATGAGTAAGTGAGCAACAAATGCGTGGTGAGTTTATCGGCAAGAGTTTCAATCAAGTCAAAACGATTGTTTTGAGTGAAAGAGATAATTGTTTCGGTTACTTCGCCATAATGAATTGTTTCATCGAGAGCATCAGAAGTGGGAAACGAATCTTGCTTAAATTCACAGTCTATAAAAAACAATTGCCCTTCCTCTTTTTCAGAAGGTAATACACCATGATGTGCATAAATTTCAATATTATTTATTTTGATGTGTCCCATATTTGTTCTCCCATAATAGATTTTGTCATTCGAATGACATCCCAGTTTTCAGAGATATCATGAACTCGGATGATGCTTGCTCCGTTCATAACTGCAACGGCAGTTGTGGCAAGTGTTCCATATATTCTGTTATCAACGGTTTTATTTAAAACGTGACCAATGGTCGATTTGCGTGAAGCGCCAAACAGAATGGGGAAACCAAATGAGCAATATTTATTGAGTTGATTCATGATATGTAAGTTTTGTTCTACACTTTTTTGAAAACCGATTCCTGGATCTAGGATGATTTTGTCTGTTGAAATTTCAGCATTGAGTGCAATGTCGATAGTATTTTGTAAATCTGTAAAGATATCCTGTTCGAAATTAATGTAATCTGCTTTGGGACGGTTGTGCATGAGGCAACAGGGAAGGTGAGAGTTTGCGATAAGATTTGCCATATTGGGGTCATATTTGAGGCCCCAAATGTCATTGATAAGGTCAATGTTCGTTAAATTTGCTTTTGCGACTTCACTTTTATATGTGTCCAATGAAATAGGGATATCAAATCTTGCTTTAATGGATGCAAGGATAGGAGTGACGCGGTCAATTTCCTCTTGAACAGATATTTGTGTGTGGTTGGGACGAGTAGACTCGCCGCCAACGTCAATGATGTCAGCTCCTTTTGAAATCATGTCTTCCACATGGTATAGTGCTTTGTCTATTTGAGTATAGGAGCCACCATCGGAAAAAGAGTCGGGTGTGACGTTTAAGATACCCATAATATAAACTTGACGCTTGAAATCAAAGGTCTTTTTTCCGATAATCATACGATTACTCCTTTGTTTTTTCGTTCTTCAGCCCAATAGCATTCATTATATGCCTTACAGTGGTAACAATTGCGACTGAGCGTATCTGCTTCTTCCAGTACGCTAGCTAGCACAGAGAGTTGTTCTTTTTTGTTATGTGAGAGTATTGCTTGGAGGATTGCATCAATTTCGTTTGATGTATATGAGCAATCCTTTAAAATTGATTGTGCAAGGGTGGCACTTTCTAGCGCGTGAGGAGTGCTGCTTTTATATTGTGCAGCTCTTCCGATATCGTGGAGCAGAGCTGTAGCATAGATAATATCTTTCTGTAGATTTAATCCGCGTTCAAGGGTCAGAATGTACATGATTCTAGCAACGCTTAAATAATGTTCTAGATCGTGAAGACAAAATACTCGGTCTTGTTCTAAAAGCTCAATTTCTGTTAGGGTGCTCTGAAATAGAGTGTGTTTTATAATACAATTGATTCTATTCATGCAAATCCCCTCGTTTTCTAAAAATAAAAGAGTAGATAACAAATGCTATCTACTCCATTGCTTTACAAAAGTGCGAACAATATTGTTTGCAAATCAATTGTTATAATTGGAGATAACAGCGGGATGCGAAATTTATACCGCAGATAACTATCTTTCGTCTCTTTGACAACTCCCCGTTCAAAGAACACTTAACGCATAAATTTCTACTCTGTAATCTAATGTTAGATTTCTAATACTATTTAAAGTTTATCATAAGGGTGAGCGATTGGCAATGCATTCTTAGGAATACTGCTCCATTAAATATAATATATTAGTAAAAAATTGTTGAAATCACTTTACAAAAATATTAAAATTTTATATAATTCGTAGGAGTGATTATATTCACAATATGTAATTTAAATTACATTGAATAATATTGAAATGGAGAGAAAAGGTTTTATGGCACAATTTGTTTCAGCACAAGAAGCGGTCAAACACATAAAATCAGGTGACCGTGTGGTACTAGCACACAGTATTGGCGAACCACAAGCGTTGGTTAATGCTATGATGGACAATTACAAATCTTATAAAGATGTAGAAATCTGTCACATGCTGGCGCTAGGACCATGTAAGTATGCACAACCTGGAATGGAAGGACATTTTAGACACAATTCTTTGTTTGCAGGCCCAGGCAGCCGTCAAGCACTAGCAGAAAGAAGAGCGGATTTCACACCAGTATATTTCTTTGAAACACCAAGACTTTTCAAAAATGGCTATTTGCCTGTTGATGTGGCAATGGTTACTGTTTCCCCCCCAGATGAGCACGGCTATTGTACACTAGGTGTAGCTGTTGACTATTCAAAAGCAGCAGTTGACAATGCAAAAATTGTCATTGCTCAAGTCAACAAATATATGCCAAAAACATATGGTGATACTCTTGTACATCTCAATGATATTGATTTCGCAGTGGAATGTGATGAGCCTCTATTTGCACTGAATTCACCTGCAAACACAGAGATTGAAGATAAAATTGGTGCAAACTGTGCAAGCCTTATCAAAGACGGTGACTGTTTACAATTGGGTATTGGTGGTATTCCAAATGCAGTGCTTTCTTATTTGGGTGATAAAAACGATATGGGTATTCACTCAGAAATGCTATCAAACGGTGTTATGGATTTGCTTGAAAAAGGCAACATCAACAACTCTAAAAAAACCATTCACCTTGGTAAATCCATTGTTACATTCTTGTATGCAGGGGAAAAACTATACAACTATGTTAACAACAATCCTTCTGTTGAATTTTATCCAGTTGACTATGTAAACAATCCATGTGTTGTTGGCCAAAATGATAACCTTGTTTCAGTTAACTCTGCACTAAGTGTTGACCTTTGGGGTCAAGTAGTTGCAGATAACGTAAACGAAGTTAGACAATATAGCGGTGCTGGTGGATTTGTTGACTTTGTTCGTGGTGCTTCTTTCTCAAAAGGTGGTCGTTCTATTATTGCGATGCCTTCTACTGCTGCAGGCGGTAAAGCTTCTCGTATTGTTCCAGAATTTGAAGCTGGTAGACCAATTACACTATCTCGTTTTGACGTAGATTACATTGTTACTGAATATGGTGTTGCGCCTTTGCGTGGTAAAAACTGGAGAGAGCGTTCCAGAAGCCTCATTGAAATTGCGCATCCAGACTTTAGAGATGGAATGAAAGAAAAATACGAAAAACGATTCTTGGAAAAATATTAATTTATCGTTCGTATATATTAAGAAGAGTGATGAAACAAGTTGTTTCATCACTCTTTTATTTGTTGTTTTCTTCCAGTTCAATTTCTTTCAGAAGTTTTTGATCTGCTTTAGAAGAAAGATCAAGAGATTCATATAAATCAGGTCTACGCAGTTTGGTGCGAAGAATAGATTGTTTCCTTCTCCATTTTTCTATATTAGCATGATGTCCGGAAAGAAGGATAGAAGGAACCTGTCGATCATGCCATACATCTGGACGAGAATAGTGTGGATGCTCTAATAACCCATCCCAATGACTTTCGTTCATATAACATTCTTCACTTGATAAAACACCAGGAACCAAGCGACAGACGGCATCAGCAACGGCAATTGCTGGTATTTCACCGCCTGTGAGAACAAAGTCTCCTAGTGAAATTTCTTCATCAACGCATTCATCAATAAAACGCTCATCGATTCCTTCGTAATGTCCACAAACTAATATAAGTCTCTGATAATCGTGATGCAAGCGTTTGGCATCGGCTTGGCAAAAGGTTTTTCCGACCGGGGAGAGGTAAATGGTATGGATATGTTCATTCGCCTCGGTGCAAATATGATTCCAACACTGATAGAGTGGATCAGCCTGCATCACTGCGCCTTTGCCACCACCATATGGATAATCATCCACTTGCTTTTGCTTGTTCCGTGTATAATCGCGGATTTGATGACATGTGATTCTGATGTGGCCACGTTCTTGTGCTCGCCCAATAATGGATTCGCCTAACATATCACCGACAGTTTCGGGAAATAGTGTCATGATATCAATTTGGTACAAGCTGTCACATCCCTTCAATCAGGCGAACTATGATATATCCCTCGGCTACATTAGTTTCAACGATAAAAGCATCTACAGCAGGAATCATCCATTCGCGGCTTTTACCTTGTACAACATAAATAGGGTGAGAAGGAGGGGTTAAAATATCTTTTATGACACCTAAAGTGCTCCTTGTATCAACGTCTTTTACTTCAAGCCCAAATAAGTCTGCCAGAAAATTCTTCTCTTCGGGAAGTGTCACATCATCACGATCAATGTAGATGATTTTATCTTTATACTTCATTGCTTCGTTGATGGAAGTAATTTCGTCAAATTTGATCAATACATTGTTTTTATGTAGTCGTGAGGAAGTGACAGTAAGGGGTGAATTGTTCACGTATAATGTATCAAATTGAAGTAGGAAGTCTGGCGTATCACACCAGTGTACGATTTTTAATTCTCCTGCTATGCCATGCGTGTTGACAATTTTTCCTGCCTCTAAGTATTGGTTTTTCAAAAGTAAGCACGCTCCTTATGTAAAAATGGCGAAGGCATCGCTTTGCCCCGCCATTCTTTTAATCCATGATTTCAACTGATATCTTTTTGCCTTGTCGTTGGGCAACAGAACGCATTAAAGTACGAATCTCTTTTGCAATTCTGCCTTGACGCCCAATTACTTTGCCCATGTCACTAGGTGCAACGCGGAGCTCTAAAGTCACGTGACCGTCATTTTCAATTTCAGTCACATTGACGGCATCTGGATGCTCAACTAAGCTTTGGGCAATATAAGTCAGAAGATTTTTCATAGTACCCTCCGATTAGATAGCACCAGATTTTTTTAGCAAAGATCTTACTGTGTCTGTAGGTTGCGCGCCGTCAGCAAGCCATTTTTGAACACGCTCTGCGTCAACTGTAATTTGAGCAGGCTCTACCAAAGGATTGTATGTGCCTAGTTCTTCGATGAAACGACCATCACGAGGGAAACGTGAGTCAGCAGCTACAATACGGTAGAAAGGTTTTTTCTTTGCACCCATTCTGCGAAGTCTTAGTTTTACCATTTCATTCACCTCCAAAAGTTATTGAGATATATGGAAACGTCTTATGACGATTGCCAATGATTAAAAGGGGAAGCCAGGCATTTTGCCTTTTTGTTTACCGAACATACCAAATTTTTTCTTTCCACCTGACATTTGCTTGGACATCTGTTTTGCCATTTGCTGCATCATATCAAATTGTTTGAGCATGCGATTGATGTCAACAACTTGAAGACCGCAACCTTTTGCGATTCGTTTTTTTCTGCTGCTGTTGAGAAGGGAAGGGTTATCTCTTTCTTCTTTTGTCATGGAAAGGATAATAGCTTCTGTCCGACCGAGAATAGATTCATCAATTTCCGCATTATCTAATGCATTGGCATTGACACCTGGTAGCATCCCTGCGATGTCAGTCAAGGAACCCATGCTTTTGACTTGCATTAGCTGATCATAGTAATCAGCTAATGTGAATTGATTTTTCTTAAGCTTCTCTTGCATTTCAGATGCTTTTTCCATATCGAATTGTTGTTCTGCTTTTTCGATTAAAGAGAGTACATCGCCCATGCCTAAGATACGTGAGGCCATGCGGTCTGGATGGAATACATCAATTTGATCTAGTTTTTCGCCCATACCAACGAATTTGATTGGTTTTCCTGTGACAGCTTGAATGGAAAGTGCTGCACCACCACGGGCGTCACCATCTAGTTTAGTAAGGAGAACACCTGTAATATCTAATGCTTCATGAAATACTTCGGTGGCATTTACTGCGTCTTGCCCTGCCATAGCATCAACAGTCAATAATATTTCAGTGGGGGAGATACGCTCTTTGATGAGTTTTAGTTCATTCATCAGTTCATCATCTACATGTAAGCGCCCAGCAGTATCTAAAAATACGATATCATTGCCATGTTTTTTTGCGTGTTCAATGGCATTTTCAGCAATGAGAACAGGATTTTCTTGACCCATTTGAAAAACAGGAATGTCCAATTGACTTCCTACAGTTTCTAGCTGCTTGATTGCAGCAGGACGGTAAATATCACAGGCAACAAGCAAAGGACGCTTTCCTTGCTTTTTCATGAGACCTGCAAGTTTAGCACCGTTTGTTGTTTTACCGGCACCTTGTAAACCGACAAGCATAACAACCGTTGGTGGTTTGTCAGCTATTTGCAATTTTTCACTTTCGCCTGTCATCAAAGCTACAAGCTCTTCATTGACAATTTTTATAATTGCTTGCGTGGGTGTTAAACTTTCTAGTATATCGGTGCCTATTGCTTTTTCTTTGACTTTTGCAACAAAGTCCTTTACAACTTTATAACTTACGTCTGCTTCTAAAAGAGCGATGCGAATTTCGCGCATGGCTTCTTTGACATCAGCTTCGGATAGACGACCTTTTTTCTTGAGTTTATTAAATACAGAGGATAATTTCTCTGTCAAACCTTCAAATGCCATGATTAATCTCTCCTTATAGACAAGATAATCTGATTGAGTTCATTGCAAAGTTGTCGGAGTTTTGAGTTATGTAAATCAGTATTGTTGAGCGTTTCAACTTGTTGAATGGTGACTTCAAGAGAATCAATGCCTTTGTAAATACTGAGATACCGTGCAATGAGACCTGTTTTGTTTTCGATTTCTTCCAAAGAAGTTTCAGCGCGCATCAATACGTCTCGAACACCTTGTCTTGTGATATTATGTTCATCAGCAATTTCTGCAAGCGACAAGTCTTCGTTATGATACATATCGTAGAAGTCTTTTTGCCTGTCTGTTAGCAGATCACCATAGAAATCATACAGCATTGTCATATGATATGCTTGCTTTTTCATTCAATGGCCTCCAATCTACTTGTGTGTAAAGTGAAAATACTTTACAACCTTAGTTATTCTATAATAAGGATGAAAATATGTCAAGTGTAAATGAATAAAAAAATATCGAATAGGATACGATTGTAGAGAATGGTATTTCTTTACTTTCTATTATTATATGGTACAATATTAAGAAAAAAGAATTGCTGAAAATTTAGTGAGAAAGTGGAGTATTTCGCTAGAAAGGAAAGTTTTCAAATAATGATGACATTTAAGCAGAAAGAAATTTTGCCTGGCGTTAAGTTGACGGCGGTGCAAACCAGTAAATTTAAGACGAATTTTTTATCTATGACGTTTCTTGACCCGCTTGTTGAAGATCATGCTGCGATGAATGCGCTTTTACCTTTTGTGCTTCGTCGTGGAACTCAGAAATATCCAGATATGATGCAGGTGTCTGCAGCTTTAGATGAGCTGTATGGAGGTGCCATTGATCCGATTGTGCGAAAAAAAGGTGAAACCCAATGTATTGGATTTATAGCGAGTTTTTTAGATGATGCATATATACCAGAATCATCACAAGTGTTAGAAGATGGAATCGCTCTAATGGCGCAATTTTTGTTTGAGCCAGTTTTAGAAAATGGTGCATTTGTTTCTTCTTGTTTAGAAAGTGAAAAAGAAAATTTAATGGATCGCATTTCTTCTCGTGTGAATGATAAACAGCAATATGCTATTTATCGTTTGCTCAGTCAAATGTGCGATGGTGAGCCATATGGATTGTATCGATATGGTGAAGTAGATGCGGTGCGCAATATAACAAGCAATGGTCTGCAAAAACAATATGAATCTTTACTCCAAAATACTCCGATTGAAATATATTATTGTGGTAGTGCTACATTTGAACGAGTGGAGAGTGCATTGCAGTCTGCTCTTTCTGGTTTGCCGATTGGAATGAGAAAAAGTTTACCACCTACTCAGGGTAAAAAGGTGGATAATGTTCGTTATTTCACGGATCATATGGATGTGTTACAAGGAAAACTCGCTTTAGGATTCCGAATTGATAAGCCTATACTATCTGCGCGGGAAGTGTCATGTATGATGGTGTTTAATGCTATCTTTGGTGGGTCAACAACTTCAAAATTATTTTTAAATGTACGCGAACGTTTGTCGCTTTGTTATTATGCTAGTTCAGGCATAGATCGACACAAAGGTGTCATGATGGTATCGTCTGGCATTGCATTTGAACAATATGAAAATGCAAGAGATGAGATATTAGCGCAATTGGAAGATTGCAAACAGGGTCAATTTTCACAAGAAGACTTACACGCTGCAAAACGTTTTGTAGCAAATCAGCAAAAGACTACATTGGATTCGCAAAATAAGCTAGAAGAATTCTGGCTAGGTCAGGCTGTGTCAGCTTGTACATTTGGTCCGGAAGAATTAGAGTCAGCGATTGATGGGATTGTCGCAGAAGATGTTAAGCATATTGCTCAGCAGGTGCAGCTTGATAGTGTCTACTTTTTGCAAGGAAAGGAGGATACTCAATGAATGAGATAACGCATAATAATATAGGAGAAACCATTATTGAACATCGGTTAGAAAATGGTCTGAGCATCTTTGTATTTCCAAAACCAGAGTATCAAAAGCAATTTGCATTTTTTGCTACCAACTATGGTGGAATGGATACAAAGTTTTTATGGAAAGATAAATGGGAGGATACTCCAGAAGGAGTTGCTCATTTTTTAGAACACAAAATGTTTGATACAAAAGATGGGAATGCACTTCAAGTGCTGACGGGTAATGGAGTCTCTCCCAATGCGTTTACAAGTTCAGCGTTGACGGGATATTATTTTGAGGGCAGTGAAGCATTCTATGAAAATTTAGAAACTTTGTTGTCTTTTGTTTCTGTTCCATATTTCACACAAGAAAGTGTGGAAAAAGAACAGGGGATAATTGGACAAGAAATTCAAATGATTGAGGATAATCCTCATTGGCAAGCGTATATGAATACGATGAAAGGGATGTATAAAACCCATCCAGTTTCTCATTCGGTGGCAGGCTCAAAAGAGTCAATTTCTCAAATCACACATGAAACACTATATTTGTGTCATGAAGCATTTTATAATCCTTCTAACATGGTGCTCTGTATTGCGGGAGACGTAGATGCTCAGCGTGTGATTGATGTGGCAAAGAGTGTATTGCCAGATGTGCCCGGTGGTGTTATCTCAAGAAACTATGGAAATACTGAACCTGAAACAGTGAATGAGGCATATCGTGAAATAGAAATGGAAGTTTCGACACCAATTATCCAGTTAGGCTTCAAACTGAAGAGTGAGTCAGATAAAACAGCATCATTGCGTCAAAGACTGCTGGGTGATATTTTGTCTGAAATTTGGATGGGAACATCTAGTCCGTTGTATGCCAAGCTATATGAAAAGGGTGTTATAAATAATAGTTTCTTTTGTGGGTATGAATCATATCGTGACTGTTCATTTCTGTTGGCCGGTGGAGAAAGTAGAGAGCCCGATGCTGTAAAAGAAGCGTTGTTAGAAGAAGCAAATCGACTTTCCAAAGAAGGAATCGATGAGGAACTCTTTCGTCGTGTGAAAAAAGCAATGTATGGTAGTCGGGTGCGTATGCTCAATTCTTTTGAAAGATTGTGTGTAGAGCAAGCAAGAGGATATTTTGCAGAAGAAGATGTATGGATTTTCCCAGAGATTTATGCTACTATTACGAAAGAAGAAGTGGAGTCTGCTTTGAAGAGTTGGATATCTGAGCAGAGAATCAGTATGGTAGTAATTAAACCAAAGGGAGATAACACATGAATGAAATCACCTTCCCTGGATTGGGATGGGCGTTTGAAATTAATCCCATTGCAGTGAGTGTGTTTGGATGGGATATTTATAAATATGGAGTCATTATAGCTTGTGGTTTTTTTCTGGCAGTGATTTTTTGTTTGCAGATAGCAGAACAGTTTGGTGTGAAGAAAGACGATGTTTTAGATATGCTGATTTTTGCAACACCGGCAGCCATTATTGGGGCGCGAATTTATTATGTCTTGTTTTATTTGGATATATATAGAAATGATGATGGCACGTTGAACTTCATTCAAATGCTTCGTATTCATGATGGTGGGATTGCCATCTATGGAGCCATTTTAGCAGGGGTTTTGGTTGCATGGCTCGTAACAAGATATAAGAAAGTGCCTTTTTTAGCAATGGCAGATATGGGTGCGTTTGGACTTCTTATTGGCCAATCTGTGGGACGATGGGGCAATTTCGTTAATATGGAAGCTTATGGGAGTGAAACCACGTTGCCTTGGAGAATGGGAGTGATTGGAGACCTTGGACAGTATATTGAGGTGCATCCTACCTTTCTCTATGAATCTCTGTGGAATATATGTGGTTTTATTCTTTTATTTATGCTCTTAAAGCAAGGGGTGCGAAGGTTTGATGGCATGCTATTTTGTGTATACGTAGCATGGTATGGACTAGGTAGAATGTGGATTGAAGGGTTGCGAACAGATAGTTTATATTTGTTCGCAACGGGGATTCGAGTGTCACAATTGCTTGCTATATTCAGTGCTGCTATAGCACTGGCCTACATAGTGTATCGGTTAAAAAAACATGCATCAAAAGAAAATCTTTATGTGAATCAATTGAAAAAAGAAAAAGGGGAAAAGAATGATGTCAGCAACAATCCTTGATGGAAAGGCACTTGCTCAAAAGTGTAAATTAGAAGTCAAAGCGGAGGCAGAGACACTAGAGAGAAAACCAGGCTTGGCTGTTATTATCGTAGGTGATAATCAAGCGTCACGTGTATATGTCAACAGTAAAAAGAAAGACTGTGAAGAATGTGGTTTTTTAAGCCAAGAATATGCAATGCCTGAAGAAACTACACAAGAAGAACTTATTACCCTTATTGAAAAACTAAATAAAACAGAAGAAATCGACGGTATTTTGGTTCAGTTGCCATTGCCAAGTGCTATCGACGAAGAAGCAGTACTAATGACCATTGATCCTAGTAAAGATGTTGATGGATTCCATCCAATGAGCATGGGTTCATTGCTGGTTGGGAAAGATGGATTTTTACCATGTACACCAGCTGGGATAATGGAAATATTAGAAGAATATCAAATTGATATTGCAGGTAAAGAATGTGTCGTGGTTGGACGTTCAAACATTGTAGGAAAACCTATGGCTTTGTTGCTTTTACAGAAACATGGCACAGTTACCATTTGTCACTCACGTACAAAAGATTTGAAAGAAGTGTGCAAAAGAGCTGATATTTTGGTGGCAGCAGTTGGACGCGTTGGACTCATTACAGCAGATATGGTGAAGCCATCAGCAGTTGTCATTGATGTAGCAATGAATCGCAATGAAGAAGGAAAACTTTGTGGTGATGTTATGTATGACGAAGTGAAAGAGGTGGCTTCTGCAATTACACCAGTTCCTGGTGGCGTTGGACCGATGACTCGCGCAGTTCTAATGCAAAATACCATTCAGGCGGCAAAAATGCATTTGAAGGATAAAAATTAAATATGGAGGAATGACTTATGAGTGAAAACAGGGAATACATAACATGTGAGCATGAAAAAGGCACAATCTATATTTCAGAAGATGTTTTGGCCATGACAGCAGGAGCGGCAGCTTTAGAAGTTGAAGGAGTTGTATCTTTGGCTGGTGGAAATTTTAGTGAACAGCTGATTGGAAAGAAAAATTTAGCTCGAGGCGTTGAAATTCAGCGTGTTGGTGATACCCTGACACTGAATGTGTCAATTGTAGTGAAGTTTGGAAATCAAATCCCCGCAATTGCAAAAGAAGTTCAAGACGTGGTTGCTGACCATGTTGAGGGTAGCAGTGGTTTGCAAGTGAAAGAAGTTAATGTCCGTGTTAGTGGCATTGCATTCGATAAGAAACAAAATAATACTTAATGAAAAGACACACTCTGCATGATAATTCATATATAGAGTGTGTCTTTTTGAATTTTTGTATGAAAAATTATGAATTCTATAGTAAGGGGCTTTATTTTTCATTGCTAAATGTATATAATGAAGTGATAATGATGGATGATTCTGCACATTTGTCCGATGACGGAGGAAAAGTATGACTAGATCTACAGCAAGAGAACTTGCAATACACTGTTCATTTTCTTTGGGATTTACTACGATAACACCTGAAGAATTATTGGAAGAACGCTTCAACCGAGAATTATTTGAAGAGTGGGCCACCGAATGTACTTTGTATGAAGAGTTGCCTAAAGGAAAACAAAAAGAATATATCAAACAACTCGTTTGTGGTGTGGGTAATCATGGTCCAGAATTGGATGAGTATATTGCAAAATACGCGTCTAATTGGAAGTTTGAACGTATTCCTAGAACTGCAACAGCAATCATGAGAGTAGCGATGTATGAAGTTTTATACATGCCACAAGTGCCTAACAAAGTTGCAATAAATGAAGCGGTTGAGATTGCAAAGAGCTATGAAGATGAAAAGACGGTAGCATTCATCAATGGTATTTTAGGTACCTTTGTAAAAAATGAGTTAGCGGAGGAAAATGATAATGCCTCTCACGTTGGGGATTGATACCAGTAACTATACGACATCAGTTGCTTTTTTTGATGGCGTCAATGGTCACAATGTAGGCAAGTTGTTAGATGTGCCTGAAGGACAGCTTGGACTCAGACAGAGTGAGGCGTTATTTCAGCATGTAAAGCGTTTGCCAGACTTGTGGCACACTTTATCACAAAAACAAAATATTACTCCAGATGGGATTGCAGCAAGTACCAAACCACGAGAAGTGGAAGGGTCGTATATGCCGTGTTTTTTGGCAGGAGAGTCGCAAGGTAGGAGCATGGCACAGATTCTCAATGTGCCGTTTTTTGCATGTTCACATCAGCAGGGTCATGTGGCTGCTGCGGCTTGGTCGGCTGGTCGCATAGAGTTGTTAGACGAGCCACACCTTGCATGGCACTTGTCAGGTGGTACAACAGAGTTGTTATATGTAGAACCAGATGGCGCATTTGTGAAAGCAACACAGATAGGTGGTACATCTGATATATCTGCTGGGCAATTAATTGATAGAACGGGGAAACGACTTGGGGTTGCATTTCCCGCAGGAAAAGCGCTAGATGCATTATCGATGCAATCCAGTTCAGATGAGTTTTTTTCTATTAAAGTGAAGAACGGATATTTTTCACTATCAGGCATTGAAAATAAAATGAATGGATTGGTGGAGTCAGGTGAGACTGCACAAGATGTATGCCGCTTCATTTTTAATTCCATTATATATGCGATTGAACAGGCGACATTCGATGTCCTTAATTACTATAAAGGACTTCCGGTTTTGTATGCTGGAGGAGTTGCCTCTAATAGTTTGTTGAGAGAGAAAGTGACACAGTCTACAGAAGCATATTTTGCAGAACCTCAATACTCTGCGGATAATGCGATGGGAGTTGCAATTTTGGCATATCGTATGCTTGAAAAGGAGCAAAATCAGAATGAAGATGCCATTAACAGTATCGCAACTAAATGAATATATCAAACATTTGATGGATAGTGATGGGAAACTTGCGAATATATTGTTGCAAGGAGAACTATCGAACTATAAAACTTATCCATCAGGTCATCACTATTTTACATTGAAAGATAGGAACTCAAGTTTGCGTTGTGTGATGTTCAAGCGAGAAGCAGCAAGTCTTCGCTTTCGTCCTGAACATGGTATGAAGGTAATTGTGGGTGGACGCATTACAGTCTTTCCGAGAGACGGACAGTATCAGCTATATTGCAATAGAATGATGCCAGACGGACTGGGAGATTTGCATATCGCATTTGAGAAGATCAAAGAAAAGCTTGAAAAAGAAGGCTTATTTTCAAGAGAACACAAAAAGAAGTTGCCAGAATACCCAGAGCGCATTGTTTTGATTACATCCCCTGTCGGAGCAGTAGTGAAAGATATGATTCGTGTGATTGGAAAGCGATATCCTATGACAGAGATTATTATAAGTCCAGTTCGCGTACAAGGAGACGGAGCAGCTTATGAGATAGCGAATGCCATTGCATATGCGAATAATCATAATTTGGGCGATTTACTGATCGTGGGTCGTGGTGGCGGTTCGCTTGAAGATTTATGGGCATTTAATGAAGAAGTTTTGGCAAGAGCAATTTTTGCCTCTGTTATCCCAATTATTTCAGCAGTTGGGCATGAACCTGATGTGACAATTTCAGATTATGTTGCAGATGTACGTGCTTCTACGCCGTCTCATGCAGGTGAGATTGCTGTGCCAAGTGAGACGGATTTATATCGTCGATTAAATTATATAAAATCTCGTTTTGAAGTACGATTGGAAAATAAACTCACTCGAGGTAGACGAATTTTGGATCGTGCGATTGCATCACCTTATTTGAGTGTAGCTTCTCCTATTTTACAAGAAGCTCGACATACGCTTGATTATGAACAAAATAGGCTACTGCAAGCGATGGAAAAAGCAATCTCTCAGGAAAAGCAAAGATTTGTAAAAACAGCTGTTTCTTTGGATGCACTCAGTCCGTTAAAAGTGATGGCAAGAGGCTATGCTGTGCCACAAACGAAAGACGGAGATATCATCCGAAGCGTGAAGCAGACAGATGTTGGGGCAAAAATAGAGCTGCAATTGATAGATGGAGCCTTGCAATGTCAAGTGACTGATAAGGAGAAATGATAAATGGCGACAGCAAAACCGAATTTTGAAGATTCAATGCATCGACTTGAAGAGATAGTGACACAATTAGAGCAAGGTGATAGCTCGTTGGAAGAAACACTCGTGTTATTTGAAGAAGGCACAAAACTGATGAAAAAGTGCACGACATTACTTGACAAAGCAGAGCAAAAAGTGATGAAACTTACACAGCAAGCCGATGGGACGTTAAAGTCAAAAGAATTTGATGAACTAGAAAGGGACTGAGCATGGAATTTGCGCAGCAACTAAAGGAGCATCAGCACAAAATTGAATACAAATTAGGGGAATATCTAGATACATTATGGCCCTACGGTAAAATTGTAGACGCGATGGCATATAGTTTGTTTGCAGGGGGAAAACGAATTCGTCCAATTCTCACATTAGAAGCATGCCGTTTTTGTGGAGGGAATGTGGATGATGCAATGGATTTCGCTTGTGCACTCGAAATGGTGCACACATATTCTTTAATTCATGATGATTTGCCATGCATGGACAATGATGATATACGCAGAGGGAAGCCCACAAATCATAAAGTGTACGGTGAGGATATCGCTGTTTTAGCTGGTGATGCACTCCTTACAAGTGCATTTGAAGTGATTGCGTCTGTAGACAATTTGACTGATATGCAAATCGTGAAGGCGATTCGCTGCTTGTCAGAAAGTGCAGGGGTTTCTGGCATGGTTGCAGGACAGGTGTTAGATATGTCTAGCAATGGTCAAGTGCTTACAGCAAAGCAACTGGAAATAGTGCAGTCTTTGAAAACAGGCAAGCTCATTGTTGCGGCGGTTCAATTAGGTGCTATTGTTGCAAATGCTGATGAAGATAAAATGAAAGCGTTGACAATTTATGCCCAAAAAATAGGGTTAGCCTTTCAAATTCAAGACGACATGTTAGATGTGGAAGGAACTCAAATAGAAATTGGAAAGCCAGTGGGTTCAGATATAGAAAATGAAAAAGCTACCTTTGTTTCAATCTTTGGCATAGATTCATGCAAGCAAAAAATTGATGAGTTGACAAGAGAAGCCATTGAACAGATTAGGCAATATGACAATCATGAATTTTTAAAATCATTGGCGCTTACTCTAGCACAGAGAAACAAATAAGTAGGAGGTGCATTCGTGCTAGAAAATGAAGAATACAGTGATTTACGCTCAATTGATGACGTTGAGGCTAGCGCATTATGCGATCACCTCCGAGAGAGACTTGTTGATGTAGTTTCTGAAACAGGTGGACATCTTTCATCGAATTTGGGAGTAGTAGAACTGACTGTAGCCATTCACCGAGTATTTGATACTACTGTGGATCGGTTGGTTTTTGATGTAGGGCATCAGTGTTATGTTCATAAAATACTTACGGGTAGAGATGGACAAATGAAGAGTATCCGACAATATAAAGGGCTTGCAGGATTTCCAAAACCTAACGAATCAAATCATGATGCATTTATTGCAGGACATGCCTCCAATGCTGTTTCAGTCGCACTCGGCATGGCAACGGCACGAACAATAACGAACTCAGATTATCATGTGATTGCATTGCTCGGTGATGGTGCATTAACTGGTGGACTTGCTTATGAAGGATTATCTTCAGCAGGACACAGTGGAGAACCATGCATAGTAATTTTGAATGATAACGGTATGTCAATTGCTGAAAACGTGGGTGGAGTTGCAAAACATTTAGCAAAACAGCGCCTCAAACCACAATATATTCATTTTAAAAATGTATATCGAAAGTTTATGAAGGCAACGTCTGTAGGTAGAGTGGTCTATCACATTACGCATAATATAAAAGAAGGTATCAAGGCACTTATCATTCCCTCAAGCATGTTTGAAGATATGGGATTTCAGTATATAGGACCCGTAGATGGACATGATGTGAAAATGCTCACAAAACTATTAAGACATGCAAAAGAAGTGGATGGACCAGTATTAATGCATGTTCGTACTGTGAAAGGAAAAGGATATGAACCGGCAGAAAAAAATCCTGATTTTTTTCATGGAGTTAAAGCCTTTACTAAGCAGGATGGTAGTGTAAAAGAACAGTCAGTGTCTACTACCTTTTCAAAATGTTTTGGTGAAGTGTTGCTGGAAGAAGCGCAACAAAAACCAGAGATCTGTGTCATTACTGCAGCAATGGAAGCTGGAACAGGTTTGACAAAATTTTCAGCAAAATATCCAGATCGCTTTTTTGATGTGGGCATTGCTGAGGGACATGCGGTTTCATTTGTAGGAGGCATGGCAAAACAAGGATTACTTCCAGTGTTTGCAGTGTATTCTACCTTTTTGCAACGAGGCTTCGACATGCTTATTCATGATATTGCCATACAAAATTTACATGCAATATTTTGTGTTGATCGAGCTGGACTAGTTGGAGAAGATGGAGAAACACACCATGGGGTATTTGATGTATCCTTTTTGAATACCATACCCAATATATCTATATACTGTCCCTCTAGTTTGAAAGAACTGGAATCAATGCTTAAAAAGGCAATTGCACAAGATGGTCCCGTTGCCATTCGTTATCCACGGGGTGGTGAGGGTGATTATCGTGAGGAACACAGTAATATCCCAGCAATCAAGTTATTAGAGGGTAAGAATATTACGTTAGTTGCATATGGCATTATGATTAATAGAGCAATCGAAGTTGCCGAAAAATTAAAACTACAAAATATTCAAGCAGAAGTCATCAAACTCAATCAAATTAAACCACTGCATATGGCAGAAATAGAACGTTCAGTAAGAAAAACATCACGTATCATGGTGATTGAAGATGGAATTGCTGCAGGTGGTATGGGAGAAAAAATACTTGTTGAATTATCCAAACGTGGAGTGAATGTGAACAAGGTTTCTCTATGCAATTGTGGCAATGATTTTGTTCCACATGGCTCAGTGGATGAGCTATATACTTATTGTGGACTTGACAGTAAAAGTTTATTAGAAAGAGCAAAGGAGGTGTGTCAAAGTGTCTCAAAAAAAGCGGATTGATGTGATCATGGTTGAAAAGCAATTGGTTGAAAGTCGTCAATTGGCGCAAAGCATGATTATGGCTGGTCAAGTATTTATTGACAATCAAAAAATTCTTAAGGCTGGAACTTTTGTTTCTGATGATGTTAATATTGTTTTGAAAGGGAGTAAATTGCCCTATGTAAGTCGTGGAGGCTTAAAACTTGAAAAGGCATTACACACCTTTTCAATTGACTTACAAGATATTTGTGCCATGGATGTGGGGGCATCTACAGGTGGGTTTACGGATTGCATGCTACAAAATGGGGCCAGTAAAGTGTACGCTGTTGATGTAGGTTACGGACAGTTGGCTTGGAAGCTACGAAATGATCCGCGCGTGATTTGTATGGAGCGCACCAATGTACGATATCTAACACCAGATATGATTGAAGACAAGTTAGATTTCATCAGTATTGATGTTTCTTTTATTTCTTTGAAACTCATTTTTCCAGTTTTGCGTAGTTTGATGAAAGATACTGCAAAAATTGTTTGTTTAATTAAACCTCAGTTTGAAGCGGGGAAAGAAAATATTGGAAAAAAAGGGGTTGTTCGTGACCCTGATGTTCATTATGCAGTACTTGAGCAGTTTTTAGAACATGCTAAAGAAAATGAGTTATATGTTCATGATATTACTTTTTCACCAGTGCGTGGTCCTGAGGGTAACATTGAGTATTTGGGGTTTCTTGGAATCGCACCGACAAATATCTATTCTGGAGATTTGAGAAGCTTAGTCGAAGAATCTCATCATAGTTTGGGAGGAAGTGCGTCATGAGAATTATTCTATGTCCCAATCCGTTTCGGGATAAGGGCTTGATTGTTGCAAAACAAGCAGGAGAAGTATTAAGTGGGGCAGGAGCAGAGGTCGTGTATTGTTTTCCCTTTTTAATTGACAAACATTATTTAGGAAATATGATAAATGACATCACATTGAGTGATTTAAAAACAGAATTGCCACAAGCAGATTTGCTCATTTGTTTCGGCGGGGATGGAACCATCTTGCATGTAGCCAAAGATGCTAGTGCAAATGATGTACCGGTTCTCGGAGTGAATATGGGTAGTGTCGGTTTTATGGCAGAACTGGAACAAGATGAATTAGAGAAACTTTCTGCAATTGTAAAAGATGAATATACCATTGAACAGCGGATGCTTTTTGATGTTAAGGTAATACGAGAAGGTAGGGTGTTGTTTCGCAGTGTGGCGCTCAATGATGCAGTCATTACCAAAGGAGCAGTTGCTCGTGTAGTAGAGCTCAATGTTTATGGGGATGAGGCCCTGATTTGTAATATGTTTGGAGATGGTGTAATTGTTGCTACTCCGACAGGATCAACAGCGTATTCGCTGTCTGCAGGAGGTCCCATTGTGGAACCCACAGCTGAAAACATAATAGTTACACCAATTAGTGCACATATGCTACATGCAAAAGCTTTGGTGTTGGATAAAAAACGTATCATTGACGTTACCGTACCTAAATCTAGCCGAAAAACAGCATATTTATCTGTTGACGGCGGAAAAGCGTTTAAACTTTTTGCAGGGGATACAGTGCAAATTTGTAAAGCGAAAAGACGCTTGAGACTTATTCGTTTGAGCAAGAAAAATTTTTATGAACTCATGAATCAGAAGTTAGAGAGGAGGACACCCTCGTGAAATCAGAAAGACAAGAAGTCATCTTAAATATTATTAAAGAACAGGATATTGAGACTCAAGACCAGTTGTTGGCTGAGCTGAAAAGGAAGGGTGTTAAAGCAACACAGGCTACCATTTCTCGAGATATAAAATCACTTCAATTGGTAAAAGAATTGTCTCCACAAGGAAATTATCGCTATGTTGTCAGTGAGAGAAAAACTTCCATTAATATAGCAAATCGATTAAACACAATTTTTAAAGAGAGTGTGACTTCTTTCGAAGCTGCGCAAAACATTGTTGTAATTAAAACAATGCCAGGTTTGGCGTCTGCTGCCTGTTCTGCATTGGATGGCATGGATTTGCCTGAAGTGATTGGTAGTTTGGCAGGTGATGATACTGGTTTGTTAATTATGAGAGACTCAGAATCGGCACAAGAATTGTGCAGTCAAATTCAAAAGAAGCTAGACATAGGTTAATAGGAAAGGGTGAAGAAACATGCTTTCCTCGCTTTATATTGAAAATATTGCTTTAATAGAGAAACAAGAAGTTTTTTTTCAAAAAGGACTTAATGTTCTGACTGGTGAAACTGGTGCAGGGAAATCAATTGTTTTGGATTCGATTGGTGCTATTATGGGTGAGAGGATTAGTCGTGATCTTATTCGAACTGGAGAAAAAACAGCGCGCGTAGTTGGTGTGTTTTGCGATTTGCCTAAGCTTTCATGGTTTGATGAAATGGGGATATATCCAGATGAAAATGGAGAATTATTGATTTTTAGACAGATAGCTGAAGATGGGAAGAATGTTTGTCGAGTATCATCTACTCCTTGTACGGTTGCGCAACTAAAAGAGTTGGGAAGACAACTTATCAATATACATGGACAACATGATAGTCAGAGGCTTTTGGATGAACGAGTGCATTTGTCGTATTTGGACAGTTTTGCTGCACTAGGGGAGACGTTTGAAGCGTTTTCAACTGCGTTTAGTGACTATCAAGCAGTTGAAAAGCAAATGGAAGCTCTTCGTATGGATGAAGCAGAAAAATCTCGTCGCATTGACACACTAAAATACCAAATAGATGAATTGTCTAGTGCCAACTTACAAGAACATGAATTAGAAGAATTAACACAGAGACGAGATATTCTACGGAATAGTAGTACATTGACTGAAGCTGTGGAAGGTGCTTACTATGCTCTGTCAGGTGACGATGATCAAATGGGTGCAGTAGCACTGTTGTCTCAGGCGGAAAGAATGCTTGCATCTGTTGCCAATGTGACAAGCGAAATGGAAGAAGTATTCAATCAAGTTTCTGAGCTTTATTATTCAGTTGATGATATTGCGGAACGGGTGCGTGATATGAAAGCGCAATTTGAGTTTTCACCATATGAATTAGATGAAGTTGAAAGTCGTCTGGATTTATTATATCGTTTGGGGAAAAAGTATGGTAAGTCAACCGAGGATATGCTGGCTTATCATAGTCGTATACAAAATGAGTTAGAGTCGATAGAAATGGCTGATGAAACCTTGGAGAAACTTGAACTCGAGTCAAAGAGGTTATATGACAATGCGCTTTTGAAAGCAAGAGAGTTATCTCAAAAACGGCAAGATGCTGCAGTTTTCTTGCAAGAGAAAATTGAAGAAGAATTAAGGCAATTGGATATGCCTAATGTGCAATTTTACGCCAATATAACAGAAAAGGAAACAATGGATCAGTTGGGGTTAGATCAGGTGCAGTTTTTTATGTCTGCCAATATTGGTGAAGAACTCAAGCCAATTCACAAAGTTGCTTCTGGTGGTGAGTTGTCACGTATTATGTTAGCCCTAAAGAATGTACTTGCCGAAAATGATATGATAGCTACACTCATATTTGATGAAGTAGATGTAGGTGTGAGTGGTAGAGCAGCACAAAAAGTGGCTGAAAAAATGGCGCAGCTTTCTAGTCGTAGACAAATATTGTGCGTTACACATTTGACGCAAATCGCATCTATGGCAGATGTACATTTTTCAGTTCATAAAGGTGAAAAAGAAGATAGAACATATACACATGTTCATGCCTTGTCAGAAGATGAACGCGTGTTAGAGTTAGCTAGATTAACAGGTGGAGAACATATATCAGATGCAATATTAAAAGGGGTAAAGGAAATGTTGCTCAAATCCCGGTCATATAAGTCTGATATTGTTGTTGGGCAATAACGAGGTGGCTTGAAAAATTTTAAGAGTGTATGTAGCTAGTAATACTATTACATTAGAATACTAAGGGATGAAGGAACGGAAAATATGAAAATTTATGATGAATTGATTGAGCGTGGGCTTATCGCACAGGTTACGGATGAAGCTGAAATTAAAGAAATGATTGATACTGGTAAAGCAGTTTTTTATATTGGATTTGACCCTACAGCTGATTCATTACATGTGGGACACTTTATGGCGCTGTGTCTAATGAAACGCTTGCAAATGGCAGGAAACCGTCCAATTGCTTTGATTGGTGGGGGAACGGGTATGATTGGTGACCCATCAGGCAGAACCGACATGCGTACAGTCATGACAAAAGAAATGATAGAGCACAATTGTGACTGCTTCAAAAAGCAAATGGAAAAATTCATTGAATTTGGCGACGACAAAGCTATCATGGTAAATAATGCTGACTGGCTCATGGGTTTGAATTATGTAGATTTACTTCGTGAAGTGGGCGCATGTTTTTCTGTAAATACGATGTTGCGTGCAGAATGCTATAAAAATCGCATGGAAAAAGGCCTGAGTTTTTTAGAGTTTAATTATATGATTATGCAAGCATATGATTTTTATCATTTGTACCAAAACTATGGCTGCAATATGCAGTTTGGTGGAGACGATCAGTGGTCAAACATGCTAGCAGGCACGGAACTTATTCGTCGTAAATTAGGTGAAGATGCTTACGCAATGACAATTACATTGCTGCTTACTTCTGAAGGAAAGAAAATGGGAAAAACGATGGGTGGAGCTGTTTGGCTTGATCCTGAAAAGACATCACCATATGAATTTTATCAGTACTGGAGAAATGTCGAAGATGCAGATGTATTGAATTGTATACGTATGTTGACCTTTTTACCACTAGATGAAATCAAATCAATGGAATCATGGGAAGGCAGTGAACTCAATCGCGCAAAAGAGATTTTGGCGTTTGAGCTCACGAAAATGATTCATGGTGAGAATGAAGCACAAAAAGCACAAGAAACAGCTAGAGGTCTCTTTGGAAATACAGGGAATACAGAAAATATGCCTGCAACTAAACTATATAGTGATGTATTTACAGATGGAAAAATCACTCTCATTGATTTGATTGTTAACTGTGGACTTGCACCTTCGAAAGGTGAGGCGAGAAGACTCATTCAGCAAGGTGGAATTATGTTGGCAGGCGAAAAAGTTAAAGAAATATCTTCCACCTGTAAAATAGAAGATTTCTCGGGAGAGGGAATTGTCATTAAAAAAGGGAAAAAAGTATTCCATCGTGCTTATATGGAATGATTTGATTAGAAAATTTTATTCTTGAAGAGTTAATCATTGTATAATAATAAAAAAAGAGCGTTGTGCAAAACACAACGCTCTTTAAGATATATAAGATGAAGTTTAAATTAAGTATCGGACAAATAGCTTTTTACTAGCTCTTGCAATAATTCATCGCGGTCAATGTGACGAATTAGCGCTCTTGCATTTCCGTGAGTTGTAATATAGGTTGGGTCTTCAGAGAGAATATACCCGACAATTTGGTTGATAGGATTATGACCACGTTCTTGTAATGCATGGTAGACAGTAGCAAGGGTAGCTTTAATTTCTTCGCTCTTATCTAGATTAATTTGAAATTTACGAGTATAGTCTAAATTCAATGAATTCACCTCATTATTGTTGTATATAGTTTATTAAACAGATTTTAACATAATAATACTGGAAAAGTAAAGATGCAAATTTATTATCGAAGAGTAGCATTAAATTCAGTTGTCAAACTTTGAAGAATGTTGGCGATTTCATCGTCTGCCTCTTGTGAGGTGAGGCTTCGGTTATCAGAACGAAATAGTAGATTGAATGCGATGCTTTTCGTATCTTTAGGAAGGTTTTCATCAACATAGATATCAAACAAAGTGACTTGTTTGAGTAGATCTCCTGCTGATTGGGTGATGCATGTTTCTAAAGCACCTACTGTGGTTTTTTTGTCAACCAACAATGCGATATCTCGACTCATAGAAGGATATTTAGGAAGTGGCGCATATTGTGGGATTCCGCCAAGGTTTTGTAAGATGGAATCAAAAGGTATTTCGGCGCAATACAAAGCGGTATCGACATTGTAGTTTTTAGCAACGGTAGGATGAATTTCACCAAGTACGCCAATTACCTTATCGTCAATTAGCATGTTGGCACATCTGCCTGGGTGATAGGATGGATTGGTGGTATTGGCGACAAATTTGACGTTTTTAATACGTAAGGTTTCTAAGATGCATTCCACAGCGCCTTTGAGTGTGAAAAAGTCCATATCATCACCAAAAGCACCCAAACATAGGACTTTGGGTTCATCAGCTAATCCGTCTTCTTTTGCAAAATATGTGCGACCCATTTCGTATAACAAGACATTTTTGTTTCGATAATTGTAGTTTTTTGCAAGTATTTCTAACATGGAGGGTAGGACAGTTGTACGCATAATTGAAGTATCTTCGCCCAAAGGATTCATTATTTTAATAGAATTGCGCAATGGAGAGTCAGCATTTAGAAGAATTTTGTCATAGTATGTGGGGCTAATGAAGGAATATGTGATAATTTCATTATAACCCATAGAACGGCAAATGGAACCCAACTCTTTTTCTAAAAGTTCTTTCGGGGAGAAACCGCCTTGGGTTGTTTCACCTCTCATTGATGTTGTGGGAATATGATTATATCCGTAAAAACGTGCTACCTCTTCAGCAAGGTCGGAATAATGCATGACATCGCCACGCCATGATGGTACGGTGACAAGTTCTCCTTCAACGGTGAAACCAAGACTTGTTAGAATGTCGCACATAGTTTTTGTTTCAATTTGTGTGCCAAGTAAAGAATTGATTTTATTGGGTTGAAGTTCAAGTTGAGTAGGGTTAGGTACGTAATTGAGGATATCAATGACACCATCGAGAACTTCACCAGCTTGGAGTAGTTCCACTAGTTCGCAGGCGCGATTAATTGCTGGCAATGTGTTGAGGATATCAAGGCCTTTTTCAAATTTGGCAGATGCTTCTGTACGCATACCGAGAGATAATGCGGTTTTACGTACGGCAGTTCCATTGAAATTTGCAGATTCAAAAACAACGTCAATAGTGTCATCCATGATTTCACTGTTTTCTCCGCCCATAATTCCAGCCAAACCAACTGCTCGAGTTTCATCTGCAATGACAAGGTCGGTTTGATGTAGTGAGCGTACGGTTCCGTCCAAAGTGGTGAGTGTTTCACCTTCGGTCGCGTGACGCACAATGATTTTTCCACCTTTGACATAGCGATAATCAAAGGCGTGCATTGGTTGTCCGTATTCTAGCATAACATAGTTTGTGATATCTACAATATTGTTGATGGGACGCACACCAGACGCACGTAGACGCTCTCTCATCCATTGTGGAGATGGTTCGACTTTTACATTGTGGACCATACGGGCGGTGTATCTAGGGCATAGATCTTCGGCTGGAACGTCTACGTCTAGTAGTGAGAAGATATCTCCATTGCCACCACCGTTTACTACAGGGGTGTGTAGGTTCAGTTCTTTATTAAATGTCGCTGAAGCTTCGCGTGCAAGACCGATGACAGAGAGACAATCAGGACGGTTTGGTGTGATTTCAAATTCAACCACTTTGTCCAAAGACCCAATGACTTCGCGGATATCTTGACCAATTTCACAGGGGATTTGATTTAATATGAAGATGCCATCTTCAACGGCTTCTGGAAAGTCTCCAGTAGTGAGATTGAGTTCAGCGATAGAACAAAGCATCCCATAGGACATTTCTCCTCTGAGTTCATTGGCTTTTATTTCAATGTTGCCAGGTAGCTTACTGCCATCTTTAGCTACTGGCACTAGGTCATTTTCGTTGATGTTTTGTGCACCTGTAACAATTTGAACAGGAGAGTCTTCACCAATGTCGATTTGACAAATCCAAAGTTTATCTGAATTGCTGTGCTTTTGAAGAGAAGTGATTTTGCCTACTACTACATTTTGAATTTCAATGCCTAAGTCTTCAGTTGCTTCTACTTTTGAACCAGAAAGTGTCATTTCTTCAGCAAAAGTACGATCATCAGCATCAATTGTTACAAATTCATTGAGCCATTTACGAGATAATAACATAATGAGTTCCCCTTTCTTAAAATTGTTCTAGGAAGCGAATATCGTTTTCAAAAATCAAGCGTAAATCTGCAATTTTAAAACGACGCATAGCTGTGCGTTCAAGACCGATGCCAAAAGCCCATCCTGAATATACGTTTGTATCTATTCCACAACCTTCTAAAACTTTTGGGTGAACCATTCCGGCGCCGAGTAGCTCAATCCAACCTTCGTATTTACATGTAGGGCAACCGACTCCACTACATTTGTGACATTGCACATCCATTTCACAGGAAGGTTCAGTGAAGGGGAAGTGGTGTGGACGGAAACGGGTTTTCGTACCTTCTCCGTAAAGTTTTTCAACAACTGTATTCAATGTGCCTTTTAAATCTGCCATTGTAATGCCTTTGTCAACAACCAATCCTTCTACTTGATGGAACATAGGGGAGTGAGTTGCATCCACTTCGTCTTTGCGATAGACGCGTCCAGGAGAGATGATGCGAATAGGCAAGGTGCGAGTTTCCATTGCGCGAATTTGCATAGGGGAGGTTTGACTGCGGAGCATGACTCGACTATCTTGGTCAAAATAGAATGTATCGGACCAATCACGAGAAGGGTGTCCTTCTTCTGCATTTAAGCGGTCAAAGTTATATTCTGCAAGTTCAATTTCTGGACCATCTAAAGATTCAAATCCCATACCCACAAAAATACCTTTGATTTCATCTAACACAATATACATTGGATGTTGGTGTCCGATGGCGGTTTTTTTACCTGGGATGGTAACATCTACTGTTTCATGGGTGAGACGAGCATTTAACATACTTTCTTCGATGCTTTTTTTCCATTCTTCCATGCTGTTTGTGAGTGTTTCACGCACTTCATTTGCAAGCTGTCCCATTACTGGACGTTCATCAGCAGATAATTTTCCCATTTGTTTTAAAAGGGCTGTGAGTTCCCCTTTTTTTCCTAAATACTTGACACGCCATGCATCAAGTTCGGTGGCATCTTGAATTTCCTGCAACATATTGATTGCAGTTTGTTTAATTTGTTCAAGTTGCGATTTCATCTACATAACTCCTTTGTTTTATATTAGAGGGTAAAATAACCAATAAAAAAACCTTTCATCCCGCAAAGGGACGAAAGGAAACTCTTCCGTGGTACCACCCAAATTCGTATTCAATCATACGCACTTTGTTCCTGATAACGCTGGATAACGCTGGCGCATTTCCTCGCCAGAACTCCCGGGCGAACAAGTGGCAGATACTAAGTTTACTTTCATCCAATGTAAACCTTTCTGTGTAGCACAAAGTCCACTATTTTCCCGTTCACTGTTTTTAATCTGTGCGGAATTATACCATGAAAGAGCTTGAAAATCAAGAGGGAAAACTCTATAATATGAGTAATTGAAGTTTGCTGTTTTTGAATGTGTGCTTTTCTTTATGAGTATCATAAATGTGTTTATATTGCATATAGATGTACTGATATGAAATAGATAAAGGAAGTGTGACGCATGAAATTTTGGTCTTTTTTGTTTGGGATGATGATACTATTGTCAGGGTGTAGTAGTCAAACGCCAGAAGAGAAAATGACGCTCGATGTATGTGAAACCTATCAAAACATACAAACTTTAAGCGGTGAAGCCACCATTACAACGGATTATGGCCAACGCGTTTATGAATATGATGTGGCTTTTTGCTATGATTTCGATGAGGGCTTTGTAATTGAAATTGTGAATCCAAAGATTCTTTCTGGTATTAAAGCAATGATTTCTGGAGAAGAAACATATTTGGAGTTTGAAGATGCTCGCTTGGAGACAGGTTTTATGCATGAGGAAGAACTTTCGCCTATGCAATGTATTCCAAGTGTGCTAAACTATATCCAAAATGGGTATATTTCAGAATATGCAAGTGAAAAAATAGGAGAGGAAGACTGCTTGCGTTTACGATTTAGTGATCCAAATCAAATGATGGGAAGTGGGCAGGAAGCTATTTTATGGATTAACAAAGAAAGCGGAAATTTTGCAAAAAGTGAAATGCTATTTGATGGTGTTGTGAAGATTTTTTGCGAATTTAACAGTTTTGAAAAAGTATAATAAAGGAGCATGTTATGCAGGAATGGAAGCACCGTACTTGGGCCGAGGTGAATTTGGAAGTCCTACGTCAAAATTATACTTCGATGCGAGATATTATTCCGATAGATTGCAAATTTATGGCAGTCATTAAAGCAGATGCTTATGGCCATGGAGCTGTTAGTATAGCGAAAGCACTACAGACTTTCGGAGTGGATTATTTGAGTGTTGCTTCCTTGGATGAAGCCATGGAATTACGTGAAGCAGGCATTACATTGCCGATATTAATACTTGGATATACAGACCCAGAAGAGGTTGGAATTCTAATTAAAAACGATATAACACAAACGGTTTTTGGTTTTGAAATGGCCAAAGAAATGTCTAGTAGAGCCTTAGAATTAGGACAAGCACTGCGTGTGCATATTAAGGTAGATACGGGTATGTCTCGTCTCGGTTTTGTGTGTGCTGACGACAATATAAACCATGTAAGTCATCAGATAAAACATAGTTGCTTTATGGAAGGGTTGGATGTTGAAGGGATATTTACGCATTGCGCTTCCGCTGATGAAGATGATGCATATACAAATAAGCAAATTAATCGATTTACAGAATTGTTATCTATACTGAAACAAGATGGTTGCCAATTTTCTCTGATTCATATGGCAAATAGTGCTGGTATTCTATATGATTCAAGCACTCATTTTAATATGGTACGTGCAGGTATTGCCATGTACGGATATTATCCCAATGAAGAATATCAGTATCCATGCAAGATATCACCAATATTAGAGCTTAAAAGTAGAATTATTTCAATTAAGCGCTTAACTAAGGGGACAAGTATAGGGTATGGCAATATGCATATTTTAGAGTATGATACCGATGTTGCTGTGATTGCAATTGGCTATGCAGATGGCTTGAGTCGCTTATTATCTGATTGCTTTACTGTTTCGATTGAAGACAAAAACTGTCCTATCTTAGGTAGAATTTGTATGGATATGTGTATGGTAGATTTATGTGGAGTTTCGGCATCGGTTGGTGATGAGGTATATATATATAAAAGAGAAATTGAATCGCGACAGACTATCGTTGAAGCGGCAAGGATCATGGGAACTGTTCCATATGAATTGCTTTGTTCCGTTTCCAAAAGAGTGCCTAGACGATACCTGTGAATATGCTCGGTAAAAGGAACCATGTTTTAGTTATAGTCATAGACTGAAACAGAGAGAAAGACATGTGTCTTTGGTCGGATGGTAGTGGCGCTGGAGTAATATTGTTTTTGAAATAGGTATAAATACCACTGCCTTGTGGGAGAATCATAGTAACTGCTGTATTTAATTGGAATTACAATGGTTACTATCTTCCGGCGGAGTGTGAGCGTAGTGGATAATATTGCAAATGTAAAACGAGGAGATATTTTTTACGCTGATTTGAGTCCAGTGGTTGGTAGCGAGCAAGGAGGGGTTCGTCCTGTTTTGATTGTGCAGAACAATACAGGTAATAAATTTAGCCCAACCGTTATAGCGGCTGCAATCACGTCTCAAACAGGAAAAGCAAAATTGCCAACTCATATTGAGTTGACAGCCAATCAATATGGACTGCCAAAAGATTCGGTAGTGCTATTAGAGCAGATTCGCACGTTAGATAAAAAAAGGTTGCGAGAATATATGGGTTGTTTAGATTTGGGGCTGATGCACAGAGTTGACTCAGCAATAGTGGTCAGTTTTGGTTTAGAATCAGACGCCTAAGCATAATACAAAGGAACGGATAGAAGCCATAGGTTTCTATCCGAAAATCAGGAGGAAATGAACAATGAAAGAAAAATGGAGTGCTCAAAAAAAATTAATGGTACTGGCTTTGTTGTTGTTTTTTGGGAGTTTTACAGGATTGGTATATGCGCAAGGAGGCGAAGATAATCCTCTTGTTACACTAAGTTACTTAAATGGTGTTTTCAAAACAGAAATCATAGAAGAAACAGAACAGAAAATTGAAGAAAATGAACTTGAATTGTTGAGTGAGATTGACAAAAAACAAGAGGATTTTCGTTCTGAGATGAATGATATTGCGACATCAGCAGGGAACACAGGGGCTGTATTGTATACGCTTGTGACATTATCTGAAGGGCAATCAATCAAAGGTGATGTCGGATGCGAGGCTCTGCTTCGTGTAGGCAATGCAATATGTGTGAGCGATTCAAATCCAGGAATCATTGATACGACTACTACAGAGACATTAAACAATGGCCAGTATTTGCAGAAAAATCATTTATATTTAATTACAATTGAAGGCAGACAAATCAAAGCCTTAGATACTACAGTCAAACTGTTAGTGCGTGGTTCATATACAATAGAATGGTAAAAAGAAAAGCCGAACAAGGGGGAGAACCTTGTTCGGCTTTTCTTAGTTAAGAAAAAGAAGAGAGGAGTAAAATTTTATGGTTAATCAAATTTTCTAAACATAGAATAACATGTAACAAAAAAAAATAAGTGTACAATTTACTAACTAAGAATGAACAATTTGTAAACATAAAAATATATGGGGGAAAACTGATTTTTTTGTAAAAGCATGAATGAATTTACATATATAATTAAACTATAGGATGCAACTGTAAAGGTATTTAAGAACTTTTTTAACAGGGGTTTCAAAGTGATAATAGTGTGAAATATCTTGGCAAAAATATCATCATATGATAACATCAACAGTGTTGAATAAAAATGAATGGGAGTAGATAGTTTGAATCTTTGTCGAATAGAAGATATTAAGCTGCTCTTAAAGCGACATGGATTTCGGTTTTCCAAGAGCCTAGGACAGAATTTTCTCATTGAAGATTGGGTTCCAGCAAGAACGGCAGAGGAATCTGGAGCGAATGCCGATAGTGTAGTGTTAGAGATTGGTCCTGGTATTGGTCCTCTGACACAGGAGTTAGCAAAACGAGCAAAATGTGTACTTGCGGTGGAACTAGACCGCAGTCTGTTACCAGTACTAGAAGAAACTATGACAGAGTTTAATAATGTAGAGATCATCTCAGCAGATGTTATGAAATTAGATTTGAAGCAGATTTGTCGAGAACGCGCAGAAAATACGGATTATATTGTGTGTGCAAATTTGCCGTATAATATCACAACACCAGTGATTGTGAAGTTAATGGAGTCAAACTGCTTTTCTTCAATTACAGTTATGATTCAAAAAGAAGTAGCTGCTCGTATATGCGCAAAAGCTGGAACTTCAGATTACGGTGCGTTTTCAGTGTTTTGTCAGTATTATGCTGATTGTGAAATATTATATGATGTTCCTCCAGAGGCATTTTATCCAGCACCCCGCGTCATGTCTAGTGTTGTACGTATGGTTACTAGAGATACTCCACCTGTTTCGGTAGAAAATCCAGAGTTGTTTTTTCGGGTAGTGCGCGCAGCATTCGCACAAAGAAGAAAGACGCTTCTGAATGCATTGCATGCAAATTTCGGTTCTGAGTATTCTAAAGAGGAGCTAGGAGATATTTTGGAGTCTTGTTCTTTGTCAAAAAGTATACGAGGAGAACGTCTTGAGATCGAGAGTTTTGCGCAACTTGCCAAAAAGTTGCAGAAATAGTGTGGAAGTCACACATGTGTATTGCATAAATGAGATGGATGCAATATAATCATGTGAGGCAATGCTTTAATGTGCCAAAGCACATAAAGCTCTCAAGGAGGAATATGAGATGGCGTCAACAAACAATCAAGCGGTGTTAGATTGGGTAGACGAACAGATAGCATTAATGCAGCCAGAAAAAGTCGTGTGGATTGATGGTAGTAAAGCGCAACAGGAACAATTGCGTGAAGAAGCATGTCATACGGGTGAACTTCATAAGTTAAATCAAGAAAAGTTGCCTGGATGCTATTTGCATCGTAGTGATCCTAATGATGTAGCTCGTGTAGAAAGTCGAACATTTATTTGTTGTGATAAGCAAGAAAATGCAGGACCAACGAATAATTGGATGCATCCAGATGAAATGTATCCCAAATTGCGGAAGCTTTTTAATGGTTCGATGAAAGATAAAGCTTTGTATGTTATTCCATATTCTATGGGTGTTGTTGGTTCACCGTTTGCAAAATATGGATTTGAGTTGACGGACTCGATCTACGTTGTGCTCAGTATGGCAATCATGACAAGAGTAGGGCAAGAAGTCCTAGACGCTTTGGGTGATAGCCCTGATTTTATCAAAGGAATTCATTCTAATAAAGATATAAATCCTGATGAAAGATATATTGTTCAGTTTCCTGAAGATAATACGATTATGTCAATTAATTCAGGTTATGGTGGCAATGTATTACAAGGGAAAAAGTGCTTTTCTTTGCGTATTGCGTCTCACCTAGGTAAACAAGAAGGTTGGTTGGCTGAGCACATGCTCATTTTGGGTGTTCAAAATCCAAAAGGAGAAGTGAGATATATTGCAGCAGCGTTCCCGTCTGCGTGCGGAAAGACAAACCTTGCTATGATTATTCCACCTGCAGGATATCAAAAAGATGGGTGGAAAGCTTGGTGTGTTGGTGATGATATTGCGTGGATTAGGACGGGAGAAGATGGGCGATTTTGGGCGGCAAACCCAGAGTATGGCTTTTTTGGCGTAGCACCGGGAACGAACGTTGAATCTAATCCCAATGCATTGGCTACAACACATAAAGATACTATATTTATAAATGTTGCGTTGAATTTACAAGATGATACAGTGTGGTGGGAAAAGTTAGACAAGAAACCACCTGAAAACGCACTAGACTGGTTGGGCAATCCTTGGAACGGAGATTGTGCAACAACGAAGGGTGCGCATCCAAATTCACGTTTCACCTCACCGATTACAAACTGTCCATGTGTTTCGCCAGAGTTTGAAAACCCCCAAGGTGTTCCATTGTCGGCGATTGTCTTTGGTGGACGTCGCGCAAAAACAGCGCCTCTTGTTTACCAATCAAGGGATTGGAATCATGGTGTTTTTGTTGGGTCTATTATGGCATCTGAAACAACAGCAGCTTCGACTGGAAAAGTGGGTGTTGTCCGTAGGGATCCAATGGCAATGCTCCCATTTTGTGGTTATCATATGGCGGATTATTGGCAACATTGGCTTGACACTGGTAAAGCAACTGAAAATAGACCTAAAATTTTTAATGTTAACTGGTTCCGTACTGATGAGAACGGAGAATTCATTTGGCCAGGGTTTGGTGAAAATTTGCGAGTGCTGGAATGGATATTAAGACGCGCATTCGACGATGTGGATGCGCAAGTTAGCCCAATTGGATATTTGCCGAATACAAAGGACATCAATATTGAAGGTATTGATTTGACAGAGGAGCAGCTGAGCGGTCTTCTCAATATTGATAAAGATTTGTGGAAAGAAGAAGTGGAGAATATCCGTGAATTCTATGCCGATTTCAACGGAAAAGTTCCGGCAGAATTATGGGCACAATTAGAACAACTAGAACATAATTTGAATAGCTAATATATACATTTTAACACACCGAATTGAACTCATTCAGTTCGGTGTGTTTCTTGTTGGGCTTTGCTATAATGAAACTTGTCAGAATATATTTGCCATGATAAAATGAGTTAGAAAGAAGGGGAGTCTATGGTTGTATTAGGGATTGATCCTGGGTTTGCTATTGTGGGATTTGGAGTATTACAAGCGAATAAAGGAGTCAATAAACTGCTTGGTTGCGGAGTGATTCGCACGAAGGCTGGCGTTCCTATGCCACGTAGATTACTTCGTATTGGAGAAGATTTAGAAGAACTTATCTCTCGGTTTAAACCTGATGGAATTGCAGTGGAAGAATTGTTTTTTAATACAAATGTTACAACAGGAATTGGAGTTGCACAAGCCAGAGGTGTTATCATATATACGGCTGAAAAAATGGGAATACCAGTATATGAATATACACCGTTGCAAGTGAAACTGGCTGTAACTGGATATGGTCGTGCAGAAAAGTCACAGATGATGGAAATGACGCGTAGAATTTTGAAATTGCAGAGTGTACCGAAACCTGATGATGCAGCAGACGCAGTTGCAGTGGCACTGTGTCACACGAGAACAACTACTTCAAAATTATTAAATTTGCAATAAAGGAGCGAATGTATTGTATTATTATCTGAATGGAGAGGTAACGCATAAAGTACCTCATTTGGTGATTATAGATTGTGCAGGTGTTGGTTATGCGTGTCGCACTACAAATTATTCATTGGCTCAATTACAACTTGGTCAGACGATAAAAATGTATACATATTTACATATTCGAGAAGATGTAATGGAGTTGTATGGATTTACTACAGAAGAAGAAAAAAACTGTTTTACAATGCTTATTTCAGTATCTGGTGTAGGACCTAAAGCAGGATTGTCAATATTGTCTGCTACCACACCAGAAGCTTTGGCGTTATCAATTATTACAGGAGATGAAAAAGCATTGACAGTTGCGCAAGGCATTGGAAAGAAAATTGCGCAACGAATTATATTAGAGTTAAAAGATAAATTGGCAAAAGGGGAAGTTTCGGGGGGAGAACCAGTAGAGTTGCCGGCTATAAAATTACTGCCCGAGAACAAAAGTAATGAAGCAACAGCGGCTTTGTCTGTTTTAGGTTATAGTACAGAAGAAATTATGTTTGCGCTAAGAGGGATTGATATGAAAGAATTGACGCTTGAAGATATTGTTCGTCAAGCGCTTCGCAATATGATGAAATGAAGGAGAGGATGAAATGAGTATAGATTTTTCTGAAGAAAGTATGAATTCTCCACTTATGACAACTTCTTTTCTTCAAGAAGATTCTACTGAAGTTTCTCTTCGACCAAGACTATTGCAAGACTATATCGGTCAAGAGAAAGCAAAGGAAAATTTGTCAGTATTTATTGATGCCGCTCGAATGCGAAATGAGCCGTTGGATCATGTATTATTGCATGGTCCTCCAGGTTTAGGAAAAACCACACTTTCAGGGATTATAGCAAATGAAATGGGCGTCAATATTCGCATTACTTCTGGTCCGGCCATTGAAAAACCAGGAGATTTAGCAGCTTTGCTTACTAATTTGAATGAGAATGATATTTTGTTTATTGACGAAATACATCGTTTGAATCGTTCCGTTGAAGAAATTTTATATCCTGCGATGGAAGACTATGCTATAGACATTATCGTAGGTAAAGGACCTTCCGCCAATTCAATCCGTTTAGATTTGCCTAAATTTACGTTGATAGGAGCTACAACTCGTGCTGGACAGTTGTCGGCACCTTTGCGTGATCGATTTGGCGTTATATTACGTTTGGAGCTATATTCACCAAAACAACTCTCTGATATTGTGATTCGCAATGCAGGTATTCTGCAAATACCTGTGGAAGATGAAGGTGCTATAGAGGTCGCCAAAAGAGCTAGAGGAACGCCAAGAATTGCGAATCGGCTGTTGAGACGTGTGCGTGATTTTGCACAAGTGCGTGCAGGCGGTGTTATTACAAGAAATGTGGCTGATAATGCACTCACAGACTTAGAAGTAGATCAGTTGGGATTAGACTCTGTAGATAGGCGAATGCTACAAAGTATTATTGAATTTTATGGTGGTGGTCCTGTAGGGCTAGACACTTTGGCAGCTACTATTGGAGAAGAAGCGGTTACACTTGAAGATGTTTGTGAGCCTTATTTGATGCAAATTGGATTTCTTCAAAGGACACCTAGAGGAAGATGTGCAACGCAACGTGCATATGATCATTTAGGGGTTTCTAAATATGGCCAAGAACAACTCGAAATGGAATAATTAACCTAATTTATTGTGTAAAACGAATAGATAAATATATTGAATTATATTGTCGAAATGTTGAGAATATACTAGGATACATATTATTTGCTTGACTTTTTTATGAAAGTCGCTTATAATTACCTTCATACGGTATGGGTGTAAGATGGATATAATGAAATTGAACGAAAAAGAATTAAGCGACGAACAATTGTGTTTAAAAGTAGCAAATGGGGAACGTGATTCTGAAGAGATTTTAGTTTTACGATATTCACGTCTTGTTCGTGTTTGTGCTAGACCATATTTTTTAGTTGGTGGCGATAGTGAAGATTTGATTCAGGAAGGAATGTTGGGATTGCTTGTTGCAATTCGTGAATATTCACCTGACAAACAAGTCGCATTTCGAACTTATGCTAATTTATGTATCCGTCGTCGTATTATATCTGCAATTCGGATGGCGATGCGAGATAAACATACACCATTGAATAGCTATGTATCTTTGGAACTATCCCTTGATGTTGAAGATGGAGAAAATTATCCTTCTTTGATTGCTGCGTTGGGTTGGCAGGAAAGTCCTGAGCACGCTATTATTGACAAAGAACAGTTTAATGCACTGAAGAAACAATTTGATAAACAACTGTCATCGTTAGAACAGTCAATTTTAGATTTATACTTAAAGGGATTTTCGTATTCTGAAATTGCCAAAGAGGTTGGACGAACCGCGAAATCCGTGGATAACGCTGTGCAAAGGATTCGACGTAAGATTGCGCAGCAAAATCAATTAGGCGAATACAGCGAAAGCTGAACGCAATATTTTATCTCACCCAATGGGGGATGTACTCCAGGGTAACAAGTCAAAGAGAGGGAAAAAGCATGTACGAAGATAAAACATTAGTATGTAAAGAATGTGGCGATGAGTTTGTGTTCTCTTCAGGGGAGCAAGAATTTTATGCAGAAAGAGGATTCCAAAACGAACCTCAACGTTGCAAATCTTGTCGCGATGCTCGTAAAAATGCTGCTCGTGCTCCACGTGAATTTTTCACAGCAGAGTGTGCATCCTGTGGTGGCGAAGCGAAGGTTCCTTTTGAACCTAAGTCCGATCGTCCTGTTTACTGTAGTGAGTGCTTTGCACGCATGAGAGAAGAATAAGAACGAGAATAGAAGAGGACGGTGCTGCCAAGTGCCGTCCTCTTTTTTCATATTTTAACGAGTTAATTCATTAAAGCAAGATGCTTAGAATAACTTAATATTTATTTGCAGTAAGGATTATAGTTTTGTTTGGCAATTGAAGTTTGGAGGTGGAAAGATGTTTCGGCAAGGTGACAAGGTAGTACATCCAATGCATGGTGCTGGTGTGATCGAAGGCGTTGATTCAAAGATTATTAATGGCGAAAAGCGCGACTTTTATTTGATGCGAATTCCAATTGGAGCAATGAAAGTCATGATTCCAGTTGAAGGTACTCAAGAAATTGGTGTACGTGTAATATTGAAAGAAGATGAAGTGCTTCAGATCATGAAAGAATTTCCTGAATTGCAAGTAGAAATAACGCAAAATTGGAATCATCGTTATAGAGAGAATATGTCTAGACTTAAGAGTGGTGATTTAAGAGAAGTTGCATTGGTGATCAAGGGTTTGAGCATAAGAGATAAAGGGAAAGGTCTTTCTACAAGTGAAAGAAAAATGCTTCATGCAGCAAAACAAGTCTTTTTGTCTGAGGTTATGCTTGTATTTAGTATTAGTTATGAAGAAGCTGAAAAACGAATGAATCATGAATTTGCTTCATAAATATGTATAGAGCTGTAAAATGATTTAATGGAGCCAAAAAATGGCTCCATTTTATTTGAAGGAGAAGGGTTATGAAACTCTTAAAAAAAGTTTTTTCTAAGCAGGAGAATGCAAAAGAGCTTTATTCTGTGATAATAGTTGCAGCAGGGAGTTCGTCAAGAATGGAAGGACAGGATAAAATTTTATATCCCTTGGGTGGAATACCTGTAATTGTGCGAAGCATATTGCCATTTGAACATTCTGATTTGGTTGATGAAATAATCTTGGTTGTGAGAGAAGAGAGCATTGCAGATATTGCAGAGTTATGCAAACAGTATGTATTATCGAAAGTTGTGAAAATTGTAGTTGGTGGAAAGAGCCGGACGCAGTCAGTGCAAGCAGGATTGACAGAAGTTAGTCCAGACGCAGAGTATGTCGCTATACATGATGGGGCACGTCCCTTTGTGAAAAATCAGATTGTAGAAAGTACATTTCAAAAAGCAGAACAAACAGGTGCTTGTATTCCTGCGATAGCTGTGAAAGATACCATCAAGTGCGTTGAAGATGATGTGATAATAAATACGCCAAAAAGGGAAGAATTATTTGCAGCACAAACGCCGCAAGTGTTTGAGAAAAATTTAATTTGTGTCGCTATCAATAAAGCGTTGGAAAAGGATAAAAACATAACAGATGATGCTTCAGCAGTTGAACAGTTGGGCTATATTGTTAGTGTTGTTCATGGCAGTGAAGAGAATATGAAATTGACTACCAAAGATGATTTGTTGTTGGCTGAGTTTATAGCAGAGAGGAGTGGGTGGTTTTGAGAATAGGGCAAGGATATGATGTGCATCGTCTAGTTCCTAATAGAAAATTGATTTTGGCAGGAATTGAGGTTGAGCACTGTTATGGCCTTTTGGGTCATTCTGATGCAGACGTCTTGACTCATGCGATCATGGATGCTCTTTTGGGAGCGGCAGCCTTGGGCGATATTGGAATGCATTTTCCTGATTCAGAGGCGAAATATGCTGGGATTTCAAGTATGGTTTTATTGAGCGAAGTTATTTTGCTTATTCAGAGTAAAGGGTACAGTTTAGTGAATGTAGATTCTACTATTGTGGCACAAAAACCGAAACTATCATCGTATTTATCTGATATGCGCTATAATTTATCTAGATATTTAGGGGTGCCGATTGATTGCATCAATTTGAAAGCAACCACAGAAGAATCATTGGGTTTTACAGGGAAAGAAGAAGGGATTGCAGCGCATGCAGTGGTTCTACTGAAATCATTATAATTTAGTTAAACAACTTTCTCCTCTCACGCATACAATGCATGTGAGAGGAGCTTTATATTATGGTATATTATTTGATAATGTGCAGATCGCTGACCTATGCACAGAGAATTGTGCAAATGCTGGAGAGAGCAGGAGTAAATGCTTGGATGATACGATCACCAGCTGATATTTCTCCAAGTGGATGTAGTTATTCTGTTAAAATTACGCAAAAAAACTTATCAAAAGCGTTGATGTTACTCAATCGCTTTAATTTGTCTTATGTTGGCATATATGTTGGCTCATCTGTTGAAGGATATGAGGAGGTGGCGCTATGATATATTTTGATAGCGCCGCAACAACTATGCAAAAGCCTGAATCAGTTGTAGATGCGGTCACATCAGCAATGGGGACAATGGCGAGTGTAGGAAGAGGAAATTCTTCTGCATCGCAAACAGCGTCAGAACTAATGCTGTGTTGTCGAGAAGAAGCAGGAGAGTTATTTGGTGTTTCTGATCCTGAGCGAGTGATTTTTACGTTTAATGCCACACATGCTTTAAATATTGCTATCCATTCTTTAGTGAAAAGTGGGCAAAAAATTCTTATTTCTGGGTACGAGCACAACGCCGTAACAAGGCCATTGGCGTCCATTCCAAATTTAGAAATTAAGGTGATTGATACTCCGCTCTTTCGGAATGATCTATTCTTAAGTGTTTTGGAAAAACAACTGAAAATGGGTGCAGACGTGATGGTTTGTACGCATGTGTCAAATGTATTTGGTTATATTTTGCCTATTAAAGAAGTGGCTAAATTATGCAAAAAATGGGGCTGTGCACTCATTGTAGATGCATCGCAATCTGCAGGTGTAGTACCGCTTGAAATAGAGAAGTGGCAAGCAGATTTTGTTGCTATGCCGGGTCATAAAGGACTGTACGGGCCACAAGGAACAGGAATGCTGTTGTGTCAAGCAGAACCTTTGCCGTTTATGTTTGGAGGAACAGGAAGTCAATCAATTGAGCAAAAAATGCCAACTTTCTTGCCAGATAAATTGGAGGCGGGAACACACAATGTTGCTGGTATCGCAGGTCTTCTAGAGGGTATACGTTTTGTGAAAAAGAATGGTGAAAAGAAAATTGCACGACATGAAAATCGATTAAAATATTTATTGGCTGAATTGTTGGATGATTCGAAAATTCACTGTTTTTATCATTCAGAAGATTTACTGCAAGTCGGTGTGTTATCGTTTTATGTTGATGGTTATGATTGTGGTGAAATAGCAGATTTTTTAAGTATGAAGGGTGTTGCGGTTAGGAGTGGATTACACTGTGCACCAATCGCACATAAAACAGTTGGGACTCAAGAAAAAGGAACGGTGCGCGTTAGTTTTTCTTATTTCAATAGAGAAGAAGAAGTGGTCAATTTTGTTCAGCTTTTGAAGTCATATCTGTATATGGAGAAGAGAGAGTCATAGCATATGAAGAGTGGAAAGGATAGGAAGCGTTTTCGATCAAAGAAAAGGCTTCCTGCTTTAATGAACAAAGCGTAAATTATGTGCATATTGCCAGGAGCAATCCCTTGTCAAACAGTAATAAATAAAGTATAATGATTGTAACTATGCAATTGTATTTTTTAGTGAACCTGATGTAAGAGACGGAGAAAGGAGAGGATAGTAATAATGGGTGTAGGTCAAACGACTATTATGACAATCTTAGGCTATCTTCGCCTTATTGAAATCGGGGATATTATTGATGTCGCTCTTCTTACATATATCATCTATAAAAGCATGGCTTTGCTTAGAAAAAGCAGTGCAATTCAAGTAGCAAAAGCAATTATTATTCTTGTTGCCACACTATGGCTTTCTTATCAGCTGAATTTGAATGTGCTGTATTTTATTTTGGGAAAAGCCATGGAACTGGGATTGCTTGCGATTGTAATTGTATTCCAACCAGAAATAAGACGTTTTTTAGAACAAATTGGGAGTAATGATTTTGGTGGATTTTGGGGACCGAAAGAAATACCAATCAGTGACGTTGAAAATTCAATTCAGCAAACGGTACAGGCATTTACAGACTTTTCGAAAGAACGAGTGGGTGCACTTATTGTTTTTGAAAGAAAAATGCCAATAGATGCTGTGTTGGAAACTGGGACTATGGTTGAATCGACAGTTTCATCTGAACTTGTAAAAAACATTTTTTATCCCAATGCGCCATTACACGATGGGGCTATGGTCATTCGAAATGGAAAGATTGTTGCTATCTCCTGTGTATTGCCACTTTCGCGTAACACAAATTTAAGTCAAGAACTCGGAATGCGACATAGATCAGGGATTGGCATGAGTGAGCAATCAGATGCCATTGTAGCTATTGTTTCAGAGGAAACTGGTGCGATTTCAGTTGCCAGTGATGGAAGATTAAAACGCCATCTTTCTCCAGATACATTACAGAGAATGTTAAAGAATGAATTGATTCCTGGTGAAAAACCATTAAGGAAAATGCCTAAATATATATTTAGTAGAAAGGGTACGAGAGATGAGTGATGCTGGCAAAAGTGGCAAAAAGTTTAATATGATAATTGCCGTGACGATTGCAATACTCATGTGGTTTTATGTTCTGAATGTAGAAAGTCCAGTTGGAAACACCACGATATCCAATGTACCAATTGAAGTGATAGGTGCTGATGTCTTAGATAGCAATGATTTAGTGGTAACACAGCTAGATCGCGATAATATGGATCTTACTGCAACTGGCAAGCGCAAAAATTTCCTGCAATTGTTTGCTGAAGACATTGTTGTTCAAATTGATGTTTCTCACTTAACGCAGCCGGGAGAGTATGAGCTTACTGGACGAGTCTCACCTACAAACTTTTTTTCTGAATACAACATTACCATGACTGAAAAGCAAGGTTTTATTACATTTGTTACTTTGCAGAATAAAACGAGTAAAATAGTTCCACTTGAAGGGGATTTCGTAGGTACTACTCCGGATGGATATGAAGTAAGTGAAGTCAGTTGCTTTCTAGAAGAAGTTGAAGTAACAGGACCAGAAGAGTTCGTTTCTCAGATAACAAAAGCGGTTGTTGTATTTGATGATGAGAATGTAAAGAATAGTGTAACGCGCCAACTTACGATTATGTACGTAAATGATGCGGGTGAGATCATTTCTTCTGAGTTGGTAAACTCCAGTACCAATAAAGTATATGCAACCTTGTTAATAACGGAATCTTATACCCTGCCTTTGACAATCGATTTTATTGAAGGTGGTGGAGCTACGATAGACAATGTATATTGGAGTATAGAGCCAAAAGAAGTAGTTCTTTCGGGTGATAATATGTTGTTGAAGTCTATGAAAGAAATTTCACTCGGAGAAATCGACCTTGCTACGATTCTTGATGAGGAAAGATTGATTATCCAGATTCCACTTCCAGAGAATGTTGTAAATCATACTGCAAGTACACATGCTGTCGTTGAGATATCTGTTGATGGATTGGAAACGAAAAAAGTAGCGGTTCGCTCCGTTATATTTGAGAATGTTCCAGAAGGTTATTCTGCGTTTCTTACTTCTGGCTATGTTGAAATATGGGTGCGAGGTGAAAAACGCGCAGTTGAAGACATTACTTCTACAAATATTGAATTGGTTGTTGATTTGAGCGGTATAGATGTGAACACACCGCAACATGAAACACTTGCAGTACCGCACATGCTACAGGAAAAAGAAGCAGATGTTATACTACTTGATTATAGTGTGTTAGTTAATATTCAAAAGAAATAAAGGTGATAGGAATGTTGCAGGAAGCGAAAGTAGGTCAAATCGTTGACAACATGGCAATCGTATATGTTGAACGAAAATCAGCATGTGGCCATGACTGTTCACAATGTGGTGGAGGTTGTAATCTGCTCACGGTTACATCTGATACAAAAATCAGTGTGAAAAATGATGCGCACGCAAAAGTAGGAGACGAGGTGCTCATCGAAAGTGCATCATCTCACTTTTTGGTGTCGGCAATGATTGTTTATCTTTTGCCGTTTATTCTGTTTTTTGTTGCATATTTTTTAGGAGGTTCGTATTTAGGATATGAACGAGAAGCGGTTCTCATTTCCATTGGGTTTGGTGGATTTTCCCTTGGTATATTGGTTGCAATTTTGTGGGATCGAAGAGAGAAAAAAAGACAAAACCTTAAGTACAAAATGGTTGGTATTACGAAAGAATGTTTGGATATATAAGACCTATGCTGGATGCTCTTGAAGAAGAGGAGAAACAGATATATAAGGCATCATATTGTGGTTTGTGTCATCAAATCGGTCGAAGATATGGATTTGTTGCGCAATTGTTTTTAAGTTATGATTTTGCTTTTTTGGCAATGATATTAGCAAAAAACAAGCAGAAACCATGTATTACATGCAAGAGATGTCGGGTGAATCCATTTAGGAAACTTGATACATGGGAAAATGATGAAGGTTTGGTGTTATGCGCCGATGAGAGTATTATTTTAACTTATTTCAAACTAAAAGATAGCGTTGCAGATGAAAAAGGTTTTAAAAAAATTCTTCCGTGGCTAGCAAAAATCATGCTTTTTCCATCATATAAAAAGGCAGCAAAGGTGCGACCTTCATTTGCTGAAAAGGTACAGATTAATTTGGATAATTTAGCGCGAATAGAAAAAGCAAACTCACCATCAATTGATCAAGCTGCGGATACCTTCGCATTGATTGTTCAAGCGACATCGGATCAAGAAGGACAGGCAGGGAATGAAGCACTTAATCAACTTTTATATCATATTGGTCGCTGGCTTTATATTATCGATGCCTGGGATGATTTGGATGAAGATCGTGAAAAGAAAAGTTATAATCCGATTTTGCAGCGTTACACAGATGAACTTGAAACAGCAAGGATTGATATCAAAGAAACATTAAATTCATCGTTAGGCATAGTGAATGGAGCATATGCATGGTTAGATAGTGGAACTTGGCATACTGTGCTTAACAATGTAATTACTTTAGGGTTGCCAGCGGTGCAAGATAGTGTGCTAACTGGGCAATGGAAAAAAGAACGAAATCGAATCATAAGGAGATTTGGGAATGAATGATCCGTATCAGGTTTTGGGCGTTAAGCCGAATGCCAGTGATGATGAAATAAAGAAAGCGTATAGAACGCTGGTGAAGCAGTATCATCCTGATCATTACCAAGATAACCCTCTGTCTAATCTAGCAGAGGAAAAAATGAAAGAAATAAATGAAGCATATGATGCTATAGTTAAAATGCGTAGTGGAGGGTATCAGCAAAAGACTACATACAACTCTAGTCATTCTTCTACTGGTGATGCAAAATTTGATAAAGTACGGCAGAATATTCAAGCAGGCAGAATGAGGGAAGCAGAACAGTTACTTGCCGGAATTTCGAACAGAAATGCAGAGTGGAATTATTTGATGGGCACAATTGCTTATAGCAAGGGTTGGTTGGCTGACGCAAAAGAATATTTAGAAACTGCTTGTCGCATGGATCCAACAAATTCGGAATATAGCAGAGCGTTGCAAATGCTTCAAATGAGAGCTGGACAAGGATCGTATGTATATCAAACTGGTGGTTATGATGCAGGTAGTATTTGTGCTCAAATGGCATGTCTCAACTGTTTATGCTACTCATGTTGCAACTAATTATGAATGAAAAAGGTGATAATTTGATACGAAGTATGACAGGATATGGACGCGCTGAGGGTATCTATAATGAGAGAACCATAACAGTGGAATTGCGTTCTGTAAACAATCGATATTTGGATGCTTCGGTAAAAATGCCGATGACATATATATTTGCAGAAGAAAAAATTAAAAAACACGTTCAACAATCAATTTCACGTGGCAAGGTTGATATTTTTGTCAGCATTGAAGCGAAATCAAAAGAAAAAGTAGCAGTGAAAGTCAATGAAACAGTTGCAGATGCGTATTATCAGGCTTTGACTTCTTTGCGAGATTCATATCACTTAAGTGATGACATTTCAGTTTCTCTGCTATCACGTTTTTCAGATGTGTTTATTGTTGAGAAAGAGCAAGAAGATTTGGAAGTTGTTGGAGATGACATGATAAAGGTTCTTTCGGTTGCATTAGAATCTTTAAATGATATGCGTACTTGTGAAGGGGAAAAGCTTGCTGATGATATTTTGCAGCGAGGTGAGAATATATCTAGACTTCTAAAGATTGTAGAAGAAAAAGGTCCTGAAACAGTGAATGCATATCGAGCTAAGCTAGAAAAACGTATGGCAGATGTGCTTAGTAACACGCAAATAGAGGAAAGTCGTATTTTAACAGAAGCTGCGATATTTTCTGATAAAGTTGCTGTGGATGAAGAGATTATTCGTTTGCGAAGTCATTTGACGCAAATGAAAGATATGTTACAAACAGGTGGAATTGTCGGCAGAAAATTAGATTTTTTGATTCAGGAATTCAACCGTGAGGCAAATACAATCGGTTCTAAGTGTTCTGATGTTGAAGTGACACGCATCGTATTAGAAATTAAAGGTGAGATTGAGAAAATTAGAGAACAAGTGCAAAATATAGAATAGGTGGGATGTTACTTGAAATTCATCAATATCGGATTTGGGAATATGGTTTCATCCTCTCGAATTATTGCAATTGTTAGCCCAGAGTCGGCGCCGATCAAACGTATGGTGCAGGAATCAAAAGAGCGTGGCATGTTGATTGATGCAACCTATGGAAGACGCACAAGAGCTGTGCTTTATACAGACAGTGGTCACACAGTTTTATCTGCGCTACAGCCTGAAACCGTTGCAGGTAGACTTAATGGAAAAGAACCACTATTTGAGGAGGAAGAAAATGACTAAGCAAAAGGGGAACTTGATTGTTATATCAGGCGCTTCTGGTGTTGGAAAAAGTACGGTTATAGCAGAATTGTTGAAGAAAAGAAATAATATTTGTTTTTCGGTTTCATGGACAACAAGAAAGCCAAGAGATGGAGAAATTCATGGGATCAACTATTTTTTTGCAAGTCGCAATGAATTTGAACATATGATTGCTGAGGGGGAATTTCTCGAGCATGCTGAATATGTTGGAAATTATTATGGCACATCCAAATCTCAGGTTATGAAACGCTTAGAAGAAGGCTATGATGTTCTACTTGACATTGAGGTAGAAGGTGCAAAGCAAATACGAACAAACTGGAACAAAGCGGTGTTTATGTTTGTTATCGCGCCTAGTTTTGCTGAACTGGAGAATAGACTACGCGCGAGACAAACTGATGATGACGAGAAAATTAAAAAAAGGTTGGCGCGTGCGAAAGAAGAGTATAAAGAAATACCAGCGTATGACTACATTATTGTAAATGACACAGTAGAAAATGCTGTGAAAGAAATAGAAGCTGTATTAACAGCAGAGCGTTGCCGAAAAAAGGAACGCTTGCATTTGATGAAAGAGGTATAATATTATGATGCTTTATCCTGCAATGAATCAATTATTGGAACATGTTTCAAGCCGATATCAACTTGTCAATATGGTTGCTTATCGAGCAAGAAAAATCTCAGAAGAAGCTGATGAACAAAAAATATCATTGAATGATAAACCTGTCAGTATTGCAATTGCTGAGATTGCAGAAGGAAAAATTCCTAAGTGATTTGACTAAGCGACAGAGAATTAATTCTCTGCCGCTTCTGCTTTTTATTAACGGAAATGAAAGAAAGTAGGCGATGGATTGTGAATGAAATATATATAGCAAAGATTGCAGTTTCATCGGCTACTTATGCAATTGATCGGCCATATCATTACAAAGTACCAAAAAAAATGCAAGACGAAGCGTTAAAAGGTGTAAGAGTTCTTGTGCCTTTTGGTGTTGGCAATAAGCTAGTAGAAGGTATTATACTTGATCTTGGAAAAGTTCAAGAGACGAAAAAGATAAAAGAGATTTGGGCTGTGCTTGATGAAATTCCTGTTTTGGATGAAAAGGGAATTCAACTTGCTTTGTGGCTTCGTGAACGATATTTTAGTACAGTATATCAAGCTGTGCTTACGATGTTGCCAACAGGTCTTTGGTATACTCTGCAAGATAAATATTTTTTAGCGGATGGTGTTAACGAGGAGCAAATACTTTCTATTGCTGGAAAATCGACAGATGCAAAAGTAGTGTTAGAAATGATTTTTGCGTCTGGTGGAACGATTGAATTTTCACAGTTGCTCAAAAATCATGATATTAAGAAAGCAAGAAATACACTCAATCGCCTTGTGCGGGAGAGTGTCTTAGTACGAGAAATTGGATTCAATCGTAAAGTAAAAGATAAAACTGAAAAAGTTGCACATCTGATTGTTTCACCCAATACTGCTATGGAAACAATGGAAAAACGAAAAAAGAAAGCCCCTCTCCAATATAATGTTGTGCAATTTTTATGCGGTATAGGCAGTGCATCCGTAAAGGAAATTGCATACTTTACTGGGGCTACAATGCAAACAGTAAAGAGTCTGCAAAAATTGGGAGTACTCGAAGTAGAGGAGAGGGAAGTTTTTCGAAGAGCGCTTCCTGACTTTGGTTTGCTTTCACCTGAAATTGTATTAAATGAAGAACAGAACGTTGCTTATGAAGGCCTTGTTGGTCTTTCTAGGACAAATAAAGCAGAGGTAAGTTTGCTTTATGGTGTCACTGGCAGTGGAAAGACTCAGATATATATTAAAATGATACAAGATGTAATGCAGGATGGGAAGACAGCGCTCGTCTTAGTTCCAGAAATTGCATTGACTGCAAAACTTTTGGAATTGTTTGTGTTGTATTTTAAAGAAAAAGTTGCAATCTTGCACAGCGCTTTACCTGCAACAGAACGATATGATGAATTCAAACGTATTCGTAGTGGTAAGGTGAAAGTGGTTTTAGGAACTCGTTCTGCTATATTTGCACCATTAAAAGACCTGGGTATGGTAATTCTTGATGAAGAGCATGAGCCTTCATATCAGTCTGAAACTAGATTATGTTATCATGCAAGAGATGTAGCAAAGTATCGATGCATACAGCACAAAGCTTTGCTTCTGCTGGGATCTGCAACACCTTCGATTGAAAGTATGTATGCTGCCAAACATGGGAAATATCATTTGTTTACGCTAAAAAAGAGATTCAATGAAAAGACTTTGCCATTTGTCACTATAGTGGATATGAAGGAAGAACTCCGAAAAGGCAATCAAACTGGACTTAGTCAAACTTTGCGTATAAAGATAGAAAAAACCTTAGAAAAAGGCGAGCAGTGTATTTTGTTTTTGAATCGCAGGGGGAGTGGACGTTTCATAAGTTGCGAATCCTGTGGAAATGTTCCAGAATGTGAACGATGCTCAATCCATTTACATTATCACTCTAAAAATGAAAGAATGATGTGCCATTATTGTGGATATTCAATACCAGTTCCATGGAGTTGTCCAGAGTGTGGCGAAAGAATGCACAGCATAGGGTATGGGACGCAGAAGATAGAAGAAGATCTAAATCAGCAATACCCTCATGTGCAAGTGCTTAGGATGGACACAGATACAGTGAATATGTCTCGTTCACATGAAGTGTTGTTGGAGAAATTTGAACGCGAGAATATTCCAATATTACTTGGGACACAAATGGTCGCCAAAGGCTTAGATTTTGAACGTGTCACATTGGTGGGTGTGATTGATGCAGATTTATCGTTGTATTTGAATAATTTTCGTGCTTCTGAGCGTACTTTTTCATTGCTCACGCAAGTTGTAGGTCGTGCAGGAAGAGGCGACAATGAAGGACAAGCAGTTATCCAAACATGGACACCGGAACATGAAGTAATAGCACTTGCTGCGAAGCAAGATTATGATGCTTTTTTTGAATCTGAATTGATTATGAGAAAAGCAAGAGGATATCCACCTTTTAGAGATTTGTTCAGAGTGATTGTTTCAGGAGCTGATGAGAATACTGTGTTGCAAGTGTGCATGAGTATTAGCAATAGTGTAGCTAGATTTGCACAGAAAAATGAGCAACAGAAGGAATCGCTAAGTATCTTTGGGCCTGCGCCAGCTGGTATTTTAAAAATAAATGATAGATATCGATATCAGTTAACTATCAATGCTAATAACACGAAGGAAAATAGAAAATGGCTAGCTGCGTTGTTGAAAGCTGCGCAAACAGATAAGAAAGCCAAAGGAGTTTCCATAGTGATAGATATTAATATAATGGAATGAGATAATTCGAGGAGGAAGCCATTATGGCAAAAAAGATTATTCAAAAAGGAGACCCAGTTTTAGATAAAAAATGCCATCCCGTGACAGCATTTGATAAAAAATTGGGCCGATTGATAGATGATATGAGAAAAGTGCTTGCTGATACTGGGGGGGCTGGTTTGGCTGCACCTCAAATTGGCATATTGCGACGCGTTGCTTTGGTTTTGGATGAAAACAATCGAGTGCTCGAGCTAATTAACCCAGTAATCATTGAAACAAGTGGAGAGCAATTTGGTTTAGAAGGTTGTCTCAGTTTAGAAGGTATGTGGGGATATGTAACTAGACCAATGTATGCTACAGTAAAAGCGCAAGATCGCGATGGCAAGGAATTCACTGTTTCAGGCAGTGAGATTGTCGCTCGTTGTTTTTGTCATGAGCTTGATCATTTGGATGGTGTTTTATTTGATAGTTATACAGACCGACTTTATTCTGGGGATGAATTAGAAGAACTACTTTCACAGCAAGTAGAGGACAATTAAGATGAAGATATTGTTTATGGGCACACCAGAATTTGCAGTACCTTCGTTGCAGTGCCTCATTGAAGCAGGTCATTCGATCGTAGGTGTATTTACGCAACCAGATAAACCTAAAAATCGCGGAATGAAAATGCAAGCACCCCCAGTAAAAGAACTAGCAGAGAAGTATAATATTCCTGTTTTTCAGCCGAAAAAAATCAAAGATGGTGTAGCGTTTCAAATTGTTCGTGAGTGTAATCCAGATATTATTGTAGTGGTAGCATATGGGCGAATTTTGGGTAATGATATTTTAGATTTCCCCAGGTTAGGTTGTATTAATGTGCATTCATCATTGCTGCCAAAATATCGTGGATCTGCACCAATTCATTGGGCAATTCTCAATGGTGAAACTGAAACAGGGGTTACGATAATGCATATGGCAGAAGAGCTAGATGCAGGGGATATTATCAGTCAAGTAGGTACCAGCATAACACCGGACGAAACTGTGGGTGAACTACATGATAGACTTGCGGTGATGGGTGCGCAATTACTGGCTGAAACAGTAAGAGAAATTGAATTGGGTAATAGCACCAGAACCATTCAAGATGAAACACGTGTTTCGTTTGCGCCAATGTTAACAAAAGAAATGGCAAAGATTGATTGGGAGAAATCGGCACAGCAGATTCATAATCATATTAGAGGGCTCATCCCTTGGCCGAGTGCTGTTACGTATTTTGCAGATGTGCGCTGTAAGATATGGAAAAGTAAATTGATTGATGAAAAAACTCAAAAGAAACCTGGTGAGGTTATTCGAACTGATCAAACAGGTATTTATATGGCTTGTGGTAATAGCACTGTTTTGCTTATTGAGCAGTTACAAGCGGATGGGAAAAAGCGAATGTCAGCAGCAGAGTATCTGCGTGGAAACACCATTATTTGATGAAAGATAGACGAAGGAGAGTGCTTCATGTCAGCTAGAAAAGTGGCATTGTTGACCTTAGATGCAGTTGAGCAGAAAGACGCATGGCTTAATACTCAACTGAAAAAGGAACTTGCAAGAGAAAAATTGGATAGAAGAGATGCAGCACTTGCCACCCGGATTTGTTTGGGATGTATTCAAACACAAATGAAGCTGGATTTCTATATTCAATCTTTTTCTAATATGAAACTCAGAAAAATGGAAAGTAAAGTGCGCAATGCATTGCGGTTATCTGTATATCAGTTATTATATATGGAGCGTATTCCAGAAAGTGCTGTTGTAAATGAAGCAGTAAAACTCATTAAAAAATTTGGGAAAAATCCACGTGCTGCAGGTATGGTGAATGGTATTCTAAGGAATATTATTCGTAACAAAGAGACGTTGCCGAAGTACACAGAGAATTCTAGAATTGGAACAATGAGTTTGCAATATAGTCATCCGCAGTGGCTTATTGAAGAGTTTCTAAGATATTTGCCATTTGAAGAAGTTGAAGAACTCTTTAAATTGCACAATGAGGAGCCGCCACTAACGGTTCAAATAAATACCTATCGATATGACATGCAGACTGTGAAGGAAAACTTACAACGTGAAGACGTGCAGGTTAAAGTGCATGAATGGTTGTCTGATTCATTGTTGCTTTCTAATACTGGTAACATGGAAGAACTAGTGTCTTTTCAAAAAGGTATGTTTTATGTGCAAGATCCAGCGGCTAATTTGGTAGCTAAAGTGATGGGAAATATACAAGGGAAACGTATTTTGGATGCTTGTGCTGCGCCAGGGGGAAAAAGTTTTGCCATTGGAATAGCGATGAAAAACAACGGTCAAATAATTTCATGTGATTTGCATCCTCATAAGGTGCAATTGATTCAGTTGGGAGCTGAAAGACTGGGGCTCACTAACATACAACCTGTGTTACGAGACGCTAGACAGAAAATGGATGAATGGATAGATTCTTTTGATCTTGTTGTCGCTGATGTTCCGTGCTCTGGATTGGGTGTTATTCGAAAGAAACCTGAAATCCGCTATAAGGACTTTGAACTAATGAAAGATTTACCACCTATTCAGCAAGAAATACTAGAAAATCAGGCGAGATATGTCAAAAAAGGTGGAATACTGCTTTATGCAACATGCACCTTACGTAAAGAAGAAAATGAAGAAATTATATCTCAATTTTTGCAAACCCATATAGATTTTAAACTAGAGTCATTTGAATTAGAGAATCCAATTGGTGTGGTTGATACTGGAATGTATACATTTTGGCCACACCGTTTGGGAACGGATGGTTTTTTTGTTGCAAAACTCAGGAGGAGCCAATGATAGACTTAACATCAATGAGTCAAGACCAAATGATTCAATTTGCTAAAGATATGAATCAACCTGCTTTTCGTGGCAAACAGTTATTTAAGTGGATTCATAAAGGTGTGGCTAGTGTCGATGAAATGACGGACTTATCAAAAGAGTTTCGTGATAAAGTAAGTGAACAAGCATTTATTACATGCCCGATTATGCGAAGAAAGCAAGAATCAAAACAAGATGGCACTATTAAGTACTTATGGGAATTGTCTGATGGGAATTGCATAGAAACAGTGTTGATGCGTTATCGTCATGGAAATTCTATTTGTATTTCTTCGCAAGTTGGTTGTTTAATGGGGTGCGTATTTTGTGCTTCTGCTATTGGAGAAAAAGTGCGAAATTTATCCGCCGGAGAATTGCTAGCGCAAGTTCTTTTTACAAAATTGGATTCAAAGGAGCCTATTTCAAATATTGTGATTATGGGTATTGGAGAACCATTGGAGAATTATGATTCTGTTTTGAAATTCTTGCATTTGGTAAACCATAAAGACGGACTTGGAATTGGAATGAGGCATATTTCGTTATCCACTTGTGGATTGATACCTGCTATTGAGCGATTACAAGAAGAAAAGTTGCAAATCACCTTATCAGTATCTTTGCATGCACCTGATAACGAAACTAGAACAAAGTTGATGCCAATAAATAAAATTTATCCTGTTGAGGATTTATTGCAAGCTTGTCAAAACTATTTCGAGAAGACAGGTAGGCGAATTTCTTTTGAATATGCTATGATTGAAGGAGTAAATGATTCAATTGAACAAGCGAAGCATTTAGCTAGACATTTGCGTGGTACAGCATCTCATGTGAATTTAATTCCGCTGAATCACATTGATGAAAGCCCGTTATTGCCAAGTAAAAATGTTGCGGAATTTCAAAAATGTTTGCAGGTGCAACATATACCCACTACAGTTCGTCGCAGACTGGGAAATGATATTGACGCCTCTTGTGGGCAATTGCGAAAAAAAGCGATGAAACAAACAGCTTCTAAAACAAGTTACTGAGAAAGGAATGAGTGTTTCTATGATTTCGGTATTTGGAGTGTCCGATAAAGGTGCGGTTAGAACAAACAATCAAGATACTGTCGCTTATAAAATAATGGAAAACGAGAATTCATGGGGCGTAGTTTGTGATGGTATGGGCGGTATTCAAGGTGGAGATATTGCTAGTCAAATAGCTGTTGAAACCTTTGGTGATTATTTGACTCAGTATCTACAAGGAAATGAGAAAGCACCAATTAAGGCGTTGCTTCATGCTGTAGAGAAAGCCAATAAGGCTGTTTTTGAGTATGCATTGAAAGATGAGTCATTACTAGGCATGGGAACAACTTTAGTGGGAACAGTTTTGCAAGATGGTGTGGCGTATATTGTTAATATTGGTGACAGTAGGGCATATACCATTTCTCACAACAATATTTTGAGAATTACAAGAGATCATTCTATCGTTCAAGATTTGGTAGAAGAAGGAAATATTACTGATGAACAAGCACGTTCACACCCACAAAAGAATCTTATTACGCGTGCTTTGGGAACGAGTAAAATGGTAGAGGCAGATATATTTCAAGTTGAGTTTAGACAAGGGGACTGGTTACTTCTTTGCTCTGATGGGCTTGTGAATGAACTGACTGAAAAAGAAATATTACTCAATTTAAAAGGCAAACATAATCCGAAAGAATCTTGTCAGCAATTATTGAACATTGCTTTAGAACGTGGGGCGACGGATAATGTCACCGTGCTATTATTTGGCACTTTAGAAAAGAAATAGGAGGGCATTTTCTATGGATCCATACATCGGGACAATGCTCGATGACAGATATGAAATACTGGAACTCATTGGTATAGGTGGCATGGCTACAGTGTATAAAGCCTATTGTCATCGTTTAAACCGATTTGTTGCTCTTAAGATTTTAAGGAGAGATTTTGCTTCTGATCCAGAAATCAAAAAGAGGTTTTATGATGAGGCCACCGCAGTTGCTATGTTAAATCACCCTAATATTGTTTCGATTTATGATGTTATTCGAGGAGATAATGTAGATTATCTAGTAATGGAACTGGTAGATGGCATCAATCTCAAGCAATATATGAAAAAAAGAGGCGAAGCTTTAAGCTGGCGAGAAACAGTATATTATATGACTCAGATTTTACATGCATTGAGTCATGCGCATAGTAGAGGTATTATCCATCGCGATATTAAACCTCAAAATATTTTAGTATTGAAAGATGGTAGTGTTAGAGTCGCAGATTTTGGAATTGCTCGTGTGATGTCTATGGCTAGAAGTACCATGCCTGAAGAGACAATCGGATCTGTGCATTATATTTCACCAGAACAGGCGCAAGGAAAAAATGTGGATGAGCGAGCAGACATATATTCAGCTGGAGTGCTATTATATGAAATGCTCACTGGATATTTGCCTTTTGAAGGTGAAACACCAGTGTCAGTCGCAATTCAACATATTAGTGCAGAACCAGCATCACCACGCACATTAAATCCAACTATACCTGAACCGTTAGAAGCAATCACTCTTAAAGCGATGGAGCCAAGTGTTGAATATCGGTATCGAAATGCGAAAGAAATGATTGCAGATATTGAAGCGTTTCACAAGGACCCAGATATAATATTCCCGTATTATTATCATGGGGTTGTGCAACAAGATGATGCACCAACTCAAGTGATGGAAACAGTGAGCGCTTCGAGCGTAAAAGTCCAACAAAAGTCGGAGCAAGATACAGAGATATTTCCAGTGCAAAGAGCAAAACGACGGAAGAAAAGTGTGCTGCCAATTGTTTCTGTAGTTGCAGTATTTCTGGCAGCTGTTGGTGGATTTTTATGGATGTTTATTATCAGAGATATGTTCGGAGGAACAGAAGCAATAGCAGTTCCTGATTTAGTAGGCAAAAGTATAGAAGATTGGTTGTCAGATGCTTCTATCGATGAACGCTTTCATATTGAGGTTGAAAAGACAATTGCTAATTTGAATTATGATGAGGGAATTATTATAGAACAACGTCCTATTGCTGGATCAAAAATTAAGGGAAATGATGTTGATATTTTTGTAACCGTTAGTTCAGGTCAAGACGATGTCACCATGATAGATGTGAGCAATCAGTCTTATGCATCGGCTCGTGTGGCACTTGAAAATTTAGGTTTACATGTGAAAGAGCCTGAATATGCTTATAGCGAAGAGGTTGTGATTCATCACGTCATTGAGTCTTTGCCACCAGCTGGAACACCGATGAATAAAGGAGATTCTGTACAACTTGTTGTGAGTCGAGGTGTGAAAAATGAGTGGGTCACAATGCCTTCATTGTATTCTTTTTCTGTAGAGGAAGCAGAGGAAATATTGAAAAATGACTACAAGCTATTGTGCAATGTTATTGAAATCTATCATGATGAACCAAAAGGGATTGTAGTTAGCCAAAGTATTGCACCTGGCACAGAAGTTGAGTCTGGGACTATGATTACATTACAAGTGAGCAAGGGGCAAAAAGGTACCGAAACTTTGCCGTTTGAATCAACAGACCCAATTTCTGATGATGAAACGGGTAAAAAGCTAACAATTAATCTTCCATCTGAACCCAAAATTGTTATGATTCAGGTGTTTTTGGATGGAGTTGAAAAGTATAATGGGCAAGTTTATACGGCACAAGGTAGTGTGACAGTGTCACTTGCAGGAGAAGGGGAACAAGAAGTGTTTGTTTATGTTGATGGAATGGAATATCAACGATATACTGTGGATTTTGATGCATGAGTGATGTGAGAGTGAAAGGATCAATAATTAAAGCACTCAGTGGCTTTTATTATGTAAAAACTGAGAATAATATCGTGACTACGCGAGCTAGAGGCAAGTTTCGTTATCAGAAAATCACACCGCTTGTAGGTGATTGGGTAGAAGTGATTTTGCAAGATGATACAGTGGGAGCGTTAGATCACATATTAGATCGGAAAAATACGTTTGAACGTCCTGCTGTAGCAAATATTGATCAAATGGTTATAGTTGCATCAGGAAGCATACCTGTAACAGATCCATTTCTCATTGATCAAATGATTGCGATTGCTGAAGCACAAAACTGTGAGCCTATTATTTGCATTAATAAGTGGGACATCAAAGAAGCGGATGAATTGTTTAAAATATACAGTGAAGCGGGATTTCATACTTTGAAAACAAGTGCAGTAACCGGAGAAGGCATTGAAAAACTGCGAGAAGTATTGAAAGGGAAAATATCCGTGTTTACTGGAAACTCGGGTGTTGGAAAGTCAAGTGTGCTCAATGCTTTGGATGATAGTCATCAGATTCCAGTTGCAGAAGTGAGCAATAAATTGGGTCGAGGAAAACATACAACGCGTCATATTGAATTATATGAACTTCGAAATGGTGGGCTGATTGGGGATACTCCTGGTTTTTCAGCATTTGATATGGATATGTTTAAATCAAAACCTCTTTCTGAGCTACAAGACTGCTTTCGTGAATTTCTTCCATATATAAATGAATGTTTCTATGTAGGATGTTCTCATACAAAAGAAAAAAACTGTGCTGTGTTACTAGCGGTGCAAGATGGGGAAATATCGAAGAGTAGGCATACTAGTTATGTTCGCTTATATCAGCAAGAAAGTAAGCGAAAACATTGGAAATAATCTGTAACAAACTCGTTTTATTTTGTATATACTGGAAAGAGACCAGTAGCAAAATAAAACGAGTTTATTATTAGGAGGTATTATGATGAAAATTGTCGTTATAAAATCACCAAAGGCTATGACAAGTTTTTTGAAACGCATATTTAAAATTAATAGTTAGTCATAAATACGATATCGAGCGCATAGAATTCCATAGAATGAAAACAAGGAGAGAATATTTATGGAATTGAAAGTTCGACAAGAATACATAAATTGCTGGGACAAAGCATTCAAAAAGAACTTGGAACAAGAAGAAACAATGGAAATGATTGTGCCAGATGCATATGCAGATATTTTACAGGTATTGGATTCAGAAGGAATGGTATTACTTCAAAAAAAGGAATGCATGTCTTCCTGTATCCAGATGCAGGGATGCATTAAGACTGATATCCTTTATAGCACGGATACTATGGGAGAAGTATGTTGTTTAGAAGCGTGCATTCCATTTACATCAAAGGTGGAATCGGTAAATATTATGCCACATTCGAAGGTTATTGTTAAACCTCATGTGCATAAAGTGGATGTACACTTGCTGAATCCAAGAAAAATATTAATTAAAGTTAATTTCATGCTTGAAGTTGAAGTGTTTACTGGAAAAAGTGAAGCGATTTGCGCTGGAGTGGATGAAGCTAATATGCATGGAATTGAGGAACTGGTAAAAGAATATGAATCAGAAGTAACCGTGGCAACAATGGAAAAAACATTTCACTATTCTGACTTTGTTGCATTGCCGGCAGGACATCCAAAAGTGAAAGAACTAATGAAGATACAGGCTGAGTCAGTGTGTAATGAATCTAAGATTATTGGACAAAAAGTGGTTATGAAAGGTGAAGTTTTTCTTCATATTCTTTATAAAACCACTGAAAACCAGCTACATTTTGTTACTATTTCTGTCCCGTTCTCGCAAATTTTGGAGCAACCAGATATCGATGAAGAAACAATAGAAAGTATTGTTTTGGCATTTCAAAGTATTTCATGTCAGCTCATGAATGATGAAATGCAAAGCTTTTCTGTTGATCTAGAGTTAATGGCACAGTGTCACTTTAAAAAAATTGTGCATGTACCAATGCTTGTTGATTTGTATAGTGTGACACATGAGATCTTAGAGGAGAAAAAAGACTATTCTGTTGATCAAATGGTTGATGAGGGTAAGAAAACACAAGAAATTTCTGAAAAAATTGAAACTAACTTGGCTGTGAAAGAGGTTTTAGCTAGCAAGATTCGGCCTTTGCAATACACTCAGAGTGTAGCAAATGGAATGCTAATGATGCAGGCAGATATGGAACTATATATTTTATTTGAAACTGAGCAAGGTGAAATTAATAGTATACATCGAAGAATGCAAATTTCACATGAATCACCAGCAGAAGATTCATCAAATTATATGAGTGAATGTAAAACAATGAAAAATCCATCAATAAGTATATATAGCGAAGGCATTGAAGTGATAGTATATTTGGATTTTTATTGGAAAGCTATGGGACATCAAACCATGCAAGGCATTCAAACAGTGACGATGGGTGAGCCAAAAGAAAATGATGTGAATTGTCCATCAGTTGTGGTTAGGACAGTGAAAGAGGGAGATACCCTATGGGCTATTGCCAAGGAATATCATACAACAGTAGATGAAATTGTATTGGTGAATGCACTTCCAACTAAGGATATCTATCCAGAACAAAAAATTCTCATTCCAAAAAGAAGAAATACCGTTCCAATGAAATATTAATAGAGAAAGCGTTTTTATTTTCTGATTGTGGAAATGAAAACGCTTTTTTTAGGAAAATTGGAATATTTACGTCCAAGCTTTCATACAGTTTAGTAAAGATGAATATGAAAAGAGGATGTCTTTATGATTAATACTGAGATTTATCAGGATATTGCTACACGCACAGGTGGAGATATCTATTTAGGAGTAGTAGGACCTGCTAGAACAGGGAAATCAACCTTTATTAAACGCTTTATGGAAACAATGGTTTTACCTAATATTGAAAACACATATCAAAAAGAACGTGCAATTGATGAGTTGCCACAAAGTGGGTCGGGAAGAACCATTATGACAGCTGAACCAAAGTTTGTTCCAGAAGAAGCTGTGGAAGTAAAAATGGACGATGGCGGGAACTTATCTGTAAGGCTCGTTGATTGTGTTGGCTATATGGTTGATGGAGCAATAGGTCAATTGGAAGAAGATGAGCCTAGAATGGTCCATACTCCTTGGTTTGACGAGGAAATTCCAATGGCAGAAGCTGCCGAAATTGGAACACGAAAAGTGATTGAAGAGCACTCGACAATTGGTGTTGTCGTTACAACGGATGGTAGTATTACCGATATTCCTAGGGAAAACTATGTGCAAGCGGAAGAAAGAGTTATTTCAGAATTGAAAGAGCTTGGCAAACCATTTGTCTTGTTATTGAATTCAGCAAATCCAAATGCCTCCTATACACAAGAGCTTGTGAAGGAGCTGGAAGAAAAATATGAAGTGACTTGTTTGGCACTAAATTGTTTGCAACTGACATCTAACGCAGTGAGCGATATCATTCAACAAGTATTATACGAATTTCCGCTTGAAGAATTGAACTTATATATGCCAGACTGGGTAGATGCTCTTGAGGCAACACACCCAATTAAGCAAGGGGTATATGAATCTATAAAAAATAGTGTGGAAGAATTACATAAAATTCGCGATGTAGAATCTATTCTTGCGAAGATTGGTACATGTGAATATATTAATAGAACTCAAATCTCTACTTTACAACTGGGAAGCGGAAAATGTAATGTAACACTGGATTTGCCAAGACATTTATTTTATGACACTATGGCTGATGAAACAGGCTTTGCAATTCATAATGATGGCGAATTGTTGTTGCTGCTTTCAGAAATGGCAAAAATGAAAAGAGAATATGAAAAAGTGCAAACAGCATTAGAAGAAGTAGATGCGACTGGATATGGTATCGTTGTTCCCTCAGCGGAAGAACTCGTTTTGGATGAACCAGAAATATTGAAACAAGGTGGACGCTATGGTGTTCAGTTGAAAGCATCCGCACCTTCCATTCACCTGATAAAAAGCAATATTTATGCTGAAGTTTCTCCTATTATTGGGAGCGAAGAACAATCACAAGATATGTTAAATTATCTACTGGAAGAATATAAAGATGATCCTGCAAAAGTTTGGCAGTATAATATTTTTGGTCGTTCTTTGTATGATTTGATTAATGAGGATTTAAATAGTAAGCTTAAACGCATGCCAGAAGATGCTAGAATGAAAATGCAAGAAACGCTAGAAAGAATTATCAATGAAGGTTCGGGTGGTTTGATTTGTATTATCCTTTAGTTTCTGAGTAGTGTATGTGGAGAGAAGAAAACACAAAAAACACAAGTCTACCTTGTGTTTTTTGTGTTTATTATTTGTACGGGTATTAAGCGTAAAAATTGGGGAAATATAATTGGGTTAAGGTGAGCTTAGAATTGAAATCTTTAAAAATTTTAATAAGACTAGTAATTAAAACTGCTAAAAGCTGAGTGTGCTTATTGAAATTGTGAGATTAAATAGCAATTTATTGTTTGAAGGATTACAGTAGATAGATGGATTTCTCAAATAATTTTTCTTTTCCTTTCTAGCATAGTAGGGTATACTTAAAGAAAAGGATTATGAAAGGAGGAAGAAATTCAATGATACTTGCTGTTGATGTTGGAAACTCACATATGTCCGTAGGATTATTCAATAGAGAAGGAAAACTCCAATTTTTTTCCGCATTAAAAACAGTGATTGATAGTACGCGAGATCAATGTGCTATTGATTTATTGAATGTATTTCGCTTATATCATACGGATATTTCAGTGGTTTCTGGGACTATTATTTCCAGCGTAGTACCTCCGTTGACGATAAATTTAACCAGAGCAGTAAAATTAATTACAGGGAAAGCACCAATGATAGTTGGATCTGGCATCAAAACAGGAATGAATATTTTGTCGGAATCACACGGACAGTTGGGCGCAGATATCGTGGCATCATCTGTTGCTGCATTGTATAAATATAAATCACCACTTATTTTAATAGATATGGGAACGGCAACGACAATGTCATATTTAAGGGGTAATACGTATGAAGGCTGTGTGATTATTCCTGGTATACGTATAGGAGCTGAGGCGCTTTCACAAAGAGCAGCTGAATTGCCACATATTTCAATTGAAAAACCAGCATCTATATTGGGGAGAAATACGATTGATGCTATGCAATCAGGTGTAGTGTATGGACACGCTTCTATGTTGGATGAAATGATTACAAGATTGGAAGAAGCAGCTCAGCCAGTGGAAACCATTGTTATGACAGGTGAAAATGGTGCATATTTAGCGAAATATTGTAAACATGATATAATATATGATGCAAATTTACTGATGGATGGTTTGTATTATTTGTACGAGAAAAATACACAAAGATTGCGAAAAAAAATATGAAATTATGCAAGTAAAAGCAATATATAATCAATAATGATATTTTTCCTTGCTTTTCTGCAAGTTTCGACTTATAATGTTTCAAAAACATTTGTAGATATTACAAGGAGGGTAAACCGATGAAAGGCTTATCTGTACTTGCAGAAGCGGTACAAGCGTCAACAACGCTTGCCATTGATGCGATGTATAAAAAAATGCAAGCAGAAGGTATCAATGTCATTGGGTTCGGTGCAGGGGAACCAGATTTTGATACTCCTGATAACATCAAAGAGATGGGTATGCGCGCTATTGAAGAGAACAAAACTAGGTATACACCTACGCCAGGCGTAATTGAACTGCGAGAAGCAATTTGCAATCGGATGAAAGATGATTGTGGTATAGAATCTACACCTGATCAAGTAGTCGTAAGTAATGGTGGCAAATTGGTACTATATGCATCGTTGAAAGCATTGATTAATCCAGGGGATGAAGTAATTCTGCCTGCGCCATACTGGGTAAGTTATTATGAACTGATTAAAATGGTAGGTGGCATTCCTGTTGTAGTTCAAACGAAGCAAGAAGCTGAATTTAAAATTACACCAGAACAACTTAAAGAAGTAATCACAAAGAATACAAAGGCTCTGATTCTCAATAATCCTAGTAATCCCACAGGAATGGTTTATGGGAAAGAAGATTTGCAATTGATTGCAGATGTGTGTGCAGAAGAAGATTTATACGTTATTGCTGATGAAATGTATTATGGACTTTTATATGATAACAAGCCATTTACAAGTTTTGTTTCATTGGGAGAAAAGGTGAAAGAGCGTACCATTCTCATCAATGGTGTTTCAAAATCATATGCTATGACAGGATGGAGAATTGGTTATGCAATCGCTCCGGTCGTAATCGCAAAAGTGATGTCAAACTATTTGAGTCATGCAGCATCTGCTCCGGCATCTATATCCCAATGGGCTGCGGTGGAAGCACTGAATGGTCCACAAAATGGAATAGAAGTTATGCGTCAAGCGTTTGAAGAACGTCGTAATTATCTATATGAGCGTATGAATAAAATTGACAAAGTGTCTTGTATTAAGCCAGAAGGTGCATTTTATATTATGATGAATTTAGATGAAATCATAGGTACTACATTGCATGGTGTCAAAATCAATTCTTCAGATGATTTTGCCAAAGAATTTTTAGAAAAAGGACTTGTTGCAGTTGTTCCATGTACTGGATTTGGTGCACCCAATTTTGTGCGTTGGTCTTATGCGACTTCTATGGAAAATATCAAAGAAGGTCTTAATCGATTAGAAAAATTTCTTGCGTAGGTAAAAATAAAGAATCAAGCTATTGCGATAAGAAACCGGAATAGCTTGATTTTTTTATTGAAAACATAAAATGCTCTTTCTTGATTGCAAAGAATGGTTATGTTATAATTCTTCTGTAAAAATTTAATGTTGAGGTTAGAATTGTTATGAAAAATACATATGAAAGCCCACTTTCTTCACGATATGCAAGCCCAGAGATGCTTTATATTTTTTCTCCGGATAAGAAATTTTCTACTTGGAGAAGATTATGGATTGCATTGGCTCGTGCAGAAATGGAGTTGGGTTTACCTATTTCCCAAGCACAGATTGATGAATTGGAAAGTCAAAAAGATAATATTAACTATGAAGTTGCCAGACAAAAGGAAAAAGAACTTCGTCATGATGTCATGGCTCACATACATGCGTATGGAGATTTATGTCCATCTGCGATGCCTATTTTGCATTTAGGAGCGACTAGTTGTTATGTCGGAGACAATACTGATATCATCATTATGCGTGAAGGTTTGCAGTTAATCAGAGGAAAAATGGTGCGTATTCTGAATTCGTTAGGAAAATTTGCGGATCAGTATAAAAGCCAACCAACATTGGGCTTCACCCATTTTCAAGCAGCACAGTTGGTTACGGTAGGTAAACGCGCAACATTGTGGATGAATGAACTACTAATGGATTTAGAAGAAGTTGAGTTTCGTTTAGATAATCTTATGATGTTGGGATCTAAAGGGACTACTGGAACACAAGCAAGCTTTTTGGAACTTTTTGCTGGAGACCATGCTAAAGTCATTGAACTTGATAAGAAAATAGCTGAAGAAATGGGATTTGATAAAGTAACACCAGTTGCAGGACAAACCTATTCAAGAAAAGTAGATGCTTCTATTTTGGCTACTTTGTCGTCTGTTGCCCAGTCTGCTCATAAATTTGCGTCAGATCTTCGTTTGTTATGTCATTTGAAAGAAATTGAAGAACCATTTGAAGCGAATCAAGTTGGTTCATCTGCGATGCCATATAAGCGAAATCCAATGAGAAGTGAACGTATTTGTGCGTTGGCACGTTATGTTATTATTGATGCAATGAATCCAGCGATGACGTCTGCAAACCAGTGGTTTGAGCGTACATTGGATGATTCAGCAAACAAACGAATTGCTGTATCTGAAGCGTTTTTGGCGGTCGATGCAATTCTGAATCTGTATGAAAATGTAGCAGAAAATTTGATTGTTCACCCTAAAGTAATAGAAAAACGTATTATGGAAGAGCTTCCTTTTATGGCGACGGAAAATATCTTGATGGAAGCTGTGAAACGAGGAGGAAATCGTCAAGATTTGCATGAAAAAATTCGCGAGCATTCTATAGCTGCAGGATCGCAAGTTAAAGATTACGGAATGGAAAATGATCTTTTAGAACGAATTGCGGCTGATGCAACATTTGGTCTCAGTATGCAAGATATTCAAATGCATTTAAATCCATCCCAATATATAGGTAGATGCCCTCAACAAGTTGATGAGTTTTTGGACGGATATGTAAAGCCTGTATTAGAACAGTATCAAGACGATCTATCAATAATTGGTGCAGATATCAATGTATAAGTACATAAAATAAAAAGAAGCGAGGAATCATCCTCGCTTCTTTTTATTTTGCTTATTGATAGAAATCGTGATCTGCAATTGTTGTAACAAATGTTTTTGTTCTAGCGGCCCATGAATTTAAATTCTTTTGATGAAAAAATAGACTGTTTTCAGCTTCTTTTGCACCATCCAAAGTGAGTTTTGCAGCAATGATACTTTCTTGCGAAGGTGCTAGATAGATGCTACCGTTGCTAACGGGTGAAAATTGGATGCCAGAAAAGATTACATCATAAACACTATTAGGAAATTTGCTACTTTCTACTCGATTTAAAATAACTGTACCAACCGCAATTTTGCCTGATAAGGGCTGATTTCTGCTTTCGGCATTAATAATTCTGGATAACCAGTACAAGTCTTTTTGATTATAGTATTGAGAACCGGGAGTAAGTGGTTCGTTGACGGCTTCAATGAGCAGTGTTTCAGTAATGGGATCCCATTGTGTGGTGGTTCCGAGTGCTTTGGTTAAAGTGTGAAGTGGAACCATTACATAGCCGTTGTTCAATTTTACTTCTTCAGGTACATATAAATATCTTCCGTTGACAGTTATATAAGGATTACCTACATAAGCTTTCAAATCAAGGTTGTCATCAAAAACCGCACACATATGTGTATCATAGGTGACAGAAGCGTTAGGATAAAGTGTTGGTAGTATCGCTTCGATTGCAACATAGATTGTATCTTCTATATCCATAGTTGCTGAAGGTGCAGAAATTGTAGTATCGTCAACTTTTAGATTAGGCTGGCCTGATAGAATTCTCGCCTTGCTTGCTTCAGATCTAAAACGTAAGAAAGTAGTTTCCTGGGTGTTAGATATAAACGAAGCTGGGAATGTACTAAGATTTTCATTTTCTATTGTTTCATTTATATAATGATCTAATGGAGTAACCGGTATCTGCTCAGGTTGAGAAAATATATTAAATGAAATGGGAGAGATTAGAGCCATTGCTAACATAATTACGAGCAATCGCCTCTGAAACTTTTGCATATTTAGGGCCTCCTATTGTCCTAAGCTTATTGCAGTAGGTATTTTATACTAAAAAAAATTGGAATGCAAGTGAAGAAATGATTCCAAAGAAGCACTGGAATGGAAAAAGTTTTAAAATTATATTAGAATATGGTGGTTTCTTTGGTTGCTTTATATATATGCGTGAGCAGTATTTAATATGCAAGTTGTGAAAAGTTATGGTTTTTACATAGAATTGTAACTCTTTTGTAAATACTTTATTCTTGAAAAAGGCAAAAAATTAGAAAATCAAAAAAGATGAAAAAAGTAGTTGACAAAGCGGAAATGATTTGGTATTCTAGTAAAGCTGTTGCAACAGCGACGGCAAAAAACTGGCAGAACTTTGTGAAAGATTGTCAAAAATAAGTCTTGACACGAAGGGCAGG
>DAOUQJ010000007.1 GCA_030625685.1 Oscillospiraceae bacterium
ATTGGGTTTTTAAGAATGTCTTTGGAAGCGATAGTAAGACGATGTTTGAGATTAGACTCAGCACGCATAGGAGATTCAATTGACAAAACAAGCACCGCAAAAATATTAAATAGTGGCACACTGCCAAGAATCATGAGTGGAGCCATGCCAGTATTGCCATACATACTGCGAATGATGGCACAACCCAGAATGCCAGCACTAGAGCGATAAGAAGCTTGCACAAATTCGCCAATTATCGATTTTTCTTTTAAGAAACGTCTCGCAAGACCCCAAATTGTGAAAAATACAATACTTGTCACAATGGCGCAAAACAAAACATAGGTAAGATCGAAGTTTTCGCGTATGTTGATTTCTGCCATATCGTGAATGAGCATGGCAGGAAGTCCGACATAGAAGACAAGTCTATCACTGATCTTGCAAAATTCATCAGAAACAAAGTCTATACGTTTGAGTAGATAACCGACTAAGATGAGAAGAAAAATCGGCATGGTAGCATTCAAGCTGAATATCAGGCTTTCCATAATTGGTACCTTTCTAAGGGTGAATCATATTTTGTAGTAGTATACCATATATATGGATTTGAAAAAAGCAATATACACTTTTTTCGGGTAGAACAAGCGCGAACCCCTGCAATGCATTTAGGAAAAGGAAGTAAGCGTAGCATGAAAAGTTGACGAATTGTATATATAAATTTATCCATACACGCTTTGACAAGGTCATAATCGACACTTTGCACAAATGGGCTTACAACATTTGCATTCAACTTGCTGTATTCCAATAAATTGGTGTGGAAAGGTTGACACATTGAGTGTGAAATGTTATCTTAAGTTAACCGATTAAAGTATAAATGGAGAAACGTACATGAATCAATTTATTGCGACAATTACTAACGTCTCATTGTACATTATTCTGGCACTGCGAGTGCGACTTATGAATAGTGCAATTAGTCATGTCCGCAAGAGAGTTGAAAGTGTAAGTTGAGAGGCGTTCACAGAAAAGTGAAGTCTTCGTCATTCATATTGCCAGGAACTTACAAGCTCTGCTGTCTGACTGATTGTTGATAGCAGGGCTTTTACATTTATGTAAAGAGGAGGAAATACTGATGGAAATGAACGGAGCAAAGATTTTGATTGAATGCTTGCTTGAACAAGATGTTGATACCATCTTCGGGTATCCCGGGGGTACAATCTTGAATGTTTATGACGAGCTATATCATTATAAAGACCGTATCAAGCATATTTTAACTGCTCATGAACAAGGAGCGTCTCATGCGGCAGATGGATATGCAAGAAGTACAAATAAGGTTGGCGTTTGTTTTGCAACCTCTGGACCGGGGTCAACAAACCTAGTGACTGGTATTGCAACAGCACATATGGATTCATCACCAGTGGTTTTTATCACTTGTAACGTTTCAGAGGAATTGTTGGGTAAAGATTCCTTTCAAGAAGTAGACATTGTAGGCATTACAATGCCAATCACAAAATGCAGTTATCTTGTGCGAGATGTGGATAGCTTGGCTGACATCGTGCGAGAAGCATTTGCGATAGCGCGCGGTGGTCGACCAGGACCTGTATTCATTGACATTATGAAAAATGTAACAGCAGAGACTGCGGAGTATGAGCCACTCGAGAGAGAGGTACATTCATCTAAAGGGCGCTTGGGGGCACTCATTCGCAGAGCGTCACATGATTTGAAAGCACCTCAGCCAGACCACGGGGATGTCAATCAGCTCATTGAAATGATTGCAAAAGCGGAGAAACCGCTTGTGCTGTGCGGTGGTGGTGTTGTCAGAAGCCGTGCTCAAGAGGAATTTAAGGCATTTGTTGAAACCATAGATGCCCCAGTTGCGTTTACAGTCATGGGGGCAGGTGGCATTGAGGGGAGAAACCCACTCGTCACAGGGATGATAGGCATGCATGGTACGCAGGCTTCGAATACGGCCTGTGACCGTTGTGATTTGCTCATTGCATTTGGTTGCCGCTTTTCAGACCGCGTATTTCTCCGAAAAGATACGTTTGCACGAAATGCTAAAATCGTGCAAATTGATATCGACAGAGCTGAAATCAATAAGAATGTGTTTACGGATCATCATATCGTCGGTGATGCCAAACAAGTGCTTTCCATGTTAAATGAAAAAGTTGGGGAGAAAAAACACAATGAGTGGAAAGATGAGGTTTTCTCTTATCGCACGGAAACAGTATACGATGAAAACTCTGAAGTACTCAATCCGAAGCAGATATTAAAAGCCCTTGCCAAAACTATGCCTGATGATTCCATTGTAGCGACAGATGTTGGTCAGCATCAAATGTGGGCAATTCAGCACTTCCGATTTGACTATCCAGGTCAGTTGTTGACATCTGGTGGTTTTGGAACTATGGGCTTTGGTTTAGGTGCAGCCATTGGCGCAAAAGCTGCTAATCCAGACAAACAAGTTATTCACATCACAGGTGACGGCTGTTTCCGCATGAACTGTCATGAGCTCTGTACAGAAATGCACTATGATCTACCGATTATCACCTGTATCTTCAATAACCAAACATTGGGGATGGTTCGTCAGTGGCAAACTCTCATTTATGAAGAACGCTATTCTGAAACGGATTTGGATCGTGGACCTGATTTTGTGAAATTGGCTGAAGCATACGGACTCAAAGGAAAACGAGTGACGACAGTGGAAGAACTCAATGTAGCGCTTTCAGAGGCTTTAGAGGCCAAAACAGGATACGTTATCGATTGTGTCATCAATACAGATGAACTTGTTCGTCCAATGGTTCGAGCAGGGGCACATATCACGAATTTCTTGATAGATTGAGGAGGTGGGCAATATGGACGTAATCAAACGACATACTCTGTCTGTACAAGTGGACAATGAAGCTGGTGTTTTATCGCAGGTTTCTAGACTGTTTTCCCGCAAAGGTTATAACATCGAGTCACTGGCAGTGGGAACAACAGATAGCCCGCTGATTTCTCGGATAACGATTGAAGTGTTGGCAGATAATCATCAAATTAGACTATTATCCAATCAGCTTCGCAAATTACTTCCTGTGCACTCAGTTAAATTATTAGAAGCTTCACAGTCAATTCGTCGTGAGTTGGTACTCATGAAAATCAATGCGCCGACAAGTGATATTCGAAGTGAAGTAATCCAAGTGGCGAATATATTCCGTGGTTCCATCATTGATGTTTCGACAGAAACATTGACACTTTCTCTCATAGGAGATGAAGAAAAGACAGAGGCTGTGAAAAACCTCTTAGAAGGATTTGGTATCATCGAGCTAGTGCGTACAGGTATGGTCGCATTGGAACGTGGACAATACACCATTAATGAAGATACGAAAGAAAAAGGAGAATTCAACTATGGCAAAAATGTATTATGAAAAAGACTGCGATCTCAGTAAATTGGATGGCAAAGTAGTCGCAATTATTGGCTACGGTTCACAAGGACATGCACACGCACAAAACTTGAGAGACTCCGGTGTCAATGTTATCATTGGCTTGCGCAAAAACGGCAATTCATGGCCTGTAGCAGAAAAAGATGGCTTTGAAGTTTACACAGTTGCAGAGGCAACAAAAAAAGCAGACGTTGTTATGATTTTGATCAACGATGAAGTGCAAGCACAAGTATATAAAAATGAAATTGAACCAAACCTTGCAGCAGGTAAAGCACTTGCATTTGCACACGGATTTAACATTCGTTATCAACAAATCAAACCATCTGCTGATATTGACGTATTTATGGCTGCACCAAAAGGACCTGGTCACACAGTTCGTTCACAATACACAGCTGGTAAAGGTGTGCCTTCCCTTCTTGCAGTGGAACAAGACGCTACTGGCAAAGCATATGATATCGGCCTAGCTTATCTTGCAGGTATCGGCGGCGCAAGAGCTGGTATTTTGGAAACCACTATGAATGAAGAAACAGAAACTGACCTATTCGGTGAACAAGCTGTTTTGTGTGGTGGTCTTGTTGACCTAATGCGTTGCGGATTTGAAACACTAATTGAAGCTGGCTATGCTCCTGAAAATGCATACTTTGAATGTATCCATGAAGTTAAGCTAATCGTTGACCTTATCAACAAAGGTGGGGTAGCAGCGATGAACTACTCTATTTCTGATACAGCGGAATACGGTGAATATGTTTCTGGTCCTCGTGTACTTCCTTATGAAGAAACCAAAAAGAACATGAAAGCTGTACTTACTGATATTCAAAATGGTGTGTTTGCAGGCAACTGGATTGCTGAAAACAACAATGGTAGAGCATTCTTCAACTCCAAACGTATGGAAGTTAAACGCCATCCAATGGAAGTTGTTGGTAAAGAACTTAGAGAAAATATGTTGTGGAAAAACGATTCCGATTTGGATACAGCATCTAACTAATTACACTAATATTGTTTGCATATGGAGAAGGGTAACCTTCTCCATATGTCAATGGAAAAAGGCTATTCAAATGGATAGTTTTTTTCGATTGATCCATTTGAATAGATATTAAGATAAAGATTATTGAGGAGGATGACATATGCGCTCAGATCAAATCAAAAAAGGGGTAGAAAGAGCCCCAAATAGAAGTTTGCTATACGCACTTGGACTCACAGAAGAAGAATTGAAACGCCCAATTATCGGGATTGTCAATTCCTTCAATGAAGTTGTTCCAGGACACATGCATTTAAACCAAATTGTAGAAGCTGTGAAAGCAGGTGTTCGTGCTGCAGGCGGAACTCCTCTAGAGTTTCCAGCCATTGCGGTTTGTGACGGCATTGCGATGGGACATGAAGGAATGCGATATTCACTCGTTACGCGTGATTTAATTGCAGACTCTACAGAAGCAATGGTTAAAGCGCATCAGTTTGATGGACTTGTCATGGTTCCTAACTGCGATAAAAACGTTCCTGGCCTACTAATGGCGGCGGCTAGACTCAATATTCCAACCATCTTTTGTTCTGGTGGTCCTATGCTTGCAGGCAAGATGGATAAAGGTGATCGCACCTCTCTGAGCAATATGTTCGAAGCGGTTGGCTCGTATCACGCAGGGAATATGTCAGAAGGTGAAGTGCAAGAATATGTTGAAAATGCTTGTCCAACTTGTGGCTCATGTTCTGGGATGTTTACCGCAAACTCTATGAACTGCCTAACAGAAGCGATTGGCATGGCACTACCTGGAAATGGTTCTATTCCTGCAGTGTTATCAGCTCGTTTGCGCCTTGCAAAAGAATCAGGTATGCAAATCATGAAGCTGGTTGAAAAAGACATCAAACCTCGCGACATTATGACAAAAGAGTCTATCCACAATGCTGAGACCGTTGACATGGCGCTTGGTTGTTCGACAAACACAATGCTACATTTACCAGCCATTGCATATGAAGCTGGAGTGGAAGTGTCATTCGATATGGCAAATGAAATTAGTAGCAAGACGCCAAACCTCTGTCATCTAGCACCTGCAGGCAATGCGTATATGGAAGATTTGGATATGGCTGGCGGGGTTTATGCGGTCATGAAAGAACTAACAAAACAAAACCTACTAGATGAATCTGTTATAACAGTTGCTTGCACAACACTAAAAGAGGCCCTTGCAAACGTGAAAAATAAAAACGAAAATATTATTCGTCCACTAGAATATCCATACTCTCAAACTGGTGGTATCGCGGTTCTCAAAGGAAATCTAGCAAAAGATGGTTGTGTTGTGAAACGTTCTGCTGTCGCAGAAGAAATGATGCAACATGAAGGTCCTGCTCGCGTATTTGATGGTGAAGAAGAAGCGATTGAGGCTATTTATGCACGCAAAATTAAGGCAGGTGACGTGGTTGTCATTCGTTATGAAGGGCCAAAAGGTGGACCAGGAATGCGTGAAATGTTAAACCCAACATCTGCAATCTGTGGCATGGGGCTAGGTGAGAGTGTAGCACTTATTACAGATGGACGTTTTTCAGGGGCGACACGTGGTGCAGCGATTGGACATACAAGCCCTGAAGCAGCAGCTGGTGGTGTCATTGGGCTGGTTGAAGAAGGCGATATCATTTCCATTGATATTTCTAACTATAGCATTGAACTAAAAGTTTCTGACGAAGAATTAGAGGCACGTAGAGCAAAATGGGTACCAAGAGAACCTAGAGTGAAAACTGGATATCTAGCTCGTTATGCAAAACTAGTTTCCTCCGCTGATAAAGGAGCAATTCTCACGGTTTAACGGAGATTTTAAATATATTGTGAGGGAGAATGAGAGTATGTTAAACATTGCAATTAATAAAACAACTACACCAAAAGAAAAGCCAACAGGCGCTTTGGGGTTTGGCAAAAACTTTACCGATCATATGTTCATTATGAACTATACAAAAGGCATTGGCTGGCATAACCCAAGAATTGAACCCTATGCAAACTTGAGCCTATCTCCTGCTAGTATGGTTTTTCACTATGGACAAGAGATGTTTGAAGGGCTAAAAGGATATAAAAATGACCAAGGCGAGAGCTTTTTATTCCGTCCAGAAATGAATGCACGCAGAAGTAATACGACCTGTGAACGTATGTGTATTCCTACCATTCCTGAAGAAGATTATGTACAAGCAGTCAGAGAACTTGTGCGCGTAGAATCCGATTGGATTCCAACGGAAAAAGGCACATCTTTATACATTCGTCCGTTTATCATTGGAACAGAGCCTTATCTTGGGGTAGACGTTTCTAAAGAGTTTTTATTTATCATCATCATGTCTCCAAGTGGTGCTTACTATGCAAATGGTTTGGCTCCAGTGGATATTTGGATTGAAGATGATTATGTTCGTGCTGTTAAAGGCGGTATGGGATTTGCAAAAACAGGTGGAAACTATGCATCTAGTTTGGCAGCGCAACTCAAAGCGCACGATGAAGGGTATGCACAAGTTTTGTGGCTCGATGGAGTTGAAAGAAAATATATTGAAGAAGTAGGCGCTATGAATATCTTCTTCAAAATTGATGGCACAATTGTCACACCGCATTTGAGTGGTAGCATTTTGCCTGGTATCACGAGAGACTCTGTCATTACACTCTGCAAAAGCTGGGGAATGCCAGTGGAAGAAAGGCCAATTTCCATTGATGAACTACTAGAAGCCCAGAAAAATGGCACATTGGAAGAAGTGTTTGGCACAGGAACAGCAGCGGTGATTTCACCAGTTGGAAAATTGCGGTATAAAGATGATGTGATGACCATTGGTACTGGCGAAATCGGTACATTTAGCCAAAAAGTATATGATACTTTGACTGGAATTCAATTGGGCACAGAAGATGATAAGTTTGGCTGGAGAACTCAGGTGTAAGTATGATACAGCACATATCAAAACTGGTGTTATATCGTGATTTCGGTGAAGACGATGTTATTCAAAAAATCGCTAATGATTTAAATGATTTGCAGACTGAATCCAAACAAAATCTCACCTTGATTGGCGATGTGTATGCGCAGGTCAATAGACTGCTTAACTTTGCAGTGAAATACGGTCTTTCGGGAAACGTGTGGAAACTATATGTGACCTATGTTCTGATGAAAAATGAAAATCCCTTTACGATGATTTGTGAGAGAGCATCTCATGAGAATAGCGCAATTTCTCGATTTGCCTTAGAAGATATGAAAATCTTTTGGAAAATATTTCACTATAATTTCGGAGCGCTAGAATCGCAAATGGAGTTTCCTGCTTTTTCTGTTCTGCAAGAGTTCGAAGCACCTACTAAAAAACAAGAAAACGGATATTACACTAGAGTGCGCTTACATATTGAGGAGTTATCACAAGAACTCTCGAACGCGACAGATGAACAGGGATTTTTTAACATCCTACTCAGCTTTTACGAGCGAATGGGTGTGGGTGAATTTGGGCTCTTTTCTGCGTTTCGCATTGCAACTGGTGCAGACACAGCAAATATATATCCAGTTCATAACGCAGATGCAGGTTTGCTCTCTGATTTGGTCGGATATGAAATGCAAAAACACGCCCTGCGTAAAAATACAAAAGCCTTTTTAGAGGGGAAACCCAGTAATCATGTGCTTTTATATGGAGATAGTGGCACTGGCAAATCTAGTTCGGTGAAAGCATTGCTTACTGAATATGAAGCACAAGGGCTTCGCATCTTAGAACTACATAAACATCAGTTCCAGCATTTGTCTGCCATCATATCCAAACTCAAAGAACGCAATTATCACTTTATCATTTTCATTGACGATTTATCGTTTGAAGAAAATGAGGTGGAATATAAATATTTGAAGGCTATCATAGAAGGTGGCGTGGAAACAAAACCAGAAAATGTCCTTATCTATGCTACCTCAAATCGACGCAATCTCATACGTGAAACATGGAAAGATCGTACGGATATGGAGCATTTGGGAGATGTTCACCGCTCAGACACCGTAGAAGAAACGTTGTCTCTATCCAGTCGATTTGGTGTGAGAATCAACTACAACGCTCCAAACAGAGAAGAGTATCAGACGATTGTGAAGGAGCTAGCAAATCGACTGGGAATATCTATAGAGGAAGAAGAACTCATTCGTAAGGCGACACAGTGGGAACTTCGTCATGGAGGATTATCCGGACGAACGGCACAACAGTTTTTAAACGATTTAGCAGGTGAAGATTATAGGAAAGAAGAGTGAGTAAATGCTTAACTTAGAGAATATAAAAAAAGCAGCAGGGGTGCTAGAAGGGGTGGTCAGACCGACAGATATTATTGAAGCTCCTAACCTAGTTGCCAATGCGTCACTCTTTTTGAAGACAGAAAATCTGCAAATGACAGGTAGCTTTAAGCTGCGCGGTGCATATTACAAAATCAGCCAGCTTACAGAAGAACAAAAGAAAGCTGGTATCATAGCGTGTAGTGCAGGAAATCATGCGCAAGGTGTTGCGCTAGGCGCTACAAAGAATGGAATTAAAAGCGTTGTTTGTATGCCAGATGGTGCCCCCATCAGTAAAGTGGAAGCAACCAAACGATTGGGCGCAGAAGTGGTGCTTGTAAGAGGTTCTTATGATGATGCTTATCAAAAAGCCTGTGAAATTCAAGCGGAAACTGGTGCAACATTTATTCATCCTTTTGACGATGAAGAAGTGATTGCAGGGCAAGGCACTGTGGGATTAGAAATTATGAATCAGCTTGCAGATATAGAAGCTGTGGTTGTGCCCATTGGTGGAGGTGGACTCATTTCTGGTGTAGCTTACGCTGTGAAACAAATCAATCCAAATGTCAAAGTGTATGGCGTACAGGCTGAGCTTGCCTCTAGCATGGTAGATAGCTGGAATTGTGGTGAGATAATAGCAACGGATACGGTTTCCACCTTTGCAGATGGCATTGCGGTGAAGAAACCTGGGGTGAACACTTGGAAATTCATCAACCAATATGTCGATGACATTGTTTCTGTAACAGAGGATGAAATTGCAACAGCAATTCTTACGATGATTGAACAACAAAAGCTCATTGCAGAAGGAGCAGGTGCTGTTTCAGTTGCCGCTGCTATGTTCAACAAACTGCCCATTGAAGGAAAGAAAGTCGCTTGTATCGTGTCTGGTGGGAATATTGACGTGAATATCTTATCTCGCGTTATCACGCGCGGACTTGTCACCAGTGGGCGAAATGCCACCATGCAAATTGCGCTAGACGATAAACCAGGGCAACTGGTTGGGGTAAGTAAAATTATTTCTGAATGTGGTGCCAATGTCGTGAGTGTTCACCATGAGCGATCCGATGCAAATATGGCTATTAACAGTTGTTTTCTTACCATTGGTATGGAAACCAGAGATTTTGAACAAATTAATGAAATCAAAGATGCGCTTACGAAAGAAGGATTTCGGATATCTATTCGTTAATAGGGAAAGGAAGTTATGATATGACTGAAATTAAAACAAGCAATGCGCCCAGTGCCATTGGTCCATATTCTCAAGCGGTGGATTTGGGACAAATGATCTATATGTCTGGACAAATCCCAGTGAATCCTAAAACGGGCGAAATGCCACAAAGCATTGAGGAGCAAACAAAGCAATCATTAGAAAATGTGACAAGCATTTTAGCTGAAGCTGGACTCACGATGAAAAATGTCGTGAAAACGACTGTCTTTTTGGATGACCTTGAAGATTTTACTGTGATGAATGGCATTTATGAAACTTATTTTGAGAAGCCATACCCAGCAAGAAGCTGTGTAGAAGTAGCAAAAATTCCGAAGGGTGCTAAAGTAGAAATTGAATGTATTGCAGTCAAATAAGGTTGCTTCCTTATCGGAATGATTAAAGAAATTTGAAAGAGACAATCTGCAGATTGTCTCTTTTTTATGGAAAAATGTTTGATTTAGAGCGAAAATAAGAATAAAGTGCGACGATAATTTGAATAATTTTTGAATTATCATATTTATTTCAATCAATGTATTGACAACACATTCAGAGGATGGTAAAGTGTGTTTAGCACTCAGACAGATAGAGTGCTAAACCAAGGGAGGGGGAAGCCGATTATGACTTTGTCAGATAGACAAAAAGCGATACTTCACGTGGTAGTGGATCAGTATATCAAAACGGCGGAACCTGTTGGTTCAAAAACAATCGCTTCTCAAGCGGAGTTAGAAGTTTCCTCAGCTACCATTCGAAATGAAATGGCTGAGCTTGAGCATATGGGACTTTTAGAGCAGCCACACACATCAGCTGGTCGAGTGCCATCCGCAGAAGGATATCGGTTTTATGTCAATAATTTAATGGACAATCACAGATTAACTCTGCAAGAAACGAAAAGCATGAATGAAGCATTGGAACTGAAGATTCAAGAAATGGATCAGGTGATTACGCAGGCGGGAAAGATTATTTCGCAATTGACGCAATATCCTACCTTTGCACTCACAACTGGTCGTGATGAACTCTCAATCAACCGATTTGATTTGCTCTTGGTTGATCAAAATTCTTTTATTGTTGTAGTAATGACAAATCAGTTAACGGTAAAGAACAAACTATTTCGTTTGGACAAAGAGATTACAGAAATGCAACTGCAAATGCTTTCAACACTAATCAATTCGTCGTTCACTGGAAAGACTACGCAGGAACTAGCATCTGAGCTGATGCGCATTGCCAACCATGCAACAGATGATACATATGAACTCATTTGTATGGTCGTTTCATTTGCAGGGCAGATGCTCAAAGAATTACAAAATAGTGGGGTGCATACAGCAGGCATTCAAAATTTACTTGCGCATCCTGAATATCAAAGTTTAGATAGCGCAGGACCTTTGATGAATTTCTTGTCAGAGTGGGAAAACACAACAGAACTACCGGTGATTAAAGACGGTGATGTGGAAATTTTGATTGGGCCTGAAAATGTTGCATCTGAACTGAAAAACAGCAGTATTGTAATGGCGCGTTATGACATTGGAGATAATATGCAAGGTGTCATAGGTGTTGTGGGTCCGACCAGAATGGACTATGCAAAGCTTGCAGCGCGTCTTTCATATTTTGCGGAAGGACTTTCTCGTATGTTCGGGAAAGGGGAATTGCCGCAAAGCAATTCAAATGATGAAAACAAGGGGGATTAGAAGCGGTCATGAGTAACGAAAAAGATAAAAAGCATGAATCTGAAAAACCTGATTTTCAAGAGGAAGAACTCTTAGAAGTAGAAGAAACCGTGGAAGAAGAAACGGTGGTTATTACAAAAGAGCAAGAACTTGAGAATAAAAATGCACAATTGGAAGAACAATATGTAAGATTATTGGCTGAATATGACAACTTCAGAAAACGTAGCCAAAAAGAAAAAGAAGATGCTTGGAATCGAGCAAAATCTGACACGGCTTCTGCATTTTTGCCAGTGTATGACAACTTGTCAAGAGCGCTCAAGCAAGAAACGGAAGATAAGGCATATGCCAAAGGTGTGCAGATGACAATGGATCAACTGAAATCCATTTTGGATAAGCTGAGCATTGAAGAAATTCCAGCTCTTGGTGAAGAGTTTAACCCGGAAAAACATAATGCAGTGATGCATATTGAAGATGAAAATCTGGGAACCAATGTGGTAGCAGAAGTGTTCGAAGCAGGCTTTGAGTCTAATGGAAAAGTCATCCGTTTTGCGATGGTAAAAGTAGCAAATTAGTACATATTTCACTTTGTACTAAGCTTTATATATAAACATAGGAATATTCGTATTGATTATTTAGGAGGATTATAATATGTCTAAAATGATTGGCATTGATTTGGGTACAACAAACTCTTGTGTTTCTGTAATGGAAGGCGGCGAAGCTGTCGTTATTGCAAACGCAGAAGGCAATAGAACAACTCCATCCATTCTTGCGTTTTCTAAAGACGATGAACGTATGGTTGGTCAAGTGGCAAAACGTCAAGCAATTACAAACCCTGACCGTACTATTATTTCTATCAAAAGGGAAATGGGTACAGAATTCAAAGTAGATATTGACGGTAAGAAATACACACCACAAGAAGTTTCAGCAATGATTCTTCAAAAACTAAAAGCAGATGCAGAAGCATATCTAGGTGCTCCAGTAACAGAAGCTGTTATCACTGTTCCAGCTTACTTTACTGACTCACAACGTCAAGCAACAAAAGACGCAGGTAGAATTGCAGGTCTTGATGTAAAACGTATCATTAACGAACCAACTGCAGCTGCTCTTGCTTATGGTGTAGACAAAGAATCTGATCAAAAAATCATGGTCTATGACTTGGGTGGCGGTACTTTCGACGTATCCATCTTGGAAATTGGCGATGGTGTTATCGAAGTGCTAGCGACTGCTGGTAACAACCGTTTGGGCGGTGACGACTTTGATAAAAAAGTTATGGATTGGATGACTGCTGAATTCAAAAAGACTGAAGGGGTTGACCTTTCTGCAGACAAAGTTGCGATGCAACGTCTTAAAGAAGCTGCTGAAAAAGCGAAAGTTGAACTATCTGGCGTTCCTTCCACTGATATTCACCTACCTTATATCACAGCGGATGCAACTGGTCCAAAACACATGGAATTGACACTATCTCGTGCAAAATTCAATGAACTCACAGCAGACCTAGTGGAACAAACCATTGCTCCTGTTCGTCAAGCGATGAATGACGCAGGTCTATCTGAAAATGAACTTCATAAAATTCTACTTGTTGGTGGTTCCACACGTATTCCAGCTGTACAAGAAGCTGTGAAAAAAATCACTGGAAAAGATCCTTTCAAAGGCATTAACCCTGACGAATGTGTTGCAATGGGTGCAGCATTGCAAGCAGGTGTGTTGTCTGGTGATGTAAAAGGACTATTGCTACTTGATGTTACTCCACTTTCCTTGGGTATTGAAACTATGGGTGGTGTGAGCACAAAACTCATCGAACGCAATACAACCATTCCTGCTAAGAAAAGCCAAATCTTCACAACAGCTGCCGATAATCAAACTTCTGTTGAAGTTCACGTGCTACAAGGTGAACGTGAAATGGCGCAATACAACAAAACTCTTGGTCGCTTCAACCTAGATGGTATTGCACCTGCAAGACGTGGTGTTCCACAAATTGAAGTTACCTTTGACATTGATGCAAATGGTATCGTTAATGTTTCTGCGAAAGATATGGGAACAGGCAAAGAACAACATGTTACCATTACTTCCTCTACAAACATGTCCCAAGAAGAAGTAGACAAAGCTGTGAATGAAGCAGAACAATTTGCGGAAGAAGACAAAAAACGCAAAGAAGAAGTGGAAACACGCAACCAAGCAGACCAAATGGTTTATCAAGCAGAAAAAACTTTGGAAGAAAGTGCAGATAAAATCGACGATGCTGACAAAGCAAACGTGCAAGCAGCTGCAGACAAAGTGAAAGAAACACTCAAAGGTGAAGACACTGAAGCGATTAAAGCAGCGACAGAAGAACTTACACAAGCTTTCTATGCAGTGAGCGAAAAACTATATGCACAAGAAGCTCCACAACAAGACCCAACTGTGACAACAGATCCAAACGCTGGAGCTGGTGCATCTGATCCAAACGTAGTGGATGCTGATTACACAGTCATTGAAGATGACAAAGACTAATTAAAGAAGTAAGAAATATTCGGGAAAGGGGCGACCGATGTATCGGTCGTCCCTTGAATGAGGTTACATAAGTGGAATAGACCCTTGGTGAGGTGATGAAATGGCAGAAAATAAACGTGATTATTATGAGGTGTTGGGCGTTTCTACAGGTGCGTCTGATTCTGAACTGAAAAAAGCATATCGTAAATTAGCAAAAGAAAACCATCCAGATTTGCACCCTGGTGATAAGGAAGCGGAGGCTCGTTTCAAAGAGATTAATGAAGCCTATGAGGTGCTCACGGATGCAGAAAAACGATCCAAGTATGATCAATTTGGCCATGCAGGTGTTGACCCTAACTTCGGCGCAGGTGGTGGCGATTTCGGTGGCTTTGATATGGGTGATATTTTCAGCTCTTTCTTTGGCGGTGGATTTGGTGGCGATGGTCGCGCAACTAGACAAGGACCAAAGAGAGGTGCTGATGTACGGGTTAATTTAACCATTACATTGGAAGAAGCAGCCTTTGGATGTAGCAAAGAAATCACTGTTACTCATATGGAAGGCTGCGATACTTGTGAAGGAACTGGGGCAAAAGAAGGCTCTATGCCTGAAATTTGTACCCAGTGTAATGGGACAGGTACGGTTCGTGTGCAACAGCGTACAGTGTTTGGCACAATGGCATCCACTTCTACTTGTCCACACTGTCAAGGTGAAGGTAAAATCAATCGCAATCCATGCAAAAGCTGTCATGGTAATGGTGTTGTGCGCAAACAGAAGAAAATTTCTGTGAATATTCCTGCGGGGATCGATGAAGGCCAAGCAATTTCAGTGCGTGGTCAAGGTGATGTGGGGAAAAAAGGTGGACCCGCTGGCGATTTAATTGTGGCGATTCGAATTAAACCACATAAAATCCTCAGACGCAAAGGTAATACCATTTTGTTAGACCAAGCCATCAGCTTTGCTCAGGCAACCCTTGGTGCTCAAGTTGAGATTCCGACACTAGATGGTAAAGTAATGTTTACCATTCCAGAAGGCACACAAACTGGAACAACATTCCAATTGCGTGACAAAGGTGTTACAAATCTTAATGGACGTGGCCGTGGTAATCAGCTTGTGACAGTGACGGTGGAAACACCAAAGAAACTGACAGAAGAGCAAAAAGAAGTTTTGCGTCAATTTGATGAAATGTTGACTGGTCAAAAACCTGCGACAGAAGATAAAGATCAAAAAGAACACAAAGGACACAAAGGTTTCTTTGACAAAAAACGAAAAAAAAAGTAAACTAGTGGGTAGGGTTAATCATCCTACCCATTCATTACTTTAGAAAGGGGAAACCATATGTTTTTAATGGATAGTCATACACATTCTAATTGTTCGCCTGACAGCGATACGCCTATGGTTCAAATGGCACAAGCAGCAGTGCAAGTGGGTATGAATTCACTTTGTCTTACCGATCACTGTGATTTGTTTACTCTTGACGGGCAATTGATGGATACACCGTATAATTGGGATGTAGTCTTGGAACAATATGAAGATATGCTGCAAAAATTCGGAACAAAACTGGAATTGCCACTTGGCTTAGAGTTTGGCATGAGTTTTACCAATCCAGAACTTGCAAAAAAGATTTTATCAGAACCTCAATTGGATTTTGTCATTGGCGCAGCGCATAATATGAGTCACGCAGCAGGTGGTCGAGATTTTTACTTTGGTGATTATGAAACCGAAGAAAAATGTTATATGGCTTTGGATGATTACTTCGCGTCTTTACAAAAGATTGCGGAAAGTGACTTTTATGACGTGATAGCACACATCATATATCCTCTTCGTTATATGAAGGGCATATATCAAAATCCCATTTCTTTGGATCGATATTATTCAAAAATGGAAGATATGTTTCGTCAAATCATCCATAACGGAAAAGGCATTGAAATCAACACTTGGAGAGGCAGATCCATCAAAGAATGGGTTCCTATCCTGAAATTATATAAAGCCGCTGGAGGCGAAATTGTGACGGTTGGTTCAGATGCTCATGACCCAAGTGCGGTAGGGCAAGGGATAAAAGATTCCTATACCATGCTCCAAGATCTTGGATTTTCTTATGTAGCGAAATTTGATAAACGTAAACCAATCATGATAAAACTGTAAAGGAGAAAGCATATGATTGCTATAGGTTGTGACCACGGTGGGTTTGTGCTCAAGGAGCGTATTAAAGCATATCTTGAAACAAATGGATATGAAGTGAGTGATGTTGGGTGTCATTCAAAAGAAAGTTGTGACTATCCTTTGTTTGGACACGCAGTTGGAAAAGCAGTTGCCAGCGGTGAGTGTGAATACGGTATTGCGATTTGTACAACTGGGATTGGAATTTCAATTTCGGCAAATAAAATTGCAGGTGTGCGCTGTGCACTTTGCTCTGAGCCTCTGTCCGCAGAAATGACAAGACGCCACAATGATGCTAATGTGCTTGCAATGGGCGCTGGTCTGATTGGCGGCAATATGGCGGAACGTATTGTCGATGTATTTTTAAATACAGAATTTGAAGGTGGACGTCATGCAAGACGAGTTGGTCAAATTGAAGATGAAGTAAAATAAACAATACCCTGTTACCAAGTTATGGTAACAGGGTATTGTTTTGTGATAATACTCAACAGGAACAACATCCATCATCATTTGTAGGGGGGCAATCAGGAGGGAAGAATTCGTCAACAGGGAACTGTACTTGGCGAAATACTTCGCAAGGATCATCATCGTTGTTACCACTGCAAGCGCATTCTTTGGTTGGCATGCAGTAATCATAAACTGGGATGAGAAGTTGAGAATCACGCTCTAAGCGGATAATAGAAAATTGACCTAATGTAACGTAGACTCGTTTTCTGTCGTTTCCAAAGCAGAGGTCACCACCGAAACAGGATGAAATACATGGGGGAATTTCATAACATTCATTTTCTGCACATGTTGGTTGACAGTCACAGATTGGGGGAGGGCAAGGTGGTGGACAACATGGAATGCAGCATTCGCTTGGATCTACAAGTTTCATATTGAGTACGATTGGATCAACAACTTCCACAACTCCAGTTGGGAGATTGGAACTTGGATTGTTCTGAGGGTCTAGTGCATCAATGTTGCACTCAGATGAGTAGATTTTTGCGCTGCCTTCTCCGCCACAAAGAATGCAGCGTTTGTCAAAGATACATAGTCCTGAAATTTCCACTGGACGACAAGCACCTATAAATGCTTCAGCTTTTACTTGATAGTAGTAACGAATGTCAACACTGTAGTATCCTTTTTGGAAACTGGTTGGTTCTACATCAATTTGCACGTTGAGTAGGTAAGCTTTGCCTGAACGAACACAAGAAGCACGCTCAATCACGCTTTGTGAGCCTAAGGTTGGATAAAAACGCAAGTCTTCGATACAGTCTCGATCACGGCAACTGTCGTAGATTTTTTTCGTGTGTATGCAAACAGCCTCTCGAATGCCGTTGTTGTCACAAACCGGACCCGGAATGACTTTATCACTCATGAATACGACCTCCTAAGTTAGAAAATGAGATAAATTTTGTTTCATACTAATCTATACTATGAAGAAGATATGTATTTGTGAAAGGAGAGAGATAAAAAAGTGAAAAGATTTTAAAATATTTTCAAAATATAAGTTACATTTGTGATATATGGAAATAAGATTGCCTTTACCTTTGAAGGTAATTTTAGTATAATAATGTATAGTACATAATTGGAGGGATAAAAGTGGGTGGACACGGTTTTATTCATGATAAATTAGAGATTAAACTGCTAGTGCTATACATAATGGCGCGCGTAGCAACACCCATCAATTTAGCGACACTCACAGAACTTACGTTTTGTGATGGTGGCGTTGGCTATTTTGACTATATGGAATGTGTTGACGATTTACTGGAAAGTGAACACTTAACGCGTGAAAATGGGCTGTATACAATCACAGAAAAGGGCAGGCGCAACAGTGCAATTGGAGAAACTAGCCTTCCGTATTCAGTGAGACTCAAGTGTGATAAAAACACAGCAGATATCAACGTGGATTTGCGTCGTGAAGCACAAATTCGCGCAGAAATTGAGGAAAGAGATAACGGCACACAGATGCTGAAACTCATTTTAGATGATGACGCGGGAAATCTGTTGACTGTCCAAATGCTAACAGGCAATAAAGAGCATGCTCTTCGGATGGGAAAACGCTTTCGAGAAGAGCCTGAATATGTGTATAATGGCTTATTAGCCTTACTTACAGAAGACACCAAAAAGCAAGTTAAGGAAGACTTCAACACTTCTGATAATGAGATGGTAGAAAAACAAGATATCTAGAAAAAATCGTCATTTTCTATTGTGATTTGATTTGAAAGGTGATATATTGTAGTAACGTGTTATGACATAGGGAATGTCATAGAAGAAAAAATATGAAAGAGGTTAACACTGATGAAAAAAATTCTGACTCTGTTAATGGCTACTGTAATGCTTGTTGCATTGGCAGCATGTGGTACAACTGCTCCTGCTGAAGAGGAAGCAAATACTGACGAAACTGATAAAGTTCTACGCGTTGCTATGGAATGCGCTTACGCTCCATACAACTGGAACCAACCAACTGACGAAAATGGTGCAGTTCCAATTTCTGGCACTACATCAGAATACGCATATGGTTATGACGTTATGATGGCAAAACTAATTGCAGAAAAACTAGATTATGAACTAGAAATCGTTATGCTAAACTGGGACTCCATTATTCCAGCAGTGCAAACAGGTACAGTTGACGTTGCGATTTGCGGTCAATCCATCACTTCTGACCGTTTAGAGCTTGTTGATTTCACTGAACCATACTACTACGCATCTATTGTTACATTGGTACAAGCAGATGGTGAGTATGCTAATGCAACTTCTGTTGCTGATCTAGCAGGCACAACAGTAACATCTCAGTTAAATACTATTTGGGATATGGTTTGTGTACCACAAATTCCTGACGTGAATGCAATGCCAGGTCAAAAATCTGCACCTGCTATGATTGTTGCTCTAACTTCTGGTCGTGTGGATGCAGTTGTCACTGACCAACCAACAGGTCTTGCTGCAGTTTCTGCGAATGAAGACATCAAAATGCTCGAATTCGAAGGCGAAAATGGTTATGTTGTTTCTGATGAGGACATCAACATTGGTATTTCCCTACAAAAAGGTAACACAGAACTACTTGAAGCTATCAATGCTATTCTAGTTGATATGACTGAAGATGACTTCAAAGCTATGATGAATGATGCCATTGCTGTTCAACCTTTGAGCGAATAAGAACTATTATAAAGAATAAAAAAATCCCGTCAGAAGAGCATTTGTTTTTCTGACGGGAGATTATTGTGTTATAGGAGATGACGCCCCTTATGTGGACGAGCATACAAAATCAAATAACCACGCTACTAGCGGGGAAAACAGTTGGAGAGATGAATTTTTTTGAAACCATCCTTCACTTAATTGCGTTATATGGTCCGTCTTATATGAAAGGGGCGGGAAACACCTTACTCATTGCAATCGTCAGTACGGCTATCGGCTGTTTGATTGGTTTGGGTGTTGGCATAGTACAAACAATTTCCGTATCTAAACATGATAGCTTACCAAAAAAGATAGTTGTGCGTTTCTTCAAAGCATTGCTTGCAATCTATGTGGAAGTGTTCCGTGGCACACCAATGATGCTACAAGCCGTGTTTATTTTCTATGGTCTACCAATCATGTTTAACATTATGTTGCCCCCTTGGCCAACAGCTTTTCTCGTCGTGTCAATTAACACTGGTGCATATATGGCGGAAACCGTTCGTGGCGGTATCTTATCCATCGATCCAGGACAAACTGAAGGCGCGAAAGCAATTGGTATGAACCATGTGCAAACAATGCTTTACGTTATTTTGCCACAGACGATGCGTAACATTATGCCGCAAATTGGCAATAACTTAATTATCAATGTAAAAGATACTTGTGTACTTATTATCATCGGTGTATCTGAGCTGTTCTTCCGTCATACGGCAGTTAGTGGTGCTCTTTACACCTATTTCGAATCAGCAACTATAACAATGGTGATTTACTTCACATTAACTGTAACCTTAGCTCAAATTCTTCGTTATGTGGAAAGAAGAATGGATGGACTAGATAGCTATGACCTTGCGACAACCGATACATTGGCACATACGACGGGGATGTATAGTTATCCTGCCAAAGGCAGTAATTTTGATGAAAGACACATTGAAGACGAAACCTCTACAGATGACAAGAAGGAGGAAGGATAAGATGGATGATAAAAAGATATTGCAAATTAATCACTTATCCAAAACCTTTGGTAAAAACCAAGTTCTAAAAGATGTTGATTTTTCCGTGTCTCAAGGCAATGTTATTTCTATCATTGGTGCATCTGGTTCAGGTAAATCAACATTATTGCGCTGTATTAACCTGTTAGAAACACCAACTTCAGGTGAAATTCTCTTTCATGGTGACAATATACAAGATAGAAATTTCAACTTGACTTCTTATCGTGGGAAAGTTGGCATGGTATTTCAAAGCTTTAACTTGTTTAGTAATATGACTGTGCTTGAAAACTGTGTTATTGGCCAACGTAAAGTGCTAGGAAAAGCGCAAAAAGAAGCAGAAGAAAGAGCAAATTTTTACTTGGCTAAAGTGGGAATGGCCCCTTATATCAATGCCAAACCAAAACAACTATCAGGTGGACAGAAACAAAGGGTTGCAATTGCACGCTCTCTCGCGATGGAACCCGAAGTCCTGCTCTTTGATGAACCGACTTCTGCACTTGACCCACAAATGGTTGGAGAAGTACTCAGTGTTATGCGTGCGTTGGCCGATGAAGGACTTACAATGCTCGTTGTAACACATGAAATGGCATTTGCAAGAGATATTTCAAATCATGTCGTTTTCATGAAAGACGGTGTCATCTGTGAAGAAGGTGACCCAGACCAAATCTTTAACTTTCCGAAAAAAGATGAAACGATTGATTTTCTATCTCGTTTCAGAAATGGATGATTGTTTTGTACCTTGTGCACCAAAATAATTTTCTTATGATATAAAAGGCTTGTTCTCTTATTACAGAGAACAAGCCTTTCTTTTTCTATTAATTTTGTTTTAATTTTACATGAGTGGTGCAAAGATACGTAGGATAGACCACATGATTCGCTTTCTTACTGAGGTATTTTTGCAAAATTCAGAGGTGATTTCTTCGCAATGTGCAAGGTTTGCTAAAAAGTCTTTCCGGACGTCAATAACGGAAGGCGTTCCACAAAGCCAAGCACCGTTTTCATATTGCAGATAGAGACTGCGATAATCCAGATTACAAGTTCCGATGGAAGCATATAGATCGTCAGCAACAACTGTTTTGCTGTGGATGAAACCAGGCAAGAACTCATAAATACGAACTCCCGCTTTAATGAGTGCTTCGTAATGAGATTGCGTCACATTGAAGACTAGTTTTTTGTCAGGGATTCGAGGAGTCATGATGCGCACGTCTACTCCTGAACGTGCAGAAATTTGTAGAACAGACGCTATGGTTTCATCAATAATCAGATATGGCGTTGTGATATATAGATACCACTTGGCTTTACTGAACATTTGCGCGTGTAAATCTGCTGAAATTGTACTGTTTGGAGAAGGGTTATCAAAATATGGCTGTACAAACCCGATGTTGTCAGGTACCAGTGGTAGAACTTTAGGAAAGTAACTCAGATAATTGATATCTTCCCCCTTGAGAGACTCCCACATTTTTAAAAACATGACAGTCATGCTCCATACTGCATCACCACGCAAAAATACAGAGGAGTCTTTCCAATAGCCAAAGCGTTCAATTTCATTGATGTATTCATCAGCTATATTAATTCCACCTGTGAATCCGACTATGCCATCAATAATACAAATTTTGCGATGGTCACGGTTGTTTTGTTGAATGGAGGGGATGGGCATGACTGGGTGAAATACGCAACAGGAGATGCCTTGAGATTCCAAATCTTTTTGAAAGTTGTTTGGCAACGTAGTGTAGCTACCCAATCCATCATATATGATGCGGACTTCAACACCTTCTTTTGCTTTTTGCACGAGAGTATCACGCACTTTTGACCACATCAAACCCTCGGAAATTATATAGTATTCAAGAAAAATATATTTTTTTGCTTCTGATAATTCTTTCAGCAGTAAAGGGAAAAACGATTCTCCTACTGGGAGATAGCGTGTTTCTGTATGCTTGCAAGGAGGGCAAAACGTGGTGTTGTTGATATAGTGTGATTGTTGCACCACATGAGTCCCTAAAAAGCGCAAATCTTCAGGGCGCACTTTTGAAGGAATTTTATCTTGTAAATATTCTTTCAGGTGTTCAGACGTTTTATAGGTTGGATAGCGAAATCCATTCATGAGAAAGTAGGTTGGCGCTCCAAAGAGGGGAAACGCTAAAATAGGAATAATCCAGGCTATTTTGTATGGTATTTTCGTGTTTTGATTTGCAATCCAAATGCATACTAAAAAGCCAAATGCAAGACAAATCCAATAAAAATGGACAAAGTACCGACTAAAGATGGTAAGAAAAATATAAAACATCAGAAGTTGTAAGATGATAAGTGAACTGACACCGGTAATACGCCTAAAATGTGGCGTAATTTTTTGGCTCATCGAATCACCACACTTTCTTCACCAAGAAGATTGCGCAATTCCTTGAGTAGAGTTTCATGAAATTGTGCTTTTGCTGCTAAACGTTTTTTGCTATCGGCCAAATAGAGAACTACAGGTTCTGACCCAGGAAAGAGAGAAAGAAGAGAACTCATTTTTTCAAATTGAGAAGAGTCTTTGGATGGAAGACGCAAATACAAGGTGTCAGATTCCACTTTCTTTTTTTCGGGGAGAGTATCCATAGGCGTAATACGATTGCAGATGACTTGTGGTTGCTTTTCGTCGCGTATTGAAATGCGCCCTTGTAATAAGATAGCGGAATTTGTTTTGATGAAACTACCAGATTCTTGCAAGGTGCGAGAAAATGCAATGAGCTCCAATTCTCCAGTGTCATCTTCTAACTGAATATATGCCATCAAAGAATCGTTTTTGGTGTTTTTTGTTTTTACACCAGCAACGACACCTGCAATGGTCACGGTTTGGTTATCTTGGAATCTACGTTGTCCTTCATTTTCGGTAGCATCATTTAAAATGGAAGCAAGAGCAATAGCACCATATTGTTTTGCTTTCGTACGGTAGGTATCCATAGGATGCCCTGATAAATATAGCCCAGTAATTTCTTTTTCCATTGCGAGTAATTCATGTTTGGGAAACTCAGGGATGTCTTTGAAGACGATTTCCTCAGTTTGCTCGTTTGAGTCAAAATTTCCAAAGAGATCTACTTGACCTTCTAAATTTTTCTTTCTGGTGCGAGAAATGCCATCAAGTAGGGATTCATAGCTATCCAAAAGTTGCGCTCTGGTGTGACCCATTTGATCAAATGCACCGCAGCGAATCAGGCTTTCGAGCACTCTCTTGTTGAGGTCAATGGAGAGCATGCGTTCACAAAAATCGTGAAACGAAGTGAACTTTCCGTGGTGTTTTCTTTCATTGAGAACTGCGTTTGTAAATTGTCGTCCCACACCTTTGAGTGCGGATAAGCCAAAGCGAATGGCATTGCCAGAAACGGTAAAATCAGTTCCAGATTCATTGATATCAGGTGGGAGAAGCTTGATATTGATTGACAAGCATTCACTGATATATTCTCTAACTTTATCTTGTGAATCTAAAATTGAGGTTAATAAGGCTGCCATATATTCTTTTGGATGATGACACTTGAACCAAGCTGTTTGATAGGCCAATATAGCATAAGAGACAGCGTGGGCTTTGTTGAACGCATAGTTGGCAAAATCATAAATTTCGTCATAAATTGCTTCCCCGACAGATGGGTCAATACCACCTGCGACACAGCCAGCAATGCCACGTGCTTCATCGCCATAAATAAAGGCATTTCTCTCTTTTTGGATTTCTTCTGCTTTTTTCTTTGAAATGGCACGGCGCACCATATCTGCTTGCCCCAATGAGAATTTGGCCAGCTGACGAAAAATCTCGATGACCTGTTCTTGATATACAATGCAACCATAGGTGATGGATAATATGGGTTCAAGACTAGGGTGCTTATAGGAAATCAAAGCAGGGTTTTGTTTGCAGGCGATAAAGCGTGGAATAGATTCCATTGGCCCTGGGCGGTAGAGCGCGATAATCGCAGTGATATCTTCTATATCTTTGGGTTTTAGGTTTTTACACACGCTTGTCATACCTGCAGATTCCATTTGGAATACACCACTTGTGTGACCTTGAGAGAGCATTCCAAACGTTTCTGTGTCATGCTCTGGAATATTACCGAGCGTAAAGTTAGGATTGGTTTCTTGTAAGATGGTTACTGCGTCATTTAACACAGTTAAGTTTCGCAAGCCAAGAAAATCCATTTTGAGAAGACCGAGTTCTTCTAAGGTTGTCATTGGGTATTGTGTGACAATGGATTCATCGTTTTTAGCGAGTGGAACATAATGAGAAACAGGCTGTTTTGTGATGACAACACCAGCTGCATGTGTGGAGGCATGTCGTGGCATACCTTCTAATTGCATGGCAGTATCAATGACTTTATGCACTTCTGGTTTTTCTTCGTAGGTTTCTCGCAGTTGCGGAGAAATTTTTAGTGCATGTTCAAGTGTCATATGCAATGTTGTGGGAACGAGTTTAGAAATAGAATCAGCTTCCGCATAGGGGATATTGAGCACTCTTGCGACGTCTCGTATAGAGCCTTTGGCTGCCATCGTACCAAAGGTGACAATTTGGGCAACGTGATCTTCACCATATTTTTCAATGACGTAGTCGATGACTTCTGACCGACGTTTGTAACAAAAGTCAATATCAATATCAGGCATGGATATCCGTTCGGGGTTTAAGAAACGTTCAAAATATAAGGCATATTTCATGGGATCAACATCTGTGATGCCCAGACAATAGGACACCATAGAGCCAGCAGCAGAGCCACGTCCTGGACCAACAGGGATATCTTTGGATTTGGCAAAGGCAATAAAATCAGAAACGATGAGAAAATAGTCGACAAATCCCATGTTTGTAATCATGTCCATTTCGCTTTTGAGGCGCGTTTTATAGTCAGCAGGGGGAGTAGGATACCGCTCTTCAAAGCCTTTTTCGCATAGGTGGATAAAATAAGATAAACCAGAAGTCCAACCAGCCGGAAGTTTAAATTCAGGCAAGTGATACTGACCAAAAGTGAAATCCACTTCACAAAGTTCAGCAATTTTCTGTGTGTTTTCAATTGCTTCTGGGTTTGAGGGAAACAAAGCCAACATTTCTTCTTCGCTTTTTAGATAAAATTCTTCTGATTCAAATTTCATCCGATTTGGGTCGTCAATTGTTTTGCCAGTTTGAATACAAAGCAAAACGTCATGAACTTGTGCATCTTCGCGCGTGATATAATGTGAGTCATTGGTTGCAACAAGCGGAATTCCTGTGTCCTGACTAAGACGAGTTAGTTGAGATAATATTTGCTTTTGTTCTGGTATGCCGTGGTCTTGAATTTCTATATAATAACCATCTTTTCCAAATAGGCTTTGCATGTATAAAGCGTGTTCTTTTGCGGCCTCATAGTCGTGATCCAAAAGTGTGCGTGGAATTTCTCCTGCAAGGCAAGCGGACAAGGCGATGAGACCGTCACTGTGTTCGGCTAGTAAACTTAAGTCAATGCGAGGTTTGATGTAAAAACCTTCAGTAAAGCTTTTGCTGACCAAAGCACATAGGTTGCGATAGCCGGTTTCGTTTCGGCACAGTAACACAAGGTGGCGTGCACCTGTATCCAAATCGTGAACGCGATCGAAACGACTGCGTGGAGCAACATAGACTTCGCAACCAATGATGGGGCGAATGCCAGCTTTTTTACAAGCTTTATAAAAATTGATGGCACCATACATGACACCGTGGTCGGTGATAGCGAGGGCATCTTGCCCAAGACTTTTTGCTCTGTTCACAAGCTTATCGATACGAGCAGCGCCATCTAACAGACTATATTCAGAATGGACATGTAAATGTACAAAGGACAAAACGTGTTCCCCTCCTTATGATTTATGTTCTTCTTTACTGAGAGATATGAGTTTTCTGAGGCGATGATTGAGACAAGATTTGCTGACGGGTGGATTTAATAGCGTAGCCAATTCAGAAAGTGAAAGGGCAGGATGCTCTAATCGAAGGCAGGCAGTTTCCTGTAACTTTTCGCCTAACACAGTAAAGTGACCGTTGTCTTTGAGCTTTTGGATGGCAAGAACTTGTTCTTGCGCGGCATCCACAGTCTTGTCAGCATTGGCGGTATCACAATTGACTTTGCGATTGATAGAGTTTCTCATGTTTTTTTCAACTTTGGCGTTCATAATGGCCATTGCTGATATAGGTGCACCCAAAGCTGTGAGAAAATCTTCTATGTAATCACTTTGTTTGAAATATGTGACATAGTTTGATTTTCGAGTGGTGTCTTTTGGGCGATAGTCTAAATCAAGCAAGAGAGCTGTGAGTTCTCTGCTGACATTATAATGTGAGGTTACGAGTTCTAAGTGATATCCTTTTTGTGGGTTTGTGACAGAGCCACCGGCTAAAAATGCACCTCGCAAAAAGGACAATTGACAGTGTTTCTCTTCAAGCAAAGCGAAGTTGATGTGGTGCGCAATACTATCTTCGATGCTGGAACCAAATGCATTCCAAATGCGATTGAGCTTATCTTTGTTTGTTATGAGAAAAATTTGTTTTGCAGAAGCGGTGTTGGTTTGATTGATTTCGTCAAACTCTATTTGAAATGCTTTGCGAAATAGTGAAGGAAGTCGTTTGGAAAAGTCAGTAGATTCCGTAATAATTTTAACAGATTCACTTGAAAACTGACTACAATAAAGTAACGCACCAAAAGCCTCTGCCTTGGCGCAGCAAATATGTTGAATGCGAGAGCGACAGAGCTCTGCTTTGACATCGGAAGAAAAGGACATTGAGACACCTCATTTGAGAAAACATTGTCGTGCAAAAAAATGATAGCACAAGATAATGAAATCAAAAGTCATGATGACTTTAGAAATAAATATCATATACTATTATAATATAATAAGACAAATGTGAAAACAAGAAAAAGAAAAAATAGACAGTTTTTCTGCGTTTATGATTAATCAAATATACTATAAACTAAAGGGAAGTGAAACAATGTTAGTTGATTTCATTATGGATAATAGTATGCACGAAATAATGTTTCTGATGTAACGAGTGATTAATATTTAGTTTGAAATTTCAATAGAAAGGATACCCAGAGCTTTTATAGTTATTGAAAAAAGGGAGTCACGTTTAGCGTGGCTCTATTTTTGTGCATTGATTTATTTCAAAGTGCAGATTTCACATTCAGTTCTATTATGCTTTTTCTACCATAAGCAAAGATAGGATAACTAATTTTACATGCATAAATTGGGACAACCGTTCATAGATTGGGACATACAGATTTGTGAATACGGAAAGAGAAGAGGGTAAGTATGAGTGTAGATATGATTTTTAAGATTGCCACCATAGGTATTTTAGTTGCTGTACTAAATCAAGTTCTGGTAGGAGCAGGCAGGGGAGAGCAGGCGACGATCTTAAATCTGGCTGGTCTTATTGTTGTGTTGATGATGATTGTGCAAGAAATTAGTAAGCTCTTCGACTTAGTTAAAAACTTATTTCACTTATGATGAGTTTAGATATTGTACGCATTTGTGCGCTCGCAGTGGTAGGTGCACTCTGTGCAGTTTTGGTAAAAGATTCAAACAAAGAAGTTGGTATGGTTTTGGGAATCGCAACTTGTGTGATACTTTTACTAACCTGTCTTCCAGTAGTGGAAGAAATCAAAAATATGTTGGATGAAATAACACGCATGTCAGAGATATCACCTGTGATCATTGAACCTGTGTTCAAAACTTTAGGGATAGCTATTATTACCAAATTGGCATCTGAAATTTGTCGCGATGCAAAAGAAAATGGAATTGCAACGTTTGTAGAATTGTCAGGTGCGTTGGCAGTGGTTTTAATGTCATTGCCTCTACTCAATATGGTGCTTGAGATGATAGGAGGGTTGTTGTGAAGCGCGTCAAACTCTTAATTTGTTTCGTGTTTCTATCTTTTGCGTTTGGTTTAACAGCACAAGCCATCGAAACGGACGAGCTATGGCAAAAGCAAGAGGAGCATTTTAATATTGATGCTTTAGAGAAGGCAGGAGGCGAGTATTTGGGAGAAGCAAATATTACGCAGTCTATGGATATCAACGAAATGCTTGCAAATCTAATGGAGGAAGGAAAGCTAACAGTACAGGGAGCAATGAAACATGCCATTCGGAGTTTTTTGCTATTATTGAGCGTTGTCTTATTATTTGGATTGGCTGAGAGTGTGTGGAAAGGGTTTTCAAGTGGCTTTCCGATTTTAGCGGTAGCTTCTACACTTGCTATTACTGCGATTGCAGTGAGTGATATGTTTGCGTTGGTTGGAATGGGAAGAGAATCAATGGAGCACATTCAGACATTTTCCAAAGTGTTATTGCCTACTGTAGCAGCAGTGACCGCTGCATCAGGGGCCGTGAGCACAGCAGTAGCAAAACAATTAGCTACCATGCTTTTTTCAGATTTTTTGATCACACTAATCAATACGGTGCTCATACCACTCACATTTTCATATATTGCCATTAGCGTTTCGTATGCCGCAGTTGGTAACGAAGGCTTACGAAGAATTGGGCAATTTCTCAAATGGATGGTTCATACAATGCTTGGCGCAGTGATATTGTCTTTTGTAGCTTATCTCAATATTAGTGGTGCAATATCAGGTAACGCAGATGCTATGACACTAAAAGTGGCCAAATTTACTGTTTCAAATATGGTCCCTGTAGTTGGAGGGATTTTGTCAGATGCGATGGAAAATGTTTTGGCGGGCGCTAGTATGTTGCGTGGTGCCATAGGTGTGTTTGGAGTATTTGTCATATTGGCTATATGTATCATTCCGTTTTTGCATTTGGGAACGCACTATTTGGCATATAAAGCAACATCGGCATTAGCAGCAACTGTGGCTGAAGCTCGAACGGTTGGTCTCATAGATGCAATCGGAAGTGCATTTGGTATGGTTTTGGCTATGACGGCATCGTGTGCAATGCTCATGATGATATCCATGATGTCAGCCATTTCTACAATGACTGGATAGGGGGGACGAGATGGAGTTTATTCGAAGTTGGATATTCTCAGTTACCATTGCAGCGATGGTTGTGGCAGTCGCCAATGGAGTGATGCCAAAAGGTGCTACTAGTAAGGCTGCTACATTTCTTTTCGGTCTTGTACTGATGTTGGGAATATTGCAACCAATTGTTCGTTTGGATTATGAAGATTTGTTTGTTCTTGCCAACGGCATGAGTGATGTGGTGGTGGAAAGCGAAGAAGAAGCTATAAAAAATAACAATGTGTGGATGAAAAGTATCATAGAAGACGAGTTGTCTGCATATGTTTTGGACAAAGCCAAAAATTCTGCAGAGGTTAGCCATGTTTCTGTTTTTTGTGAAGAAGGAGAAAATGGAGAAATTACGCCAGCCAGTGTGCAAATGAAAGGAAGGTTTAGTGAGGAAGGAATTAAAGCGTTAAAAATTCTGATTGTTGAGGAACTTGGTATTCCGGAACAGCAGCAAGATTACATTGAAGAGGGATTGTCATGAAATGGAATGAATTGATACTACAATGCAAAGCAAAATTACCCCTTAAAACATTGGAACGATATAAATGGATTATTGTAGTTATGTTGGTAGGGGCATTCCTGCTTGCCATTCCCTCTCATAGCGGGAATGAAGCAAAAGACAAAACAGATGCAAATTTGCATGAGGTTGGGTTCAACCTAGAAGAAACAGAAAAAAAGTTTTCAAAAGCATTGTCAGAAGTAGAAGGAGCAGGTGAGGTGACTGTGGTTTTGAGTGTGAAAACTGGAGTCAGGCAAAAACTTGCACAAGATTCTACCGTTACCGAAAAGGCAAGTGGGATGGAAGAGAGTACAAAAACTGTAATACTTTCAAAGGGAAGTGGAACAGAAGACACAGTGACACTGCAAGAAATATACCCTCAATTTCAAGGCGCGCTTGTTATCAGTGATGGTGGAAACCAACCAGCGGTTCGATTAAAACTGATGCAAGCAACCTCGGCTTTGACGGGTCTTGGTGCGGATAAAATTTCAATTTGCAATCGAGGAAAGTGAGGAAATAATGATGAAAAAATTAAAACTATGGAAAAGAAATGCGGTTGTATTGGCTATTGTGGTATTTGTATGTGGCGCGGTTTACATGAACTGGTCTTACAACCAAGAGGGATTGGAAGCTGGTAAGCAACTTGGAGAAGTCACTTTGGTCGACGGAAAGAGTTGGAAACAAAAAGAGGCGGAAGAAACAGTGGCAGAGAGTGGAGCAGATGACAATACATACTTCTCTGAAGCGAGACTCAATCGCCAAGAAGCCAGAGACAGTGCTTTGTCTTTATTAAGAGAAGCAAGCACAGATGAAAAAGCAAGTGAAGATACGGTGGAAGAGGCCAATGTTGCCATTCAAACCATGGCAGGTTACACGCTAACAGAAGCACAAATTGAAAACTTGGTGGTCGCAAAAGGATATGAAAACTGTGTTGCGTTCCTCAGTGACAATAGTATTAGCGTAGTTGTTTCTGGAACAGAAAATGGTTTGGAAAGTACAGATATTGCAAAAATCGGTGAAATTGTTATGGAACAAACAGGTTTGAGTGCAGATCAAATTAAAATTATAGAAGCGGATTGAGTATAGCCTTCTGTCTGATAAAAAAGACAGAAGGCTTTCTTTTTATTTTGATATACGGTATAATAATTTGAATAATCCATAGCAAGGAGAATGGAATGAAGCGATTACTCAGTGAAGAAGTAGAACAAGTGATGAGCTTGCTGGAAACAGCAGGCTTTGAAGTCTTTGTTGTGGGAGGCGCTGTTCGAGATTTTTGCATGGGAATCATCCCAGCTGATGTTGACCTTGCAACCAATGCAACTCCAGAGCAAATGAAAACAATATTTGAGGAATTCACTTTAATCGAAACAGGCATTCGTCATGGAACGATAACCATACGCATCAATCAATCACAAATGGAAGTGACGACGTATCGCATCGAAAGCGATTATATGGATTGTCGCCATCCTGATTTTATAGAATTTACCAGTGATTTAAAACAAGATTTAATTCGCAGAGATTTTACAATCAATGCGATGGCATATCATCCGAGCAAGGGAATCATAGATCCCTTCGGTGGACAAGAAGATATTCAAAATAAATTAATCCGTTGCGTTGGCGAACCTTCAAAAAGATTGACAGAAGATGCGCTTCGTATTTTGCGTGCACTGCGTTTCTCAAGCGTGCTTGGTTTTACAATTGAAATGGAAACTAGTAAGGCAATGTTTAAACATAAAGATCAATTAAAACATATTGCAAGCGAGCGCATTCAGCAGGAAATGTCGAAGATGTTGATAGGAGATGGAGTTAAATCTGTAATCATATCATATATCGATATTATTGGAGTGTTTATTCCTGAGCTGCTAGCGATTAAGAACTTTGTGCAATATACGAAGTATCATCACTTAGATGTACTAACACATACAGCAGTAACACTGGAACACACGCCAAAGGAAACAATGCTTCGCTGGGTTATGTTATTGCATGACATTGCAAAACCTGTTTGTTTTACAATGGATAAAGAGGGTGCAGGACATTTTTATGGGCATAATGATGTCGGTTCAAAAATGGCAGAAGATATTTTGATTCGTTTGCGATTTGATAAAGTGACAAGAAACAGAATTGTTATGCTGATTTCTCTGCACGACAAATTTATTGAGCCCCAAAAGGTAGAAGTAGCCAAACTGATGAGCAGATTGGGTGTGAAAAATTTTTGGGATCTTCTCGAAGTGAAGTATGCCGACAACAAGGGAAAAGCACCAGAATACCAACAATTGGGAGATTATTTTGCAAAAATTAAAACACTGGCACTTCAAATTATGGAAGATGACGAATGTTTGACGTTAGCTCAATTGGAAGTAGATGGTTATGATTTGTTAAATCTAGGATATGAGAGAGAAGCAATAGGCGAAACCCTTACGCGATTATTGAATGCTGTTTTGAAGCAAGAAGTAAATAATAGAAAAGAAGAATTATTACGCTATTTAGAAATAATTCAAAACCAATAGCTTAAAAAATGCAAGATTGGGACAGGTATTATGCAAAAGAGAAGCATTTTTTCATAGAAAATGAGGAATATTTGAGATTTTCTATTCATACTTTGTCTATAACTAAATTAGAAATTTCGTAAGATTGGATGCTTTCAAAACAAGACAGGGATTGAAGAAATCCGACAAAAAATGAAAGTATTTTACACAAGATTTCGTTCAACAAATCAAAAAGCAAGCATATATGTATGTTAAAATTGCTAAAAAAATAATTTTTCTCTTTATTTTTCATATACACTGTGATATACTGTCACTAAATTGGACGTTCTACCAAATGATTTTGGTTAGAATGCTCAATCTTGTGTTGTTCGTGAGTAGGCTCAATACTTTTTTGAGATTGGAGGGACGCTGTGACATTAATCGAAAATTGTATTTTATCGAATCGCACACACAGCATGGTTGGTCTTCTTTGCAAGAAGGTTGATCAAAAAGTTCAAATTGTTTGTAATCAGTGAGTCGCGAACAAATTTGTTCTCATTTCTTTATCATGAAGATGATAACGATAATGGAACAGAGAAGTATGGTCAATGAGCCGATCAGAGAGATAATACACTGATACTACGTAGAACCAAAGTCATGTCAGTACATTTATATATTAGATATGCTACAGACTTGCTGTAATTATTGAAATTGAGTTAAATTCAAATTTTCAACAAGAAAAGAGGTAAATTTATGAGTAATAAGGGAGAAAAAGCCGGAATCAGTTCATTTGACTTTTTTTGTATTGGTTTTGGTGCAATCGTTGGCGTAGGCTGGGCGGTTTCAGTTAATAAATGGATGGTAAATAGTGGTGGTGCTTTACCAGCATCTATTGGTTATGTATTGGCACTTATCATGATGGTACCTATCGCGCTATGTTACTGTGAATTGGCTCCTATGATGCCAGTTGCAGGTGGCGGTATGGCGTATGCTTACAGAGCTTTCAATGAAAAAATCGCTTTCATTTCTGGTTGGGCTGCATTTGGTGCGTTCGTAACCATTATTCCATGGGAAGCAATTTATGTTGTTGATATTCTAAGCATCTTGTTCCCAGCAATCAAAGGTCAAGTGCTTTATACACTTGCTGGTGCTGACATTTATCTAGGTAATATTATTCTAGGTACTGCATTCTCACTACTACTTTACGCTGTTAACTTCAAAGGCGCTACAACATCTGCTATGATGCAAAGAATGTTGACTATTTTCCTAGTTGCAGCTGGCTTGCTTGCTATTCTTGCTGCGTTTGGCAAATGGGATATTGCAAACCTACAACCATACTATGGTATGGCTCCAATCGTTGAAGCTGGTGAAAAATCAGTTACGCACAGCGGCTTCATGGGCGGTGCACTTGCTATCCTAGCGACAGCACCATTCTTCCTTGCTGGATTCGAAACTATTCCACAAGCAGTTGAAGATGCTGCTGGCGATATTGCTGGCGTTGGTAAACAAGTTGTGTTCGCAGTTAGCCTTGCTTGTATCTTCTACGCAATTTTGCTATTTGCTTTGGGTGGCGCATTGCCTTGGAAAGAATTCACACTTCTAGAAAATCCTGCTGGTTCAAACCTGTTCAAAGTTGTTTATGAAGGTGGCGTTGGTCAAGGCCTATACCTATTCATTCTAATTGGTGCAATCGCTGGTCTATTCACAACTTGGAATGGATTTATGATGGCTACTCCTCGTCTACTAATGGGTATGGCTAGAGGTAGCATCGTGCCTAAATTCTTTGCAAAACAACATCCTGTACACGGAACACCTACAAACGCTTTGAATGCTTGTATCATTCTTTCCATCATGGGTCCTTTCCTAGGTTATGGTTTGATCGATCCACTAACAAGCTTCGCAGCTGCTGGCTTCGTTCTTTCTTGGCTCATCACATCTTTCTGTGTTGTAAGACTAAGAAAAACAGAACCAGATGCAGAACGTCCATACAAAATTCCTGGTGGTGCGGCAACAGCTATGTTTGCTGGTATTGTTTCCCTAGTAGTTTTCATTCTTCTACTACTTCCAATCGATGCTAACCCAGTTTACATGGGTGACCAGGCTACTATTATCTTCCTTTGCTGGATGGCTCTTGGTTTCCTTCTTTACTTTGCAACTGCTGGTGAAAGAAATTCAATTCCAGAAGAAGAACGTGTAGCAGCTATGTTCGCAACAAAGAAATAAGTATAAGTAAAGAGACTTAATTTATACGACATCTTTACTTACACTTTTGAAGGAGACGAGAGGATTCTATGGGTATAACGGTAACAGCAGGAGTAATTGTATGGGAAATTCTTACGTTCTGGATTTTCAGTATGTTATTCTTTTTCCTAATAGATTTATATGCAAAAAGAAAAATTGGAAATGCCAATAGATTAGGATATAAGATATTGCGTGCACCTAGGTTTTTCTCTATTTTATTTGTATCTGCTTATACTATAGCTATAGTATTATGGAGTCAGTATGGTTTAGAAGTATCAAGAAATACTCTCACGTATATGGGTGTTCCTTACTTCATGGCATGGTCTTTCTTCCTCGTCAATGTATTGCGTCGAGTGAAAGCTGAAACAAAAGGCAGACCTTGGACGAAATAATGATAACCTTCAATTAATTGCTTGAAAAAGACCGAAACGGAACTTCCGTTTCGGTCTTTTTGTATATGTAAAGAGAATAATAGTTGAACTACTATTAAACAATTACTATTCATTATTTTTAAGTATGTGGTATGTTATATAATATATTTGTGTTTTTGAGCCCGTGGCACATGTCATGGAACCTGCATATCCTGGAATTGTTGCGCATTATATCAACTTGGGTGATTGCTATAATAGAGAACGGTTATATACTTTCAAAAATAAATATGGAAAACTTAAAAAAGAATATCAAGAACTCTATATACGTGCATATCAGTACATCAAAGCATCTAGTCAAGTTCGTGAAAACGGTGAGGGTGGTTACTTTACGCAAGTTGTGGAAGATAAAATGCATAAAAGAGTGAAAGGAATTCTATCACGCGAAATTAAAAATCGAAAAGGGGTAGCAGGTAAAGAAAAGAAACGCTTTTTATCTTCTATTAACTGTGAAGGCGTTACCGAGATGTTTGATACAATATATCACCAGGCTAAACGTGTGTACGAAATTCAAGATGCGTACGGTATTTCGTATCGAATGCTTAACATGTTGAAAGAAGCTATAGTACAGCGTGGATATGATATAGTTTCATATCACTCTCCATTGCAACCAGAAAAAATCGAACATATTTATGTGCCTGAATTACAATTGGCTTTTGTGCGTGCATCAGATTCTTATTCTGATAAAAAGCGTCCATATCGTCGCATTCGCATGGAGTCAATTTTGGAAAAAGAACAGCTAAAAAACAGAAGACCGCAATTCAAATTTACACAGCGGGTGGCAAATGAATTGCAAAGAGACGCGATTTCATTTTTAAAGACTGCGAAAGAAGTACATGATAAGATGGAAGAAACCTATGCACCGTATGTTAATTTTGAAAAAGCAGATCAGATGACTGATGAATTAATCAGAGAAATTGAGCATATGGAATAAAAAGAAAGAGAATCCATGCCGTATTGAGGCAAGGGATTCTCTTTTTACAATTATAATGTAAAATCATCATCTTGATGTCGAGAAAAGTCAAGGCTAATGGGTCTGGGTGGAAGGCGCTTTAGTGGATCATAACGAAATTTTCGACAGTGACTGGTGGGAGACATGACACCTTTTTTAATACAGACAACTTTTTGATCATTGAGCATTTTTCCAAATTCACAGTATTGGCAACGTGGTTCAATTTTTTTAGAAAAAATCATCTGGTTATCTCCCATCAACAGTATATACTGCAATTATAGTCGAAATTTACTCTTAATGCAAGGTAATAAAAGCAATGTACCAATAAGTATATAAAAAATGAATTTAATGGATGGATAGCTATATGGAATCTCTTCACCAATTCTAAGAAGAGGTGCGCTAGTAGTTGTAAATGCATTTTCTATTAAGTATGGAGAGAGTAGAAAAGTAGTGAGACCAGCAAGTGTGGCGTGTATGATTTTTCCAATAAAATAGGGTATTAGTGTGACACCGGAGTTTTGCAAAAATGGAATGCTTTGTAAGTGTACTGAAAACCCACCCCAAGCAAGTAGTGTTGAAGCCATTGCAAGAGCTATCGTAATATTTTGTATTGTATCAATTCGATAGATACCACTGCTTAATTCTAGTATTCCAGATATCAAAGTTTGAGACGTACTGTCAGCACAAAAGGGAATTAAATTACCGAGCACAGTAATTATGTTACAAGATATGAGGAGTTCTAAAAGTGCATTAAAGAAGATAACAAAAGCGCATACATGAAGTGTTGCGGAGAACGCGTCTTTAATTGCATTAGGAAGTGCAGATAGTAGAGTATCTTCTTTCAGTTCATTTGATGTATAAGTAATCATTGGTGCAGATATTGGGTAAAACCGAAAGAGTATCCCTACAATAAGACCTGTGAATGCATGAATTAGAATGAGTGCAAGCCCGATTTTTGCAGATGAGAAAATTCCAATACCTGTAACTCCAAATAAAAAGGCAGGTCCACAATAGTTACAAAACCCGCTACATCGAATCACATCTTCTCTTGTACACTGCCCATTTTCATGTAATTTAGAGAGTGTAGCAATACCAATAGGGTAACCGCCAATGAGCCCTAAGAGAATGGCTGTGATGCATGATCCATTGACTCGCAAGATAGGGAACATAAATTTTTGCAAAAACGGTGAGATACGCCCTGCAAAATTGGTGGATATCAGTAAATTAGATAACACGAAAAATGGGAACAAGGATGGAATAATAAGATTAAAGCAAATACTTAGTCCACTTTGTACAGAATTTTTTGTAACTTCTGGAAATAGAAAAAGTAATGCCGCATAGCTAAATATACAAAGAAAGGATAAGGTCGATCTCCATTGCATAATTGATACCTCCGATGTGAATATATGCTTTCGAGGTAGCATTATTGCATGTACTTGTATAAAGTAGTATAATATATCTTAATTTGAGATGAGTGGAGAACACAGTTATGCTAAAAAGAGTGACAATTTTATTTTCATTTGTACTTCTCATTCTGCTTTCATCTTGTGCCAAACCGCAAGATGAAAAGATTTCTAGAACAATTTTTATGCTCAATACAGTTGTAACGATTACTATTTACAATCATTCTGATGAAGACCTTCTCAATCGGGTAATGGAAGAAATTGATCGACTAGAAGGACTTTTGAGTGTAAATAAAGAAAACAGCGATATTGCACGCTTGAACGAACAGGCAGGGAAGAGTTGGGTTTCTATATCGCCTGAATGTGAAGAAGTATTGCTATTAGCAAAGAAAATAAATGAATTGTCAGATGGATATTTTGATGTGACTGCAGGGCCTTTGATTTCTCTTTGGAACATAAGTGGAGGAGAAGGCTATGTACCGAATGAAGAAGAAATCGAGGTTGCACTTGAAAGCATTCAGATTGAATCCTTGCTTTTGGAAGATGGAAAAGCGTATTTAGAAGACGAAACTATGCGTGTGAATTTGGGTGGTATAGCCAAAGGCTATATTGCAGACCAGATTCATATGATGCTACTTGAAGAAGGAGTCGAAACGGCAATTATTGATTTGGGTCGCAATTTGAAACTGATGGGAGAAAAGGCTGATAGCAGTCTATATCGCATTGGAATTCAAAATCCTACCAATAAAAATGAACTTTCTGGAGTGCTAAAACTAACCAATCAAAGTGTTGTAACAGCTGGAATAGATGAACGATTTTTTGAGTATGAAGGAGTGCGATACCATCATATTTTAAATCCTTTTACGGGGAGACCAGCCGACAGTGGTGTATTATCGGCGACAATCGTAACAGAGCAATCTGGTTGGGCAGATGCATTATCGACAAGTTGCCTGCTTTTGGGTGAAACGAAAGCAATTGCACTGATAGAAAATATGGAAGATACAGAGGTGTTTTTGGTTTTAGAAGATGGCAGCACAGCAAAAAGTAGTGGCTTTGATAAATACTTAGAAGCATAAAAAGAACCCCATTTCAGAGAATATTTCTGAAATGGGGTTCTTTTAAGATTCCATATAACGTCCAAGAAACAAGGCTATGGTTTGTGCAAGCTTTGCATCTGGTTCATGTGATGCAATGTCTTCGCTTTTATCTGCGAATATGACACTACCTAAAATATCGCCCTCTGATAAAATTGGTGCGATTGTATGGGCAACGTATTCTGGTGCGCTCTCTGATATAATGACAGGGTTTGAAGAGTTATCTAAGCACGTATAGACTTGTCGCTCTTCAATAACCTGTTGTACCTCTCTCGTGATACTTCGTTCAAGCACATCTTTTTTTGCTGGACCTGCGGCGGCAAGACAACTGTCGCGATCTGTAATGAGAACTGAGCAGTTAGTGGTTTTTTGAAGAGATTCACTGAGTTCTATCATGAAATCACCAATGCCACTCAGTGGTGAATATTTTTTGAAAATAACGCTGCCATCTCTATCTGTATAAATTTCAAGAGGATCGCCTTCTCTGATGCGTAGTGTTCTGCGAATTTCTTTTGGTATCACAATGCGGCCTAAGTCGTCAATGCGACGGACAATTCCGGTTGCCTTCATAGTCAATTTTCTCCTTTTATTTGAAATATGATGTCATTTCATGTTTTCTAAAGTGATACACTTATTATTTGAAGTTCCGGACAAATTATCCAAAAATTTAGGAAGGTTTTTGAATACAGTGTTAAAATGCATTTTTTGCATGTTAAATAGTTTTTGGACGAAGGATATTAAGTTTATAGTTGTTTTTTTATGAATACATATTTACGCATAGGTTCAAGTTTTATAGCAAGCTTTATAATTAATGTCAAATTGAGGTTTATATAAATAGTGCCGACATCTGATAAAAACAAGATGCCGGCACTTAAACCAAAAGGAGGAGAATATGATAGCTGAGATAGTATGATTACAGCTAGCTAATTTCACTTCATAGCAATCATAGCATTCATGGAAGCGCTATTGATTGGGTAAGCAATAGGGGATGCAGAGATGAGCGGATGGGTTGCAACTTGGAAGGTATTTAGTTCGGTCGCGGTGAGACCTTTTTGAATTGCCAAACTCAAGATATTAATCATTTCACCAGTAGAGTCGCCACCTGAAATTTGTGCGCCAAGAATGATGCCAGATGCTTTGGAGAAAATGAGTTTGATGTGTAGAGCTTGTGTGCCAGGTAGGCTACCTGGATGATGATCCATTGTGGTAAATTCGCCAACGACATAATTAAATCCTTCAATTTGCGCTGTTGCTTCGGTGATGCCAGCAGCTGCAAAGGTGCGTCCAAATACTTTTGTTGAAAAAGCACTGATTGTGCCAGGTGTTGTACGGACAAGGTTCAAATCAAATAGATTATATCCTGCAATTTTGGCTTCCATCGCTGCAGTAGAGGCCAGTAGGATAGGTACATTTTTTCCTGTAAAGAAACATGTTTTTTCAGCGCAGTCTCCAGCAGCAAAGACATCTGGATCATTGGTGCGCATATATTGATCAACAGCAATCGCGCCATTTTCATTCAACTTAATGCCAGCATGTCTTGCCAAATCAACATTAGGTGCAACACCCAGAGCTAGGATAACCAAATCAGCGATAATTTTTTTTCCTGATTCCAATTCAACTTCTTCAACAGCAGTTGAACCATTAATCTTGCTCACTTTGTTATTGGTCAAAATCTCAATGCCTTGCTCTGTCATCATGGATTCAATTTCGTCAGAGTATTTTTTATCGTAAGCTTGCCACAAGCAGGATTCACCAAGTTCAATCAATGTTACGTTTTTATTGAGTAGTCGAATTTGTTCAGCAAATTCAACACCTATAAATCCACCGCCAATGATGGCTACGTTTTGTGCTGCTTCCACTTTTTCAAGAAGTTTGTCTAGGTATCTGGAATCTTTTATGATTGGATATACATTGTCAAGGTCATGACCTGGGATGAACGTTGGAATTGTAGGAAGAGACCCAGTCCCGATCATGAGCTTTTCATATTGGATGGTTTCATTTTCTTTTGTAGTAACGGTTTTATTTGCACGGTCAATGCTCAATACACTGTCAACAATTAAGTCAATGTTGGCATCTTTCAGCATGGCATCTGGAATGACGTTTTTATCTGTTGAATGTAGTGTGCCAAAGATGTAAGGAATGCCACAAGGAACCATAACATTTGGAGTTTCACGGATTAAAGTGATGTTAATGTCTGGATATGTTTTTCTAGCTGTGGTAGCGGTTAAAAGTCCAGCGGCGCTACCTCCGATAATCAATAAATTTGTTTTTTTCAAAATAGTATCCTCCTATGAGTAAAAAATAGTTTTATAGATAGGTGTTATATATCTAAGTTTTGGACAATTGATTTGATCAAATGTTCAACTTTATCATTTCTGATAGAATAATAGACATTGGTTCCATTTCGATTGCCGACAATGATTCCCGCAGCTTTTAGTTTAGAAAGATGCTGTGACACTGTTGCCTGTGCTTCACTCAAACAGTGTTGCATCTCTGTTACATTCGACTCACCTTTTTCACACAAGGTTTTGACGATACAGAGTCTCTGTGGATGTGCAATTGCCTTTAAGGTGTTTGCAAGATCATTGAATGGCTCTGGATTCGAACGGTATACAATAGACATAGACACCTCCTACATACATATGAATATTCATATATTTATATATATAAATTATAATATATTTACAATAAAGTCAAGTGTTTTATATAAAATCGCAATTCTTTTGGTTGATATGACGAATATAAAAGTTCCCTAGCAATGAAATGAAATTCATTGCTAGGGAACTGAGTTGTTTACAGTGAGTAGATATCTCGTGGATTGATAATGGTTCGGTTGTCTTCTTTTAACACAAGAAGAGCCTTTTCAAGATCGCTCAAAGAGAAAACCACAACGGCGGAGCCGTCTTGTTTGCCAACAAAAGCATACATATAGTCAATTGAAATATTTTCTTTATTTAGCGTCTGTAAAATGGATGAAAGACCACCTGGTTTATCTGCCATAGAAACGGCTAAGACATCAGCCGATTTTGTGATGAAGCCTTGTTCACGAAGTGTGGATTGCGTAAGCTCTGGCTTATCTACAATTAGGCGTAAAATACCAAAATCTGAGGTGTCAGCAAGAGAAAGCGCGATGATGTCTATTTCATTTTGGTGGAGTATTTCGCAGACTTCTGCCAATGGACCTGACTGGTTTTCAATGAATACCGAGATTTGTTTGATCAGCATGGTTGTGACCTCCTTACAGTTTGCGTTTGTCAATCACGCGTTTGGCTTTGCCTTCGCTTCGTTCAATGGTTTTAGGGTTTACCAGATGTACTGTAGCGCCAATGCCAAGGATTGAACGAAGACTGTTGGTGATCTGTTTTTCTATTTTTTCAATGGAGCGAACTGCATCGGAAAACAGAGCTTCGCTCATTTCTACAAGGACATCAAGCGTATCCGTGTTATTTACGCGATCAACAATGATTTGATAGTTTGGTGTGATATTGCCTTGGCTAACTTTGAGTAGAACTTCTTCAATTTGGGAAGGGAAGACATTGACGCCACGAATAATCATCATGTCGTCGCTTCGGCCAGACGGTTTACCCATTCGGATATGTGTGCGTCCACATGCACATGGTTTAGCGTTGAGTGTGCAAATATCACGTGTGCGGTAACGGATGACTGGAAATCCTTCTTTGGTAATGGTTGTGAATACAAGTTCACCAGTTGCACCGTATGGAAGCACTTCTTCTGTTTCGGGGTCAATAATTTCAGCAATAAAATGATCTTCACAAATATGCATACCAGATTGTTCTTCACATTCATAGGAAACACCGGGCCCCATGATTTCTGATAGTCCGTAAATATCATATGCTTTGATGCCTAATTTGTTTTCAATTTCTTGTCGCATATTTTCTGTCCAAGGTTCCGCACCAAAGACCCCAGCTTTGAGCGTTAATTGGTCACGCAAGCCTTTTTCTTCAATGGTTTCTGCCAAAAACATGGCATAAGAAGGGGTGCAAGCTAAGTGAGTGGCAGAAAAGTCAATCATAGTTTGCAATTGACGCTGTGTATTTCCTGCAGAAATGGGGATGGTGGTTGCGCCAATTCGTTCAATGGCACTATGTATTCCAAGACCTCCAGTAAAAAAACCGTAGCCAAATGCGTTTTGTACAAAGGAAGAAGAGGTGACACCAATTGCAGATAGGCTTCTTGCCACGCAAGATTCCCAACGTTTTAGATCGCCGTCTGTATAGCCAACGACAATTTGTTTGCCTGTTGTACCAGAAGAGGCATGTACTCGTTTGATATTTTCCATTGGTTCAGCAAACAAACCATATGGGTAGTGATCTCTGAGATCTTGTTTGTATGAAAAAGGGAGTTTATGCAAGTCTTCAACACCTTTGATATCTTCAGGGCTGAGTCCTTTTTCATCCATGCGCTCACGAAAAAGTGGCACACGTTCATACATTCTTTTTACCTGCCAATTCAGACGTTCACCTTGGAGTTTGTGTAGCTGCTCTCTCGGCAGGGTTTCTATTTGGGGATCATAGATTGCCATTTTATATTTCTTCCTTTCGTTGCTTATGTCAATTGACGACGTTAATTGGGGCGCCAGAAATAAAGGCTTTGATGTTTTCAAATAACGTGTTTAGTAGTCTCGTGCGAGCTTCTGTTGTCATCCAGGCGATGTGCGGTGTAATGAAACAGGATGGGGCTTTGAGCAGAGGGTTATCTGCTTTTGGTGGTTCAGTGCTGAGAACATCAGTTGCATACCAATATAGCTTTCCTGAGACGAGTGCATCATAAATATCTTGTTCAACCACAATACCACCTCTAGCAGTGTTGATTAAGATAGCGCCATCTTTCATTTGCGCAAGGGTGTCTTTGTTGATTAGTCCGACACTTTCTGGAGTTTGTGGAATGTGCAAGGTAATGATATCTGATTGCGATAGTAATTCTTCTTGAGAAACAATTTTAATCTGGTCGGTTGAAAGTTCTGGTTTATATGTGCGACTGGAGGCAAGAACCTTCATTCCAAAGCTCACTGCAATATTGGCTACTTGTTTACCAATGGTACCATAACCAAGGACGCCAAGAGTTTTGCCTTCTAATTCAAACAATGGATGCTTGCGAAAAGAAAAATCTTTACATTGTGTCCAATCGCCGCTTTGAACAGCATCGCTGTGTGAAACAACACGCTCAGCTATTTCAAGTAAAAAAGCGAAAACGAGCTGTGCTACTGAGGAGGTGCTATAAGAGGGAACATTGCAAACAGGAATGTTACGCTCTTTTGCTGCATTAATGTCAATATTGTTAAAACCAGTTGCAAGTTCACAAATAAGGCCAATAGAAGGACATGCTTCGATGACTTCTCTTGAGAGCACAACTTTGTTTGTTACAACGATATCGGCATCGCCTATATTGGAAATGACGTCTTGGGGTGCTGTGCGGTCGTATATAACAAGTTCGGCAATATCAGATAGTGGTTCCCAGCTTAAATCACCAGGATTTGCAACATAACCATCTAAAACAACAATTTTCATTTATGTGTAGACCTCCTCATTCTAAAGTAGAATAATATTATAATTTTACAATGAATACGTAGCTATCGTCAACATATTTTGCAAAGAAGTCGTGTTAGATATTCATTGACATGCTTCCTTTTGCAAGTTAAACTTAACGAAGTAGTATATAAGCATATGATTTGCTTATATGCACATAAATATACTAAGAAAGGAATCTATCATATGAGCCACTCTGTAGCCTTGCAAAGGAAGCAACAATTGGGTGAAGAAATTGCAAATGCGGTTTCACATGGTATTGCAGCACTGCTTGCCATCGTAGGTACAGTGTTTGCAGTCATAAAATCAGTAGAAAGTAGTTCGAATGTTTCAATAGTAAGTGCGTCAATATATGGTGCAAGTTTGATTATACTTTATTTATTCTCATGTTTGTATCATTCCATTACTGCGGAAAAAGTAAAACGTTTTTTTCGCGTGCTTGACCATTGTTCCATATTCCTGTTGATTTTAGGTACTTATGTACCGATTACACTTGTTGTAATTGGTGGAATATTTGGATGGAGTATCCTTACTGTATTGACTGTTTGTGCTGTCTGGGGAATCGTCTTAAATTCGGTGAATTTGGAGCGGTTTCGAAAGTTATCCATGTTGCTATATATAGCGATGGGTTGGATGGTCGTGTTAGCGCTTCGCAACCTCTTTCAGGAAATTCCATTTGAAGGTGTGTTACTCTTGATTGCTGGTGGTGTTTTTTACACTTTAGGTGTATTCTTTTACAAGAAAAAAGAAATTAAATATATGCATTTTGTTTGGCATTTATTTGTGATGGCTGGGAGTGTAAGCCATTTCTATATGATTTATTTGTATTGCCTATAAATTTGAAAGGGAGTAGATGATATGAAAGATTATGTAATCATGACAGATTCTTCTTGTGACCTACCTCAGTCTTTAGCCAATGAACTCAATTTAACCGTTGTTCCTTTGACTGTGGTATTAAACGGAAATAGTTATTTTAATTATTTAGACGAAAGAGATATAAAATTTAACGATTTTTACAAAGAATTGAGAAATGGTGCGACCGCATCAACCTCAGCTGTGAATGTAGATCAATTTTTGGTTGCTATGAAAGAACAGCTCGATGCTGGAAAAGATATTTTATACTTGGGTTTTTCCTCAGGACTTAGTGTCACATATAATTCTGCTGTGATAGCGAAAAATGAATTATTAGAAGAATATCCTGACTGCAAAATTGTGACGGTTGATACGTTATCTGCCTCTATGGGGCAAGGTTTGCTGGTCTATTTGGCTGCCAAAGAAAAAGAAAAAGGAAAAAGCATTGAAGAAGTTGCTAAATTTGCAGAAGAGAATAGAAATCTGATTGCACACCATTTTACAGTAAATGATTTGAATCATTTGCATAGAGGCGGACGAATTTCAAAGACAGCTGCTTTTATTGGAACTGCTCTCAATATAAAACCGATTCTCAAGGTGAACCCTGAGGGCAAGCTCGTTTCTAATGGAAAGGCAAGAGGGCGAAAACAAGCACTGAAAATGCTATTAGAATCGATTAAATCATTGGGTGCCAGATTGGATGAAGTGCCAATCTTCATTGCACAAGGTGATTGTATGGAAGAAGCCAAACAGTTTGAAATGATGATTCGTGAACAAATCGATGTCAAAGATATTTTGATTCATCATGTGGGTCCTGTTATTGGCGCGCATACTGGTCCTGGTATTATGGCGACATTTTTCTTAGCATCTAAACGTGAATAGACAAATTAATCATTAAATAAAAAAGCACCTGCATTTACTGCAGGTGCTTTTTATGATGCTTTAGCTAACGGGTGAAACCTCGATTTTTTCAAGCTCAGCATTATAGCTTGCATGCATTGTTGTGATGGGTTTTAGATAGCTTTCAATGATGAGGCTTGCGATGGGGTCTTCTAAGTGTTTTTGAATAAAACGGCGTAGATTTCTAGCGCCATAGGTTACAGAGTAAGATTCAGATACCATGTAATCTATCATGGATTCGTCCCAAGTGAAGGTTAAATTCTTTTCAATCAAATTCTCTTTGAGTTCATTGAGCATGATGAGCGCAATGTGACGGAAGTTATCTTCAGATAGCTGGTTGAAGTAAATAACCTCATCTAAACGATTGATAAATTCAGGTCGCAAGAATTCTTTGAGTGCTTTCATCGCGCGTTCTTTGCCTTGTTCGTTGACAGTGCGACCAAATCCAAGCGCACCTGTTTTGTTATTGCTGCCAGCGTTGGAAGTCATGACGATAACTGTGTTTTCAAAGTTAATGTTGCGCCCTTGCGCGTCTGTGATGTGTCCATCATCTAAGATCTGAAGCAAGATATTCAAAACATCTGGATGTGCTTTTTCAATTTCATCGAACAAAATGACACAGTAAGGTTTGCGTCGTACTTTCTCTGTGAGTTGTCCTGCATCATCATGTCCTACATAGCCTGGAGGAGAGCCGATGATACGTGATACGGCATGCTTTTCCATAAACTCGGACATATCCAAGCGAATCAGTGATTCTGGGGTGTCAAACAAGTCTTGTGCCAACTGTTTAACTAGTTCGGTTTTCCCAACGCCCGTTGAACCAACAAAAACGAAAGAGACAGGTTTTCGTTTGGAGGAAACACCAACACGGTTGCGACGAATGGCAGAGGAAACTGCTTCAATCGCTTCGTCTTGGCCAATCATATGCTTCTTCAATCTGTCTTGCAGATGAGCGAGTCTTTCATATTCTTGCTCTCTAATTTGTGTAGCAGGAATCTTTGTCCAAAGTTCAATTACACGTGATAAATGTTCTAGTGTGAGTGCAGGGATTGGAGCTTCTTTTAGCTCTTTTTGTTCTTCTAGCAGCTGCAATTCTCGACTACGCAGTGTTGCTAGTTGTGCATATGCGTTTTCACTGTCGTCTGCCAGCATGACTTCACGTTCTTTGGCCAAATCAGCAAGTTCTTTTTCAATGACCGCAAGACGCGCGAGTGACTTGTTTTTGAGATTGACATCAGAACAAGCTTCGTCGATTAAATCAATCGCTTTATCAGGAAGAAAGCGATCGGTGATATAACGCTCAGACATAATGACAGATAGTCGTGCAATGTCTGGGGAGATGGTCACATGGTGATAGTCTTCATAATAGGAGGCAATGCCTTTGATGATTTCTACCGCTTCATCAATAGAAGGTTCATTGACCATAACAGGTTGAAATCTACGATCAAGGGCGGAATCTTTTTCGATGTATTTACGATACTCAGTGAGTGTGGTGGCACCAATGACTTGAATTTCACCACGGGAGAGGGCAGGTTTTAGTATGTTTGCTGCGTTCATAGAGCCTTCTGCATCACCAGCACCAACAAGGTTATGCACTTCGTCAATGACTAAGATGATATTGCCTGCTTTGCGGATGTCTTCAATGAGACCTTTCATACGGCTTTCAAACTGACCACGAAATTGAGTGCCAGCAACCAAAGATGTGAGGTCAAGCAAATGGACTTCTTTGTCTTTGAGTTTATATGGAACTTCGCCAGATTGAATTTTCATTGCAAGACCTTCTGCAATGGCAGTTTTACCAACACCAGGTTCACCAATGAGACAAGGGTTGTTTTTTTGGCGACGGTTTAATATTTGAATGACGCGATCAAGCTCAACATCACGACCAATCATGCGGTCAAGCTGACCAGATTGTGCTTTGCGTGATAAATGGATACAATAACTGTCCAAAAATTTTCGCTTAGACTGTTTCGCATCATTTTTTTTGGCTTTCGTTTGTTTCGGAGCATCGGTCGTTGCACTTAGCGTTTCGTCATTGCTAGAAGCGCTGTCAGATGCACCATTATTCATAAGTTTGTTTAAAAATGGGAAGGTAGCTGTGCGTCCATCATCATCTTCATCGTCAGAAGTATCTGGAGACATAGAGGACAGCAGGGAATCCATACCGTCTAGGTTGTTGACATTTTCAAAGGCGTTTGCCATTTCTTGAGTCAAACCTTCCAGTTCTTCATCGCTCATACCCATTTTATCAATCATGTCTGTGACAGGTTTTATGTTGAGTTCTTTTGCACATTTTAGGCAAAGACCTTCGTTTTTTGACTGTCCGTCTGGCTCGAGTTTGGTGATGAAGACAACAGCCATATTTTTATTGCATTTACTACAGATAGTTGGTTGCATATTTTAAATCACTCCTTTTGAGGGTGTATAATTCATGGTTGAATTGTAGTTTGAGTATATAATATTATTATGAATTACATATGAATAAAAGTAAACTCAATCGTAAAATAATTGCACAATATTTTTAGCGTAGCGTTAGAATTATTGTGCTATCAGAATAACACATAGTGTAAATGAATATCAGCAAACGCTGTTGTTAAATACTGAAATATTACAGTTTTGTTTGTAAGTTCGGGTGGAATTTTGGCGATGTAATCAAGAAGTATAAAATTTAAGATATATAATATGATTAGTGATTTTAAAACACCAAATAGTGCACCGAACGTGCGGTTAAAAAAGTTGAGAACAGGTAGGCGTGCAATTAAATCAAGACTTTTGCTGACGAATTTCCAAATGAGTAAGAGTAGCAGGAAACTGACGATAAATAGAATTACCGATACGATAATATCTAAAATGAAGTTTGACAAGAGTTCAGTTGTGGAAGTTAAAATTTCAGATTTTATAGCTGTATCGTATAAGTTTTGTAAAGATTCGGCCCAACTTTCCGGAAGGTTCATACCCTCTAACAGCTCAGCTATTTCAGTAGTTGTGAGATCTTCAGTTGATTCCGAAATGAGTTCTTGATTCAGTCTTTCTGCAATGCTGGGAAGTAGATGCGGTTTTACAATTTCAACAGCTTGACTTGTAAAGGTTTTGGTGATGAATACAGCGCCCAGCAAAGCAACAAAAATGGCGAGAAACGAACACAGTGCACGCACAAAACCCTGTTTGATACCCAATAGGGCAAATACAAGTATGAATAAGACAATGGCAATATCAATGATAATAGGGGTCATATGGTTCGCTCCAATCTAAATTATGGAATGAGTAAACTTGCGAGTTCTTCTGTCATTAGCATGATGCTTCCATTGGAGAAGCTCACAAGATGTTCGGCTTCTTGTATGAAGTCAAAATCTTGGATGAGTTTGAGTTTGCTGTTATAAAGCTTTACAGAATTTGCTGTGAGAATAGAAACATATTGACCATCAGATGAAATGGACAATACGGATTCATCAACGGTTATGCGGCCAATGACGAAGCCATCTGAACCAATTGTTAAAAGTTCACCACCGGTACCGGTAGGTGAATGAGAAATCAAAATGGTTGCAAAATCATAGCTTGTCAAGTTGGCAAACTTGAGATATTTTTCAGAATAATCATAGGTAGAAGAGATTTCACCAGAAGATAGTAAACTATATAGTTTGTTTTCTGATAAGACCCAAATTCGGTTATTTGTGGTTTGCATTGTGAGAACTAAATTGTCACCCAAACTGAGTTCGTTTGTAGGGGTAGTAGAGTAATCAAATCGGTAGTATAGTAATTTACTTTCAAAAACACCTTCTGATTGCCCTTCCGTGAGGACATAAACACCTTTGCAATCTGGCGTTACTATGGCATTGGATACATATGCACTGGATAGTTGTATAGAAACGACAGGCTTGAAAGTGTCATCATATACAGTGACCACAGCCTTGTAACCACCGAGTTTAGAGGTGATTGCTAGCCATCCGTTTTGATTGATGGATGCAGATATGATGAATTCTTCATGGGGAAGTGAGGTTGAAAACAGGACTTCATCACTGGAAATGACAGATAAATCTTGACCACCGGCGTCATATAAAACAGCCATAGTCTTACTTTGCGATATGGTGGGGTTTTCATAGACGACAGGAAGTTCCAATCGTTTTTCACCTTGCTGAGAGAAGACTTTGATTGTGCGCTCAGATGAGGCGAGTAAGTGATAGTCTAGGTTCGCAAAGTTACTTTTACCGATTGTTTCGTGTGGGAAGGTGTAATTGGAAGTTTGATTGTCATAGACAAAGAGACGCGTAAACAGTGTCATACCAGACTTTCCTTTGATGGTAACGCTGGCGACTAAAAAAATCGCCAAAACAATAGAAAGAATCAAAAGTAAAGCACGTTGTTTGACTGTGAAATTACGCTTACAATATTCCATTATACGCATAGTTACGTTCCTTTACACAGGTATTTAGAGGATTGTCATGTCTTCATACCAAAGATTTGTCATGTAGAGTCCTTGTGCTGGAGCAGTAGGACCAGCTAGACTTCGGTCTTTTGACTGCAAAACCCCATGAATTTGATTGCTGTCGAGTTTTCCTTCGGCACAGTGAACACAAGTGCCAATCATAGCGCGCACCATGTTATACAAAAATCCATCAGCAGAAACGCGAAAACATATGAGATTATCTTTACGTGTTACTTTAAAAGAATAGATGGTTCGTACGGTGCTTTTTGTTTCTGTACCAACTGAGCGAACAGCGGCAAAATCATGTGTGCCAATAAACTGCTGAGCAGCATTTTGCAAAATGGTTTCATTCAATGGTTTTGCGTAAAACCAAGCACGATTCACCCAAAATGGATTTTTAAATGGGGAATTATAGATGTAATAGGAATATTCCTTTTTGTAGCATGAACCAATGGCATGAAATTCGAGAGGCACCTCCGTTGCTTTGGTTACTACAATATCTGAGGGAAGTTGAGAATTGATTGCTATGGGAAGGCGATCACATGAAAGCTGCGAAGTCGTGCGAAAATTTGCTAGATATATTTTTGCATGCACACCAGCATCGGTTCTACCAGCGCCAATGACATTGACAGGGTGCTGCACAATGTGTGCAATGGCATCTTGCAGTGTTTGCGCAACGGTGGATGCATTTTTTTGTATTTGCCATCCATGGTAGTTGGTACCAAGGTATTCAAGTTTTAATGCGATATTTCTCATATGTGTCACCAAGGATTACAGTCCGAAATAGCGCAGTGTGCCAATGAGTACACACAAACACAAGGATAAGGAAATGAGTGCGATATCAATGTTTGTATACTTTAAAACACGCAAACGGGTGCGCTGCATGCCTTCGTGATAGCAGCGACAGTCCATAGCAACGGCTAGTTCATCAGCGCGACGAAAAGCTGACACAAAAAGTGGAATCAAAATAGGAACAAGTGCTTTTGCTCGGCGTAGTAAATTTCCACTATCGAAATCAGCACCACGGGCTTTTTGCGCTGAAATAATTTTTTCAGTTTCTTGTATGAGTGTTGGTATAAAACGCAAAGCGATGCTCATAATCATGGTGAAATCATGGACAGGCACTTTGAGCTTTTTGAGTGGCGCTAAAATATAATCTAAACCGTCCGTTAACATGAGTGGAGAAGTTGTATATGTAAGCAGTAAGGTCGAAAGCAGTAGCATAAGGACACGCAACATCATGAAGATGGCTCGCAACAATCCATCATAATAAATGTTAATTGCTCCAATGGTGTATATGATACCGCCACCCTTTGTGAAAAACAGATTCATTATGGCTGTGAAACAGATAATGATAACAACTGGTTTTAGTCCTTTAACAAAAACAGAAAATCGGATGGAAGACAGGGCGATTCCAACAAAAAGCAATGCAATGAGAATGCCATAGGAAATATAGTGCTTTGCTGTAAAGATTGCAATGATATAGCAAAAGGAGGCTATGAGTTTCGCCCTGGGATCAAGTCGATGGACTATTGAGGTTCCAGGGAAGTATTGGCCTAGTGTGATATTGCGTAGCATTATTCGGCCTCCCTTTGATTTGCGAGTGCAGTTAAAAAAGAGTCTTTGGCCTGCGCAACGGTATATACAGCTGGGTCTACAGGTGCGCCCATTTTATATAAATGAGAAAATACACTTGTAATTTGAGGAACGCCCAAGCCCATTTTCGTGAGCATTTCGCTATGAATAAAGACTTCTTGCGCTGTTCCAGACAGAGGGATTTTTCCTTCGCGGAAAACGACCATGCGATCTGCCGTGCGTGCAATCTCTTCCATAGAATGAGAAACCACGATAACAGTGGCATCGTTGGACTCATGATAGGTGTTAATGTTCTCTAAAAGACTTTCTACACTTGCTGGGTCTAATCCGGCTGTGGGTTCATCCAAAATGAGAACTTTTGGCTCCATTGCGATGACGCCAGCAATGGCGACTCGGCGTTTTTGTCCTCCTGAGAGATCAAAAGGAGAGCGATCTAAGAGTTCTTCTGATAGACCTACAAATTGCATTGAGCGACGAATACGGCTATCAATTTCTTCATCAGTCAAACCCATGTTGCGGGGACCAAATGCAATGTCTTTATATACGGTTTCTTCAAAAAGCTGATATTCAGGAAACTGAAAAACCAATCCCACTTGAAAACGAATATTTCTTTGAAGTGCCGGGGAGGACCAAATGTCTTGACCATCAAACAAAATGGACCCAGAAGTGGGTTTTAGTAAACCATTCAAATGCTGAATAAGTGTGGATTTGCCTGAGCCTGTTTGTCCTATGATGCCAAGGTATTCCCCTTGATATATATCTAAATTGATTGCATCTAGTGCAGTTCTTTCAAAGGGAGTATTGATACTATAGGTATGGGTCAAATTATTGATTCTTATGATTGGCTCCAATACTCTCACCTTCTTTTCGTAATTTTACGCATTGCGTAGTATAGTAAATAGTTGCTTTGCACAGTCATCTGTGGAAAGGGTATCAAGTGATGTGTTGATACCAAGCTCTTGCAGTTCATAAAGCAGTTTTACAGTATCAGGCACTGTAAGACCGGCTTTCTTGAGAGTCTCTACTTGTGAAAACACGGCTTGTGGTGTGTCATCGGAAATAACGTCGCCTTCAGTCATGACAATTAGCCTATCTGCTAAAGCTGCTTCATCCATGTGATGTGTGATTAAAATTATGGTCATACCATAGGCTTTGTTTAGATGGATTGCAGTTTCCATGATTTCTTTTCGACCGACAGGGTCTAGCATAGCAGTGGATTCATCTAGAACGATACAGCGTGGTCGCATGGCGATGACCGAAGCGACAGCCACGCGTTGTTTTTGTCCACCTGATAGTAGATGTGGTGCATGTAAGCGAAAGTCATACATGCCCACCATACGAAGTGCTTCGTCAACGCGCTCGCGTATTTCTGGAGAGGGAATTCCCATGTTTTCAGGGGCAAATGCGACATCTTCTTCAACCACACTGGCAACAATTTGGTTGTCAGGATTTTGAAACACCATCCCCACTGTGTTGCGAATGGTAAACAAGTGCTTCTCGTCGCGCGTATCCATACCATCTACGATGATAGAGCCTTTGGATGGGATATGAATGCCATTAAAGAGTTTGGCAAGAGTTGATTTTCCGGACCCGTTGTGTCCCAAAATGGCAACAAAGCTTCCTTCTTCAATAGATAAATTAATGTTTTGCAAGACGGTTTTGTCAGGATCTGTTTCATCAGGATAGACAAAAGATACGTCTTTAATTTGAATGATTGGACTCATTAAAATACTCCTTTTAGAGTTGTGACGACATCCAACGTCCAGTTGCGCCACAAGGCAAATTAAGACCAGATTCTGTAACAGGAAGCCCCAGTTCTTCGCTTACGGTATGTCCGCCAAATCGTTTGGATACTAAGGTTTCTAAGATATAAGTGAGAACAGAAGGAGATAGTCCAGTTGTATATGAATTGATGAGGAAAAAGAGCGGGTTGTCAGAAAGCACGCCTGAAACTAGTTCGACAAAGGGGAATAAGTTCTCTTCGAGTTTCCAGATTTCTCCTGATGGTCCGCGTCCATATGAAGGAGGGTCCATGATGATGGCATCATAGCGTCTGCCTCTTCTGATTTCTCTTTCTACAAATTTAGCGCAGTCATCTACAATCCAGCGGATGGGTGCATCGGCTAGGTTTGAACTTTTGGCATTTTCTCTAGCCCAATTGACCATGCCTTTTGCAGCATCAACATGGCAAACTGAAGCACCAGCGCTGGCACAAGCGACGGTTGCGGCACCTGTGTATGCAAATAAATTCAAAACTGAGATGGGTCGCTTGGCTTTTGTAATAGCTTGTCTTGCAAAATCCCAGTTGGTGGCTTGCTCAGGGAAAATGCCAGTGTGCTTGAAGTTCATTGGTTTTATGTTGAAGGTTAAATCACCATAGTTTACTTGCCAATGAGCAGGTAACGATTTTTTGACCCAATGACCACCACCGGAAGCTGAACGAGCATATCTCGCGTGATGATTTTTCCAACCTGCGTGTTTTTTTGGCGTTTTCCAAATGGCTTGCGGGTCTGGACGCACCAAAGTGTATTCGCCCCAACGCTCAAGTTTTTCGCCATCGCTACAATCTAGCAAAGTATAGTCTTTCCAATTGTCGGAAACCCACATATAAATTCAGTCCCCCATGTAGTCTGTTTACTTTTAGAACAATCAAATTATTATATCATTCAAATGAAAACTCGTCAATGAAATCACGGTTTCACTTCTATTGTATTCACCTAATTATTCTGTTGGAATAGAGGGTTCTTTGATGCAAAATATTGTATTGTACAGAATACTGTGATAAAATTGGTAAAATCAATTGGTTTAAAGTGAGGGAAGGCGTTATGGGCGGAACAAATCATACGTTTAAATCTTCTGCTTTTGGTGGATTTAATCGTGAAGATGTGTTGAAATATATTGAAACAATGGAAACTGAGCACGAGAATAAATGCAAAGAACTCAATGAAGAATGTGAAAAACAAAAGACGGAAAAAAATCAAAATGCTGATCGCGTTAAAGAAAAAGATGAAGTGCTCGACGAAATGAAACAACGTATTTTTGATATTGAAACAGAACTCAGTACAGTAACAATAGAAAAAAATAGAGTTTCGGATTCACTTCAGCAAGCGCAAGAAGAGTGTATTCGTCTGCGTGAACAAGTAAAAGAACTCGAGCCAAAGGCTTCAGCATATGAAACCATCAAAGAACGCACGGCTAGCATTGAACTAAGTGCACATGAGCGCGCAGAAATAACCTTAGAAGAAGCCAAAGAAGAAGCTAGAAAAGTACAAGAAGATTGTGCTGTATGGATGAGAGAGTTACAAAACAATTTTGATATCTTGCAAGAACAACTCAACAACACACTAAATGCATCAACATCTGAACTCAATAAAGTATGTGAAACCTTTGGGCAAATGAAAGAAACCATAGATGGGCAAGGAGAACACTTTAAGAATTTGCGCGCTAAGGTGCAAGAAAATGCTCCTGCCGAGCTGGATGTATTATCTCTTGATATTGATTAAGAAGTAGTCGATGTGAGTGCTTAAAAAATGTAAGGCAAGTTATCGTTTATTGTAGTATAATTATCCAAACCGCTTATTGAGAATAGTGAATACTTAAATTTTGTAGATGAAAAGCGCATTCCTATTGATTGTGCAACACCACTTATATGTATTGAATAAAGCCTTCCAACTTTGATTACATTAGTTGGAAGGCTTTATTTATTGTGCAGTCTTAAGCATTGCCGTTATTTTTAAGGTTGGCTAGATCATATTCGTTTGGACGAGTATAATTATAGGTTGACTCCCAATCATACCCACTTTCGGAATCAAAATAGCCTTGTCCAGCCATTTCATAAGCAGTTCGATTTGGGTTGTTGATTTTGGTAAGTTCGTTGCCTTTTTTGCCTTCTTTTTTCATGTTTTCACCTCGTTTTTGGAGATGTCTTTAGTATGAAACGATATCATACATATATTCATCAGAATGAGAGGTAAAATGTACCGAAACGATAAAAAAATTAACAAATTTAGATTGAAATTTATGAAAGAGATAAGAGCTTTTTAACCATCGTTTGGTTTTTTAGTTCAGCTTCGCGGAGTGTTTTAACGCGCTCAGATAAGAAAGTCTGATCATTATGATGTGAAATAGCAGCATCAATCAACTCATTTAAGGCAGGTTCTGTTAAGATAGAAAAATCGATGAAAAGATTTTGGTTGATATAGGACAAAAAGGAGCTCACTTTTGGATCATATACAATACCAACGAGAGGTACACCTTGACCAGCAGAAAAAATGAGACCATGCAAACGCATCGATACGACAACCGACATGCGAGAGAGAAATCCAATGAGTTTGCTTGTGTCTTTGATGCCAGGCATTACGACATGAGGAATATCTAGAAGTTGAGATACTTTTTTAGCGGCTTTAATATCTATGTCTGGCTCTATAGGAAAAAATATGGGGAGAAGACCATGTTTTTCATATGCGTATGTGGCGGAACGGGCCAAAGTTGGCACTTTTTCATCAAACAGTTCCCAAGGACGTAAAATGATCGCTATATAGTCTCCTTGTGGATTTAAATCGTGTTCTCGGAAAAGTTCATCAATTACTTCCTCTGAAGCAGCGGGTAGAATTACCGTAGGATCGGAAGACAATACGATTTCTGGGGAGTGTATTTGCATGCTTTCTAGTTCATTCATAGAGTGCGGGTCGCGTAGTGTGATGGCATCCACATAGGTTTCTATAATACGAGATGCTAATTTCCGATTAAATTGAGATTGTATCGGGCCAATTCCACAACCGTACATGAGAACGTGGCAATCGCTTTTTTTTGCTGCATATAGTGTCCACAAATAAAACCACAATGAACGGCGACTTGTGATATCTTGCATGAGAGATCCACCACCATTTATGTATAGTGTGGAGTGATGAAACAGTCTTTTGACACGCAAGAAATCAAAGGTGTAAATTGCGTTGATGTTATAAATTAAACGCGTTTCTTTTGGATTGCGTGACAATACGTGGAACGAAAATTGGTCATCTAGTTCGCGGAGTTCAGACAAAATGGATTTTAATATGGCATCATCACCTGCATTGCCTTTTCCATATGCACCGCAAATGACGATATTAGTTTGCTTTTTCGTAGATAAAATTTTCTGGTATATATCTAATTGGCGAGTAATGGTAGCTTGAAGAGAAAAATCACGCTTCGCTTTTTCATAGAGACGATTTCCTATTTGTGTCCGCAACTCTTTACTTTGCGATAGGCGAAGCAAGTATTTTGCAAGTGCATCGTTATCAGACACTGGAAATAGAAAGCCTGTGACACCATGTTCAATGAGATATGGAATACCACCCACATTGGAACTGACTGTGGGGAGAGCAGCTCGTGCGCCTTCGGTAAGAGCATAAGGGAAGGTTTCAGACAGAGAGGTTAGCGCGTTGATATCAATGGCATCATAAAATGCATTGGTATCTTCAATCCATCCAGCCAAACAGGCTACATGTGATATATTCAGTTCAGTAATTAGGTTTTGAAGATTATTCTTTTCTTCGCCATCACCTGCAATGAGGAGACGGAGATCGGGGTTCTCAGCATATGCTTTAGCAAAGGCTTTGATGAGCGTTGGAATATCTTTCACAGGGTTGAGACGTGCAGCAATGCCGACTATAACACTGTCATCATCTGCTTGTAAACCAACTTTGTTTAAAAAAATTTGTCTAGGTTGACAGCTTAGATGTTCTTCAAAAGATAAACCATTGTATATGGTGAAGAGGCGATTTGGCTGAAAGCCCCTTTCTATAAGAAGATCGGTCGTTGCGTGAGAGACACCTATGTGATAGTCTAATAGACGAAGAGAAAACGTATTAATGAAACCATAAGTGAATCGAGAAAGAGGTCGCCCCAAATAATCCAATCGGTAATCGCTGTGAATGGTTGACACTGTTGGAATGTGCAATTTGAAAGAAAGTAAGGCGGCCATCATATTGCCTCGAGAACCATGACAGTGAATCAAATCATAATTTTCTTTTTTGATAAGTGTTTCAAGTTTTCTTAATGTGCGGAGAATATGATTTCCTGGAAGAATGATGGTATGAATACCCAGTTGACGTGCTTCCTCGGCAAAGACACCCTCTGTAAAGCAAACCATGGTTACATCAATTTCGTTTGATAAATGCTGAAGTAGGGAATGAACATGTGTTTTTGCACCACCAGTATCGCCCCCACTAATGAGGTGAATGACTTTCATGAGAGTACCTCCTAAAAAAGACTTGTAGAAACTTCCAAAATATTATACAATGTCATGGTACGTGGGTCAAGTTTGGAGGAAAAATATGAAACTCATAGATGAAAAAGGACGATTTTTAAAGACGATTAACATCATTGATTTGATGGCAATTTTGGTTGTGGTTGCATTGGTTCTCTTTGTAGGAATGCGATTGATACAACCAGACAACAATGTACAAAAACTGAGCTTGGTTTATACTGTTAAAGTATCAAATGTAGAAGAGGATGTATGGGAATCCATGCAAGAGGTTACGCTTCCAGATCAGCTTATGGCATCAGGTGAACTCCTGGATGCATATGTCACTTCCGTCGAAGCGATAGAAAGCGAAGACACGACTTATGAGCTAGTTGATGCCAATGAGCTGCAAGTCGTGAAAGAAGACACAGTTGATCTCATATTTACGATAGAAGCTTCAGTTCCAGACAATGTTAAAAATGAAGTGGGAACGCAAGAAGTTCGCATTGGCAAGCGACACATTGTAAAGACAGAGCATTTTGAGTTTGAAAAGGGCATTGTGACAGAAGCTACGAAACAATAAACAACATACAGTTAGATAAATAATAGTCAGTTGAAATGGGAAATTCGGGTCACTTCGAGTTTCCTATTTTGTTATAGATAAAAAATGGGGTGAAGAACATGAGTCAGTTTAGACAAATGACGAAGGGACGATTTCATGTACTGCTTTGGCAGAGGATATTAACAACAGTTTTAATTGCGATTCAGTTCTGGCTTATTGTGAATCTTTTAGTGGTAAGAAGTAATGGTTCTGTCATCATTCAGGCAACTCTGACAGTCATAGGGGTTTTGGCAGCTTTTCACGCGATGGCAAGAAAAGATAAAAGTGCTTATAAACTGACCATGGTCTTTCTCATTTTGCTCATGCCAATTGTTGGTGGAGTCATCTATATTCTCTTTAATATGCAAATGCAGAGGAAGGGATTGCAGAAAAAACTAGATAGTATTGAGAAAGAGGGGAAATATGCTTTTTTGCTTTTGGAAGATAGTTATGACGAAGCGATAAAAGAAACTAGGCATTATACGCCAGAAATACGATATCTTCAAAAATATAATGGATTTCCGGTCTATCAGCATACACAAACGCAATATTATGCTACAGGAGAAAGTGCATTCAAAGCTATGATCACAGAAATGGAAAAAGCGGAGAAGTATATTTTCATGGAATTCTTCATAGTAGAAGAAGGTGTGATGTGGGATGCCATGCTAGAAATTTTGAAACAAAAAGCTAGCCAAGGTGTGGATGTGCGACTCATATATGATGACTTGGGCTGTTTGTTATTGCTGCCTAGTAGTTATCGAAAAACACTCCAAGAATTTGGAATTTCGTCTCGTGTATTCAACCCTTATCGTCCGTTTTTAACGACATTGCATAACAATCGCGATCACAGAAAAATATTATCCATTGATGGAAAAGTTGCATTTACGGGTGGTCTAAACATTGCAGATGAGTACATCAATCAGAGAATGCGGTTTGGGCATTGGAAAGACAGTGCTGTTATGCTCAAAGGATATGGAGCGTGGAGCTTGACGCTTATGTTTTTAGAGATGTGGTCTTTGGTTGATGAAAAAAAAGAGAGATATGAAGATTATTTGCCATGGCAAGAGGAGGGATGTTGGGCTCTGCACGATGGATTTGTGCAACCATATAGCGATAGTCCTATGGATATGGAAAATGTTTCAGAACATGTATATTTACGTATTATTGAAAAAGCACAAAATTATCTGTATATTACAACGCCGTATCTGGTTGTAGACTCCAGCCTCATATCAGCTTTGGTATTGGCAGCAAAAAGTGGGGTAGATGTGAGGATCATAACCCCATATATCCCAGACAAGAAACTGGTTCATTTTATGAGTCGATCCTATTATCGTGAACTGATTCAGGCTGGTGTAAGAATTTTTGAGTATACAAATGGGTTTATTCATTCTAAAACCTTTGTATCGGATGATGAAGTGGCAACAGTTGGGACTGTGAATATGGATTTTAGAAGTCTATACTTACATTTTGAGTGTGGTGTCTGCATGTATGGAAGTCGCGCTGTGAAGGAGGTGCATGAAGACTTTTTGCAGACCTTAAGAGAATCGATAGAGATTACAAAGAAAGATTGTCATGTTGGATTCATCAAGAAAAGTGCGCAAGATTTATTGCGAATATTTGCTCCGTTAATTTGAGATAGTAAGGAGAAACAGCGTTGAACATTGCTGAACTCATTTTGATTGCAACTGGCTTATCTATGGATGCATTTACAGTGTCAGTTTGCAAAGGGGTATCTTTAAAGAAATTTCACATAAAACATGCGATATTAATTGGTATATGGTTTGGGGTATTTCAAGCAATGATGCCACTGCTTGGATTTCAGTTTGGAAGAGCATTTGAAATGCAAATGGTTCGAATTGATCATTGGCTTGCGTTTGTGCTTTTTACCATTATTGGCGGAAATATGATATATGCTTCATTTCAAGAGGAAGAGAACACCAATGATGCACTGGATGTATTTACAATGTTTCTTTTGGCAATCGCAACTTCAATTGATGCCTTTGTCGTAGGCATCACGTTTGCAGTATTGCCTAATATTCCTATCTATTTCGCAGTTAGTTGTATTGGTGTGATTACATTTTTCTTATCTGCATTTGGGGCGAGAGTTGGTAACATGTTTGGAAGAGGAAAATCTTCTCTGGCAGAGCGTTTTGGTGGAATTGTGTTGCTACTCTTGGGCCTAAAAATATTACTAAGGCACTTGCATGTGATTTGAGTGTGCAAATACATAATAGTGATGCTTTTCATGAAAAAGTAAATAACTGAAAAACCCCAACCATTGGAAGCTATTACATAGCTCAATGGTTGGGGTTTAATTAATTATTTGGTTAAATTTTGGACGACTTCGCCAGCCAGTAAAAACCCAGCAACGGGAGGCACCCAAGCTGTACTCGCAGGGACATTGCGTCTTCCTGGGGGTGGCTCTTCCAACTGAAGTGATTTGATCGGTAGTTCAGGAGAAAAGACCACTTTGTGGTGTTTGATTCCACGCTTGCCAAGTTCTTTTCGCACGATGCGTGAAAGAGAACAATTGTGCGTTTTAGAAATGTCTGTTACGTGAAATAGAGAGGCATCCACTTTGTTTCCAGTTCCTAAGGATGAAATAATAGGAATGGCTCTCTTTAAAGCTGTTTCTATTAAATCCAATTTACAGGAAACTAGGTCAATGGCATCTACGATATAATCGAATGAAGAGAAAGGAAACGCATCTCGTGTGTTGGCCTCATAACGCTGAATCATTGTTGTAACCTGACAGTCAGGATGGATGTCCTTAATACGATCTGCCATTGCGACAGCTTTGAATTGACCGACGGTTGAGTGCAGTGCTTCCACTTGTCGATTGAGATTTGTAAGGGAGATTTCATCGTAGTCAATGAGTGTAAGTGCACCAACTCCTGCGCGAGCAAGAGATTCTGCGCACCAACTACCGACTCCACCGATGCCAAATATCGCAACATGAGCATGGGATAGGCGCGTCATGGCGTCACTGCCGAGAATCATTTCGGTTCGTAAAAATTGGGAGTTCATATGGCATCATTTCCTTTGATATTACGCACTGTAATGAGTAGAGTTATTGGTTTGATTTCTGATTAGTTAGAAGAACCAATCAAAGCCAGAGAATCTGTTTTTTCGATATATGATTCTGCTTTCATGTCATCATACCAATCGGCATAAGCATCCATTTGGAGAGCATTTGTAGCACTGTACTTCCATTGCACATCACCAAATTCAGCGATTTGCATGACACGATATCCAACTACATTGCCGTTTTCAATTTCTTGATCGACATAAGTTTCAGAAGGGAGTTCTTGTCTTGGTTCAAAAGCCCAAGTCGTAAAGTCAGGAGAGTAGCTTGAACGGGTAACATCGGTTAGCAGTTCACTTTGATAGTCTGTCAGTTCAGAAAGAAACGCATCATTTGTGTTTGCAATAAGAGCATCGGTCCAGTTTTGAGAAAGCTCTTGTGCCTTTTCTTTTGCTGTAGAGAGCGCATCTTCTGTAGGAAGTGTATCGCCTTCACGATCGGCTAATACTAACACGCTGTTGAGAGTTAGTGTTTCGTAAGATTCTTCTAAACGTTCGCGGTTTAAGAATTTAATGACATAAACACCGCTATCGCCATTTTCAAACACCGTTACATCTCCCGCTGAACGTGTATCGTCATAAAGCCAGGAAACATAGGAAGCTGAGATTTCGGAACCAAGTATGTTAGAAACAAAGTTGTAATTTTCATCTTCAAATGGGGCGTTATTTTCTTCTCCCACAAAATCCATGGCAACTTGATTAAAGGAATTTCCACGTGCGATGAGATTTTTTGCTTTGTTAGCGGAGTCGAGAACAGCTTGTTTTGCTGTTGCAATTTGATCTTCGGTTGCTGGTAGAGCTTCGCCGTTTTCATCTACATCCGTTTCAGGTGTGATAGGAAGGAAGAAATAGCGATAGGTATAAGAGTCAAGTTTGGCTGCGTTGTCAGTATAATATGTTTCCATTTCTTCTGCTTCGATGTTAAAAGATGCTGTTTTTATTGTAGCATATTCACTGGCAAGAACCGCATCCGCAATGAGTTCACGCAAATGTGATTTTGTCATTGTGTCGCCATATATAGCAGAAAAATAGTAGGATTCACTGCCACCATAAGTTACACTGTATTGTAGCAATTGTTCATCGATTTGTTGCATTTGAGCATCGACAGATGCAATACCTTCATCTGAGAGAGTATAATCAGCTAACTCAGCTTGTTTTGTTAAGATTGCAATGAACTGTAATTGCTCTAAAGCACCGTCACGGAAGTAATCTGCATAAGTGTAATTGTCTTCTTCGTTATAGAACTGTTCTGTTGCAGGCTTTGAAACATCATATTCTGGTTCCATGCCCATTTGAGTATACAATTGCGCCATGCTGTAAGTTTGATTAGACATTTCGTTGTAATAGTATTGTGCATCCGTTAAGGTAATAGATTCTTCACCGATTGTGGCAACGGTTGGGTTTTTATCTCCTTGGAAGAGTCCATTGTTCCAAGCGATGAGAGCTAAAACACAAATGGTAATCACGGTACCCATGAGAAAGTATAGTTTTCCTTTGTTGTCTGTAGAGGCTTGCTGGTTTTTTTTAGATGTTGACATATTTATGATCTCCTTATTGATATAAACAAAACATTCCAAATTATTATACAGATTTCTACTTGTTTTTTCAAGCTAAAATTCAAATATTAGGAAATCAATTGCGCAATCATTGTTAACTAATTAAGATGAATAGCAATCGTTTGTTTGTTCAATTATAGAGCATCTTAATTCACTTTTTGTGAATAATCATGAAATTATCGACGCGATTCGACAAAAGAGTGTTATTTCAGAATAATTTGATGTGAAAAAATGGAATTGGTGTGCTTATAAGTCGAGTGTTGTCGAATGTTGAAGAACTTGGTCGAACGAAAACACTTGCAATGAACATTGGGTTGTTTACAATGGAATATGTAGACTATAAAGGGGTGAAAAAAATGAAGCGAGAAATATTGATTGGAGAAAATACAATTCAGTTGTTGACAGAGGAATCAATATTTTGCGAGTATCGTTTACTTATTGATGAAATTGATAGCAATTATTCGTACATTTTGTATGGAATTAGAATTTCGGTGAAAGACTCGGAAGAAAGTTGTGAAGTTTGGAATATCAGCCATAGAGCCGATGAAATGGTAGAGCTTGCACAAAAGTTGTGTCGTTTGTCAGTGACTCCTTGTTCATTGCACAATGTACTTGAAGACTATTTACTTGAAGATTAGTTTGTCTTTTAGAAATATGGAAAGAAATGTGTACCTGTTTGAGAATTACATCATAAGCTGAACTAAGTATTAAGAACGGAGGACAGTTATGAAAGAGCAAACAAAAAAAGTACAGTATTTCTTAGGTGCAAACTCTGCGGATGGATTTGTTTCTTTTTACGATCAGTTAATCAATGAAGAAGAAGCGAGAGCTTTCTATATTCTAAAAGGTGGCCCAGGTTGTGGAAAATCGACCTTAATGAAAAAAGTTGGCGCGCATATGGAACAGTTGGGTTTTTGCGTTGAATATGTTTTATGTTCTGCAGATCCTCAATCTTTGGATGGTATAGTAATTCCAGAAAAGAAAATCGCTATTGTGGATGGTACCGCGCCACATGAGATGGGTACAAAAACACAAACTAAAAGTTCCAGTGAATATGAATGCTCAGTGCGGGTGGTTCTGTTTTTTCGACGTATATTTGTTTTATGAGCGTTTTATACAGCATACGATTGAAGTGTTCTTCGAAGAAGGTGTTTTTATGAACTATCTTCGTTTGTGAATCACGATAATCGTTTTGTAGCGATTTGTAATACTTCATTTGTAACGTGAGTGCTTGAATGCTCTCAGTCATAGATCCTGCAAGTAACTCAAATTGTGTGTTACTCAGCTTTGCATCGAGCTTGTCAAGATATGCTTGAGTTAATGCGTTTTTATGTTGCTCAATTTTGTGTGAAATGTTTTGCATATGTTTCGTGATGTCCTCTTTTGGAGGAGTCATTTCTGCTGCTAGATATGTGATGGTTTCATCACACAATGCATCGAATTGTTCCTCTATGGATTTTTTTAGCAAGGATAGGAAGATTTCCAGACGAATGGAGTTTGTGCCATGCTTTTTTTTGCAAGTTGGGTTAGAACAGCGCAGATAAGAATACGTTTTCTCATTTCGTCGATAAGAATTTTTTTGCATGGCATACCCACAAGAATGGCATAAGACGAAACCAGATAGTACATGAGAATCTCCTTCTGAGGATGTTTTGTTTTGCGCGCCACGCAAAGTTTGAACGGTTTCAAAGGTTTCTTTGTCAATAATAGCTTCGTGCGTGTTTTCAGCATAGAACCATTCACTTTGTTTCGTTGCAACAAGTGTTTTGCTTTTATAACTTTGCTTTCTGTGTTTGCCTTGTACCATTGTGCCAAGGTACATTTCGTTGTGCAAAATTCGGTTAATTGTGCTCTTATTCCAGTGATCGCTGTCTTTGTGTGTTCGTCCATTTTTGTAGGAATGTCCGCAGAGGGCTTTGTATTTTGATGGATTGGGAATGCAATCTGCATTGAGTATGTTGGCGATACTTTGTTTGCCATGCCCTAAGCAAGCAAGATGAAAGATGCGTTTTACAACTTGCGCTGCAACTGGATCAACGATAAGCTTTCCCTTTTCCTTTGGGTCTTTTTCGTAGCCATATAAAGCGAAACTGCCGATATGCAAACCTGCACTTCGTTTGTGGGCGAAGACCATTCGAATGTTTTCTGATAAATCTTCTAAATACCATTCATTGATTAGTCCGTTGATTTGACGGGCTTTTTTATTTCCTTTGAGACCTGTGTCAACATGATCGGCAATGGAAACAAAGCGGATTCCCCATTCTGGAAAAAGACCATGAATATATCGTTCGACGAGCTCCATATCTCTGGTGAAGCGGGATTGTGTTTTACATAAAATGATGTCAAAGCGTGATTCTTTGGCTGCTTGAATCATAGATAAAAAGGCAGGGCGTTTGGAATCAGCGCCAGAATATTCTTCATCACAATAGATCTCAACAATTTCCCAACCTTGCGTCAATGCGTGTGAAACCAAGAGGGAACGTTGGTTTTGAATGCTTTCTGATTCTATGTATTTATCATCGTCTTCGCGACTAAGTCTACAATAAATAGCACAAGTCATGGCTTAGTTTTTGCTGTGTGGGTTGGGTTATCTGCAGTGCTTTTGATGAGATAGTCTTTCAAAAGACAGTTAAAATATTTTTTTCTTTGATCGGTTTGATCATTTATGAAATAATGTATTACAGTGTAATTTGCTTTTTTCATATCATTCACCTCAATCCATTTTATGAATTTCTTGAAATTAATATGAATCGAGGGTTTTGAGCGACTTGTACAAAGTAGACCTGAATGGTAATATATACATATGTTTTCAAAGAATCCATATAATATATGATATGAATAGAATGATAAATCAACATAAATGGGGGAACAGATGACAAGTATGATTGTAACGATCCAAAATTGGGACGCATCTGTATTGCGATGGATGCACTTGCATGTACAAACAGAGGCATTGGATCAAATCATGATGTACATTACGTATATGGGCAATATGGGCATCATTTGGGTTGTTTTGGCTGTAGCCTTGTTTTTAATTGCAAAGAAAACATACTTGGCTTTGCAAGTTTCAATCTCTTTGGGCTTAAGCTTTTTGATTTCTAATCTTTTGCTGAAAAATGTCGTGCATAGACTCAGACCGTATGATGTGTTGGATTGGATTGAACTACTGATAGCATCTCTAGATGATTACTCTTTCCCCTCAGGGCATACATCCGCAGCATTTGCAGTTGCCACTGTTTTATTGCTCAATAGAGCGCGAGGGGGCTATTTATTTTTGGGATTGGCTATGTTGATGGGATTTTCTCGCGTGTATTTGCTTGTTCATTATCCTACGGATGTAATTGCTGGTATGATAATTGGTTGCTTATTAGGTTTTATTACCTTTGAAGCTTGGAAAAAAAGGAGTTTGCGTACATGATAGAAACTGAATATGCAAACCCTCAGATTGTGACCGTGTTTTTAGCGATGTTACCAGTGATGGAGCTAAGAGGGGCAATTCCCTTTGGTTTGGCACAGGGTTTACCTTTTTGGGAAGTGTTGCTGTTGGCGTTTGTTGGAAATATGATACCTGTTCCATTCATTATGTTGTTTATTCGTCGACTATTGCGAATGTTATATGACTTACCAATGCTTGGGCAAATTGTGCTGAAAATAGAGCATAAGGTACACTTGCGTGGAAAAATGGTCAATCGATATAAGTTTTTTGGATTATTATTACTGGTAGCCATTCCAGCACCTGGTACGGGAGCGTGGACAGCTGCGCTTGTTGCAACGTATTTGAATATTCGGATAAAATATGCATTTTCAATCATCGCTCTTGGTGTGTTCATATCTGGCGTGATAGTTTCTTGGATTAGTTATTCAGCGATAAAGTTGTTATAAAAAAACACCTACAAAATGTAGGTGTTTTTTTAATATTATGATTTTTTTAAATCTTTATTTTTTTGATAAGCTGCCATGACAGCGTTCATACATGTTGCGCGAAGTGCGCCATCTTCTAAAGCTTTGACGCCTTGAATTGTGCTCCCGCCAGGACTACAAACTTCATTTTTGAGTTGTTCTGGGTGTTTGTCGGTTATTGCAATCATGTGAGCGGCACCTTTGATTGTTTGTGTTGCAAATGCCAAAGCATCATTTCTGGAAAGACCACAGGCGACACCACCATCTGCCAAAGCATCAATAAACATATAAGTGAAAGCAGGACCACATCCAGCAATGGCAGTGCCAGCATCGATGAGAGATTCGTCCAATCGTGCGAGAACACCAGCTTTTGATAAAGCTGAGGAAAAGTCAGACAGTTGCGTTTGCGTTACGTGATTATTATATGTATATAATATGACGCCTTCACCTTCGGCAACTGCGGTATTTGGCATGATACGAATGATGGGATATCTGCCACCTGCCATTACTTCTAATTGGTCGATGGTTAGTCCAGCAGCCATAGAGATTAAAACAGGAGGGGTAGGTCTTAATTTTAAAACACTTTGAATTTCTTTTAATGTATTTGCCATATTGTGTGGTTTGACACCCAAAAAAATAAATTCACTTTCTCGGGCAACAGTGATGTTGTCGGAGTTGTCACAGTGTAGAATGTCTGCAAGCGCTTGCGCTTTTTCGCTGAAATAATCTGTTAAAACAATTTGGTTGCTAAGTAGCATTTTGGATACGGCTTGAGCCAACGCAGCCCCCATATTACCAGTGCCAATAAAACCGAACGAATAAGACATGATGCTTTCTCCTTTAACTGTATAGTAACTGTAGTTTAGCACATTAGAAATGTTGAAACAAGAAAAAATATGTTGAATTATCATATGTTGGCAAAGTGTGAAAAAAACATTAAAGATGTTGAAATATAGACAGGCAATCACAGAATAGAATAAACGCAGGAGGTGTTAAGATGTTAACAACATGGATGTTCTTAATACTCAATGGTTTATTTTTTTCTTTGCGTGTTGGTCAAAATGGATCTTTTCCACGTCCCTTAAAAGAAGAGGAAGAACGTTACTATTTGGAAAAGGCGAGTGAAGGAGACATTGAGGCAAGAAATAAACTCATTGAGCACAACTTGAGATTGGTCGCGCATATCATAAAAAAATATTACACGCAAGCCAGTGATCAAGACGACCTCATTTCAATTGGTACCATTGGTCTGATCAAAGGAATTTCAACATTTAAACCAGATAAAAAGGTAAGACTAGCGACATATGCTAGTCGATGCGTTGAAAATGAAATTCTCATGCATTTTAGAAGTCAAAAAAAGTTGCAGGGTGAAGTTTCATTATCAGATGCGCTTGATTCAGATGGAGAAGGCAATTCCTTGTCTTTTTTGGATGTCATTCGGGTCGAGGATAATATGTTTGAAACCATTGATACCAAAGATGCTTGCATCAAAGTGCGTGAATGCGTAGATAGTTGTTTGACACCTCGCGAAGCGATGGTTATACGTTTGCGTTATGGGTTGGATCAGAAAGCGCCACTGACGCAAAGAGAAATTGCCCAGCAATGCGGAATTTCAAGGTCATATGTTTCAAGAATTGAAAAAAAGGCACTTAGTAAATTAAATAAAGAATTTCAAAATAGATGAATGATGTTAAATTTTAAGTGTTGTCGTCTTGTTGTGGTTTTACCATTTAGGGTGGGTTATTGCAGTTAAGAAAGAAGCTTGCTGCAAAGGGTGTTGTTATTATGAATGTTTTATTAAATTTGGGAAAGACTATATTGCATATGTTATAGCTTGCGTTAAAACACAAAAATATGTTTCAACTCTTGCCGAATGATGTCTGATTATGTATACTAGATGTGTGAAAATATTTGATTTGCACTCAAGCTAAGAGGAGGGCGACACGCCTTGCGAAGAAAGAAAAAACGACAACCTTACCATACACTCAAATGGCTATATAGAACTCTAGTGGCAATTTCGGCAATCATTTTGGTGACATATTTTGCTTTGTCTGTTGTAATTAAACCGCCTGAAATACCAAGTGATACTTCACAAGTGAATGATACTACCGGTGAGCAAGAGACGATTTCTACAGTGGAAGAAGAGACAGAGCCGACGCCAGAACCTCCACCAAAAATTCGAAAAAGTCTTTGTTATACATTTTTGTTGGTTGCAAGTGACGATGGAAATGGGAATGCAGACACAATAATGGTGATGATGTATGATATTCCCAAAAAGCAAGTAGGTGTTATTTCAATTCCTCGTGATACTGCGGTAGCAACAGAACGAAACTTTCCAAAAATAAATTCCGCTTATGCAAATGGTGTTTTGATTCTGCAAGAGGAAGCCTCTAATTTGCTGGGCATTCCAATTGACTATTACGTGAAAGTTAACATGGATGCATTTTCAGAATTGGTCGATTCAGTTGGTGGTATAGATTTTAATGTCCCAGTTGATATGAATTATGTCGATCCAACGCAAGATTTGACCATTCAATTTAAAGCTGGTTATCAGCATCTCAGCGGAGATGAAGCGTTGGAAGTGGCTCGATTTAGACATAACTCAGATGGAACTGGTTACAATGACAATGGAAGAATGAAAACACAACAAGAGATCATCAAAACTGTGGGAAGAAAAATACTATCTTGGGACAGTGTGACCAAAGTCAATCGTTTTGTTGATGTATTTATGTCAAATGTAAAGACAGATTTGAGTGTCAATAATATGCTTTATTTTGTGAAAGAAGCAACAAAACTTAACCCAGATACTGATATCAAAACAGCTACCCTTCCAGGGGATGGAACAAAGACATATAAAGGAGTACGATGGTGTTACGAATTAGATGAAGTGCCATGTCTTCAAATTATCAATGACTATGTGAATCCATATGTAGATGATTTAACTTTAGATGATGTTGTTTTCTTAGATTTAGATTAATATTGGAAGAGCCACTTTCTGTAAAAAGTGGCTCTTTTTTTCTTGCAAAGGTGTGTGAAATTGTGTACAATGATGGTAATAATGTGAATAAATATTTGAGAGGGGTGTAGTGCTTGCTATTATCTGGAGAAGAGATAACAAAGCATTTAGATAACAATATTGTTATTTCACCGTATAATCCATCACAGCTTAATCCAAACAGCTATAATTTGCGTTTGTCTGACGAATTAATGGTCTATTCAGGGGATATACTAGATATGAAAAAAGCAAATCCTGTGGAACGGATGACCATACCAGAAGAGGGAATCTTACTAGAACCCAATAAATTGTATTTAGGCCGAACCGTAGAGTATACTAAAACTGACAATTTTGTGCCCATGTTAGAAGGCCGCTCTTCCGTTGGTCGTTTGGGTCTATTTGTGCATGTAACTGCTGGTTTTGGTGATGTAGGGTTTGCTGGATATTGGACACTGGAAATGTATTGTATACATCCGATACGAATATATCCCGATGTTGAGATTTGTCAGATATATTATCACACACTTGAAGGTGACTATGTGAAATATGATTCAGGAAAATATCAGAACAATGTTGGTGTACAACCTAGTTTGTTGTATAAAGACTTTGAATGAGAATGCATCAATCATAGAAAGGAATTGAGTATTATGGGTATTATTGATATTACCAAAGAGAATTTTGCAGAGGAAGTTTTAAATAGCGATAAGCCAGTTTTGTTGGATTTTAATGCTCAGTGGTGTGGTCCTTGTCATATGGTTTCACCAGTTTTAGATGAAATTTCGAAGGAACGAGATGATCTGAAAATTGGTAAAATCGATGTGGATCAACAACAGGAACTTGCACAGCAATTTAAAGTGATGAGTATTCCAATGCTTGTTGCTGTGAAACAAGGTGAAGTGAAAAAAATTCTCGTAGGCGTACAAGGAAAACAAGCACTATTAGATATGATGGATGAATAATACGTAGATGATACGTCTTAAACATTGTTAACTCATATCTCATATATAATTATACCCCCAAATACTTTGGTATTTGGGGGTATAATTATATATGCAAATTGACGTATATCAAAAATTTACTTCGGGAAAAAACTTAGCGTTGAATTGCTTCTGATCAATAGTAGGGGGAAACATGCTCTTCTAGTCGTTTTTTTGCGTATTCCTTAAGTTTCATGGTTTTAGCCAATCGGGTTCCCGCGGCTTTGGCTTCTTCTAAGACTGAATTAAACTGCTCTACATCACCTTTCTTGAATGCGTGCAAAACCTTGAGATTATCAATCACGCGGAAGCCAAGGGCAGTGAGTGGTTTTTCCATCGCTTCACTGGTAAAGCCCATGGATTCTGTGTCTTTTTGTTCACAAATCGCAACGGTCAGTGCATGGCGACCACCCAAGGCTTCAGATAAACCAAGCCAAACGGAACGGTCGTCTTTGTCAAAGGTTTCAAAGCAATACAAGCGATCGATAAATAGCTTCGTTGTGGCAGTGATATTGTAGAAATATGTGGGGGAACCTAACACAACGGCATCTGCTTGTAGAACCATTGGGTATAGTTTTTGCATATCATCTTTGATGACGCAACGATACGTTTTAGCACATCCTTCACAACCTGTACATGGGTGGATGGTGTAGTCACTTAGATGAATTTTCTTTACGGATATTCCTTCTGCGGTTATTCCATTTGAAACATAGTCCAACAATGTATCAGTGTTTCCATTTTTACGTTCACTGCCAACAATAATCAATACTTCCATAACGACCTCCTTGTAATGTCATTAGTATACTCACATATAAGGAAGTTGTCAATTTGCGAGAAGTGTATGTTGACTGTGTAGAAAAAGTTTAAAATACAGGGAAACATTTTTTCTTTTCAAGTTGATACTATGGTCTCGTAAAGTGTATAGCAAATTTGTTTGAGAAAATGTTACTCTAAAATTCTACCATCACTTGTAATGGTTACGATTTGCCATGGAATCATTTTACCACATGTTTGTAATGCAGTTTTAATTGCTTGTTCAAGACCACCACAACAAGGCACTTGCATACGGGTAACCGTTACACTTTTAATATCATTATTTTGCAATATTTCCCTTAGTTTTTCGCTATAGTCAGTAGCATCTAGTTTTGGGCATGCAATTAAAGTGACTTTATTTTTCATGAACTCGTTGTGAAAGTTTCCGTATGAATAAGCACAGCAGTCAGCCGCTATGAGGAGATTTGCATTTTGAAAATATGGTGCAGTGATTGGTGCAAGCTTTACTTGTATTGGCCATTGACGAAGCTGTGAGGCAGGAGCATATTCTGTTGGTGAAATTGATTGCTGAGGATGCACAGGCTCATCATGCTCATGGGGGATAGATTGAGAAAGTGAACTAGGGCATTGGAATGAGTTAGAGTGTTTTCCGTTAGGATTGGCATCCGTTTTCATGGGAAAAGTTTGAGATAAAGTTCCTGGGCACTGGAAGGGTGTAGTGTTTGTTTGCTCTTTTGGTTGCTTAAACTCAGCAACTTCACGTTCTTCAAATGAAATTGCGCCAGTAGGACACACAGGAAGGCAGTTACCAAGCCCGTCACAGTAATCTTCTTTGACTAGCGTTGCTTTCCCGTTTATCATTTCTATGGCACCTTGGTGGCAAGTGTTTGCACAAGCTGCGCAGCCAGAACATTTTTCTTCATCAATTTTAATTATATTTCTAATCATATCAGCACTTCCTTTTATCAGTAATCAGAGTATTTATAACGAATAAGTTACTTGAACTGTTAGTCGTATTGTTGACTTTGTAATGAAAATATACTATGATTGTACCAGATTGTATGTTGTTTTTACAACAAGGAGTGGTTCTGTTGATAAAATATTTAGAGGTGTTACATAAGTGTCATTTGTTTGAAAACATTGAGTTAGACGAACTTGAAGAGATGCTAAATCATATGTCGACAATTAAACGAAGCTATAAAAAAGGACAGTATATATATCAGATCGGTGATCAAGTAACCAGCATTGGTATATTGCTTTCTGGAAAGGTGCATATCACCAAAGAAGACTATTGGGGAAATACCACAATTATTGCAAATATTGTAGAAGGTATGGTGTTTGGTGAGAGCTTTGCTTGCGCCGAAAATAGTGCAATACTGGTCAATGCAATTGCGAAAAATGACAGCGAAGTGATGTTTTTAGATGTAGAAAAAATGCTTGTAGAATCGTATTCAAGCATAGTGCAACCTAAAATGATTCGCAATTTAATTACTGTGCTCGCTAATAAAAATTTGTTTTTAACTGGGAAAATTGAGCATATTGCCAAGCGTACTACGCGAGAAAAACTCCTTTCATATCTATCAGAGCAATCTAATAAAGTAGGAAGTGCAACTTTTGATATACCATTTAATCGTCAGCAACTTGCAGATTATTTAACTGTTGACCGTAGCGCTATGTCAAATGAATTGAGTAAACTTCGTCAAGAAGGCATATTGGAGTATCATCGTTCTCATTTTACTTTGCTCTGAATTTTGTTTTGTATTGCTAAAGAGTAATTTGTGTGTAAAATAATAAAAAGTGTAAATTATTTATAGGTGAATAATGAAGAAATCAAAAAATTATAATAAATATTATTTTATGGTATCATAAATGGAAAAAGTATCATTTGAGTGTATGAATCGTGTATGTTAATTTTAAAGTAGTTAATAGTGACGCTTGATCCGATACGCCAAACAGTATGTAAGTAAATCTCTGATATATTTGTAAACAGTCTGATGGGTAGCATGCCAACAGTTTGTTTGCGGTTACATTAAAGCAGTTAGATACTGATAAAGAAGGGAAATATAATAAATGCAGCGCAATATACAAATGATAATGATATCTGATGATACACAGTTGAACATGATTAAAGAAATGGCAAAAGAGATATGGCATCATCATTACACGCCCATCATCGGAAAAACTCAGGTAGAATATATGCTCAAGAAATTTCATTCTTTAAACGCTATGAAAACTGATATTTTACAAGGTTATATCTATTATATCGTGCGTTGTGATGATATACCTTGTGGATATTTCGTTATAAAACAGAATGATGGTATATATTTGAGCAAGTTTTACTTAATGGAAACCTATCGGAACAAAGGCGTTGGTAAGAAAATGATGGAAGCAATTATTGCATTTGCAAGAGAAAAAAATGAGCAGTCAATCTGGCTTCACTGTAATCGAAATAACACAAAATCTCTGGAAGTTTATAATAAGTTAGGATTCCACATTGTGGAGACAGTAGATAATGATATTGGAAACGGATTTTTTATGAATGATTATATTTTGAGAAAGAAACTATAAAGCTTTTCATAATATTATTTTGACTAGGAAACAGTAACCTCCCACCTCATGATTTATGAGATGGGAGGTATTCAGTTATTCTGCACTCTTAGCTGCTTCGTTTTGATTATTAGATTCATTGGCCCGACTGCCAGGACGAAGTTCGATACTGTATGTGCTTTTTGCACCGCGCCCTTTGTTTTCTCTCTTGCCTTGCTTTCTCAATTCTGTCACCACACCTTCCTTAGTTATAGTGTTATTATTTGAAGGAACTATGAAAGTATTCATAGGAAGTTGTGTTATTGTATCTTGCAAACATGAAGCAAGCTTCGAGAAATTATGTTTGAATATAAATTAAGTCAAAAACAAGAGTAGGTATTGATTATAAATTACTTGTTGATGAGAATAATGCCGATGATGCATAGTAAAATACCAAACATTTGTTGAGCTGTTATGGTTTCTTTATAAAAAAACACTCCGATTGCAAGCAAAATACAGGCAAGCAGTATATTGGCTATCAGCGAACCAGTACCCATTTTCCATCCAACACGATAGACATAGATATAACCAAGTTCTAGCAAAACAATTGAGACACCAAAGAGAAAGGCAGTCCAGTTGGTTTTGTGCATTTCAGAGACAAGGTTTTTATTTTCGCTTGTCGTAAAGAATAACAGTATAGATAATGCACCAGCAGTCAAATAGGTGATAATGAGCGATGCAAATGGTTGGGAATCAGATGGAATCGATTTAGCACATAAATTATAGATGATGTTTGCGCCAACAACGAGCATAATAGGCCAAAAGTAGTTTAACATAGTTCCTCCTAAAATAAAAAAAGCAAACAAGGAAAAACCTTGTTTGCGATAGGTGTTCAAACGCTTAATGGTCTTTATCCTACTAGATAGTGAAGTTTTTGTCAAGTGAGATTTTAATGTAAGTGGTAGCCTCCCCCATTATGGAGGAGGCTAAGATTAAGGCATGTGGATTATTTCATCAAACATATTTTCATAGAGCTCAATGTTAAATGAATCTGATGCAGATGGGCTGGGTTTTGATTGATTTCTGCTTTTTAAAACAATTTGGTGCTGATTTGGAGTACTAAAAGGATTGTTTTTTCTATTTTCTGACTTGAACATTCTCTTCACCTCGCTGATAGTATCAATAAAGAAATGATTTTTGTGTTTCGAATAAAACGGCAACTCCACTCAGACGATGACGCACATGAGAGGAGTTGCCACAAAAGAAACCTTAAACCTGCTCAAAACATATTTATTCTTTTACAGTTGATTGGTTTCTTCGTTATTATATTGCCCAACGATTGATGAATTATGTGTTGTCACTACTAGGAAAAATTTATGTATAAAGTATTGAAATTTATGCTTTACAATATAAAAAATAGAAATTTGAATTGTTATGATTCAAATTTGTGAAAGTGTGGGTTGTTATATGAAAAAAATCATTTAATGAAAAACTTGTTGATTCAAAAGGTTTACCCAAAGTGGTTAAAGTGACGGAATTATGATGAACCTACAGTGTGATGTAATGAGGGATGATATCTTCATACAGGCCATTTTTGAGTAGAAAACCATTTGGGATAATACCTAGTTGCACAAAGCCAAGTTTTTTATAAAGATGCAATGCACCAGCATTGGTTTTGACTACGGCATTGAACTGAAGAATATGAAAGCCCAGTTCTTTGGCTTTACTCATGCAATGTTTTACTAACTTCTCGCCGATGTGAAAACCGCGCAATCCATGTTTTACCGCATAGCTGGCATTTGAAATGTGGCCACATCTGCCGATATTGTTTGGGTGTAATATGTATAATCCAATGATTTCATGCGTGTCTGCCTTCACTGCAACTCCAGTAAAAGATTGCTCGGAAAAAAAGCTTAATCCTGTTTCAGGAGTTAAAGGATCTATTTGAGGAAACGCATCCCCAACCTCGATGATTTCATTCCAAATACATATCATTTGATGAATATCATTGTGATTAAATTCTCGAAAAATTATATTCATTAGATTTGACCTCTTTAGAAAGTATATTGAATAGAGATGTATAATAAATCAGTAAATATTGTGTAATTTAATAATTCATATATTAGGTGATTTGCGAAAAACTTAGGTTATTAGTATACTATTAGCATATCGTTGAATGCAAGAATAGTTTTAAATATGGTAACTTGAAAATACTAGTGTTTGGCAATATAATAGATTAAAACGCTGTTTGTGAGTGAATTGGAGCGCAATTTGAACTGTAGTAACGCTAGTTTCAGCGCTTTATTACGGTTGTTTTTATGTTTTTTCTTGAAGAGAGTATTCAAGCGTGTGAGTTTTTTGACTGCTAGGATATATCGTTTATATATTGAAATGTGGAGTTGATTGAATGGCTAGGCCGACAAAGTGGAGAAAGATTGAGCATATGCCTGCTGTTTCTTGTTTCGTTCCATCGGAAAATGAAGTTTCTGATGTTCCCAAAAACAGATTAAAATTAGAAGAATTAGAAGCAATTCGACTAAAAGATTTAGAGGGTTTTGATCAAAGTGAGTGTGCTGAAAAAATGGAAGTGTCAAGACCGACATTTCAGCGTATATTGTTATCTGCTAGAGAAAAAATTGCAGACAGTTTGGTAAATGGTAAAATGATTCATATTGAAGGAGGAAATTTCGCACATAGTACTTGTCCATTTAGATGTTTGGATTGTGGAAAAGAATGGAACGATAAACATGAAAACTCTGACACAGATCATCAAGCTGATTATGTTTGTCCAGAGTGTGGGTCGCACAAAATTGCATGTGGTCAATCATGCAGAGGGAAAAAATGGTGCGGAAGTTGTTGGCGAAATTATAGTAAGGAAATTTTTTAAGAATTAATTTGCAAACACGAAACAGGGAGATATAATCTTCCTGTTTTTTTATTTGAAGAATTTCGTTTGTTTAAAGATAAATTAAATTTTTATTGACATATGCTCAAAATGGAATTACAATACTGGTTATGGGCATAAGCTCAAATCAAATGTTGTTTTTAAGTTCCAACGAAATTTTTGCGTTAGAATATTAAACATAAAATTCTGAGGAGAAATTATCTATGAATAATACAGATACTGCACATTCTACAAATCATTTAAAAAGAAAAGCTAATATGAAATCTTGTTTGCAGCCTTTACCAAAGGTGCTTGTATCATGTCGCGGTTTGAATGGAGAAGAAAATGTACTAGCAGTTGCATACTGTGGTAACTGTAGCTATGATCCACCGATGGTTATGGTGGGGATTGTGCCGTCTAGATATTCCTATCAATTAATTAAAGAATCAAAATGTTTTGTTGTGAATCTAGTGGATGAAAATTATAAAGAAGTCTTTGACTATATGGGCAGTCGAAGCAAACGAGATGGAGATAAAATCTCAGCAATGGATGTAAAACTACAGGATGGAAAAATGGTGAATGCCCCAATATTGACCGATTGTCCTGTCAATATTGAATGCACGGTTGTAGACTCTATTGTCACTGGATCACATGAAATGTTTATTGGAAAAATTGAATATGTTCATGCCGATACTAATATAACGGATGAAGATGGGAATATCAATTTTTCAGAAATTAATTATTTATAATACAAGTTGATTCAGACATAGGCTAGATATTAAAGGAAATGGAGATTAGTATGAAAGTTATTGTACCTGTAGAGAGTAAATCTTTGGATGCACCTGTTTGTCCTTCTTTTGGACGCACACCACTCTATGCATCTTATGATACTGAAACTGGAAATCACGAGTTTTTGGATAATTCAGCTGCTGCAGCGCAAGGAGGAGCTGGAATTAAAGCGTCTCAAATGCTTGTTGACCATGAGGCTGCAGTGGTGATTACGTATCGTTGTGGTGAAAATGCGGCACAAGTGTTGGACGCAGCAAACATCATGATATATAAAGCAGAAGATGCTACAGTTGCAGAAAATATTGAAAAGTTGAAAAATGGTTCTTTAGAAGTACTATTAAAAATACATCCAGGATTACATAACCATGGAGGCAATAAAAGATGAGAATTGCCGTCCTCAGTGGAAAAGGTGGGACAGGCAAAACGTTTGTATCTGTAAACCTTGCCTGTGTTGCTGATGAAGCGGTATATGTAGATTGTGATGTAGAAGAACCCAATGGTCATCTGTTTCTGAAACCTGAAATCACAAAAAAAGAGTCGATTGGTGTTTTTGTGCCTGAAGTTGATATGAGCAAATGCACAGCTTGTCGTAAATGTGTTGATTTTTGTCAGTATAATGCTTTGGCATTGCTAAAGGATAATTTGCTAATATTCAATGAAGTTTGCCATTCTTGTGGAGGATGTATTTTATTTTGTCCTGAACATGCACTGACAAAAAAAGAAAGGGAAATCGGATATATAGAAGCTGGAAAATCAAAAAAAGTAAGCACATTGAGTGGATGTTTACATATGGGTGAAGTTTCTGGAGTGCCGATTATTAAGAAATTAATTGATAAAATGCCTCCAAATGATGCAATAACAGTGGTAGACTGCCCTCCTGGTAGTGCCTGTGTAGTTATGGAAAGCATACGCGAAGCAGATTATTGTGTGTTGGTTGCTGAACCAACTTTGTTTGGCGCTCATAATTTGGCTATGGTATATGAACTAACTCAGTTGTTTCGAAAACCAATTGGTGTGGTTTTAAATAAATGCCTAAAAGGGGACAATCCCTCACAGGCCTTTTGTAAAGAAAATCAGATAAAAGTCCTTACAAAAATTCCTTATGATGAAGAATTGGCAAAGCTCAACTCTGAAGGGTTTGTTGCAGTGCGTGCGTCTGAAAAATATCATGAAATATTTTTCGAATTGCTGAAACAGATTGAACAGGAGGGGTTACAGTGAAACAACTCTTAATCTTGAGTGGAAAAGGTGGAACAGGAAAGACAACCGTTGCAAGTGCACTTATAAATTTGAGCAATGGAAAGGCTTTTGCTGATTGTGATGTTGACGCCCCAAATCTTCATTTGGTGATGAATCAATTACATACACCTCAAAAAACAGATTTTTATGGTTTGAGTAAAGCTAACATCGATTTGAAAAAATGTACCCACTGTGGACTATGTGAAAAGCACTGTAACTTTGGTGCTATACATGATTTATGTGTGAGTGAGTTTGAATGTGAAGGCTGTGCAGTTTGTGCAGAAATTTGTCCAGCGAATGCTATTGAAATGCGTGATTATGTATCTGGTGAAATGATGCTGTATCGTGATAACGAAGCAATATTTTCAACAGCAAAACTCAAAATGGGTAGTGGCAATTCTGGCAAGTTGGTTACTTCAGTTAAGCAACAATTGATGCAAAAAGCTTCTGAGGATTCGCTTGCAATTATTGATGGGTCACCTGGAATCGGTTGCCCTGTTATCGCATCGATTAGTGGAGTAGATTATGTTTTGCTTGTAGCAGAGCCAACTATCTCAGGCATACATGATATGAAACGAATCATTGAGACCGCCAAACATTTTGGCACAAATTGTGTTGTTTGTATCAATAAATTCGATGTAAACACAACAAATACAAATAAAATTGAAGCGTATTGTGGAAGTATATCCGTTCCCGTTGTTGGGAGAATTCCGTACGATGAGACAGCAGTTATGGCAGTTAATCGATGTCAAAGTGTTGCCGAATATCCTGAAAGTCCATCCGGAAAAGCAGTTGCGACAATATGGGATGAAATTAAAAGACGGATAGTTGAATAATTATAAACATATTTAAAATTTAAGGAGAAATGATTTATGAAAATTGCAGTTGCATGTGAAGGCAATACGGTCACACAACATTTTGGCCATTGCGAGGGCTTTCAAGTGTATGAAACTGAGAGTGATAAAATTGTAGCGCAAAACTTTTTACCAAGCCCAGGACACAGACCAGGATTTTTACCTGTATTTCTTCACGAACAAGGTGTAAATGTGGTTGTTTCAGGCGGTATGGGCGGTGGCGCTGTAGACATTTTCAATGAAAAAGGTGTTGAAGTAGTGCTAGGTGCTTCTGGAGATTCTACCAAAGCTGTAGAAGATTATCTGCAAGGGAAATTAGTGTCTTCTGGCTCAATCTGTCGTGATCATAACCATCACCATCATCATTAACATAGCAGCCTTTCCATAGATAAAATTAGTGAATATGTTAAATGCCTACGCACACCAATTGGTTGTGCGTAGGCATTTAATTTTTTATAGGAAATTATTATGATTTATCATACTATTGCAGCTTAGTCAATCATTGTCAGTAGTTTGAAATATGAATAATACAATGAAAATACTGAAACCGAAACGTGAGTTTCGATTTCAGTATAAAAATCCAATTAATAGTTTTCAGCTTTGATTTCAAAGAAAGCTTGTGGATGAGAACATACTGGACAAATTTGAGGTGCTTCCAACCCATATTCTAGATGCCCACAGTTGCGACAATACCAAACTTTAATTCCTTCACGTTTGAAGACGTCAGAATTTTGAATGTTTTCTGCAAGTTTAATATAGCGATCTTCGTGAGATTTTTCTACTTTGCCGACAGCTTCAAACATATCAGCAATGCGATGAAAACCCTCGTTACGAGCATCTTCTGCCATAGTTGCATACATATCGGTCCATTCATCGTGCTCACCTTGTGCAGCAGCAAGAAGGTTTTCGGCTGTTGTGCCAATGCCACCGAGTTCTTTGAACCAGAGTTTTGCGTGTTCTTTTTCATTGCCTGCTGTTTCTTCGAAGATTGCAGCAATTTGCTCATAACCTTCTTTTCTTGCTACAGATGCAAAGTAAGTGTATTTGTTTCTTGCCATGCTTTCGCCAGCAAATGCTTGTAGTAAATTCGCTTCAGTTTTTGAACCTTTTAAATCCATTGCGTTCGGAGTCCTTTCTATAGAAAAAATTTATGTGTTTGTACGTTATGATTAAGCTTTCCAGAAGCCATGAAGTGTGCAGTATTCGTAAGCAGCTACGTTTCCTTCTAGAGTTGTGTCTAGAATTGGTTCATCACCTGGTTTAGGTAGTTTGAATACAGCTGTGTTTTCATTAACGGCAGCGATAATTGGAATATAATGTTCATCTGTCATTGGGTGCAAAACAGAGCCAACAGATACTTTAACTGCGTTTCCGTTTTGTTCAATTACTGGTACGTGTTTTTCAACAGCAGCATCCACAGTATTTGCTTGTAGTTCACCCATATTTTCGCCACAGCAGACAACTGGTACACCAGAGTCGAATGCCTTAAAAACGATATTTCCACAGTGTTCACAACGATATAATTTGAAATCCATAATAAAAATCTCCTTTATGTATATTTATTGTTTGTTTGCTTTGATACAATTGGGGCAAATTCCTTTGAAAATGACATCGCAACGATTAACCTCGTAACCCAATGCTTCTAGAGCAGATGCATCAAATGGTATTGTTAGGTTATCTAAATCGAATAAGCCATCACATTCTGTACAGAAAAAGTGAATGTGTTCAGCTGTGTTGGCGTCATAGCGATTCACATTGCAGGGAATGCGAGTGATACGCCCCTCTTCTACCAAAAAGTTTAAGTTACGATAAACAGTTGCGAGGCTAAGAGATGGAGCAACTTCTTTTAGGTTCTGATAAATGTGTTCTGCGCTTGGATGTTCTTTTGAACCTTTGAGTACTTTGTAAATTAATTCTCTTTGTTCGGAGTGACGATGACGTTTCATATTCACCTACCTTACTGATAATGATTATCATTTACAAGTCAATATTACTACTAATGAGCAATGATGTCAAGTAATTTTTTATAATAATATACTAGAGTTGATAAAAAATTGCAGGGATTATGAGATTTACTACATTATAACCTAATTATAAATAAATCAAACTTAGAGATAAAATTTTCATCATGAAAAACAAAAAACTTTTCTGTTTTCTCATCTAATTTTACTTGACAAAGTGTAAGACTAGTGATAAAGTGGTCAAAAATTCATATGCTGAAACCGTTGAGGCGGAGATAACGGTGATCATGCTCTTACAGAGAGCCCGTGTTGCTGAGAGTCGGGTAGAAAACAAGTCATCAAATGGACCGCTGAGGGCGCAGTCAAAGGCGAAAGCTGAGTATTCTGCGACGTGTTGGCATACGTCAGTTGCCGGGGATATGTTGGTATCCTGCTAAGTGTACGGGTGAAATATACCGTAAATCAAGGTGGCACCGCGAGATTTTATAAGCTCGTCCTTGACAGTAATGTCAGGGATGGGCTTTTTTGTTTTTCTCTGACGCGAATCTACTAGAAAGGATTGTAACGTTATGATAAAACCAAATCTTTTAGAATCGATAGAGATTGCACAGCGAAATGTTTATGAATTCATTCCAATAAGTTGTGAAATAGCAATGGAGGATATGACGCCAATTGATGTATTGCAAAGATTAAAAATGGTCAGTAGCCACTGCTATTTGCTCGAAACTGTAGAGAAAAATTACGAGTTGGGTCGATATAGTTTTCTTGGCTATGACCCTTTATTAAAAGTCACTTGTACCAATGGAAAGATCAGCATTACCCCAGAAGAAAACATGCATGAATCGGATGACTCTCCTAGCAAAGCAATTCGAAGAATTATAAAGGAACATAAAAGCCCTACTTTCGATTACTTGCCGTCATTTACTGGTGGTTTGGTTGGATATTTCTCCTATGATTATATCAAATACGCTGAGCCATCTCTGAACTTGTCTGCAAAGGATGAAGAAGGTTTTAAAGATGTGGACTTGATGCTCTTTGACAAAGTCATTGCCTTTGATAATCATCGAAAAACCATTGTACTTATTGTGAATCAAAGATGCAAAAACATTTCAGAAGAATATCAAACTGCGGTAGAAAGTCTTAACATGCTAAAATATCTCGTGCAAAAAGGGAAGAAGCAAGAGGTGCGGGTTGGAAAAATGACATCGCCCATGCGTCCACTCTTTGAAAAATCGGAGTTTTGTGCAATGGTAGAAAAAGCAAAAGACTACATTTTTGAAGGAGATATTTTTCAGGTAGTGCTCGCCAATCGTCATTCGGCTGAGTTTAGTGGAAGTTTGCTTGACACATACCGAGTGTTACGAAAAACAAATCCGTCGCCCTATATGTTTTATTTCAGCGGCGATGACTTGGAGATAGCTGGTGCTTCCCCTGAAACGCTAGTGAAATTGGAACAAGGGGCACTGCAGACATTTCCGCTAGCTGGAACTCGCCCAAGAGGAAAAACACCAGAAGAGGATAAACGTTTAGAAACAGAATTGCTATCAGATGAAAAAGAATGTGCCGAACATAATATGCTCGTCGATTTAGGACGAAATGATATGGGGAAAATCAGTGAGTTTGGAAGTGTGCGGGTTGAAAACTATATGAATATCGTGAAGTATTCACATGTGATGCACTTAGCTTCCACAGTGAAAAGCCTGATTCGACCTGACTGTGATGCACTCAGTGCTGTAGAGGCAGTGTTGCCAGCTGGAACGCTTTCTGGAGCACCGAAAATACGTGCCTGTGAAATCATTGATGAGTTGGAGAACCATAAACGTGGCATTTATGGCGGAGCAATTGGATATATCGATTTTACAGGCAACATGGATATTTGCATTGCCATTCGCATGGCATATCAGAAAAACGGAAAGGTGTTTGTCTGCTCTGGTGCTGGGATTGTAGCAGACAGTGAACCGGAAAACGAACATGAAGAATGTGTAAACAAAGCCAAAGCAGTGATGAAGGCTTTGGAAATGGCACAGGAAAGGAGAGAAACCAATGATTTTGCTGATTGATAATTACGACAGTTTTTCATACAACCTGTATCAGCTTTTGGGAACCGTCAATCCAGATATCAAAGTGATACGAAACAATGCACTTACAGTTGTAGAAATCGAAGCATTGCAACCCTCACAAATCATTCTCTCTCCTGGACCAGGCTATCCACGAGATGCGGGAGTTTGCATTGAAGTTGTAAAAGAGTTGGGCGGTAAGATTCCTATCTTGGGTGTGTGTTTGGGACACCAAGCAATATGTGAGGCGTATGGTGCAACAATTTCTCATGCAAAAGAGTTGATGCACGGAAAACAGTCTACGATTTCACTTGATTTGGATTGTCCTATATTTGAGCACATTCCAGAAAAAATTTCAGTGGCCCGTTATCACTCACTGGCGGTGCAAGAAGATACATTACCAGAGTGTCTCAAAGTCACAGCAGTGTCGCCAGATGGTGAAGTGATGGCAGTGATGCATCAGATGCATCCGATTTATGGGTTGCAGTTTCACCCTGAATCTATTCTCACCCCGCAAGGTATGCAAATACTACAAAATTTTTTGGCAGTAGAAACAAAGAAATGATGAGAGGTCACATTGACATGTGAGAAAGGATGGCAGAGCAATATGATTAGAGAAATGACAGCAATGCTGACCAATCGTCAAAATCTTGATGTCAGACAGGCAAAAAATATCATCGATGAAATCATGAGTGGGAAAACTTCCGAAGTGCAAACGGCTGCATTTCTTGCGGCTTTGGCTACGAAAGGAGAAACGATAGATGAGATTACAGGCTGCGCTGAGGGAATGCGAGAAAAAATGACAAAGGTGCACTACCCAAGTCAGCTTTTTGAAATTGTGGGTACAGGTGGGGATGGATCGAATTCTTTTAATATTTCCACTACCGCTTCTATTGTCATTGCAGCAGCAGGCGTGAAGGTTTCTAAGCATGGAAATAGAGCGGCATCCTCTAAAAGCGGGGCGGCTGATTGCTTGGAGGCGCTTGGGGTCAATATCAATGTATCGCCTGAGCAGTGCACTGCATTGTTGGATAAGGTAGGCATTTGTTTTTTCTTTGCGCAGAACTATCACAAGGCGATGAAATTTGTGGCACCTGTGCGTAAGGAAATGGGGATTCGCACGATATTTAATCTATTGGGGCCACTGACAAACCCAGCAACACCAAATCGGCAGATTTTGGGGGTCTATTCAAAAGACCGTGTTGAGACGCTCGCACATGTGCTTGCCAATTTGGGTTTGAAACATGGGATGGTGGTACATGGAGAAGATGGCATGGATGAAATATCCGTTTCTTCTGCCACCACAATTTGTGAATTCAAAGATGGCAAGTTTAAAACATATCAGATTTCACCAGAAGATTTTGAACTCAGTTTCTGTAAGCCAGAGGATTTAGTTGGTGGCAGTCCAGAGGAAAATGCACAAATTACGCGTGAGATTTTAGAAGGTAAAACGGGAGCAAAGCGAGACGCCGTTCTTCTCAATGCCGGAGCGGGGATCTATATTGCGGGAAAAGTTGAGTCTTTAGAAGCAGGTGTGAGCCTGGCTGCCGAAGTGATTAACACAGGCAAAGCCATGAAAAAATTAGAAGCATTTATTTTGGAATCCAATGCGTGAGGTGTTTATGATGATTTTAGATGAAATAGCTGCATATGCGAGAAAACGTGTGGACAAAGCAAAAAAAGAAAGACCACTTGCGCAGCTGCGTGAAATGGCGGAAGTGCAGCCAAAAGGTGAGTTTGGGTTTGAAAAAACCTTGCAAAGACCAGAGATTTCTTTCATTTGTGAAGTGAAGAAGGCGTCTCCGTCAAAGGGTGTTATCTCAGAAGCATTTCCGTATCGTGGCATTGCAAAAGAATATGAAGATGGCGGTGCTGACTGTATTTCTTGTCTTACTGAACCAAAATGGTTCTTAGGCTCAGACGATATATTTCGGGATATTAGAAAGCAGACAGCCATCCCTATGATTCGCAAAGATTTTACCGTGGATGCTTATCAAATTTATGAGGCCAAGTGTATGGGGGCGGATGCCATACTGCTTATCTGTTCACTGCTTGATACAAAGACACTCGCTCAGTTTATCGAATTAAGTAGTGAATTGGGTTTATCCGCACTGGTTGAGACGCATACCCAACAAGAAATTGAGTCAGCCAAAGAAGCGGGTGCTAGAATGATTGGTGTGAACAATCGTAACCTAAAGGATTTTTCAGTGGACTTTTCTCATGCGGCAAGATTGAGAGATCAGATTTCAGAGGACACTCTATTTGTAGCAGAATCTGGACTCCGTACGCCTCAAGACATTGTGGCAATGCGTGATATTGGTGCTGACGCTGTTCTGATTGGAGAGGCGCTTATGAGAGCAGCAGATATCAAAGCCTTTCTAAGTGAGATGAGGAGATATGCCAATGCATAAGACAAAGATTAAGATTTGTGGTCTCTTTTGGCTCTGTGATGCCACCTATGTCAATGAAGCGATGCCTGACTTTGCAGGATTTGTGTTTTATGAGGACAGTCACAGATATTTGACAGAAGAGATGGCACAAAACCTACGGGAACGGATACATCCTACGATTCAAACAGTAGGGGTGTTTGTGGATGTTCCCATAGAACAAATTGTCAGCATCTATCAAAAGAAAATCGTGAGTATCATTCAGCTTCATGGCAAGGAAGATGATGCATACATTGAGAAGCTTAGAGCCGTGCTTCCACAAGCAATCATCTGGAAGGCATATAAGGTTCGCTCTGCTGAAGATGTAAAAATGGCGAAAGAAAGCACTGCCGATATGGTGCTCTTGGACAATGGATTTGGCACAGGGGTTTCTTTTGATTGGAGCCTTGTTGCAGACATGAATAGACAATTCATTCTAGCCGGTGGACTCACCAGTGAGAATATATGCAAAGCGATAGAGATGTTTTGCCCCTATGCAGTAGATTTGAGTACAGGGGTAGAAACAAAAGGTGTGAAAGACAAAGAAAAAATGGTGGCTGCAGTAGAAGCAGTCAAAAGGAGTTGAGTTACCATGGTGTTTGTTTTACATTCAGATGTCAGCGATAAGGCACAGGAAGCTTTTGCAACATCTTTTGAAGAAAAGGGATTTCAAACGATTATCAGCAAAGGCACCGAACACACGGCAATTTGTCTGATTGGCAATACCGCTATGGTGGATATGGATCATGTTGTTGAAACGACAGATATCGTCGCCTATGGCAAACGGGTGACAGAGCAGTACAAAGCAGTCAATCGAACCATTCAGCCTGAAGATACGCTGATAAGGCTTGGAAACAATGAGTTTGGACCAGATACATTCACTGTCATTGCAGGACCGTGTTCCGTCGAAAGTGAAGAACAAATCATCAAAGTGGCAGAAGCTGTGAAAAAAAGTGGTGCACATTTGCTGAGAGGTGGGGCATTTAAGCCTCGCTCTTCACCATATTCATTTCAAGGATTAAAGGAAGAGGGCTTGCGTCTTTTGTCTTTGGCAAAACAAGAAACAGGTCTTCTTGTGGTCAGTGAAGTGATGAATCACAATCATTTATACATGTTTGACGATATCGACATCATTCAAATTGGGGCGCGCAATATGCAGAACTTTGATCTGCTCAAAGAAGTGGGCATGATGAAAAAGCCGATTCTACTAAAAAGAGGAATGGCAAGCACCATTGAAGAGCTACTTCTCAGTGCAGAATACATTCTTTCAACGGGTAATAATGATGTGATTTTATGTGAGCGTGGTATTCGTACATTTGAAACTGTGACAAGAAATACCTTAGATTTGTCGGCAGTCGTGGCGCTCAAGCAAAAATCTCATTTGCCTGTCATTATTGACCCAAGTCATGCTTCTGGACTGAGTTCATATGTGGCACCCTTATCCAAAGCAGCGTTGGCGGTGGGTGCAGATGGACTGATGATTGAAACACACAATGACCCAGCGAAAGCACTATGCGATGGCGCACAATCGTTGGATTTAGAGCAATTTGATTCGCTGATGAGTGATTTAAAACAGCGTGTTCATTTAGAAAAACGTGCTATGTGAGGAGGTAACTATGCAAAAAGGTAGATTTGGCGTTCATGGTGGTCAGTATATTCCAGAAACACTGATGAACGCAATTATAGAACTGGAAAACGCCTATGAATACTATAGAAACGATCCTGAGTTCAATGCTGAACTGAGGGAACTTTTTAATGACTATGCAGGTAGACCATCTCGTCTTTATTATGCAAAGAAAATGACAATGGATTTAGGTGGAGCTAAGATTTACCTCAAGCGAGAGGATTTGAATCACACAGGTTCTCATAAAATCAATAATGTGCTTGGGCAAGTGCTACTCGCCAAAAAAATGGGAAAAACGCGTGTCATTGCAGAAACAGGAGCTGGACAACATGGGGTGGCTACCGCTACAGCTGCCACTCTGCTTGGAATGGACTGCGAAATATTTATGGGTGAGGAAGATACCAAACGTCAAGCGCTCAATGTATATAGAATGCGACTTTTGGGAGCTAAGGTGCATGCTGTGACCAGTGGAACGGCTACATTAAAAGATGCTGTTTCTGAAACCATGCGTGAATGGACTACGCGTATTCATGATACCCATTATGTGTTGGGGTCTGTGATGGGTCCGCATCCATTTCCCACAATCGTGAGAGATTTTCAGGCTGTAATATCCAAAGAAATCAAGGAGCAGGTCATGCGGGTGGAGGGAAGACTGCCTGATGCAGTGCTAGCCTGTGTGGGTGGAGGCTCTAACGCCATCGGAGCGTTTTATCATTTTCTCGCCAATGAGTCTGTCAGACTCATTGGATGCGAAGCGGCTGGACGAGGGGTGAATACAGCGGAGACAGCAGCTACTATTGCAACAGGTAGTTTGGGGATATTCCACGGAATGAAATCCTATTTTTGTCAAGATGAGTATGGACAGATTGCCCCTGTGTATTCCATTTCAGCAGGATTGGATTATCCCGGAATTGGACCTGAGCACTCCCATTTGTTCGATATGAATAGGGCTGAATATATGCCCGTGACGGATGAGGAAGCTGTGTGTGCTTTTGAATATCTCTCCAAGATGGAGGGCATTATCCCTGCCATCGAAAGTGCGCACGCTGTTGCGCATGCTATGAAAATTGCTACCCAAATGAAACAAGATGAAATTATGGTCATCAACCTTTCCGGACGAGGTGATAAAGACTGCGCTTCTATCGCACGGTATAGACAGGAGGAGATTGAAGAATGAGTCAAATAGCCAATGCGTTTCAAAACAATAAAGCGCTCATTTCGTTTGTCACCTGTGGTGATCCCGATTTAAAAACGACCGAAGAACTTATCATAGGCATGGAAAAAGCAGGTGTAGACCTCATAGAATTGGGGATACCGTTTTCTGATCCTACAGCAGAAGGGCCTGTCATTCAAAATGCCAATATGCGTGCGCTTGCAGCTGGAATTACAACAGATCGTATATTTGACATGGTGCAACGCGTGCGAAGCCAAGTGAGCATTCCAATGGTATTTATGACCTATGCGAATGTAGTGTTTTCCTATGGAATTGAGAAGTTTATGAAGAAATCGGCAGACGTAGGCATGGATGGGCTCATTTTGCCAGATGTGCCTTTCGAAGAAAAGGATGAATTTTTAGAAGTGGCAAAACAATATGGACTGGATTTCATTTCTCTAATTACACCCACTTCGCAGAAGCGAATTAAAACCATAGCCAAAGAAGCGGAAGGGTTTGTCTACTGTGTATCTTCCTTGGGAGTGACAGGGGTCAGAAGTCAGATTACTGCAGATGTGGATGCTATGGTTGCGATGGTCAGAGAATGCACCAAAACGCCCGTGGCAATTGGTTTTGGAATTTCAACTGCCGAGCAAGCAAAAGCTATGTCAGAAAAATCAGATGGTGTTATCATCGGTTCAGCCATTGTGAAGATTATAGGCGAATATGGAACGAATTGTGTTCCCTATGTCGTAGAATATCTTGAAGAAATTAGAAATTCTTTAAACAAAAATTAATATTTTAGTGACATGATTGATGAATCATTAAGTGCTCAATTTTATTAAAAATGGTTAGAACACGTCTATTTGTATGGATTTAGTAATAAAATTGATTGTGAAGATTAAGTTATAAAGGTATAAAATAAGCAGTAGAGATGAAAAAGTAGAGGATAGGACAATTGTCCTATCCTCTACTTTTTTATGGGAAAGTGAGATTGAGAGTACTAAGCTTGGGTTCGATTATGAAATGATGTTATGACAAAAAAATGATGAATAGTTTCAAAAACGAAACTTGATTCATAAGAAGATTAGTGATAAAATAGTTTCAAAAATGAAATGAAGTGGTTAGAATGAGAGAAGAATTCATTCAATTTATGAAGGCAATGGATATGGATGAGTTTTCATTGATTAGAGATAGTAAATATGGAGAAATGCTCAGTTATATCAATATACTGCATCTTTATATCATTTCTCATACAGAGAAAATTACTGTCAGTGAACTTGCAGATAAAGTGAATATGTCTAGACCAGCGATTACGCAAAAGGTGAATGATTTAGAGAAGTTAGGTATGATTCAAAAGAGACAATCGAAAGAGGATAAGCGTGTATTTTATATCTCTATTTCTGATGAATTAAGAGAAATGACTACCAATACAAAAATGGCAACTGTTCTTGATGCTGTCGACAAAAAGTTTTCGAAAGAAAAAAAGGAGATATTTGCAGAAATGTTGCAGTATATGACGGACTATGAGAATGGAGATGTTGACAAGGAATGATTACATTCAAGTGACATTTACGAAATCATTATACTATTACACAAATTGTCAAAGAGAAATTCGATTTGTGCATTGAGTAATCTTTAGAAGTGATTAGCAATTCAAATTAAATCATTGATATTGGTTTGGAAGAGGGAGAGAAAGGCGCAAATGTAGTAATACAAGTCACAATAAATGAAGTGATAGAAAGAAATATTGATTGAATATATCGCTCAATATTTAAAACGGTATTTACAATGCATTGGAGGAATACAGTATGCGAAAAGTAGTGTTATATATTGCAATGAGTCTTGATGGATTTATAGCAAGTGAAAATGGAAGTGTAGATTGGCTCATTGGGCAAGAACCTGATAATCAGGGAATGGGCAGTTACGAAGAGTTTATCAGTGATATTGATACGGTGATTCTTGGGTATACAACTTATCATCAGATTTTGACTGAACTTTCTCCTAATGCTTGGCCGTATAGTGAAATGCAAAGTTATGTATTGACGCATAGAAATGCCCAGTCAAGTGAAAATATTCACTTTGTGAACGCAGAAGTATCTGAGTTAGTGAAGGATTTGAAAGAAAATGATGGGAAAGATATTTGGATTTGTGGTGGAGCCAGCGTTGCCAATCAGCTCATCAAAAATGATATGATTGATATATTTCGCATCACAATCATTCCTACCATTCTTGGAAAAGGATTACCGTTGTTCAATCCTGATAACAATGAAATTAAATTAAAATTGATGAATGCCTCAGCAACAAATGGGATAACAGAGCTTATTTATGAGAGACGTTAATTGTATAGTGTAATTATGTGTTTAGAAGAATTGATACGTTAGGTCATGACAATGGTGCAACTGATAATCTGAATACATATTAATTAAAAAGATTTTAATAGAGCCTACAACGGAGGAACGAAATGAAAAAAGTTAAAATTACAGTCATGAAAATAACTTGCTACAAAGATTTAATTGAAAAATATGAAAACCCTATTGAGAATGCATGTGACATGGTAGAGGGGCAAGTATTTATCGCCAATGGATGGCAGAAACCAGAAGGATTTTGCGATAGCGCTTGGGATAGTGTTTCTTCATTTGTGATGACGCTTGCACACGGTGGTGAAGATTTTTATCAGGGATGGATGAAGAACAAAAAGTCAGCCATGATTTCTTGTAATGATGGATTTCGCCCAGTTAGTTTTCTACTTGAAACAATGGATGAAGAAAGCAACCAAATTAAATAGAGAATTGAGAATGATTAGAATGATAATGACGAAAAAATGAAAAAACTCATTTAATATATGATATTAGCGAAATAAAAGAGCTTCTGGAGTTTTCCAGAAGCTCTTTTATAAGCGATAGAAAAAAGTCTAAATATATAAATGTTACAAAATCAAGTAAAAGCACAAGTTAATCGCGCCATACGCAATTTGCTTTACCTTTTCTTTTTGCCTCATATAGTCGCTGATCGGCCTTTTTTATGAAATCTTTTATGTTCGTGTTTTCATACAGAGCGATGCCTGCGCTGACAGTGACTTTTCTTTTATCAGGGATTTCTATATGATGTAAAGAATCTTTGAGTTTTTGGAATATGCTTAACATGTATTCTATGTTACAATTCGGTAAAACGATTAAAAACTCTTCTCCACCATATCTTCCAACAAGGCTGTTTGAACCTATGGTTTCTTTTAGCTTGTTTGAAAACTCTATAATTACTGTATCTCCCATCAAATGTCCAAATTGGTCATTAATGTTTTTGAAATCATCAATATCTAAAAGAATTATGCCGAGATCTTCTTTGCATTTGTTGGCATTATTCATTTCTTGTGATAGGATGTCAAGAATTGAATTGCGATTTTGGATATTGGTCATCTGATCTAACTGTGAAAGTTTCAATAGATATTTTTGGTTTGCTTCCAATTCTTTATGTAAATATAAGTCTTTGATTTTGAAAATAAATAAGTTGCATGACAAAAACCAAGCAATCAAATTAAAAATAAATGAGTTAAGCTTATTCACATTCACTATCTCTAGATCTGTTTGAAAAAATGGAATTCCAATGAAAAAAATTATTGTTGATAATCCAATTATAAAAAAGCTCTCTTTCGGTGGCATAAATATAATAGAGCAAACCCCAAGTGTGATCATCATAAACATATGAACCAAATCTGATATATGTTGAGTGGAGAAGACGAGAGCAATGCCGAAAAGTATGATTCCCAATAAATACATATAAAGCAAAAGCTTGAGTATAACTATCGAAGTGGAATCAAATTTTTTGTAATAGAAGAGTATGATTGGAATCAGTACTGTACAATAAAATTGAAAATATAATATAATATCGCCAACTCCCATAAATAAGTCGCTATACAAAAAAACAATCCATTCGATAAGATATATGATTAACATATTAGGGATTAAGCGATTGTAATTTATTTTGGTATATTCTCGATCATATTGTTTTTCATAAGTTAAATAATTCAAATCACTTAGAAGCTTTTTCATGGTTGTATAACATCCTTTGTAAGGTCATAGGCAATAGACCTAATCCCTTATATGATTTCAAACAGTATTGAACTAGTCCAGTTGTGTGGTTAACAATTATTGAAGTATAGCTGAATTGATGTTTGCTGTCAAAATAAACTTGAATAGTTTATATTTTATAGTTAGAGTGAAATAAATCTGAAAGATTAGTATTTAGCAATGAATCTAATATTTTTGGAGGCTTACCAATATGAGTAGTATCTTCGTGTGATCATCATACAGTAGACAGGCATTGAAAAACAACGAAGTTGTAGCGTTTTCTTGCAATAAGTATTTAAAAAGTACTTCTTTTTTTATGAAGTGTGACAAATCGTTTTGAAGAGTAGTTCATACGGAACATTTAGTTGCCTTTGATTTGGAAAAATAATCCACTTAATATCATTTTACAACATTTTATTCAAAAATGAAATAGAAATATACAAATGAAATGTAAATTAGATAGGTAATTACAATATTATCATTTGATATAGTACATATGCAAAATACAACTTGTGTTAACACTCTAATAATTGAATATTTAACTTATATTTTTAGCATTGAGCTAAGAGTCTTTGTCTTTAAAATTCTTTTCGAATGGTTTTACTTATTAAGTCATTAAAATAAAGAGATATTACTAGATTAGTGGATGGTAATATATTGCGAGTTTACGGGTGCAGCTACTGTAATATGCATTTTTTTATTAATGTCTTTTTTTCTGTTTATTAATCGACTAAATCATATTGATCGGCAGAAAGCTATAATTAAAGAATAAACTAATGGAATTAGTTTATTTATGAAAGTGAAAAAAACAAAATATGAAGAGTATCAGCTCAACAGGTGGCTGATGCTCTTTTTAAATTTATGTGAAAATTATAAATGAAAGTTGAACTATGTACGATATTTGCGATTAGTGCAGATATTTTATTCACTATTGGTGGAAGGATACCTAAGGGGAGAAAGCCTAAATGAACTATTCGCCTAAAATGTATAAGGTAAAGAAAATTAAAGATAAAGATGATATACTATTTTTAAAGCAGAAAACTCATATATAAAGTCTAGGAGTATATAGAGCATGAGAGAAAAATTATTGGTAAATGAAGTAGCAAAATTGCTTAATGTATCCAGTCACACAATCAGATACTATGACAAGGAAGGTTTACTAACCTCCGAAAATGATGAAGATTCAGGTTATCGATTGTTTGATATGGATGATGTCCTCAGATTATCAAATGTAATTCTATTGAGGGATAGTGGAATACCGATCAAAGAAATTAAGTCCTTAATTCATAATTATTCAAGTGAAAATTATAAAGAAAAACTGCAGGTAGCACTCAACAATCTTCAAAATGAAAGAGCTAAAATCAATCAGCAAGAAAATATGATTCATAATATTCTTAATAGCTTTGAAGAGAAAACTAGAGAATTTAAAATAGTAAAACACAAAGACGTAAAGTATAGATTTATTCGAAATATTGGATACCAAGAGAAACTCAATTCGATTGAATGCTTGCATATTTTTGATGAATTAAAAGATGAAAATATTAACTATCTAGATCTCACATATGAATTGAAGCAAGACTGCAAGGCATTTATGATTGAGGATTTTGAGAAAGGCAATATTATAATACCAGCAGGTGAGTATATAGAATATACCTTTGTTGTCAGTGAAGATAAAGCAATTGAAAAGGCAGTTGAAGCGTTTTATCAGCACGCTGAAGATAAGAGAATCTTTCTAGATGAAAAGATTTATCTAACCATAAAACCGCATGGCATGTTGGTTGTAGATAATGGATATATTGCCATATTGTTTGCAAAGGTGAAGCAGAGTGGATGAATTTATACAAATTTTTATGGTGTCAAATTTATACGGATAACGCTATTGACATTAGAGCTACTCTTAGGTGTATAATGTGCTTATTTTAATAAACAGAAAACGACTTGTGCAGACTATATTTCTGCTAGAGGGGTTTCCATATATGCTCAATTTATAAGGAGATTGTTATGAAGAAATACATAAAACAGAGAGTCAACGCAAGATTGAGTGTTTGTCTTATCAAAGCCAGTGCAAAATCAGGATTTAGTGATTATAAGAAATCTATGTTAGGACTGCCACAAAATATATTTTCTGTCGCTGCATGTACACCAGATGATGTCACCATTCAAATGGTAGATGAAACGGTTGGTGTAAAGGTTGATTGGAATACGAAGGCAGATATTGTCGTTGTTATGTTTCATACACCAGATGCAATACGTGGGTATGAAATTGCAGATAAATTTAAACGTATGGGAAAGACAGTTGTTCTTGGTGGGCTGCATATATCTTTCATGACAGAAGAAGCCATGCAGCATGCCGACTCTGTCATTGTTGGAGAAGCGGAAGGTGTCTGGGAAGAGTTATTAAAGGATTATGAGAATGGTGCGCTAAAGAGGGTGTATCAGCGAGAAAGTGTTCTAGATTTGCAAGAATTAAAACCTTATCCGACTGACATTCTTCCTACAGAACTATATGATTATTCTTGGACAGTAACGGTTTCGAGAGGGTGCCCCAATCGCTGTGCATATTGTACTGTTCATAAGTTTTTTCCAACCTATCGAAAGAGATCAATTGCCGATATTGTTGAAGAAATTAAACATGCTCCCACAGATTTTATTGAATTAAAAGCGGATAACATGACAATAGATAGGAATTATTGTTTAGAGCTATTTAAAGCGATAGAGCCTCTCAATATCGTATGGATGACAGCGCTAGAACCAGGCTTTGCAGAGGACAAAGAATTGGTAGAAGCTGCGGCAAAAAGTGGACTGCGCAGCATACTCTTAGGGATAGAGACGCCATCAAGAGCGTCACTGAAAGACAACAATAAGGCGCATTTAGACCTAACAAAACTCAAAGAAGAGATTCAATATTTACATTCGTTTGATATTGAAATAGACTCTGCCATGCTGTTTGGCTTTGATGATCATGACAAGAGTATTTACAAAGAGACTTTAGAGTTTGCATTAGATATCGACTTAGATATCACACACGGAGTTGTGCCAATCCCATTCCCAGGAACAGAGTTATATAAAACGTTAGATGCAGCTGGTAGAATCACATCAAAAGATTGGTCTAAATATGATGGGTCTTGGCTTTTATATACACATGAACATCTTACGGTAAACAATTTATATAATGGAACCATGTGGTACGAAATTGAATTTAACAAACGCCATAAAAGAAGAGACTTCGAATGGCATCATAGATGGGATGAGAAACATTTTAATTATCAAGATTCGTTAAAGAATCATCACATGGGAGAAATGGGTAGCTTTGAAGTTAGTGATAGTGAAAGTCAGAAAGAGTTTACTCATATGCACAAAGCTGGGAGTAAAACGAAATGGAAAAGTATACTTGCGATAGTAATTGTTATTTCAGGAATACTCATGGATTTTCCTTTGCTGTTTGGTGTGTTGTATCTTATTTGGGCCATTGGCGATTTGAAAACGGGACATGCCTATATCATAGAAGATATCAGTAGACATGAAAATCCACTTTTATTTTGGCTTATTGTTTTCGTTTGGATGTCGAGTGGACTATATTTGATACTCAGTGAAGGTTACACGTTATTCATTTAGATAGTTGACGCTTAAAATGTAGAGAATAGAACGTCAATGTTGTATATTGGAGGCTATTATGTGGTTAGTGATATCTGTTTTGTTGGTGTTATGGGTTGTTTATGATATTATCACGGGTGAAGTATGGAGTTATTATAAAATTAGTCGAAAAGAAGAACCGGGTAAATACTGGTTATTTATCTTTACTTGGTCGGTAATTGCGGCAACTAGTTTATATGCTTCTTATTTTTCGTATTATTAGTTTGGAGAGGTTACACGAAGGAAGAAACATTTTTGTGTGGTTAGATCTTATTATGTAGATAGTACTGATGCAATCGGTGTGTAAAGAAACGCAAGCGGATGGATATGGCTAAGATGAAATGTATACTTGTTTATATAATGGAATCGTATTTAGGTTAATTATCAGTAGTAATTAAGGCAAACATCAGAGCAATTGTTTAGACGTAGAAAAAAATGAGCACCTTTTTAATTGAAGAACCCCTCGCATCAATTAAGATGTGAGGGGTTCTTTTTTTCAGATTTACATTATGATAATAGATTTTTAAATGATAAAAAACTACTTTGTTTACGTCAACAATAGGATAGAAGCAAATTACATCAATTCCACAATGCTACCAATTACCACGATTACATTGGTGAAACCACCACCATTATTATCAAAACCAGAAGTAACCATTAAATAGCCCATCCATGAAATCACCCTCATAATACCAAGGTTCACCTCCGGAATTTACGGTTTCAAACTTTCCTTTACCGTTTGGAAAATCATTCAGAATGGTGCCTGTATATGTTCTGTTCTTTCAATTTGAACTACTACTGAATCGTTTCGAATGCATTTCATAATAAGAAATGGATGGAATCAGTTAAAATTAATGCTATAGTAAGAAATTTAAATTTGTGGTAAAATTTATTTTGCCAATTAAATTTTAGTTTCAAGTTGCAAACAACTGTGGATTTCATATGAAAAACTAAATGATTTCTCTCATAGTGTAATGTGTTTCATAGATGAGTTTTCATGTTGACAGCTAGATAATAGGAGGAAGAATTGTGGCAAATATACTTGATTACATAAAGTGGCGAGGCGATTTGTCACTTGAATATAAACCGCTCAACCCAGTGGACAACCTTATTTTGGCTAGGTTAGCGTATATAGATTTTGACGATTTGCCGATTGAAGGGGAAAAACTGGAGAGCATTTCATCTCGGTATATTGATTCTGAAGTCAAAATGAATCCAGGTATCTTTTTGAATGAAGGAACCAAACCACTACTTGATGCAGTGGGAAATGGTATCCGTTTTAAAGATTTAATCATTAAAAATTTTATCAATAAGATAGATGTGAAAGAGCAAATTCAATTCTCTGCTGTAACGTTTAAACTCAATGAGAAGACAGTTTATGTCGCGTTTCGTGGGACAGATGATAGTCTTGTTGGTTGGAAAGAAGATTTTAATATGTCTTTCATGGAAGTCGTGCCGGCGCAGTTAGAAGCAGTTTCCTATCTCAAGGATGTTACTAGTGAGCAATGCTATGAAAAAGTTTATGTAGGAGGACATTCCAAAGGAGGCAATTTAGCAGTTTTTGCATCCTTACATCTACCCAAGGAATTGAAAGTTAAAATTGATACAGTGTACAATAATGATGGACCTGGATTTAAGAGCGAACTATTAAATACGATAGAATATAAAGAGATGGCGGATCGGATAATGACCTTAATTCCCAAAGGTTCTGTGGTTGGTTTGATGCTTGAACATGAAGTGGAGTACAAAGTCATAGAATCAAAAGCATTGGGTTTGAAGCAACATGATGGTTTCACTTGGGAGGTCATGGGAGAAGATTTTGTTTATTTGGAAGAACTTGATTATACTGCTAAGATTATTGATAAGACAACAAAAAGAATGCTTGAGAAGATGGATTCACAGCAGCGAGAAGCATTTGCTACTGTTATCTTTGATGTGTTATCTATAGAAGAGAAAAGAACGCTCACAGATTTGAACGAGGGTGGCTTACTCAATTTGTTGAAGATATCTAAGAATTATCGGAATCTTGATAAGAATACAAAAGATGCGATTACAGGAACTCTTTCGTTGTTCTTAGGTGAGGGTTATCATAGCTTTAAAGAAGTGACCGAATTGAATCAATGGAAAGATAAAATGAGAACGTGGCAGTCAGAAGCCAAACAAGAAATGGATACGCTGATAGAAAATAGTAGGTTTTTGAAAAAGCATGAATAGTTTATTCAGTATCTTAAAATAAAAATTGAGTAATAGTATGGGATGCAGGCATTGATGTCGCAGAAGACTTTTCTATATATGTTGTCAGAATAATAGCCTTGCATTCTGAGGACATATGAACAGATGAATAGTCAAAACAATTCGTACTTTTTTGCATTGCGCATTTCATTCAGTTTACAATTAAAAAACTCAATAGAGAAAATGAGTGAGCCCTAAGAAAGCAGTCTATGCTTTCTTAGGGCTTTTCATGTTGATTCATGATGTGTGGTGTATTTATTCCAAGAACACCGTTTGTCACTAAGATAGTACAGTGTTTGGACAAGTCATCAAGAGAGGTTGTTCGATCTGAATTGAACCATAATTTATAGACGCCTAATATGCCTGCAAGGCAGTATTCGATGGACAAGTCCAGTAACTCATCAGTCAAATGCATGATAGATGAAACCTGTTTCTTTCCATACAATTTTGCTATTTCTTTAATTTTATCTAACAAACTATTTGTTAAGGGGGAATTGACCATATGCTTGTAAAATTCAAAATCATCGTTAATAAGTGTAGTCAGTTTATTAAATACAATATAGGGGTTTAGTAGTATGGTTTCTAAATCGTTTTCTTCTAGCACTTCAATTAATTGTGCTAATGTTTCTTCTTCAATTTCGTCCATTAGTGTGTAGACACTATCATAATGTGCGTAGAAGGTATTTCTGCTTATTAAAGCGTGATCAGAAATATCCTTTACTGTGATATGAGTAATGTCTTTTTGAGAAATGAGTGTTGCTAGTGCAGTTCGAATTGCAATTCTAGTCTTCATACATCGCTTATCCGTGTTTTTTTTCTCTTGTTTCATCGCTTTCCCTCATAATAATTGTCATTTATTTATGATTGTGTTAGATAAATTACAATCGATAGTTTTATTGGCAATTGAAAATAACTAACATTTGCATTATAGTAATTGCGTGTTTGATTGTCAAGGCAAAATAAAATAGATATTGAGGTGAAATATGAGTCTAAGATTATCAAAACTGGGCAAGCGATTTTCTATGCCAAAAACTGATTTTGCACAAATGATTGTCGATAAAAGACATACAATTGAAAAAATATATGTTGTTATTATTATTTTGAGTTTAATTTGCATCCCGTTTGTAAAGATCAATTACGATTTAACAAAATATCTACCAGATTCCACATCCACAAAGCAAGGACTTGACTTAATGAAAGAGGAATTTGCTTTCCCTGGTACAGCACAGATTATGATAAACGATGTTAGCATTTATGAAGCGAAAAACTATAAAGAGCAGATTCAAGCGATTGAAGGTGTTGACACTGTTATGTGGTGTGACAATTTAGGTGGAATATATCAGGCGGAGAGCTTTATCAATTTTGACAGTATTGATGAGTATTACAGAGAAAACAGTGCACTGATGGATATCACCTTTATTGGGGATGATGCTGCTGATGAAACAGATGAAGCACTCACAGAAATAGAAAATTTGGTGGGAGATAAAGGATATATCATTGGTCAGGCGATGCAAAATAAATTTCTGAAAGAAACCATTTTTAATGAAGTAAGTGTAATCATGGTTTTGCTGGTAGTATTGCTTATTATAATTCTTTCAATATCGACAAATTCGTGGTTAGAACCATTCTTGTTTTTAAGTGTGATGTGTATTGCTGTCATCCTAAATAAAGGCAGTGATATTTTGATTGGTGAAGTATCGTTTCTGACGTTCGCCATATCAGCAATACTGCAACTAGCTGTGGCAACGGATTATGCTGTATTTTTATTTCATGCTTTTGCAAGAAATAAAAACAAAGGTTACGAAGCGACAGAAGCTATGGTTCATGCACTTAGAGAATCTACAAAATCCATTTTATCCAGTGGATTAACTACATTTATCGGCTTTTTAGTGATATCTTTTATGGAGTTAAGGCTTGGATATGATTTAGGACTCTCCATGGCCAAAGGTATCCTTATTTGTATGATTTGCATTATTACGCTTATGCCAGCGTTGATACTAAGAGGTTATAAATGGATTGATAAAATGTCACATCGTCCATTTTTGCCGAAATTCGTGGGTACATCTATCACTTTGTATCGTGCAAAATCCATTACATTTATAGCTATTGTAGTGCTCATAATACCTATGTATTTTGCTCAAAATATTATGCCATTTACATTCGGAATGGACTCCATAGCGTCCAGTGAAGGATCAAAATATTATGAAAATGAAAAAGCAATTCAGTCGAAATTTGGATCCTCTAGCATGCTTGCGATTATCGCTCCAAAATCAGATCTTGTAACGGAGAGACAACTATCGGATGAATTAGAAACATTGCCTTATGTTAAGAGTGTTACATCCTTGGCTGGTATGCTTCCAGAAGGAGTTCCGGTATCTGCGCTACCCAAAAGCATATCCAGTCAAATGCACAGTGACGAGTATTTTCGGATTATTATGTATGTAGCAACTGGAAAATCAGAAGGGGAAAATGAGTATGCTGCAATTTACGAAATTGAAGAAATGCTACAAGTCTATTATCCAGAAGACGCTTATATTGTTGGAGGTATTCCGACCACGATGGACATGGAAAAAGTGTTAACAGAAGACTATCCAAAAATCAACCAGTTATCTATTTTGGGTATATTGCTTGTAATGGCAATTAGCTTTCAATCAATATTACTTGCAGTCATTGCACTCATTCCAATTGAATCTGCGATTATTTTCAATATGGCAACGCCGTATTTCACTGGTGAGAGTATTATGTATTTGGGCATGATTATGGTTACTTGTGTGCAGCTTGGTGCCACAGTAGACTATGCAATCTTATTATGCAATACATATTTCAATAAGAGAAAAGAACAAGACAAAAAGACCGCAGCAATAGAAACCATTCAAACATGTATTCCTACTGTTTTGACATCAGGTTTAATTATGTTCTTCGTAGGATATACCGTCAAATTTATTACGACTGTTTCTGTTTTAAAGGATTTGGGGGGACTGATAGGTTTAGGCGGTATATTGAGTATGTTGTTTGTTTTAATTTTAATGCCAGCTTTACTAACGATGTTTGATCATTGGATATTAAAAGAAGCAGAAATTATTGAAGAAATAAAACAAACCATTAAGAAGGCATATAATAAAAAAGGATTGTGTTTACAAAAAAAATATTTAAAACTCAAAGGGAGGTAAGTTATGAGAAAAGGAAAACAGATCACAAGTTTCATTTTGGTGGCTTTGCTTCTTTTGGGAATTACATCGCCTGCGATGGTTTATGCTGGAGATGCATCATCATTGCTTGAGAGTGAACAAGACAATACAAACAATAATGAATACATGAACAATGAATTTTCATATTTGCTTGATGAAACAGCATATGTCAATCTCGATTATTATGGAAAGCTTGACACGATGAGCATAGTAAAATGCATTTCCCCGCTCGCGCCAAATGGACTGCTTTATACTGATTATGGAAAATATAAATCAGTGAATAATATGAGTGGTAATTTTGACTATGTAATGCAAGATAATACTTTAACATGGGATATTCCGAAGGAATTAGACCGCTTATATTATGAATGTGTTCCTCAAGACACGGCAGATATTATTCCTTGGGATATTAATATTGATTACAAACTCAATGGACTACCAGCAGACCCTGCAACTTTAGCTGGAGCACATGGATTGGTTGAAATCCATGTGGTAGGACATCCCAATGATAAAACAACCGAATACATAAAAAACAACATGTTATTAGAAGTTATTTTCCTGCCCGATGAAAAGCATACAAAAAAAGTGGAAGTAGAAGGCGGTGTATTACAAACCATTGGAGGAATGCAACTAGCAGGGTATATAGTCCTTCCCGATACTGATTTTGATTTAACATTTGAGGTGGTTTCCGATAAATTTGAATGTATGGGCATTCAGATGATTATGCAACCGATTACGCTAGAGGTGTTAGATGTTTTGCAAGATTTTAAAGAAAGTAAAGATAACATCAAAACAGCTGTAGATGCCTTATATGATAGTCTAGATGCAACGTTAGCCGATACCTCTGGAATGAAAGATGAAATCTCAGGATTGAGTGGAGCACTTCAAAATTTTGAGACTGCCAGAAGCACAATCAGTGCTTCATCTGACAATCTACATGAAATGACGGATGAATCTCTGAGCAACATAAAGAAAATGGTAGAGTCTTTGAATACCGCATCTGCGCATATAACAAAAGTAAAAGAAGACGTGAATTCTGCTTTAGAAGAATTGAATTTAATCAATGACAATATGTCTAAACTCAAACTGTATTTAGAAGATTTGGCGAAAGAAATTGAAAACATCACCGAAGATATGAATCAATTAGAAGATGTGATTGATGACGCACAAGATAACTTAGCTGATCTTGATGAAGTGAGAAAATCTTTCAGAAAACACGTAAATGGCTTAGAGTTCATATTAAAAAATATGAGCTCAGAAATGACGACATTAAAGAAAAGATTAAATAATTTAGGAACAAATATAGGAACTCTGGAAGAACAACTGTCTTCCATTTCAGAAGATGCAGCGAGTCAAGAATTGGTTATGATGGCAGGAGCGATGAGTCCTGTTCTTATTAGTTTTGAAAATCTAATGGAGCAGCTTACAACGATTACAGGTGCAATGCCTGATATAATGAAAAATGGCCAAGAGAATGCGGAAACAATGGAGGACCTTCTGACGGTTTTAGGTAACACAACGGATATATTGGATGAGGGATTGACGCTTGGAAACGAGAGCGCTCATGACATGAATTCTTTGGGAAAAACTTCTGGAAAAATCATTGATAATGGTGCCGATTTAACTGACAACATCACGGCATTGATTCAGTTATTTACAGATAACGAACAGTCAATTAATGCAATGATGGATGATACTGAGACATTGTTGACGACTACTGTGGACGCATTGACTAGCACAACAAATACGTTATCAAGTTTTCACCAAGTCATGAATAATAGTCGTAGTGATATAGATTTAGGAAGTGAAGAACTGATTGACAATGGGATATCTTTACTGGATGAAACACAAAAAATTGTTAATCGCGCTGATTCTATTCGTGATGCAGGTTCTGTGATAAAGAATGAACTTGACAGACAGAGTGATGAACTTGATGATGATTTGAGCTTTATATTTAATATGGATCCTGATGCGAAGAAAGTATCATTTACTTCAGAACAGAATTCAGAACCCAACACACTTCAAATCGTTATGAGAACTACAGAAATAAATATTGAAGAACAAGAAAAGGAACTTCAGCGTTTAGACAATGATGTTTCGGAAGATGTCGGAATTTTTACACGCATTAAAAATTTGTTTTCTGCAATTTATATGGAAGTAACCAATGTAATCAATCTATAATATTAGTTTGAGTCATAGATTTTTGTTATCACAAATGAAAGAAACCGCTCATTCCTATAGGTAGGAGTGAGCGGTTTTAAAGTGTCATTTTTAGATGAATATCATTTTTTTAGGTGAGGGGTGTAGTCTTCATCAGTTTGAAAAAAATGAATGGTTTACAGTGTTTTATCATTACCAAAGATTGTTGATTATAATAATTAAAAATTGACTACAGAACGCCAATACTGAGTAAATTGTTGTTCTAAAAATTTACTAGAGTTATGCTCAGGATAGTCGTTTAAATAATTGATTACAGCATCTGTAGAAGCAGTAAAGTGATATAAGAAATACAGTAAATTATGTGAAACGATTTCTTTATTTTGTATGGCTTTTTCAACACGTTCTGTGATAAAAAGAAATTTCTCTGATATAGAAGAGTTTGTGCAATTTCTGATTGTTGCAGATTTGCTGTACATTTCTAAGTACAATTTTTTTCTCTTGTTTTCCATACCCCAATGAATGACTTCTGTCCAATAAGTAAGTAAAAAGGGACGAGTAGCTAGATTGACATCTAGTTTAGATTGCAAATATATTCTCATTTCCTCTTTAATGTCATAGTAAATTTCTTTTACAATTTCGTCTTTTGATGAGAAATGATGAAAAAGACCACCATTAGATACACCAGATGCATTTAGAATCATCTTGGTGGATGTTCCTTCTACGCCATTTTGTATAAATAAATCAAGACATGATTCTTTGATTTTACTTCTGCTACTCATACTGAATCCCTTTCTGAGAGTGTTACTCTGTATTTAGTATAGTATTTTTTAAATAATAAGTCAAATCTTAATATATTGACTTGACAAACTTAAAAATAGAGAGTAATATTACAACAAACAGAGCGATACTCTTAATATAATGGTTTTTGACAGTTAAAACAATTGATTTAAAGAGAGAAAATAGAGTTAAACTCTTTTATGTATGCGATAGCTTACTCGATGGTGTGTCAAATAGTATTCGCTCTGGTCGAGTAAAATATTCAATCATTGTTAAGGAGAATAATATGAACATGAATTCAAAAAATACAAAAGCAAGTGAAATGATAGCAGGTATGAACAAAGTATCATTTAGAAGTGGAAACGTGCAATTAGCAGGGTTACTATTTACTCCAAAAGATTTTGATTTAACGAAGAAGTATCCAACAGTTGTTTTTTCAGGACCATTTAATCAAATCAAAGAGCAAATGGGCTCAGATTATGGAAGAGAAATGTCGTCAAGAGGATATGTTTTCTTATCATTTGATCATATCGGTTATGGTGACAGTGAAGGTGAAAAACGAAACAATGAGAAGTTTGAATGGAAAGCAGAAGGCATTAGAGATGCCGTAAGTTATTTAAGTACATTGGAGTTTGTAGATAAAGACCGTTTGTTTGGTCTAGGAGGTTGTGCAAGTGGTGGATATATGCCATTGGTTGCCACAACGGATAAGCGAATAAAAGCTGTCTCAACAGTCAGTGGCATGATGAGTAACTATACAAGTTATTTTGAATCAATGCCAAAAGAAATGATATTGCCGATTTTTGATATGGCGAATGCTGCTCGTCAAAGAGAATATGAAACTGGTGTTACGCAATACTATGATGCACTGGGAATGGAAGAGACTCAAAAAAATCCTGCACTGCAAGAAGGTAATGAAGGTTATGATTATTATATGACGGATAGAGCAGGTGCTTTAAGATTTGCAAATTATACGCATATGACTGTGATGACATTGATGGAAGATGCACCAATGACGGACGCAATCCATTATGCACCATACTTATATACGCCTTATATTGGAATTGTCGGTGAAAAAGCATTTCCGAAAGAAGGGGAAGAGGAAAATCCACTGCATACTGGTCCGTTGACACAGCGATTTTATGAAGCTTGTTCTGAGCCAAAAGAACTCGTTGTGATATCTGGTGCTACCCATGTCAGTCTGTATGATATTGAAAATGACGTCAAAGCAGCGGTAGATGCAATGGATGCTTTCTTCAAAAAACACGAGGTTAAGATTTTAAGTTCAGTGACACTAGTGAAGAGGTGAAAAAATCAAATGACTAGTGTCACATACTTCTGGTACCTAAAGGCGATAGTTTGAAAATTGTGAATAGTATTTATAGGATACTCATTGCGTTAACAGGAGTAACTCTTATATAATGTGCTATCATGAAGGCGTTTAAAGCTACTGGAAACTTCGAATAATTTAAAATTAGTGTAGATACATTAGCCGGTATTAATATGATAAAGAGTGATATATAAGTTTAATATAAAAAGGTGTACTTATCAGTAAATAAGTACACCTTTTATTTGTTATAGCTGTAATATAGAATATTTTGAACTGATTCTGGTATCAAAAAGTGGCTAATCTTTGAGTTCAGTTCATAATTTCTAATGCGTATGCAGTCAAAATATCAGCATATTATAAAGAATTTAGTTATCGAATAGGAAATCAATTTAAGCCGAAACCTATGTCGGTTAGTTTGAATGGAGAAAAAGGATAAGTCAGCTATCATCATGTGTTAATAGGCTTGAATTTTTGTCTGGGTATTATTTCAAAGGGAGAATGATAGTGAACTCTGCACCATTGTTGTTTTTGGCGAGGATACTACCTTTGTGCATGTGAATAATTTCTTGGGCGAGTGAGAGACCAATACCTGAACTGCCTTGTGCGCCGTAATAAAAACGTTCAAAAATGTGTGGCATATCGTTTTCTGCAATACCATTTCCATTGTCTGATATTACAACATAGGCATTGTTTGCTTGAGAAGAAAGAGAAACAGTAATTGCGTTACTCGTGAATTTGACAGAATTAGAAAATACACTATTGAATGCTTTGAAAAGTTGTTGCTCATCACCTAAAATATGAGGCGAATTTTTCGGAAAATCAATGGTAACGGCAATGTTCTTTTGTTTGGTATTTGATGCATTGATCGCAATGACGCTGTCTAAGAGCTCACACAAATCAATGTCTAATGATGAAAGTTTGAGTTGTCCACTTTCCAGTCTTGAAAGAAGAAGTAGTTCTTCTACAAGATCTTCCATGCGTTCGCTTTGCTCTAAAATAATATTTGAGGCTTCTTTGGTGTCTGGTAGAATGCCCTTTTGAATCCCTTCGGCATATCCTTGTATGGACATGAGGGGAGTTTTTAGTTCGTGAGAGGCGTTAGAAAAAAATCGTCTGAGTTTTTCTTCTGAATTTTCCATAGATTTTCCTGTTTTGATACCAAAATAGCTGGCACCGATTATTGAAATAATCATTACAATTACAAAAAATATGTTTAAAATTTCTGAGATGTTGTAGACAGGGGAAGTATCTACATAAAGGATATATTCATCTATATAAGTATCATAGCCATCTGAAAAAGTGAAGAAAATCAAAGAAAAGTATATTTCATTTCCGCTAAATTTCTGGCTATCTATTGTAAATAATTCTAATTGGTCTTTGTTTTCGTTTATATAATTTGATAATTCAAGTTCGATAGAGTTGAAATAAAAGGTGTCAGTAAAATACTCTGAATAATCGTAATAATCCGAAATATTGGTTGGTATTTCATATACGGAGAAAATTGATTGATCGTACGTGTCTTCTTCAATGGTATTATACGCATTATCAGGAGTGATTTCTTCTAATTGATTGACGAACTGGATACCTTCCATATAGTTGGTCAGTGCGATTTCTGATTGTTGTGCAATATAATACTTGATACCGATGTTCATTGCGACGAGAAAAGTTAAGCCTATCATGAATGCAAGTAAAATAGATTGAAAGGCAATTCGATGTCTTTTTTGAATTGATTTCATGGTCTATCCTCCTGCAATATGTAGCCATAGCCCCATTTGTTCGAGATGATTACACTACTATTCACATGTTGCAGTTTTTTTCGAATGCGTCGAATGGTTTCATCGGTAACTCGTGTTTCCACTGTGTTATCGTATCCCCAAACAGCGCTTAGGAGTTGCTCTCTTGACACTGCTTCGCTGAAGTGATGCATGAGATAGGATAAACAGGAAAATTCTGTGGCAGTGAAATCGGTTGCAATCTCATTACAATAGATGCAGTGTTTCTTTTTAGATAAGAGAAGGTTGCCACAAATTAGGTCAGTTGATTCTTTTTGGGTTTGCAAGAGTTGTGTGCGACGCAGCAAAGCTTTGACTCGCATGGTCAATATGGTCGGGCGAAAGGGCTTAGTCATATAATCATCACTGCCCAAAGTTATGCCTGCTATGTAATCTGTGTCGCTATCTTTTGCAGTGAGCAGAATGATTGGAACAGATGATATGTTGCGCAGTGTGTTGCAGAGAGTAAGACCATCTGTGCCTGGCATCATGATATCTAGAATTACCAAATCAGCAGGTTTTTTTGCAAAGGCTTCCGCAAGTGCATCCCCAGTTTCAAAAGTGTTCACCGAGTACCCTTCGCTTTCCAAAAACATTTTTACAAGGTTTCGAATGCTTTCTTCGTCATCGGCGAGATAGATTAAATCATGCATAGTATCACTTTAAGAGGACATCAAAAGATGTCCTCTATTTCCTTTCATTGATTTGGCTAAGCTAAGATGGTCTTTGCTTGGTATAGCTAATGAAATTTAGAATTCGTTTTCAGGGTATGTTAATCTTCAATGTCAAAGGTTGCTAGTTCTGCTTCATTAATTTTTTCATAGATTGCAGAAATTTCATTGGTTAGCTCGGTTACTTTTGTTTCAATGGATTCTAGTTGTTTTTCGTCTGCTTCCGTTAGGTTATCTTTCTCGAAAATATTATCCATTGAATTATATAGGGTTTCGATTTGTTTTTCAACATTGGATAGAGATTGGAACTCATCTTCGGTGAGAACGTTGAGGTTTTTGACGTAGTTCAAGTACTCATCAAGAGTGCATTCTTCAAAGTAGATACCATCTTCGTCAAAATCAAATTCATCTTCGAATAGATCTACACTGCTGATTTTGTTGTAGATTTCGTCCATGTCTTCCGTCATGGATTCCACTTTTTCGTAGATGGCATCAATTTGTTTTTCGTCCGCTTCTGTTAAAGTTTCTTTTTCGAATAGAGGTTCAAGGGAGGCAAATAGTTTGTCAATTTCTTTTTCTGTTTGAGAGAAGGTTTGGAATTCGTTTTCAGTGAGAACGTCGAGGTCTTTGACGCTATTTAAATAGTCATCAAGAGTCCATTCTTCAAAGATGGTGTCATCTTCATCAAAATTAAATTCATCTTGGAGTAGATCAACGCCGCTGATTTTGTTGTAGATTTTCTCCATGTCTTCTGTCAAGGAATCTACTTTTTCGTAGACGGCATCAATTTGTTTTTCTTCCGCTTCTGTTAAAGTTTCTTTTTCGAATAGTGGTTCAAGGGAAGCAAACAGTTTATCGATTTCCTTTTCCGTTTGAGAGAAGGTTTTAAATTCATCTTCAGTGAGAATATTGAGGTCTTTGATGTAGTTCAAGTAGTCATCAACTTCGAATAGGTCAGCATCGCTAATTTTGTTGTAGATTTCGTCCATGTCTTCAGTCATAGACTCTATTTTTTCGTAAACGGTATTGATTTGTTTTTCGTCCGCTTCTGTTAAAGTTTCTTTTTCAAATAGAGGTTCAATGGAAGCCAATAGTTTGTCGATTTCTTTTTCCGTTTGAGAGAAGGTTTTGAATTCATCTTCAGTGAGAACGTTGAGGTCTTTGACGTAGTTTAAGTAGTCATCAGCTGTCCATTCTTCTGCTGTGCAAACATCAGAAGTAGAACAGGTGATTTGAACAGTGCTATTTTGGGTTGCGTTATTCTTGGTATTGGCTTGCTCTGTATTTGTTGCGAATGCTGAAATTGCGATGGTTGATGTCATTGCTAAAGAAAGTGCTACGACTCCTAGGCGTTTTATATTGTTCATAATAAATCTCCTTTTGCTGTTAAGCATGTATTGTAAGGTTAAACCTTACTGTACTGATAGATTAACAGATATGAAAGAGAAAATTTACCATAGAGTTGACACAAAAGTGTCATAAAAGTGTCACAAAGCTAAACGGAGAATGATGGATAGTTGCTGGTGAAAAATGAGACTGTGTATGTTTTGTATGTAGTTTCATGCATAGATATTTAGACTTGTAATTCAAATTAGAAAACAAAACGGTTAATTACATTCTCACTTGAAGGAGGTTCTGAAAAATCTAAAAATTCCTTTCATTTGGCGGTGAAAGTTTTTAGAATACTGTATTTGTGGTATAATTTAAGTATTGAATTAAACTACTATAAAGGTTAGTTAGGCAAATATAAGCTAATAATCAGTATTTTCCTTGTGTTTGTCTGTGTAAGGACGAAATTACCTACTAAAAAATCTTTGGGTTATTTGATTTATAAAAGCTTTTCCGAAGTAAGATAATAGGTATCATAATAGAATTAGTGAGAGCAGAAAAGAATTATGGAGGTGGCAATATGTCAGAAATCTATTTGGCGGGTGGTTGCTTTTGGGGAATGGAACATTATCTTGCCTCTATTCATGGGGTTTTGTCAACCCGTGTAGGCTATGCAAATGGAGCCACCGAGAATCCCACTTATGAAGAGGTTTGCTATCAAAACACAGGACATGCGGAAACAGTACATGTCATCTATGATGCTGAAATCGTGTCTCTTGCATTCCTTTTGAATCTATATTTTGAAGCTATAGACCCTGTTTCAATCAACCGTCAGGGCGGAGATACAGGGACGCAATACCGAACCGGAATTTACTACGTCGATGAGGAAGACCGACCGATAATTGAGAACTCTTTACTCAAGCTGCAAAGGCGCTATCAGGAGCCATTAGCTATCGAAGTATTGCCCCTTTCTCAGTTTAGCGTTGCTGAAGAATATCATCAAATGTATTTACACAAAAACCCAGGAGGCTATTGCCATATTGCGCAAAGACAGTTTGAAAATGCGTCGAAAGCCTTAGTGAATCCTACCGCTTACCCTGCACCAAATGCGGAAAGTCTTCAATACAATTTGACCCCTATGCAGTATGCTGTGACTCAACAAAGCGCTACTGAGCAACCGTTTCAAAACGAGTATTATGAAACATTCCAACCTGGCATTTATGTGGACATTACCACAGGAGAACCACTGTTTTCTTCGACTGCTAAATTTGAATCGGGCTGTGGTTGGCCAAGCTTTTCACAACCGATTGACCCGAATGTAATTCGCGAGAAGTCCGATCAGTCTCACGGCATGATTCGTACAGAGGTGAGAAGCCGTTCTGGAGATGCTCATTTGGGACATGTCTTTCAAGATGGACAGAAAGAACTAGGCGGACTGCGTTACTGCATCAACAGCGCATCTCTGCGTTTCATTCCTAAAGAGGAGATGGAACGTGATGGGTATGGGTATCTGTTAAATCTGGTTGATTAAAGAAAAGTTGAAAATTCTGTATCTCTAAGGACAGATTTAGTTACTAACTTGTTGGACTTATTAATGAAGTGACACCGTATCATTTACTAAGTTTTTGAGTAAGAGTAGAAAAGATGAAAAAATAGTGTGGAAAGTGTCCTAATGAGAAAAGTAAATTACGCAAATAGATAAATCATATTTTAATTTAGCGTAGTAGTGCTATTGTGTTGTGAAGAAAGTCAGATAGATGCTGTTGAAAATAAGTGATTTTGACATATATAACTCTCATGTAACACTTAAAATTGAATGGTGAAGTTTTTTTTAGATTATCGAAAGAAAAAGAACCAATGCTTTGAAATAATATAAAAATGAAGAGCATCAGCCATTTATTGTGGCTGATGCTCTTATACTATTAATATGAAATTAGGCGAAGTCATACCTTTGAGCTGTTTTTGTCTGTAATAGAGCAGATTATTTGGATAAGGATGATAACTCATTTACTGATTTCTGACTAAATAGACAAGTAATAGCATAAACTTTTTCGTATCCGAAGTCTGCATAAGTCTCTGGTTCATAAAAGCCATACTCTGGTGAAAGCGATGCTATTTCATTTTTTGTTGTATGAATTTGAATTACCAAAGGTATTTCTTTTTCATATTCAATTATGGCTTTATCACTTAAAAACGCTGTTGTTGTACTGAACCCCTCAAAGTCGAATTTGAGATCTGATTTATAACTATTTGAGCCTTGATTTTGCACAGCAGTATGTAGTCCCAATCCAATATTGTCAAAGCTTAAAGCTATTCTGCTTTTAGTAACATTTAATTGTCTGCCTCCGCCACCGGCAATTAATTTCCACTCGTTCTTTTCTAGCTCATAAGTGTTGATTTGCAATGCCTGTACGGTATCATCTATTACAAAATCTAATATATAAGGTGTTACTTCAGAACCAACAAGGTTTAAAATTGATTCTTCTTCCTTTGTTAATTCGGCTTCTTGGATATACATTTTAGTATTTGTAAGGTTTGTTGACGAGCAAGCTGTCAAAGTAAATAGTAGCATTAAAACAGCCATAAGACTAGTTAACTTTTTCATAAAGTATTCTCCGATCTATTAGTATTTTTTTAAATTCGGTTTCAAGTATAAATATATCGAGTAGTAAAAAATTAAATTATGATTCGGATTTTTGGTAAATCTGCATTTTAGAAAATTTGAGCAACTGAGAAACTTACCATATTTACCAATGCGTTCAATTATAAAGTAAAAACTCTTAATTGTCCAACAGGAGAAGGGATTTCCGTAGGAGATACTAGCTGTAGTTTTATAGATAAGCAATTTTACATTTTTAGCAAATAGCAATTTAAAAATATTGTTATAAAAATTAAATTGTGGTAAAATTTCAGTAATTTATAGAAGAATACTTGGTCGAATAGTTCAAGCTAAAATTGTTCTAAAGGCCCAAAGAAGTTTTGATATAGGTAATACTTGTTGCAACTGAATTACCTTATGGGCATACTTTTAAACATAAAATAGCTTGAATTCAAACGTGTTGAGAATTCCTTCAATAGCATTCCTCAATGAAATCGATCATTTAAAAGTAAAGTTATTCTTTGATAAAATAAATAAAGACAAACCTTTTATGCAGAAGGAAAGATAAGATTTATTTAAATCTTATCTTTATTATGCTATAATTATGACTATAGAAACGAGGTCAAACATGAAAAAAGCAAAGTATTTATTTGGACGCATCATATCAATGAACTACGGTAAATTTTTTAAATATATCAACAAAATTCATAGACGCAATGGCAAAAATAGAATTTTAATTATTATAGATGTAATCTACTGCGGGCTTGTTCATCAATCCGGATATACAGACTACGATTTATTTAGAATGGATGAGATGAGTAGCAAAGAAAGAAAAACGATTTTAACTAGAGGCCGTAACAACGTGTTTATTAAATATTTTAACAACCCCCAATATTTCAATCTATTTTATGAGAAAAACTTATTTAACGAAAAATTCAAAGATTTTCTTGGAAGAGATTGGATGCTACTCGACGATAACTATGATGAATTTAGAGAGCTAATTAAAGATAAAGATTATATAATGGGTAAACCTATTAATGGCACTCATGGTGATGGGATTGAAAAAATCAAAATAGCTGAGTATAGTCCTGAAGAGTTATATAACTATCTACTTAAAAAGAAACTACTTTTGATAGAAGAAGTGATAGAGCAAAACGAAACAATGAATGAATTATACCCTGATGCTATTAACACAATTAGAATGATTACTTTAGCTCACGAAGATAAAGCTACAATCTTAGCTGCTTATTTAAGAATTGGAAACGGAGGAAGACACGTAGACAATTTCAATAGTGGCGGAATGGTTGCTCCGATTGATGTTAAAACGGGAGCTATAAAATTTCCTGCTTTAGATAAACCTGGTAACTTATATGAAATACATCCTCAAACAGGAACTAAAATCGTTGGTTTTGAAATTCCAAGTTGGAATGACATATTAAAGTTTTCAAAAGATCTAGCTTTGGTTTGTAATGAAGTTGGAATGGTCGGTTGGGATATTGGACTTACTCCAAAAGGACCAGTAATCGTTGAGGGTAACGAGTATCCGGGACATGATATTTATCAGCTTCCTCCTCATAGAGATGGAAACATAGGAGTCTTGCCAGATTTTGAAAAAGTCTTAAAAGAAATGGGCCTTACCTATAAAGACATTCAAAAACCTAAGTTTTAAGCTTAGGGTAAATTTAAGGTAATTCTCAACTATTTATTAAGAAGTAATCGTTGTATTTTTTCTAGACGATAAAAGATGAAGAAAAATTAAGACTAATTATTGGTATAGATTACCAAAAGAAACTTTATAGCTTTTTTATTAGTTTTGTTATAATAACAAACATTATGTCGTCAAAAACCAAACAGAAAAGGAGCTTCTGGAAAATACCAGAAGCTCCTTAATTTTAAAATCGCAACGCTTCCATGCACATAACTGAACATCATAATTAGATATGGTGCGATTATTAAAAACTGAAAAACTTCAGAGAGTTGAGTTGCTTTTGCTTGAGTATATTGAAGAGTACATGAGCATTTAATGTTTGTTTTTTAAACGTTTTGGTTCGTACCGGGCATTAGCTAATAAGATGCCCACAAGAATACAGCCAAAGCCTGTGAAAAGAATAAAGAACGAGGGTGATATGCCTCCTGTTTTGGGAAGTGTACCATCATTGGTGTCACTCCATCCTGCTACATCTGCTTCATTTGTTGTATTTCTTAAGGTGTAAGAATGTAGTATTCCATCAGTTCCAATTTGAATTTCCAACGGTTCATCAAAGACTATATAGCCATTGGGTGCTATAGTTTCCTTTACATAATATGTTCCAGGTGCTATATCTTTGAACAGAACAATTCCGTTGGTGTCAGTTTTTGAGGTTGTAATTATTTCATTATCTGTGTTATAAAGTGTAAACTCTGCGCCTTCTAACGGTGCTCCTGATTGATTAATCTTTAAAATTTGTAGTTCATCAGTGAGAAGAGAAGAATCTGTTGGGGAAGAGGGAACATTTTCGTTCTCTGGATCAATAGGGTCAATTTCAACCATTTTATTGTTTGTGAATGTGAGTTCGATAGTATCGCCATCGAGAATTTGAACACTCACTATGTCTGAGTTGAGGATGTATCCACTTGGAGGACGCGTTTCTTCTAGTGTATATAAGCCAGGAATAACATTTTTGAACAGCGCTGTGCCATCATCTTGCGTGATTACAGTTTCCACTTCTTCGCCATCTTCAGTATAAAGCGAAAATTCTGCTCCTGCCAACACTTCTCCATCTTGGCTTAATTTGATGATACGAATTAAACCTGGCTTTGCTTCACTTTTTTTGTTTACGATTGTAAATGACTTTGCATGTGCGGTGTAGATAGAGAAGTCAATGCTTTCATTATTTATATCGTAACCTTGAGGGGCTTTTGTTTCTTTGATAGTATAGTTTGATGCTTCTACAATACTTCCAAAGTACGCAACTCCGTCTTGATTCGAAATTGCTGTAGCAATGATTTCATTTGAACTATCATAAAGTGTAAATTCAGCGCCTTGCAGTCTTGCGCCATCTTCATTCGTTTTTATCACTGAGATTTCGGCATAATCTAGTCTATCTGACTTTCTCTCATTGGTTAAAGAGTCATTAGAAATGGTAGATTTGACTTTTGTTTTGTCTGCTCCATCGTAAGTTACTGTTGCAGTTAGTTTTTTATTGGTGGTTAGATATCCAGAAGGCGCTCTGAGTTCTTTGATGGTATAAAATCCGCCTTCGTTGTTTAGAGGGATGTCGGTAAAAGTTACTGTGCCACCAATGCTTTCTGCAGTCATGTCAATTGGATTGCCTTCATAATCTATTCCAGTTAAATTGAAAGACCCACCTGAAAGATGAGCATTGGTTGCTTCGTCCATTTTAGTAAATGAAACTTGACCAAGCGCTTTTGTATTAGTATAGGATGCTACTTCAAAAGGGTCTTGATCTGTATTATAAATCTTTACTTCTAATCCAGAGTTATCGTTGTTATATTGGACAGTTACAGTAAGTATAGTTTGATCAACAGGCATTAAATAACCTACTGGTGAGTCTTCTTCTGTTATTGAATAATTCCCAATAGGAATATCTTCAAAGCTTACTTGTCCATTCACTGCTACTGTAGTTTTTGTAATAGCATTGTTAAGATAATCAGTGCCAGTAAGTTTAAATGACCCACCAGTTAGCAGTTGGCCGTTAATGCCCAATTTACTAAAAGAAACAGTAGTTTTATGTGGAATGTTTTCTAGATCAGTATCGCTCAAGTTTACATCAAGGCCAGTTTTGTCATCATTATATACAACTGTTGCTGAAATTTGTTGGCTGGTTGTTTCGTGTCCTAAGGGTGCGACAGTTTCTTGGATAATATAAGGTTCTCCTGACTTGTTTGGAGGCACATCAATAAACTGAACTTTGCCATTTACTGCGCTGGCAGTCATGGAAACATTGTCATTTTTATAGTCTTTACCAGTCAATGTGAAGGTACCACCAGAAATAAGTGCACCGTCTGCTCCTGTTTTATCAAAAGAAACGTTTGTCAATGCGAGACAGTTTTCTACCGTAATCGTTTCGGCTCCATTCAGGCGTGTTCCGCCATAAAAAGGATCGCTATCTAATAAATATCCTTCGGATGGAGTAGTCTCTTCCACGTAGAAGACCCAAGAAGGCAAGTTTGTAAATGTTGCATTTCCATTGGCGTCAGTGGTTTGAGAAATTTCGTTGTTGTCTCTTCTAATTGGCTGCATATTTGAGTTAACCAAACGAAATGTTGCGCCTTGAAGTGGATTTCCTTCTTTGTCTGTTTTGTGAACAGTGAGCGAATTTGAACCACTGCCACCTTGTGAATATAAATCGGTAACTGATACACTGTCTGATGTATTTGTTCCGGCAGGATCTGATAGACCACCAGTGAGTTCAATTTGATTGGAAAGGTTAATATCGTCGACAAGTATGATAGTGGAAAATTCGAGTAAGTATGCCTTATTAGTGTTTTGAGGTAAAGCGATTTCTAAGGTGTTATTTTCATAGGTTGCAGAATAGTCGCTAGAATCAACCAAAACCTTTGCAGCGCTTGTATCGTATTGTCCTGAGCTAGAATCAATCGTTATTGTATATAGTTTCACAGTATTATCTTCAAGCTTTAAGTCAGCATGCAGCACATCTGTAATAACAGCATTGGTTAAGGACATTTGAGCTGGGTTGATGACCGCAGACCAATGAATTGTATCACTATTATTCGTATATGAATATGTTTTGGAAATGATTGGATTTTTAATTTTAGCAGTGTAGGAATGAGAAATAGGGTTATTTATTTCATCTGCTGTAAGTGATGCGATATTTTTAAAGTTTTTTGTTCCATTCCATTGGGTTTTTAAAGTATTGTCAGTTAATTTTGCCCAAAACTTAATCGTATATTGATCTGAAGTGGTAGTAGGCAGAGTTAATGTAAATGTATCTGCTTCTGTAATGGCAGTATGTGAACCAGTGTCACCGCCAATATTTGGCGTTATTTCAAATGGATGAGTGTCGTCTATGAATAGATGCATACCATCTGGTAAGGTATCAGTTAGAACAGCGTTGTTAAGTGGTAGTTTGTTGCGATTGACTTCAATTTTCCATTGTAGTATGTGGTTGACATAGTCATAATTGGTGATAACACTCTTCTGAAGCATTTGGCTATTCAATGCTTTGACACCATTATAAGGAATGTCTGTTTCTCCCAATCTAGTTAAAAGTACAGTATTATTAAAATTGATGTTACCATTTGTATAGAGGGAAGAATGGTCAACAATTTTAGTATAGTAATTAATATAGATGGTATCTTGGATGATGCCATCAAGGTGTAATGCATCAGAAATAAAAAATGAAAATTCATTAGGGTCTGTAGTTGCATCATAAACAAATCCGTGAGAAGAGTCTGTGGATGTTAGTGTAACAGTTGGAGTTGGATCGCCATTCTTTGTAGCAGTGAATGGATGGGTATCATCAATTAACAACATTTGGTTTGGAGCAATTGTATCTGTAATTTCAGGTTGTATCATTGCAATTTGATTGCGATTGACTGTAATTCTCCATTCAATGATATCTTTATCAACATAAGTATAATTTGGGCTTCCACCTAAAGCAGCCTTAGATAAAAGACCACCTGCAGGTATACCATTGCCAACTGTTGCAGAATGTGAAGGTGCTTTTGTGATAACAGTGATTTCAGACCAAGTAAGTTTTGCGTTGTTGTCAAATGCAATTTTTCCGTTATCATTGAGATAGTCATCTTTCATTGTGTCTTTAACCTTTGTATAAAAAGTTAAAGTTGAGTTTGTACCAGCAGTTGGTTTTGCATCAAGAGGAAAAGTATAAATGAATTCATTATCTTCATAAGTATAGTTTCCGGGAGCAGCACCTTCGGTAACGTTGGTTGAAGCATTTCCTTGTGTCATGGAAATTGGATGATCATTGTCATTTAGTAGCTCAAGGTTGGAGTTAATTATGTCAATAATCTTGGCGTTGTCAATTGTTTTTCCAGCTTCCCCTGGAATCGTAATATTAATTGTCCATTTTACAATTGTGCTGTCATCAGCTGTAGTAGACATAATACCTGTTTTGTTAATCCAGTCTAACTGAACTGCAGCAGTTACTGGGTCTGCAATTGTTTCACCATTTCTTTGTAGATTAACGGTGTTTTCAAAGGTTGAAAAAGTAGGGGATCCTGTTTCATCAGCAAATGTGGTAGGTTCAGTTTGATACGTAATAGTTTGGATGCCAGTTGTATCTGGGTCTGTATCAGGGAAAACGTATGTGATTGTTCTGCTGCTTTCATCAATTGTCAAATTGGCATCAGAATCATTAATGGAAACTGAGCCAAGTGAAAATGAGTCAGAGACATATGTTTGATTGCTATCAAATGCGTCAATAACTGAGTAAGTATCATAAGCTAAGTTTGGGTCACCTGCGGGGGGAGTTATTGTTACTTGCCAGGTAATACAATTGCTAGACGCGTCAAAAGTACCCACTTTTTCTAGTGTGCTTTTCATGGGTAAGGGTTGGCGATGAATGATAATTTCTTCGCTTCCAAAAGTGATTGAAGTATCAGTTGAATCTCCTGCGTTAAGAGGTTCAAATTCACCTTCAATATGTAGTTTTCCCCATTTATCAAGGTGCATAGGATTTGCAGCACCACCTTTATTGGTAGTATCTTCGGAATCATTCGTTAACGATATCATTAACGTGTTTTCCTGGATGTTAAATTCGGCTAATTCATACAAACCATTTGTTGTATCTTCAGCAACGATTTTGCCAGATGTCAAATTAAAAGAAACACCACTTGGCAATGTAGCTGTGAAATATTCATCGCCAGTATATGTGTACAGGTTGTTTTCATCTCCATCAGAAAGACTGAAAACAAAATCTAACTGTACTTTTGCACCAGCAGGAATATTAGAATAGCTTCCATCAGGATTAGGTGAAATGACCGTTACACCATCTGCCGCTGTTATTTCAAATGACGATGCACGATCCTGTGGCATATAGTCACTTCCATGTATGGTTAAATACTCAGATTTACCAGTAATATCTTCGACTCCATTGTCAACTGCAAATGCAAAGTTTATGGGAAATAGCTGCAAGACAAACAAAAATAATAGAACGAAAGAAAGGGATTTTCTTTTAAACATTCATTATTCTCCTTCCACATCTTTTTTATATTTTGGTAAAGTTTATCATAATTTCACATCTAATACAATATAATATATATATTACCTAGAAATACTGCTTATATCATAACTTATAGTTGAATTAAGACTTTTTATATGTTACGATTCCAATCAAACAATTGTGGTGTATATTGGAGTGTGCATATGCGAAAAAGCTGGCAGACAAGAAAAAAATTATCTCACTTTATCATTTTGACGGGGATAGTATTAGTTGCAATAGCACTGATAATGGAAGTGCAAAGCTATCCTTGGAGCACGATTTTTGGAGCATCAGAGGATGCATCCACGTTGCCAGACCCTAAACCAATCATATTAGTTACTGATAATGCGTCAAATCAAAGCCAAATTTCGAAAGATGAAAATTCTAATACTTTAGAACAAGAGGAAGTAGAGTTCACTGAAAACTCAGTTTTACCTGGAGAAGAAACTCATGATACTGCGTTATCTAATTTTGTCAGTTTAGGAATTATTAAAATTCCTAAACTTGAAGTGTCCCAGCATATTTTAGAAGGAACAAAGCAGGAAATGAATTATGGTGTAGGACATGTTATAGAAACTGCAAAAATCGGCTCTAATGGAAATTGCGTTATTGCAGGGCATCGTTCGAAAGCGTTTCGATATTTAGATAAGATTCAAACAGGTGATAAGATAGTCCTTTATGACGAAGAAAATTCATTCAACTATTTGGTTTACGATTCGTTTGAAGTGTTACCTGAGGAAACGTGGGTTCTTTCTGAGATAGAGGGAGAAACACATGTGCTTACACTGATTACATGCACGCCTTATGTCATTTCATCACATAGGCTGATAGTCAGAGCCCGTCTTACCGAAATTAATGAAATTCCAATAGAAGAATACCTGCAAAATGAAATTATTGGATAATAAAAAAATATTACTATTGTCAATTTATAGATATAGGTGTAGAATATAAATAGATATTACAACTGAATATTCATGATAAGATGATAATAGCAAACTTTCCGAAAGGTGAGGACGCAAAGCCACGGGTTTAAGGTGTGAACACTATGACAGCCGAGCTACCAAACTTATCTCGTCATTTCTGAGAGAATGAGTTTTGTTTGGTATACCAAATGAAACTCTTTTTGTTTTATTCATGAAAAAGTATGATATCTAAATACTTTCAGGGAGTTGATGAAAAGATGATTAGAAAAAATGTCTTACAAGTTACTACTATTTTTTGTTTGATCCTTTTTGGTTTGGGCAATATATCTGTTGTATTTGCAGGGTGGGAACAAGAGCACCGACCCAACTTAGATACATCTTGTGAATCGATTGTAGTTACTGAGGAAGCGCAGTCAGTAGAAACCTTATCTAATGAAGTTTTAGAGCTACTCAATATTGAAAGAGCTAACGTTGGATTAGCGCCTTTAATGGTTTCAGAAGAGATTACGCTGTTATCTAACATTCGGGCATATGAATCAAGCGTTTTATTCTCTCATATGCGTCCTAATGGTTGGAGTTGTTCGTCTTTGTTTCAAGATTACAAAATTCAATATAGCTGTGTTGGAGAGAATTTAGCATTTGGGTACGAGGACGCTAGCGATATGGTGAATGCATGGATGAATTCTAAGTATCATTGTGAAAATATATTAAATCAAAATTTTGAATATTGTGGAATTGGTTTTTATCAAAATGAGAATGAAGTTATTTATTGTTCATTACTCTTTTATACACCTCAAACATGATGAATAAATCAGAAAATTAAGATTGAATAGTGTTTTCTAAATGTATAGTTATTTATTAAGTTAACTAGCAGTTGCATTCAGATAATTATAATTCATAATATTATTTAACTTAAAGAGCATCAGCAATAAACTGCTGATGCTCTTGGTATCTTTTCAATTCAATATTATGAGTATTTTGTAATGGGATAGTAATCCTATATATACTATTATTTTTAGTATAAGTTAGTACAGAAAAGTGTAGGGAAAGATGAATATGGAATACCATATAAATTATTTTTACTTAGTAAAAGTAATAAAATTGTTTGGCGAAAAAAGAAGAGGAAAAATTTGGGATAGATGTAATACTGAATTTGCATCGTTTATATAGAGATCATTTCAATTGGTTTTCGTTATCGTTTTTTGATAATAAATATTACGTCGTCATTAGTACTTAGGGTCAGATTATTAAAACATATCTTTTCTATCTCTAAAACTAAGTACACTATACGGGGGCAGGACAGGGTTGACCAGTATAACATTAAAAGCTAAAAATAGCGCCCAACGAATCAAAAGCAACCTTTCAATGAAGGTTGCTTTTTGTATTGGTGATAACCAAATGTCATGTATATAGTTGTTATATTTAGTATCATCAATATATTAAAGACCATTTTTGATTGCTTATACAAATTAAAATTTTGTCAGAAGATTTTTTATCATCATAATAAGAGAAATTAGTTGATTTCAATAGTTCAGAGCGAAGAATGACAGGATAAAAAGGTGTTTTTGATATGCGGAATCCCACGTTAATTTATTTTTGCGTTTTGATGGAATTTATTAAAATTCATTCCTTGATTTGTTATTGGTTCAGGTTCTTTATTTTGTTGCTTTAGTTTTTTAAATTCAAGAATAACAAATACAATGAAAGCAATTCCAATGACGCTATCAATCAATGTAATTCCATAATACACCCACTGAATACCAAAGTACTTCGGTAGAATAAGCATGACAGGAACATAAAGAACCAGTTGTCTAAGAAGTCCTAGCACACTTGCAATTTTGCCTTTGTCGATTGCAGGGAAAAAAGTCATTGCCATAAATATGGTAGGTAATAAAGGCAGTAATAAGATTAATACTCTAAAATGTAATAGCATTTGGCTTGTGAATACTGTGTTTGGAAGCATGAGAGACAGAATTGTACTAGGGAAAATGAGTAGAAATAGCCAAAATGGAATGACGACAATAGTTCCCACAGCTATAAAGCGTTTCATGCTTGATATTACACGCTCATAATTGCCTGCACCGTAATTGATGCCGACGGTTGGTTGCAATGCACGCATTAGACCAAATAGTGGTGTTAGCATAAACGTAAAAATACGGTAAGAAGCACCATAGAAGGCTAGATCAAACTCTGTACCATAGTTAGAAAGTGCATTAAACACAACAACGGCCATAACCAAGTTCATAAATTGCATTATGAGTGATGCCATCCCCATGGAGAATATTGACTTAGAAACATCTTTGTCTAGCTGGAGAGATAAAGGTTTTGCAACAAATGTTGCTCTGTTTGATTTAAAATAGTATAAACCTAGGAGTGTGTATACAAACATGCCGATATTTGTTCCCCATGCTGCTCCAGATACTCCGTAATCAAGCAATACAATAAAAATATAGTTTGCAATGATGTTAACAAAAAGACCAATTCCCATCATCAATGCAGCAGATTTCATTTTTCCTTCTGCGCGGACAATCATATTTAGTGCTAAGCCATGAATCCAAAAGACAGAACCTATGATGGTAATTTTAAAGTACTCTATGCCCATAGTTAGGATGGTACCCTTCCCACCCATGACAGCGACTAGATTTTCTGAAAATATATAGGCTAGCACAGCATAAACAAAGGTTGTTACAATGGTAAGGTAGTTGACATTACCGAGTATTTTATTTTGCACATCTGTATTATTATTGCCTAAAACAATGGATAATAGCGAACCAGCTCCAACTCCTATGAGAGAGCCGATTCCTAAAGTCATTTGAGATAATGGATAAGCAATAGAAACTCCAGCAAGCGCGGCTTGGCCTACATACCTTCCTACAAATATGGCGTCAAATACGCTGTTTAATCCATATAGGACCATTGCAATGATGGCTGGAATAGATAGTTTTAGGACTACCTTCCATAAATTTTCTGTTAGTATCATTTGTTTTTGGATTTTGTTATCCACGGTTTTTCCCCTTCCTAGTAGTAAAATTATATATTTAGTTATAACAAAAATAGTCGTTTTTTTAATTGCCTGAGAAGCATAATCCTACATATTCATCATTTGATTGAATAGTATTGATTGATATCGGTGCCAAGATGGTGATGCCTTCTTTGGAAATATCCCCAAAGGAGGCAATGAGCTTACTCATTGCGGATTTACCTCCACGCTTGGACCAACAAAAGTTGGTACTGCACAATTATATATGGATAGATTTAGATTAGGTATAGCTTCTTCTTTCTCAAAGGATAAAGATAAGCCCTTTAGTTTGATGTTGTGGTCTGGAAAGTAACGGACAAGTGAAGCAGTTCACCTTAATTTTGCTAATATCATTGGTGATAGAAAAGACTTTATCCAATTTATCTTTGTAAGACATGGGGGTGATGAGTGGTTGCACAATTCCCAATGAAAGTAGCATACATGTGATGAATATTACTTCAGTGTTTGGCCTAATGCGTACAAACTAGCAATTACAACGAATTCTAAAGTTAGCTGAAGCTAATTCTCTATGAGGAAGTATAACATGAAGAATATACACTGTCAATAAAAGGAATGACTGGATTGCCTGGGTATAATGTACATAGATTCGAGTTAAAAAAGATTGATACAGGCATATTTCAGAAGTTAGGATAAAAAATGCGTAGCTAAGATAGGCTACGCATTTACTATTTAGAAGGAGTTATATAATATATGAAAGTTGATTTACGTACGGTATTGGCAATTATCGCAGAGATACTATTGATTATAGGGAGGAGGATACCTATTTCAAATGCAGTATCAATGGTATCACGGAAACATAATTTAAGTGAAAGTGTAATTTGGGATATAAGGTATCGACATGGAAAATGATATTCAGATACGTTGGCAATATTAATCAAGCAGAGTAATTGCTTTCTATTTAGTTAATAAGTTGATAAATAATACAGAATAAGAACTATATTAATATTTCCTATAACATAAGTTGAAAAACTCTTTCATTGGCTCAGTTAGAAACTTGTTTTTGTGGTATGCAATGCTGAATTCTCTCTTAAATTCAAGTCCATGCACATTTATAATAAATAAATCTTCCGATTGGATTTGGTTTTTGATAAGTTTCTGTGATATTACAGCAACGCCAATTCCATCTATAGCTGCATTGATTAATGCGTCGGAGGTATTGCATTCCCAAGAGAGATTCCACATTGCATTATTTGTTTCCATAACAGTTTCAAATAACTCTCTAGTACCACTTTCTTGTTCACGCACAATAAAGTTATGTTTACTAAGTTCAGTTATGGATATGGTTTTTGTTTTGTATAATGGGTGCTTTTTACCACAAACAAGTACTAGATAATCTTCCATGAAAGGTGTAGTTATAATCTCAGAGGTATGAATCGTACCTTCTACAAGCGCAAAATCAATGTTATTTGTAATAATCATATTCTGGATATCTTTTGTATTCTTAATAGTAGCTTTAATTTGTAGTTGTGGATAATTTTGCGTAAACTGACTCACAAATTTTGTAAGAAGACTAGTTCCAATGGTAATTGTCGCACCAACTTTAAGAATTCCGTGGTTATCATCATTGTCCATAGCTTGTTTCATTTCAATAAGTAAATCAGTAATATGCCTTGCATAGCTTAAGAGTTTTCTGCCTTGTTCAGTTATATAAAGGCGCCTTGAAAGTCGTTCAAACAGTTTAACTCCATAATATACTTCTAGTTCGGATATGGCTTGACTCACAGTTGGTTGGGCTATATATAAAGCTTTTGCTGCACCTGTCATAGTACCTAAATCAGCTACCGCTATAAATATTTCTAAATGTCTCATCGTCATAAAATCACAACCAATATATATTATAGGTAATTACCTATTAAAGTTATTATATCATAGTATTTTACAAAATAATAACTCAGTAATAGAATATTATTGATAAGAATTTGAAAGGTTTGAATATTATGATAGCAATTAAACGTGTAGTTCCAGGAATTCTATTTTGTGTTTTGTTAGCAATTCCTGCGTGGACAATAGGGAATATGGTACCTGTTATTGGGAGTCCTGTTTTAGCATTGCTTTTTGGAATGATTGCTGTGATAATTTTCCCTTCAATTTTAATGCAAAAATTTGAAAGTGGTTTAAAATTTACTTCAAAAAAATTATTGCAGTACGCAATAATATTACTCGGATTTGAAATGAATCTATTTAATATTATTGATGTTGGAGGACAATCCTTTTTTATTATGCTTTTCACGTTGTCAGCTTCATTCATAACCGCTTTTTTTATTGGTAAAAAATTAAAAATAGAAAGAAAAATGAATATTTTAATTGGAGTTGGCACATCAATTTGTGGAGGCTCAGCAATTGCAGCAACAGCGCCTGTTATTGATGCTAAGGATGAAGATGTTGCGCACGCAATGTCAACAATTTTTCTATTTAATATTATTGCAGCATTAATATTCCCAGCATTGGGACATATGCTTGGCATGAGTGATATAGGGTTTGGCATTTGGGCAGGCACGGCAATTAATGACACATCATCAGTAATGGCGGCAGCCACAACATGGAGTATTTCTGCTGACAATAATAATGCATTGGCATTTGCAACTATTGTTAAGCTTACTCGAACATTGATGATTGTACCTATAACATTGATATTGGCTATATATACAACATATAAAGAAAGAGAAGTTATTAATTCTAATTCTACTAATAAGTTTAATTTTGTTAAAGTTTTTCCTTGGTTTATTATTTGTTTTGTTGCAACATCTTTTATTAATACTTTTATAGAGATGCCATCAATATTTTGCGGTATTGGTACAATTGGAAAGTTTATGATTGTTATTGCTATGGTAGCGATAGGCTTAAATATTAACTTGAAGAAACTGATAACGAACGGGTTGAAGCCAATTTTGTTAGGACTTTCTTGTTGGTTTGTGATTGCAAGCGTATCGCTATTAGTGCAGAAGTTGATAGGAACTTGGTAATGCATTACATAATGACAATAGAAAAGGAGTTTCTGGAAAATCTCAGAAACCCCTTTGTTTTGGCGGAGAAGGTGCAATTTGAATCGTAAAGTAATATTAATAAAAAAATCATAGAATACGACAGTCAAAAATTATCATTTAAAATTTTACTGTTTTTTTCATGGTACATTTTATGATCAGCGTGTCGAATAACTTCATCAATTGTTTTTCCATTACAATTTTCCATCCCTGCGGAAACTGTCGTTGTAATATGGAATTTTTCAGCACTTTTCTTTATGAACGATTTTTTAATTTCCTCAATTAATTTGTTAGAATTTTTTAAATTTATATCATTTAGAATTAAAATGAATTCATCACCAGCAAATCTTACGAAAATATTATTGTCAGTGATATCTTGAACAGTTTTTGTAAATAGCTTTATAATTTCATCACCGACTTCGTGACCATAGAGATCATTAATCGTTTTTAATTTATCTATATCAAAAAACACTAAATATAAATCTTCAATAAGAATATTATTCTTTTTCTTTAATCCATTCATATAATCAATCAAATATCTTCTGTTAAAAATATTAGTTAAATAATCTTTGTTTGAAAATTCGTATAATCTATTGCTTAATTGTTTTTCTTTTTTTATGAACTCGTAAATTATAAAAGTATACCCTAGAGCAACGACAGGAAAATGGTATAAATAAGGATTCCATAAATTGAAATCTGTGTTTTCGATTAAACAGAAATAAATATTGAACTTTTGGCAGTAAATTATGATACAAATTTGTAGATATAGTATTAATACCGCAAATAAGCCAATTTTATTTGGATTAAAATAAATTATAACTATAGCAAATAAGAAGAAGTAAAGTAGACCTGAGCCTTGTATACCGCCAGTAAAAATGAACTCAATTGGAAAATATATTATTGGGAAAATAATAAATCTAAAAATTTTGGGTCGTTTATTCTTAGTGTTTTTCTTGAAATCAATATATATGCCTATTAATACAATGAGTAGTGAAATATCAGCGATAAGAATAATCATCGAAAAATCATAGAACACATTTTTAATAATTGATTTTAAAGTAATTATTATAGGTATGAAGATAACTAGCTTAGATATATGCTTATTTTCAATAATATCCATAGTTTAAAACCTTCTTTAGTGGTTAATAGCTAAATGATAAATAGAGCATCTTTACACATAGCTGAATATAGCATAAAGAATGTAAAAAGGATATATTAATATTTCACAAAATTAGCATGTCAAGAGTATTTTAAGATTCTGTCACCGATGAACCCAAATCCATCCCTAAGCTTTTCGTTATTAAAATCAGTGTTTTGAGGACCTCTTTGACGACAAAAGACGACGAAAAATTCAGGCTAAATGTATTGCTCAGGAACAGAATAATAACAATGGCACACAAAAGTGTTCAAAAGAGAATTACAAGCATTCGTAACAAGAAGATAATTTGGGTGAACCGCTCTATATTTGAACCCATAATGACACGAGCAGTATAGTAGCTGGAAGATGGGGGGGATGGTTAAGTTAGACTGCTTAATTGCTCTCTGAGAAAGATTGTAATGGCTTGAAAAAGGCAGGGTTTTCATAACGAAGACCCTGCTTTTTTAATGTGGTGGCAAGCAAAGCTGTGTATAATTACCTAATTTTGAAATACATATTTCAAGTCTATTTTCAGCAAGAGATTTTCAATTCAGCCAAAGATGCGGTTTAGACATAGCAGTTTGAAAATTTTGCAAAAATAAAGCAACATGATAGCCATCTGCAACCGCATGATGAACCATAATAGAAAGCGGCATTATTTTTTTGCCTTCTCTATCGAAGTATTTTCCTGCTTGTAAAACAGGAAAATACTTGTTGATAGAAGCAAATGGAATTGGAGAGTAGTGCATGAAGCTTATCCAGGGCAACATGCCAATCATACAGCTGTTTTGCGGTGGCATTTCAGGTTTGGCTAGTATTCCATGATTATTTGCGTAATGTTTCTGATCTTCCATATAGCTTCGATAAAAATCAGAAAAGTTGTCACAGTAGGGGGTCCATAGGTTGGACATGCTATTGTCATCTTTGTGAAAGACCGCATAGGATGGATGTAGTACATCGTAGTATCCAAGCTGTCCGTCTACAGAAGCTACCCTGAACTCTTTTTGCTCAGCAATGAGTTTGGATGCTAAATATAGGTAGGCAGGAAAAAACTTTTTACCTTGCTCCTTGATTCTGTGATAGGTTTTTGTAATATCAATCTCGAGGGTAATAGAATAACCTGTGGGAAGCATATTTGTGAAGTAATAAAAATATTGCTTTCTATCCCAATTCTCAAGGTCAATGGGCTGAAAATACGTGTTTAATTCTTGCATTTTGATCTCCTTATCCAGACGTCAATTTATTTACTTTCCAAAGTTACTGTAACGCATGGATGCGGAATATTCAATCAACGCTCTGTAGAGGCAAAAAAATTGACACAGCAATCGTCGCCATATGGACGACAAGAAAAAAATTCTAAATCAATGTTATACAGAGCCATTCGATTATCATTTACTTAAAACTGCATTTTCAGATGGATTCAGGTAGATTTGATTGATGATTTCTATTACGTCGTCGTACCGTCGTCAAAAATCACAATTAAAAATATGATAAGTAAAAAGGAGTTTCTGGAAAATCCAGAAACTCCTTTGTTTTGGCGGAGAAGGAGGTTATTTGTATTATCAAAATAAATTACTTTAATGAGCAGATCATATTCTTCATTAACTGCTATTTTTTCAAATTGATATAACAGTCCGGTTTTAGGAGCCTGTAGCGAATAATTGAATTTTTTCAAATAATTATCAATGACATAAAATGTATATCTTTTTTGTACATCGAATTTAACAGCAAGCATTGTTAATGTATATTGCTTTATATTATACAGTTCCTCTGAATTAATATATTGTTTTTGTTTTATTTTAGATTGTAAACAACTTATTTTATCATAATCAAGATGAAAGTTAAGTAATAACATATCGTTGCCTTTAAGTAAGTTAATCATTTCAGCAAGAGAAAGGGTTTTGTTTTTATCAATAACTTTTAAATTTCTTAAAATTCTAAAAAAAGCTTCTTCTATGCTAACACATAATTTTAAAAATGAAATTAAATTATTTCTTGAATTTGATTGAAAAAGAATGACTTGATTATTCCATTTATATTTATCTTGATTGCTGATTTTGGCTAATAAAAATTCACTATCTAGCTTTTCTAATAACTTATGAGATAAATCGATAAGTTCATAATTTAACCATTCAGGATAGTCATTAGAAAAACTTTCTAAACTTACTATTTCTTCCATAGTAAAGTGATTAGAACCTTTAAGTTTCATTCTTTTAATCCATATGTATAATTGATAAGTTAAAAAATCTCTAACACTTTCATCATGTGTAAGCATATCAATATCTTGCTCAATTATTTTATCAAGAACTTCATTTATTTTTGAATCAGTTTTATATATCTCTTCTGATAGCAATGCTATAAATTTTCTTATTGTTTTATTAGAATTTAAGACAAGTGAGTTAAAATAATCATCAATATATTTCTGCTCTATGGAGCTTTCAGATCCTAAAAACTTATTGAAAATACTACTCAACTCATGTTTATTTGCTAATGGAATATGTAGGCTTTTTGAAAAAATAGTAGACAGTATAGAATCATCGTTTAAATCAGAATTCAAAACTTTATAGTATAGTTTTTGACCTGAAATAATAACAAAAAAAGCTAAGTTTGATAAAAGTAATGGTTTTAATTTAGAAATCATATTCTCCATCTCTGAAGCTTTTTCTATTTTATCTAGTTCATCTATTACAAAAACTGTTTTAATCTCTGCTTTATTTAACTGAGTTAAAATATCTTTTAAATGGTGCTCAGCTATTTCATTATCATATAAAGACTTTCTTGTTTTTTCATTTAAACTTATTTGTGTTTTTTTTCTCATTAGATTAAAATCAAGATTGTTTATAGTTAACCAAACTAAGCTACCAAAAAGAAGAATCATTTTTGAGTTTTCGTTACTAAAATCAGTAAAGTTATAACCTATATTAAAGCTCGAAAGAAGAACAGCAAGAGCAGGTAAAAGTTTTTTAATAAATTTTCCCACATTAAAGTTTTGATTTAAACTATAGTCTGAGAGCTCAGATACATTTGAAAACGTTGTTATTTCAAAAAAAGTCTGGTCGTATAATAATCTCATTTTATTAATAAGGTTTTGTTTATCGTTTTTACTTATTTTCTTGGAATTTTCAAGTAATTTACTTTTTTCTAATGATAAGTAGAGTTCTCTGAACATTTGTCTAAAAATCATTGATATGTTTTCGGATTTCGTAAAGTTTAAACGTACAAACAATACTTCTTCCTTTAATGAATTATCAAGCCTATTGATTAAAGCAGTCTTGCCTGTACCTCTGTAACCTGTAATTACATAGTTTGAATTATTACTATGCAAAAATTCCTGCTTAAGAAAATTAATAATATCATCAACGTATTCGTTTGTGACTATCTGTTGATCATTTAAATCTGGTGATAACGTTAGTTTTTCTGGATAAACTTGAATTTGCATCTTTTCTGCATCCATTCCTTTTTTATTGCATCTATTTCATCTCAGCTAGCTTCTATTAAGCAATTCAGCAGTTCTCTCTTTCCGACTATCCCGTATATGCGTATATATCCTTGCGTCATTACGATTGTGAAGTGGAATTTAAGATCCGTGCTGTCTTTGTATTTGCTTGCAACAAATAGTTTTCATACAGGCTGATGCAATTACGCAGGTCAGTTGCACCTTCATACCTAACTTGAATAACGATGTTTTCGTGAGA
>DAOUQJ010000018.1 GCA_030625685.1 Oscillospiraceae bacterium
TTACCTCTTTGTACTGGTAGTGCTGCAACACAACGTCTTGTGTACGCCATAAAGATTCCTTTGCTTTTGTCATACTCAGCGTTGAGACCTGCTGCGAGTTTAACTCTTTGGGTTTTGTTGCATTTAAATGTCATAAAAGCAACACCGCCAATAGCATTGATATCACTGCAATGAACATAAATATCTGCATTAGGATTTTTTTGCTTCATATTCTTCGCACCCTCCGTTTACGATAAGTGCTGTATATGTTGGTGTTCTTATTAATCTGATTCGGAACAACCTTACAACTCTCACGGTAAGAATCTAAATCAGCTTTCGCAAATAAGACCGTGCCACCGTCTTTATAAAACACCAACTTACCTTCACTCCGGAGCTTATCGAGTTTTGTTCTGCCAAACCCCAAATATTCACACGCTCCTGTTCTTGTTAGGTATTCCATATAGATTGCCTCCTTTCTTGTCGTTTCCTCTCGACTATGGTAATATTTAGTAAAGAGGAGGTTTTAAAAAATGTTTGGTCTATCTACTAGAGAAAAATTGATTTCTTTGATGAAAATCGAATATGCAAATGTAATTCCTAACTATGAAAATGACATTCTGCAATTTCTTCACACCTGCAAAAACTATAACAACGAAGAAAACGAACAAATGCTAACTAGAATAAGAAAAAACTATTTAGATTCAGCTGGCAATGCTATAATCAGCAAACTCAGATCAATGTCACCTCAAATCTCAGTAAAACTAGACTTTATGCTAATTAATCCTAGTAGCTGTGGTTATGATATTGCAGACAACGAAATTGATAATGGATTTTCAGGCGGAATGATGTTTGCTATGTGTTATAAAGTAATTAGTGGCAAAATTGCAAAACCAAAAGACTGTTTACTTGTAAATCACTTTATTGATAACCTATTAAATATCGCACTTGAAAAGATAGACACCTGAATGCGGTATCCTAGAACAAATTTATTTAATCTTCAAAAATTAGCATCATCTTCTTTTCCATTTTTTTGTTTATTATGGTTTTCGTTCCACAAACACATCTAACCCGCGGTCCGACCTTTGTTTCCATCAATAATCTCTTTTAATGCAGATTCGAATCGTTCTTTTGCTCCTGGGGGGTCTCTTTTCTCATTGAGTACCATGCTTACATATTGATAAGTAAGACCCATGTGGTTAGCCAATTGATTATTTGAAATTTTATGGTCGTGCATCAAACCTACCAAATTACCAGTCCATTTTTTGTGCACATTTTTCACCACCTCTTCTTATAATTAGTTGAAAAATGTAAACTATTATGATATTATCGATTTGTGAAGTAGATAACATTCAACATAGTTCCCATTTTTCAACCTTATGCCTTGATTATAGTTTATGATTTTCAACTTGTCAATGGAGTTAGGGTGAATGTCGGGAACTTTGTCGATATGCACAAATATATTGAGGTGATTTTGTGTTTTATGATAGGTTTTTAGAATTGTGTACAAGAAAAGGTGTCGCTCCAACTCGGGCAGCAATTGAAGCAGGGATTAGTAAATCGTTAGTTTCAAAATGGAAAGCAAACGAAGCTAAAGAGCCATCGCCAGAAATCATTAGAAAGTTAGCTGATTATTTCGGCGTTTCCAATTATGAGATAATTGAGGACTTCCCCAATAACGAAAAAACGCCCACCCTTACAAAGAAGGATGAGCGTGATATTGCAAGACAATTAGAATCTATAATGCAAGAAATGACTAACGGTGGCGATTTAATGTTTGACGGCAACCCTATGTCTGAAGAAGCTATCGAAAGTATTATGGCAGCAATGAAGCTTGGCTTGGAAGCTGCAAAAATGAAAAATAAAGAAAGGTTTACCCCAAAGAAATATAGAGAGGAGTAAGCTCGTGAAAATAAAACGTTTAGCGGACAAGCTCGCTGAGCATCACGGTACTAGAGACCCTTTCCGCATTGCTTCTAGTATCGGATATATAATTGTTGAAACACCCTTAAAAGAAATCAGAGGATTTTATCAATACATTAACAAATGCCATATTATTTATATAGATAATGCTTTAACACATCAAGAAAAACAATGGGTGTGTGCGCATGAATTAGGTCACTCCATCCTCCATAAAGGCCTTAATCGTATATTTATGGACACGCACACGCATATGGTTACTGGTCGTTATGAAAAGGAAGCAGATAAGTTTGCGGTTAATCTCCTCTTTTCGGATGATGAAATGCAACACTTAAAATATTATTCTATTCCTACTGTTGCTAACTGTCTCGGTATAAATAATGATCTTGCAGAATATCGACTAAAGAATGTTTGTATCGATTATTAAACCAAGCCAACGGCTAGCTTATATTTTTTCTTTTTCACTTACAAATAAAGTATTTAATGTAAATATTAATTTAATTAGTAAATAGGAGGTGTATCTGTGAATGTTTTTATGCATATATTAACTATTATTGTATCTTTTGTTGTCGGATTATTTGGTTTTTCTCAAATAGTCGGTAGCATCCAATGGGCGAACCGGAGAGGAATTCCGATGACTCTGTTCACTATGGCGTTGTGGATAATCATTTTAGTTGCGTATGTCTTTGCAGTTCTCAATTGGTTCCCGGCGTACAAAATGACTGCATTCGTTATCTTAGGGATATCATTTTTACTGTCACTTAGACATCAAGAATAAAGGTAGGAACTCTCATGACAATGAATTTATTCACAATAGCATTTACATTTTATTTTCTATATGGCGTATCATTAGTAACGCGCATAATATATGTAATTATAGATTCTAGAAAAAATAGTACGTCAATTACAAAACAAACCATCGCAGCATGGGTGTTCGCTGTTGTGGCTTATATTCCGGTATATATGTTTTGGTTTCCTGAAATGTTGGTGTATATGCAAGCGATACCGTTATTGGCTTTAGGAATAGTTTTGGCTTTAAATCAAACCAAGAGCGAGAACTCTAATGAACAATAAACAAAAAAACCGCCCCTAGTGTTGGCGCACTAAGGACGGTTCAGGAAAGGGTACGCTCATGAGTCACGTACCCTCTTATAATACCATAATATAGGAGGCAATAGCAATGGCTAGACCGAAAAAACCAACCTATGAATGGGTAGAGCGTCTCGGCACTTACCGCAAACGCATCAAGGACATAGACGGCAAATATTTCGCCCTCTATGCTCCGACACCTGACGAACTTACCCAAAAAATAATCTCAGTGCAAAACGAAATTGAAAACATGAAAATTGCTAGAGATAACCCTACTGTAGGGCAGTATACCGAACGTTGGATTTCACTAAACTGTAATCACTTAAAAGAAAAAACAAAAGCTGATTACCTTTATATAATTAATAGTTTCATACTGCCTGAAATAGGAACTTTAAGTATTAAGCATGTAGTAGCAGATGATTTGAAATCAATTTTAGTACCTCTTTCAAATATGTCTTCCAGCGTGTACAACAAAACTGTTATGCTCTTGAAGAAAATATTTGATTCTGCAGTATCAAGCGAAATAATCACCCGATCACCAGCAAGTGATTTAAAAAGAGGTGGAATCAAACCTAAGGAAAAGCATGCATTAACAGATGCACAATCTCAAATATTGCTTAACGCCTTAACTGACACAGTAGCATATACCTTTGTTATGCTTGGGCTGTATGCAGGATTAAGAAGAGAAGAAATCTTAGGTTTACAATGGGATTGCGTTTTCTTAGACAATGAAGCACCTCATATCATAGTAAAAAGATCAGTGTCTTGGAAAAACAACAAACCAATTGTTTCCGAAGAACTCAAAAGCAAAGCTGCATATCGTAGCATACCCATTCCAATTCAATTGGTTGAATGTTTGATGATTGAGAAAGAAAGTAGCAAATCTGACTTTGTAATTTCCAATCGTTCAGGCTATGCACGTACTGAGGGTCAGTATAGAAATCTGTGGAATTGTGTAACATGTCGTTCGGTTGGAGAACACACTTACTACAAAAACAGAAAGAAATACACTGTAACAAAAAAACTTGGTGACAAATGCAACAATCACCCAATCTATATAACAATTGATTTTCATGTCTCTCCCCACATTTTGCGACACACCTATATCAGCAACCTTATATTAAAAGGTGTGAACATAAAAACAGTCCAGTATTTAGCTGGACACGAAACACCTGAAATGACTTTGAAAATCTACACGCACTTAATGGAAAACCAACCTCACAACCTCATAAATGAGATTAAAACTGCGTTTGAGGTTAAAAATGAGGTTAAATGTAATACTGAAGTGGCGCAAACCGTTGCGCCCCAATAGGTTCAGGGCGTCCACTCTCTTGATTCCGGTTCTGAGGGTTGGGGGTTCGAGTCCCTTCTGGCATGCCATATTTGCTCCAAAAACATCGCATTTTTGATGTTTTTGGAGCATTTTTGTTCTCAAAATTTTTTCATCCCAAAAAACATCCCAAAAAATCTTGTTTAACATTCCATCGATTTATTCTTAGTAGCAAGAGTCTCCTCCATTACCGCAGCCATATTATTCAAGTTCTCTTCTCCAAAATGAATATATACATTTGCTGTGGTTGAAACGTCTGCATGTCCTAACCATCCCTGAATACTTTTAGCATCAAAACCACCTTGATGAAGCAACTTTGCTGCCGTATCACGTAAATTTCGAAACTGAACATACGGAAAATTATTTTCTTCAATTACTTCTTTATAACGTCTTGTTACGTAGTCAGGTAATAGAGGTGAACATGAAAATTGAGTTAAGAACCGTCCTTGGTGACTAACAACTCAGAATAATAGTCAACGGGACAACTCGCCTGTCCAGTTGTCCCGCCAATAAAATCTCTATGTTCTTAGTAAAAATTATATATTTGAGTTACTTCTTCTAGAGTTAATGCTCTATCGTAAATCAACACTTCATCCAGATAACCATTAAACCCTGAACTTTGGTTAAGTGCATTATTACCAATTACCCAAAAATTATTATTATTATAAGGAGCAGCAGCTATATTGTTACCACTTCCACTTGCTGAATCACTTGATTCATCTTCTACTCCATTTATATATAGATTTGCTGTTGTTCCATCCCAAGTAAATACTATATGATTCCATGCTCCTATATTTATTGAATTATTTGATGTAATATAAGCATCAGGACTAAGTCTTACTGCTCCATATACCTTTGCAGTGTTGTCTAGTAAAATTCCAAATCTGGCTCCCGAACACCATTCGAACAAACTAACAACTCCATTTGGATTAGAAGGAATGTACACCCAAGTAGCTATCGAAAGAGCATTTCCGCTTGGAATAAATGATTGTAAGCCTGAGTTATACATAAACGATCCACTTCCTGCAGTTAGATCAAGACTATAATTACCATCTTTTACTATACCGGAAGAAAATGAAGCTCCACTACTTGAATCTAAGTTATAATTTCCTTGCTCATCATTACCATTGTTCTCAAATTTCCAAAGCATTATAGGAGATGCAGGTAATCCTCCTGAACTATAAGTTATACTAAACTGTGTCGCAGCCGTATTATTGTTTCCTGCCGTATCCGTACACACTCCAGCATTTACACCTACTGTTACAGCTCCATCTGCACTTGGCATTATACCTGCTGTCCAAACTCTATTAGGTGTGGTATTTACTAAGTTTTCTACAGTTCCATTTCCTACTGATATATCTCCTACTGTAAATCCAGCTACATCTTCATTAAATGTAATTGTCACACTAAACGGTGAGTTACTTGTTGTTCCTGATTCTGCACTTGTTATGGTAACTGTAGGAGCTGATGTATCTTTAGTTGCTGTATCTGTTTGATTGCCTCCTTGATTTCCTGCTACATCTGTTAAGTATACTGTTAAGATCAAAGTATCATCACTTAAACTACTTACATCAATTCCACTTATTTGTTGAGTCGTACTTGAGATTGTTCCACTTCCTGTTATTGCACTGGTACCTCCATTTGTATCATCTATACTATAGTTAAATGTGGCTCCGACTTGCGCTCCGGCAAATGTAAACGACATTCCTGTCTCTGTAGTACTGTTTGCATATGATTGATCGATACTTACACTATAGCCATTTGGTGCTGAT
>DAOUQJ010000029.1 GCA_030625685.1 Oscillospiraceae bacterium
ATAGTATGCAAGCTAACATCACGCGCTCTAGCCTGAACACGTGCTGATAACTCAGAAGCATTATTATGTAAAGGCAACTCTGGATATTTCAGAACCAGAAGTAGTTCTTTTCTTTTGACATAAGTTTTAGCAATGCGCTCATCGAGCTGCTGATAGTCCGTCTGGGTTGAAAGTAACGTATCAAATTGCTGTTCAAGTTCTATGGCCTTGTTCGGGTCAGGTGCTTCCTTATAATCTTTTAGTTTCTGATAATATAGCCAGTATTGAGTGAGAAAATCATCCCTTAAGGTTTTGTGCTGAAGCACAACGGGGTTTAATTTTTTATAATGTCAACCATCGTGTATCCAGCATAATGTCAGCTCTTCTGTTAACAACTTAAACTGGGGAGCATCATCACACATGAGTATTTTAATCAGGTTCTTCTACGGTCTTGTGAGTGCATTTATGCTTCAATATAGAACATGCTACGATCATCAGGAACAGAAGTCTGCCTGATTTTCAATTTGAAATATTCTGTATCTCGAATGCCTCTTGCTCGTTTTCTAATCATTCCAATACTCACATTCCGGTAGTCCCTACACATCAATGCAGGTAGCCATTTAAAGAGATTTTTGTCATAGTTTAGCAATCTAAACTTGTAAATGTGACATGAAACTCGACCATTCAAACCTCAGCACTGAATTACAACTTTTTTGCCCAAGGAGAACCTGTCTTTTCTACCAATCACTAGATAATAAAATAACTAAAGATGGCACCTATACAACCAAGCATGATGATGTTGCTCGACAAATGTTTGATTGTGCCGGTGGCCAGCATCGATTTTCTGAAACAGGATACAGCAAGCTTTTTGGTAAACATGGGAGCTTTAAGGAGTATGAACAAGCAGCAAAGTTGAGTTGTTATGGTGTTTCAACAGATGCTATAGCCGATGTACTGGGAAAAGATCCAAGAACAGTCGCTACATGGCAATGTTCTATTAGCAAAAAAGCGAATGTATTTCATCAGGATCTCTGTTTAACGATAACGTTAACAACGTTTTTTCTGCAAATGGATGAACTCTGGTCTTATTTGGGAAACAAAAGTAAACAGCTCTGGGTTTTTGTAGGTTTTGAGGTTGGATCACGCTTCTGGATTAACTTTGAGCTAGGAAGTCGAACGACCTATACAGCGACAAAACTCGTGAAACAAATCAAGCGATATTTTAATTTCTCATTACTCACAAAGCCACTCAAAATTACGACTGATAAACTGGCAGCCTATAAAAATGCGATTGAATCGGTGCTGGGTAACACCAATTATGTTTACCTACAAATTGTAAAACAGCGAATTAAAATGCGCTTAATAACGGTCAAAAAACACTTTGTCAAAGGGACAAAATCAGATTTTACGGGAAAATCACAGAACACATCTTATATCGAACGCTTCAATTTGACTCTAAGACAGCGAGTGTCTTATTTGCAAAGAAAATCGTTAGGTTATTGCAAGCATAAATCAAATTTTAACCACCTCCTGTGGATTAATCTCTTCGATTATAATTACCGACATTATCATAAAAGCTTACGATTACCAGTTGGAGGTCAAAAGTCTTTACGATTCAAAAAGCAATGGAATCATCGAACACCCGCG
>DAOUQJ010000005.1 GCA_030625685.1 Oscillospiraceae bacterium
TAAACCATAGCCGATGCTAATTTCACAATCAGTTCATCACCATAACGGTAATCATCAGCAAGAAACTGAATTGTAGTATCTGCTAGACCTGTTTTTTCTTTTACAATTGCTTTCGCTTCGTCTTTCGTCATTTTTTTCTTACCTTCCATAGCCTTCGCCACATCCTTTCTAAAACTATCCATACTTTTGCCATGCTTCGGAAACCAGTGCATCACATCTTTGTGTCCACTGGCAATCCCTCTAACATGACCCTCACTATGACATATCACTACACCGTCTTGCAGTGGATTAAGTCCGTATAGCTCGCATAGATGTGCTGTCAACTCCACAGCTTCTTTATAAGCTGCATTGAAGTAATTCGCATCATGCAATCCATCCTCACAGATTTCAAACGAAATATGCGTGTTATTTGCTGAACCTTGATACCCTTTCCCTGCATGCCATCCTCTGTGATTCCACGGCAATGTCTGATAAGTTGCAACTGTTCCATCTGCAAGTTTTCCGATGAATGCATGGACACCCAAACCTACACGCCTATTCCAGTGGTTGCCGTATCGGTTATGACCAAGCTGACCATCGTCAGGCTGTACATAACGTGCAAGACTGGGGTTATTAGCCCCAGTAGAATGCACCACTATTCCTTTTGGTTTAATAGTTCTGCCAGCCTTAAAACAATCATTCTCAGTCAGAATACATTGCTTTACTTTCATACCTTTCCTGCCATTTCCAGCACTGCGTCAAACTGACCAGCTTTACGGAGAGCCACGATCTTATCGTAGTTTTCACGCACAAATGCAGAAAACTCTGTTTTGCTAGATTCAAGATCAGCAAGGTCTTGTTTCAGTGCATTCCAATCTACGTCTTTTGCACCTTCATAGAATGGCAAGCATTTATCAGGATAATTGCCGATATCTGCTAGGAACATGTCCATGCCTACACCTGTGTCTACGTTGTTTGCTCCTGCAATGTCAAAGATTTCGTTTGTATAGTTTTTTAGATTGTTCATAATGTTTTCTCCTTTAGTAATAAAAATATTTATAAAAAGAGAGCTAGAAACATTTTGCTTCTAACCCTCTACTCACACTTTACTCACTGACCTAGAGTTGCTTCTAATACATTTATCTCATCTCGCCACGCTTGGCGCTGTTGTTTAATTGGCTCGTATTCATCTGCCGACATAGCACCTTCTGCAAATTTAATTGCTTGATAATCTGTATCAGTGAGGTTTTGCTTTAAGGTTGCGATTTTCTGTTCCGTTGTTGGTTCAGGCTCTGGCAATGCTTCGTATGCAGTTTTTGCTTCCGTGTTTTCTGTCATTCCTGAAACTACTCCATCTTCAAAAGATATGTTTACAAAACTTTTCGCCTTCGTGAATGTTTCTAAAAACTCAGACGAACACAAAACAAATCCATTAGGAACAGGATAATTCCCCCAACTTTGCATTGGCGGTCTTGAACCGTTTTCGTTTGCTATTTCTTGTATGATGTAATCCATATTCTCTCCTAACCAATAATTGCCCAATAATATTGATAGCCACTTAAATTGTATTGCCATTGTGCGTTACGTTCGTTATACAAAGAAAACTGTGCGGGTGTTACGTTTGCAAAATGATTGTAAGTTTCAATGAAACCAATTCTTGCAGTTCCTCTTGCATCAAAAACCTCTTGTATTTGTTGATAGTTAAATACTTTATTAACTTCGTCATTGTTATTTATTTTTCTTGCGTATGTATATGTGGTAGCCATTACAAGGATTTTCGGTTGAAAAGGAAAATTTATGACAGTAGGATTTCCGCTTCCATACGTACCAGTCCCATTGTAAGTTCCTGTAGCTATTTTTGATTTTTCATTTATTTTTGCTGGCAATGAAGCAAAAACATCATCCGGTACAGCTGTCGCATCTAAACCAAACAATCCAGCTGTTGCATCTTTTAATAGATTAGCTTTGTTCAGTGCATCGCCTAATTGCTGAAATCCATTTGCATTGATTCCGCTTAGGTCTATCGGCAAAGTCCCTGCAACCAAGAACGCTTTGAACTGCTCCCATGTGGTCGTTTCTGATATCGCAGACTTTAGATATCTGCTATCCCCTATTCCCTTAATTATACTATCTTTCATTTCATCCCTCCCCGCTTGTTATTTCATTGCTATAGAAAAAGGTTAGCTCCATTCGGTTGAGCGCATCCTCTACGTCAATTAAGATTTTTTCGATTTCGTTTGCTTGTTTATAGGTTAGAAAGCGAATACTGTCAGGTGTTTGTGGCGTGCTTTCTCGTTGGGTAATAGCAGCACGAATATCAATCACATTTTGGCGGTATTGCTCCATAAGAATTTGCGCGCCCTTTTGCCCTAAATCGTTCCGAGTCCAATCTGTCTTTGTCACTAACGAAAGGTTAAAGCCGAATTCATTGTTTAGTCTCTCTTGTAAATGCTCAAAAGCAATTTCAACACGGTTTAAGTCAGTGAAGTTATATTTCGCTCCTGTGATGCGATTTGTAATTAATGTATCAATTGCACTCATTCACCCACCGCCTTTGTTTTAGCAGAAAGTCCACCATCATAATTGAGTTCTTGTGATGTTACTACAGCATTACGATTTTCTCCATACGCGTCATATATCTTCAAGGTGTCCCCTATTTCAATTGCTGGATTTCCCCTGTTTTGCTTTTCATACTTCACACGTTTGTTAGCTTGCGCTAGAAGCCAATCTGCTACAGCTTGACCATTCGCAGTCGCTACACAAGGATTGACGAATGACTTTTCTTTTGCTCCAGTTCCTGAAGTATAGGTTGTTTCTGATGTTCGCAAGTTTCCGTCAAGGTCTGTGTCAAATTCATTTTTCACCGTAAGTGTCACTTTCTCCACAGGCTCCGCAACACCAATTCCAGCCATTGACTGCATTCTATCAGCATTCAATTCATCAACTTCACTTAAAGACACACTCAACGGATGAATTTGCAATACACCCTCACGATCAACCCACACAGAACACATGGCAGCCTGTGCAAGCAATCGAATCGCTTCACGCTTAGTTGTCCCTTGTGGGATAGCCTTACTAACTGTATAACTTGGTGTAGCAATTGACGTTGTAATGCCTAACCCACTCAAAACACTATTCACAACATTTTGAAGCGTGTCTGTGGTATTGCTACCACCGTTATACACTGGCGAATCGAGCAGAGACAAAACATAATCACCAGCTGTTATTTCTCCTTGAATGCCATCGTCTGCGGCCTTCGATTTCAGAAACTCAAACTGTCCCATATTAACATCTTCATTGCCAATTGAGATTTTCGCACTAATGTCTTGCCCTTCTTGCAGATAGGCATACAAACCGCTCGGATTAATAAGATTGTACTTTTTATCTGAGTTTTCAAAAGTAAAAGAAAGCTGCCGTGCAGGAAATGTCTCACACAGAAAATCAACGTCATATGTAAGATTAGCAGAAACTATATCTTTTTTCTCAAAGTTCTGAACAATTCCAAACAAGCATTCGCTTATTCGAATTCTTCTATACGGTTGCGACGTTGACAGAAACTCAAACTTCACTGAATAATAATTTTGCACAGGCATATTAATAATGCACTGTGCTTTTTCATTGCTAAATGTATCTTGCTCAATAATTGTTGTTCCATCTGAAGCATATGTAGTGACACGAATTGAAGTAGCGTAATTATCTGTGAGCGTGTCAAAGAATAGCGAGAATCCAATAGTTGAAATAGCTGTGCCACCAAAACTAAAAGATAAATGCGGAGGTGTCGTAAAAACACCATCCGCACCACTCAATACATTGCTGAACCAACCTGTTTGTAGGCTTGTTACATCATTAGGAAATAAATCGTAAGTTCCGTCGAGTTCCCAGCTATCATCCTCTAGCGTGGCGTATTTAGCACTGAATTCTGTCTTGCCATCTGTTAATTGCGTTAGCTGCGAAACATCCTCTTGTCCACTCACAGTCGGCACGGCCTTGTCTTTCGCATTAACATCTAAAAGTTCAAATCGAACAAAGAAATCAACTTTTCGAGTAGTTTTGTATGGGTCATAATTTGGAGATGTAGCTTGCATCAATCCACCTCCACGGCGCTTATTGTCAGTTTACAATCATGCCAGATAGGAACATCGTTCCTAAAAGCAAACACACCAAGATTCGGATAGCTCACGTAAAACAATGCGCTACCCTCTGTGCCATCTACATCAAAGTAACTCACAGTCAAAGCTTCAGCCGTTCTCAGTAAGGACATAAGTGAATTAATTGTTTCAGATGGTATGTAGTCCCATTCATAAGTAAACCCTTTGCGGAAGCCGATAATATCACGAACTTTTTTACCGCTCGCCATAGTTTTTTCTTTGTACTCTGTTTTACCATCATCTACAACTTTTCGAGTGATAGGCATAGTTACACTTGTCTTTCCATTGGATATGGTGATTTGTTTCATAACTATTCTCCTTTTCGTCTCGATATATCTTTCAGTGGATCGTGAACAGCTTCAGCCAATACTTTTCCATCTTGTAACATCACCTGAATAATTTGAGGACTACTTACTCCTTGATTGCTTGCAACCAACGGCGCCAATCCATTCACCATTTTAGCAACAGCTTTATTGGTATTGCTTGTGATAGGACTTTCTGTACCAGCAGGAATACTATCACTGATTCGTTTTCTCACATCTTTCATTTGCTTGGTAAAACCAACACCTAACCCCTCGGCCATATAGTGTCCAACCTCAGCCCATCTACGTGAAGGAGAATGAATCTCCATGCTTGCTTTCGCTTCGGATAAAGCACTTTCAAGTACACTTGTAAAAGTTGAGATGATATAAGATTTTTGTTCCCAAAACCCATCAGCCAAACCAATAGCGCTTTGCTTTCCGATGTCTTCCATTCCATCTTTTAATACGCTGAGTTCTTCCGGAATCTTATCAACAAACTCATTTTGTAACTCGTCAAATTCACTTTGATAAAACTCCTTAGCAACGTGCCTTGCAAGCTTTTGCTTTCCTTCCCAAAGCTTCACATACTCATCAAATTGCTTTGGTGACTTTTTAAGGAGTAATTCCGTATAATCCAGAGCATCATCTATATCCATTGAAGTAATTTCGGACATGAGTCCGTCAGAGATACCACGGTTTTTCAGTTCCTCTAAAGCTTCTGCATACTCTTCAATTTTGTCTATCTCATCTTGAATGTCTCCAAGCTTCAAATACTCTCTGCCGTTTCTATTGGTAGCGTTAACAAGTAAATCACCATAGCTTGCGAGTTTGTCAGCCATGTCTTCTTGTCTTTGTTCCAACTCATTTAAAGCATTGTCGTACTCTTTCTTATATTCCTCAAGTACAGAAATCTTTTCTTTAAGTGCAATCTTTGCTGCATCTTTCTCAGCTTGAATCTGCTTTTCGTTCCATTCGTTTTGAAGTTTGGCAATCTCATCTAGTATTTTCCGTTTCTCTTCGCCCTCAACTTTTCCAAGCTCTTCATACTTTTCTTCAATGGCTTCAGTGTACTCAGCAAGCTCTTTTTCTGCCCGCTCTTTCAGTTCCGCTTCTTCCATTTTGGCAAGCTCTTTGTTAAGGTCTTCGATTTCGTCAGCAATAGCATTGCCTAGTTTTTGAGTTGCCTTCTTAGCGAATTTGATACCATCTTCAATACCGACAGCAACACCACGAGATACCATGACACCAACTTCATCACGCATGACACGTGAAGGCGAATGAATGTCTAGCGTCTTTTGTGTTGCAACTAACACCGCAGTCGCAAGATTAACTGCAGCTTTTTCGGCTGTTTTTACAGCTTCTTTATTCTCTATACCTTCAGCGAAACCAAGCGTGAAATTGGTACCAGCTTCAGAAATTCCCTCTGAACCAGTTTCTACAGCAGCCGTTGCGTCCTCACCAAGGGCCTGACCAGCTTTCTCCGTGTTTTCGGTTTCGGATGCAATTCCTTCCTGAAAGATAATTGCATAGCTCTTGGCAATATCTTCAAGGTTATACCCCAACACCTCTAAACCATCAACACTATTGCCGAACAGTTCAAGCATTTCTTTTGAAAGTTTAGGATTTTCCTGCGATAAGCTTTTTGAGAAATTTTCAGGTATTTCAACACCAGCTCTCTTGGCTTCTTTGACTTGTTCATCTACCAATGCCTTTTGTTCATCTATCCGATCTTTTGCATTTCGCTTTTCAGCATCGGTCATGCTATCCCAAGTTTTCCCGTACTCAGCTACAATTTCATCCAAATTTGTTTTGAGATTCACAAGATTCTGCTGTAACTCAGTATTATTTTGCCCTGTAGCTTTCACAATTTCTTTGCTAAAAGCACTCGTCGCATTAGTGAGCTGGTCCACATCTTCGGCCATTGTAGCAGCATTGAAGCCACTAATCGTTCGATTGTACTTATCCAGCGATTGTTGAGCTTCTTCTGTGGCTGCTTTGCTTGCTTCAAGGACTCTTTGTGCTTCAATTTCCTGTGCAACGAATCCGTCTCCTCGCATGCCGTTTGCATTTGCACGAATTTCATTCAGCTGTGCTTCTGCATCTGCTTGCGCTTCTGAAGCTTGTCTGAGTTTATCTTGTGCATCTGCTCTATTCTTCAAAGCTTCTACATAATCTTCTTCCCAAGCTGCTAAGACCATTTCTTTCTTCTTAGCAAAAATCATGTCTTCTATTGCTTGGGTAACTTCGTAATATGCCCCAGCTTCGTCTTCTGCAGCAGAAACAGCACCCGGAATCAATTCATTGATTTGTTCAGAAAGAAACTCTGCCCTTTCCTCATATCCATCAATAACTTTTCCGTTTGCATCCGTCAGCTCTTTGAGTTCATCAATGTAGTTGCTAACGATGTTGATTTCCGCTTCCACGTTTGCAAGCGCATTTTCTCTTGCTTCTGCAAGGTCATCTTGCTTTTGGATTTGAGCATCTAACTCCTCATTCAGCTCTTCGATACGATCTTTGAGAAGTTCCGCTTCTGATGTAGATTCATGTGTCATCGCTGCATAAGTAACAAGAGCCGTACCCGCCGCGCCAGCTGCTATTGCCGCCCACCCCCAAGGTGTAGCAAGCTGTGCTAGATTAAAGGCTTTCTGTGCCACTGTTCCAGCTACTGTTGAGGCTGTATAAGCTTGCATTCCTGCACTACCAGCTTTCATCGCAACAGTGAAATTTTGCAAATCTTTGTACATGAGCGCACCGTTGAGTGCAATAATGCCCGCTGTTGTACCTGCTGCTGTAGCAGTGATTGCATTGAGTTCACTATCAAGCTCACCACTGGAAAGGTCTTTGCTGAATTCAGCAACTTTTTTTGTCAGCTTTTCAACTGCTCCAGAAGCTTCTTTATCAAACTTCTCATAAAACGCAATCCCTACACCTTCGGCTGCACTTTTTAAAAGCTTCAATTCTCCTTGAAGATTATCATTTGTAACCTTGGCCATATCCTCAGCTGCGCCAGCTGAATTGTTGATTTGCTTTGTGAGCTTTTTAAAGTCATCATCACTAGCATTCACCAGTGCAAGCATACCAGACATTGCATTCTTTCCTGCAATCCCAGCTGCATACTCTGCCTTCTGTGCATCTGTGAGCTTAGCAAACCCTCCACGAAGTTCTGTAAGCAGATCATTGAGCGGCTTTACTTCACCATTGCTATTCTTCATTGAAATGCCGAGCTTATCCATATAGTCAGCAGATTGCTTTGTCGGCTTGGCTAGATTGGTCAGCATACCACGAAGCGCAGTACCTGATTTTTCACCCTTAATTCCTGCGTTTGCCATCAACCCAATAGCCACAGCTACATCTTCAACTTCGTAACCAAGCGAACCAGCCACAGGAGCAGCATACTTAAACGTCTCACCAAGCATAGAAACATTCGTATTTGCAGATGATGATGTCTTTGCTAGAATGTCCGCAAAGTGCGCACTGTCAGATGCTTCGAGTTTAAAAGCGGTCAATGAATCTGTTAGAATGTCTGAAACCAAAGCAAGCTCTTCACCAGAAGCGGCTGCCAAATTCATGACTCCAGGAAGTCCATCAATCATTTGATTAGTTTCCCAGCCAGCCATTGCCATATACTCAAGTGCTTTTCCGCTTTCGGTCGCACTAAACTGCGTGCTTTCACCCATTTCTTTTGCGGTTGATTCCAAAGATTTCATCTGCTCAACATTTGCACTACTAATTGATTCCACTCTGGACATCTGCGACTCAAAATCTGAACCAACTTTACCGGCTACAAAACCCATTGCTGCTAAAGCTGTAGTTGCTATTGCTGCATTTATGTTGATAGCTTTGAGAGATTCAGAAGAGCGATTCAATTTTTCGCTGGTATGCTCTACCTCATTAGCAAGTTTCTCTTGCTCTTTTTTGAGCTGTTCCGTTGCATCGTCGGCTTTTTTTAATGCCTTAGTGTTGTCAAATAGTTCACGTTCTAATTTATTAAGTTCCGTTGTCGCATCATTGACAGCTCTTTTCCACTTCTGCGTCTTCTCATCTGTTTCTCCATATTTGTCTTTTGACTTTTCAAGCATGGCTGATAGTTCAGAGAGCTTTGTTTTCTGCACCTCAATTTGACGGTTAAGAAGTTCATTTTGCTTTCTCAGCTTTTCTTGGCTTTCGTCACCATCTTCATAAGCGGATGTCACAGCTTTCATTTCAGCAGTCATCGCTTTAAGGGATGAGTTGATATCTCGGATTGACTTTCGAAATTTTGCTTCGCCTTCAACCCCTATCTTAGGTCCTATATCATATGGCAAAATTTCACCCTCCTTTCTATCAGATTAAGTTTGGAATCATATCTTCATCATTAGCTGGAAGCTTTTCTTTCGCACCTTTCGCTATGCGATGACAAGCGATAAGATCAAGCAATTCGCCAAACGGCATGCAGTTTAATTCAAACTTAGGAATATTTAAGATTCTCCCATAATAATCAAACCACGCAAAGCTTAATTGCTCTGCGTGGTTTCTGCGTTTTTTGGGTCTGTCTCAACTTCTACTGTGGGTGTCAAGCTAATACCAATGCATCCAAAAAGAGCTATTTGAACGTCTTTCATACCAAGTGCACCAATTAACACTTCAATTTCATCATCTGTTGGAAGTTCAATATCTTCTCCGTCGACAAGTTTTTTGTATTTCGCTCCTTGCTCCATGAGTAGCTGAAGAAGCCACGTTTGATTGTTTAGCGTGGTGCATAGGTCAGCTGACTTTCCATACACACCAGTCACTTTATGAACACCGCCAAACTTCTCTTCTACTAAGCGCGCAGCTTTTACAGAAAAATTGAGAGGATATGTAATCCCCCCAATTTCAATTTCACAAAGTCTATTCATTAGGAAATACCCAACTTGCCTTTAATATATGCAACAGCAAGAGCTTCTGTATCTACTGTAACTTCAGATTTCCAACCGTGCTTTTCTCTATCATCACGCATGATTGTTCCTTCAATCGTTGGTGTCTGCCATTCGATAGTTTCACCTTGCGTGGTTGCTGCATCTTCTGGAATATTGAACTTCACTTTATGAAAGAAAATCGCTCTGTATTTTTCCACTCCGCCTTTTTTCTTTTTGATAATGATGCCAAAGCCAATGTCAGGAATTTGCATATCATCATCAAATACCAATTCGCTGATATCTGTTGCTTCACCGACGGTAATTGTTTTAGCGGTAATACCAAGAATCGCAGCAGCGGCCGCTTGTTCAATATCATCCGTTGTTACACTGATTGAACCACCACCAAAAGAACGATCTGATTCTGCAATGCCATTATCCGCATAAAGGTTGTTATCATCTCCACTTTCTACAGAAGCAGAAAACTCAACAGCCTTTGCAAAAAGCGCTCCACCAGTGTATGTAATGGTTCCATCAGTATTTACATATTTACCGTAATACGGTTTACTTACGCCAATTGTAGCCATATATTTAACCTCCAGTTATTTTTTTGTATTCTTCATCTATTACGTTTCCCATTTCTGAGATTGCTTGTTTCTTTGTTGCGTTTACAGCAGGACGGACAAAAGGACGCTTTTTCAGCTTACTTGTTCCGCTTTCCATCGCTCTTGCTTTGAGCTGATTTGGCACACCCTTTTCATCATATCCGTCAAAGCCAAGTTTGGTTGAAGTGTTCATATCTGCAAAAACTTTAATAGGAGCAACACCAAAGGAGTCAAGTAGCTCTCCCGTCTGCTCATAGTTCATGCCTTTGAATATTTGTCCTTCTTGCAAACCTGCATAAGCAGGGTCATCTAGGTTCTCTTGCAGTCGCTTTTTGATTTCATCAGCGACAATTCCAGCACCAGCATATACGGCTTTTGCCGCTACTTCGTCTTGACGCCTTTCTAAATCAGATAGTTTTTTAGCGTACTCATTCAAACCCTTCATTTGTATCTTTGCCATACTACAAACCATCAACTTCAAACGCCCATTCATAATGAATGAATTTAGTATCATCCTCATACTGAACTGAGTTAAGACGAAAAGAGCAAACACAGTTTAGAGCGTTTTGGATTGCTTGCACATTGGGGTCGTTTTCCGTCTTGGTGAAATAATCAATCGTCCCTTGAATTGCTTGCTCTTGTATCTCATCATCTGCCCATAGAGAATCAGCTTGTGTCTCCTCTGCCCAAACAACGTATTGATCCGTCTGCTCGAAAGCTATGTAATGCCCAACGTTGTCAGTAACGGTCAAGAGAGCGACGGGTATATCAGCCAATGGCATACACGCTCACCACCTCTTCTAAGGTAATATCCATAACAGGTGGATTAGTTTCTTCAGGATATTGAATCTGCGTGATGCGAAACTGTTTGCCGTCGTTAGGAATTGCGATATCCTGCGTTGAGATGTTGCGTAATCGTGGGCAGCGTAGAAGATACTGAATGTTTACGTTGTTTTGCTTGTTTGCTAGAAAACGATTAAGTCCAACCGTTCGCTCTTTGTATCTCAACGTCGCCTTAATCTTCAAACCTTCAACACGCATACCGCCGCGTGGTCCAATGTTTCCCACTTCATACAACCTTACAACACCGTCATTAAACGATTGCATTTTGTTCTGCCGCATATCTCTTCACCTCCATTTGATATTGAAGGCTGAGTAATTCACTAAGATAATCCTTTTGAAAATCTGCAAGTGCATTCGCTCTCACGTATTGACAGTATTCTAGCAGTAGTTCTTTCGATTTATCTTCTTTCGTGTAGTCACACGCTTCACCAGCCACCGCATCAATATATTTCATCCCACGAGAGATAATGCCGGTGAGTTTAACATCACCAGCACTATCTACCCATGTTATATCAAGGTAATTTCGGACAGCTTCTAGCAGTCCATCAGGTAGTGCCATCCGTCATACCTCCTTACGGTTGTTCGTCAGTTTTTACAACGCCATCAACAATGACAGTTTGGATAGCTGGAAGCAAGCCAGAAATATCTTTCAAGACGAAAGCATTTTCATCCAAAGCTCTACCATATCCATACATGTAAGTGAGATATGTGCGTTGTTGTTCTAGGAATTTATATTCGTCAGAATATTCAATCTTGCCGCCAGATTGTGTACCAACACCCATAAAGTATTTAGCTGCAAGGCCAAAGATAGCTTTACCGGTAGGAACCGCAGCGGATTGAATTACCGTAGTTGGGAACGGGAACACATCATGTGCATATCTTCCATCTGTAGTGCGAGGTGTCACAGCGGGAAATACCTTTGTAAAGTAGTCAGCTGGATTCACAACCATCAAAATGGATTGTACTGCTCTGCGCTTGCTATTCGGACCAGTTGAAAGTGTGTCCAAAATAGATCCATATGTAGTTGGAGACAAGTCTGTGATGGCATCAGCTGTTTTGGACGGGTACACACCATCAACCGCACCAGTCAGCTTACGAGCCATACCGATTGGTTGTTCTTTGCCTGTGCCATCAACAATACCCACTTCCAACTGAACAGCTAGCGCTTCACTGAGAAGTTCACGTACATATCGGTCAATCCATTGCGGACCAAGTTCAATCATGTATTTGTTCACAGGAATAAATGCAGATAGCTTCGCAAGAGACAAATCTACTTCAGTGAAGCTTGCAGAAAGTTCATCCGTGATAGTTTTGTCAAGTTTGCCCCATGCAGCAACGCCACCAGTTGTAGATAGAAGAATCTTTACAAGTGCGCCTGTGTTTCTGAAATTGATTGCTGATAGTAGTGGATGGTTGTCTTTCAAATCTTCAAACACAGAGTCAATGACCGTTTCAGGCATTACTGTATTGATATTTGCTAGTGCCTGTTGTGGCACTTCTGTTTTCATTGCCTCAATCACAGCTTCATAGTATTGCTTTTCTTGAGATGTCAAAACGCGACAACCACGAGCAGTCAACACATTCGCATCCTGTTGTGCTTGCAATTCTTTGAAGTCTCCCATAACCGCTTGTTGAATTGAATCCGCCAAATCACCAAAAGTTTGATAAAATGCATCTTTATTATCTTCTTTAATTGCATCAGCAAACTTCTGCAAGATTTCCGCGCGTTCTTGTTGTAAAGCATCCATATTTTTCATATAGTTAGTCCTTTCCGCCTGCAAGGGCATCTAAAAATGTTGTTACTGTTTTTTGTTGTGGTTCCTGTGGTATTGGGTCTTGTGGTCCATCCAAAGGCTTCTCTTGCTTTGCTTTCATCAGCATTTGGAATACTGCTTTTTTAGCAGATTGATTAACCCCTTTGACTTGGCTGTCACCAACAATGGAAGTAGCAAACCCCATAGCGAGTGCATCTGTTGGCGCAATCCATGATTCGTCTGCTAGCAACTGATCCAGTTCTTCATCAGAAATGTTAACCACTTCTCTGTATGCGTTTGCTGCAACTGCGCTTATAGTTTCCAAATCATCAGCTTGTTTACGCAATTCATCAGCATTACCACCAGTAAAAGTCCAAGCATTGTGAATCATCAAAAGTGATGCATTGTTCATTACTCTTTCTTCTCCGGCCATAAAAATAACGGATGCCGCCGAACAAGCGAATCCGTCACATACAGTCTTAACTTTTGCTTTGTGGTTTTTCAAAGAATTGAATATTGCCAAACCTTCCGCAACTTCACCGCCATATGAGTTGATGAACACATTGATTGTATGAACATCTAATTCTTGCAATTCTCTTGCTAGTGTATAACTTGACACGTCACTTTCTATCCATTCCCATGATGTGATGTCACCATAGATATAGATATCTGCTTCACTTCCATTTTGAGAAAGCTGATAGTATTTATTCACTATTACTCACCTCCCTTCAATGCCTTTAATGCTTCTTCAAACGGCATGTAGTTTTTAGTAATGAAATGTTCCCAAGCCCATTTTTCATCAATAGTTTCCTCTCCTACAAGTTCCAGAATATTATTGACACAGAACGCCCCCGAACCAATCAGCTTATCAATTGCACCTGATACAGATAATAGGTCCACATGTTTTACTTGTTTTGTATCGATCTTTAAGAAGTTACCTTTTGTAAATTCGCTGAATCCATAACGCTTACGATTGACTTCTTCTTGAAGCATATCAACAAGTGGGTCGATGCAGAATGTCAAGAAGTTGTCCAATGCATCGGAAACACCTTGCACATCACCTCTCAGTAAAGCCGGTTGTATACCAAACGCTTTTGCCGTAAAGTCTGACACATCATCAATCAGAGCTTTGATGTCACGTGTACTTTCACTGGAATATGTTTTCTGTGTTAATTCCTTCCACTCTTGGCCATTGCCTAAAGGAAGTGAGGCATTATCTCCGTTTAGCCATTCTTTTAGCTTGTTATCTGTTAAGTCCTTGAAGTGTTTATATTCCTCGGTTCCAGCCGGTGGAATGGCGTCAATTTTCAATATTCCTTTTGTGCCTCTAGTTTTTTGGAAAGAGTTCATGCTGTAAGAGATAAGTTTTGAATAACTCTGATAAAGACCTTGAATCACCTTTTGCGTATCACATTCACAGAGTTTGAAATACAGCACTTCACTTTGTCTAAATGATCTATTGAAAGTGAAGTTTTTCACTGTGACATCAGTAAAGATATCTTCATACAGCGCATAGGGCTTCTTATGAAAACTATCCGCTACATAAAGTTCTCCACCCTGTTCGACGATTAAGCACTCATTGTTTCTCATCAGTGTATAAATCCACTTTTGAATAAACTCACTCGAATTTTGATTCTTGTTCGGCTCTACATTCCACAGGTAATATTCTTTGCCTTTGACCGCTTTTCCGTTACTGTAAGTTTTGAACTCGCATTTACTAACAGCCTTAGAAACAAGATTAACCGCCGAAAGAAACGCCATTTCTCGGATGTAGATATCTCCAACCAAAACTGCATATTCATCAGCAAAGACACTCATATTTGTTTCAGTTAACGGTACAGTGCCACCAAACTTATCCTTTAGCCACGTAATTAAACTCAATTTTTCACCCCCTAACAAGTAATTACCGGAATATCAACAAATGTACTTACACCGCTATCAAGCTCGTCCTCTGCAATCATTGAATGAACCAATGCCATAAACGGATCCGTCTTTCTGCTTTTAGCTTCGATTTTCCCATACTCGAAATTCCCTTTATCCATCCCATTTTTTTTACCAACACGAATAAGCTTTGTATTGTTGACAGCCCACCTCAAAGCTGGATTGTCACCCCAGGTAAAGTAATGCCGATTGAAGCAACTATCTATCACTGGTTGAATTTTCATGATGTCTGATGGTCTTATAATCTGCACATTCTTACGTTCTTTCGCATCAAACCCAATATCCGCCAATGCCTTCTTCATGGATGTATGTCTAAAGTTATCAAGAACAATTTTCTTGATGTTATACTTTTGACCTTGCTCGAAGATATAGTCCGCTATTAAAGTTTCATCTATATCTACATCGTCTACAGCGATACAGGTTGCCCATGTTTGCCATGGGGCTTTTATTCTGCTTAGTTCTGGATTTCTTGTGCATATCCAGTAGCAACCAAAATCAAACCGTTCATTACCTTTCTTGAAGTGAAAATTAACAGCTACCCAGTCTCTCAGCAAAGCAAAGTCAATTCCAACTGTACAGCTCCAACCGCTCAAATCAGGCAACGGCTTGTTGGTTGCTTTAATATTTTCCCAATTGGTTACTGCAATCTCCATGTTAGAACGTGGTAAATTCATACGCTTGGTATAAAAATCGAGTTCGGTTTGTTTGTCGTATTCCTTTTTTAAGCAATCCTTTTCGATTTGTTTTCTTAACTCTTGAAAATACGGTAAAGATGGATTCGCCTTTTCCCATAACTCCGGATTTTCGCACTCTTCGTCTCCGTCCATTTTGTAAATTAACGGACACAATCCCAACCCTGTTACAGCACCATTCAAAACATCTTGGCAAAGTCGCATGTCCTCATCTAGCACACCATCTCTAACGTAACCGTTTGTGGTTATGGAAAATATGCGGCTATGTTTCCTCTTGCCGAAACCAGAAGAAAATACACCGATATTTTTTGAATTCTCGTATTCGTGTCGTTCGTCAAAAATTAAACACGCCGAACGCTTGCCATCTTTTGTGCGAGCGTTTGACGTGTTATATTTGATGTAGCTTTTTGTTTTAAGGTTTTTGATTAACTCTTTGGATTTATAGAAGAACTTCTTCGACTTTTTCCATGTGCTTTCTAACATGTTATAGATGTCATTAAACGAGGTTTGTGCCTGATCTTCACTGTTAGCAATAATATCGATATTATATTCTTTCACGCCATGGTAGTGAGTGGATAGATACCATGCCACACCTGAAATAAAACCGTTCTTACCGTTACCTCGTCCCATCATGATATAAAACTCATCGAACACTACAGAATCGCTGGATAAGTAATAACAATGCATCAAAACTAAAACAAACAATTCCCAAGGCAATAGCTTCATCTCGAAATATCTTTCAATCAGTTCTTTTGCTTTGTCCGTCTTTTCTGTATCAATAAGCACGTCTGGATTATCTAGTTTCTTCTCGATGTAGTCTACAGCTTTTCGCATTTCCTTGCTTGCGTGGATTTTGTCAGACCGGATATCAGATATATAGTCATCAATGTATTTACATTTCGTCGTCATCATCGTCACCGTCTAACTGCACCGGCTTGATTCCTAATTCAGAGAGCAGCTTCAACATTTGTGCATTCACTTTGATGCGTTGCTCAACGCTGTCATTTTTCTTCCGACCTTTCTGACCACCGCCATTGTTATATAACACCGTTACTCCTCGTTGCTGAATGTCGTCAACCAGCAAGCTTTTTGTTGCCCACAAATCCATATAATCAGAAACTAAGTCGATATAATATTGCCCTGTTGTTCCATTTCTCTCTAATTGGTCAAGCAAATCATCTATAATTTCTTTGTATTCTTCTGACTCTAAGTAATTTCTAGTTTTTGCATTTGGCGCCATAACACCACCCCCTATCGTATGTGCGCGGAAAATCTCTTTTGTCGTGAACCCATTCGGTGGGTCGCTCTATCTTAAAATGCGTTTTATTTTACCCGGGGTACTACCACCGTTCTTCCGTTAAAGGTATCTTATATTCTCTCTCTTTGTGTATACGTTCAGGATGGCAAACCGTTTCATGACAATTATTGCATACAGAAATAAGATTCCGCTCGAGTTTACCAGTGATTGGATTCTGCACATGCTTCATAAGTCCATACTGTGGATATTCGTCCAAGTGGTATTCGTGATGCACAACCGTAGCTTTCACATGCTTGTGATTCTTCTTACATATCTGACACTCATTGTGGTCTTCTTTCAATACTTCACGTCTTAGCTTTCGCCATGCACGACTACAATAAAATGAATTGTTATTCATAGTTTACTCACCTCATTTCATGCATAATAAAAAGCCATCCATTACTGGACAGCTCTTAATAATTCCATATAAACATTCAAAGTTAATCAAGCTTCTAAATCATATTTTTAATTAGTTGATGAACACTATCAACATCATCAATATATTTTAGTGCTCTATTCTCTCCACCAATCTTAAAAATATCTAGCCCCGTCCCAATAAACATATGGTTAAAATTATACTTTTTATTACTGAATGTAATAGTCCCATTGTTTACTTGTTTTTTTATTACTTTTATATGTTTGAATTTTTGAGGATTTATCTCCATTATATTATTTTTCCTTCTTATATAAATCTTATCCTTAGTTATTATATAACTAGTATGTTTTCTTAAATTATGTTCATAGATAAATCTTCCAAACAACAAATATATGGAATAAAAATATAAAAAAATTATAGGCAATAGAAGAAACCACACTATTGGTGAAGCATTATTGTTTATGCACAACATTATTAAATTGTATTCAAATACTGACATCACCATGAAAACAAATACACTTAAAGGCACTAATACTATATCTATACTTCCGATCTTTCTTATTAAACTTGGTTTTCCTTCCCAAATCACATTGTCTTCTTGATCTTTTTTCATATCTTTCTGTTGTACTTGTTCGTCCATTGTAGTAACTCCTCATAAAGCCATCCATTACTAAATAACTCTAAAATATTAAAACAGTTATTTTTACATTATTGCTTCTTCGTCACTGAAAGTCATAGTAACATATTGTGCGAAATCATAGTTTGTAGCAATTCGTTCGAAACCAGAGTTAGTCAGCTTAAAATCTGCTAAACCAACTGTTATCGGACTACTATTATCTTTATTGATAAGTAAAAAAGCAATGGGTATATTTTGTTTTAACTCAATTGATTTAGATTCTCTTAGAAAACCCCATGCACAAGACCTCACATCAAATGGAACATCTGGTGCAGGGATATCATCAAGAAACCCTTTTGCATCTTTTATAAATCCAAATTCCATGTCAATTGAAAAGTCCTCATTTCTTATTAGAACAAGAGTAGCTTCAAACTGTCGAGGTGTAGTTTTTTCTAAATATTTCATGAAATCAATATGACTACTTAAATCTTTCTCACCAACCAAAGTTGTATCCCAAGTACCATCATCTTTTAGCGTATGTACATGAAAGCTGAGATATTTTGCTTCCCTAGGGGCTTTGATTTTTAGTAATGCTATATCTCCCTCAAGATTAATAAGATCAAGAAGCTCTTGTTCATGCTCATTATATTGGTATGGTTCTACTCCCACTTTAGTAGGATATAAACTTTCCGTATCATTGCTTGTATTATTTGGACTCAGCCAGATTACCGCTCTTGCCAATACTAATGCAACGGCCAAAATGCCTATAGCTAATACAAAATAATCTTTGAATGTTTTTTTAGATTGTTTCTCTTTCATGAACCCTTCCTCTTCATCACGCAACGTTTAAGACATTTAACCATCATTACAGTTCAACAGGCACATTCTATACTACTTTCTCAAGTAATCAACTTTTCAAGTTTTTCCTTTTTTCAATATCACCAACAGTTTTCAATAAAGTCAAAATACCCGCTCCCTCTAATAACCAATAGAATATAACAGGAAGAGGAAATATAGGTGCCATTGGTGGTCTTATTTTTTGAACTAAATCACCTGTTTGATCTAGTTTGTTAACAGACCTTCCCTTTACAATATACTGATAACCCTCTTGATCAGAATAATTTGTTTTATCCTCTTCTTTAAATGCGTCCAACAGATTCCAGAATTCTTCTTCTACAATATTTTCTTCTGAAATGATTGATTGTTGTTGCATATATACACTATGATATTCACCTTTTCTTCTATAGATTAGATGAATCAAATCTTGCTCTTCTAGCCTCCAAAAAACATTTGATGGTACAGATATTCGATAAAGAAATTCTCTTTCACTATTATAAACTTGAATACTTGAATACTCATCAAGATAATAATAAATCATTCCCTCACTATCTATTGCAATATCTGTAATCATATATAATGGTTTTGGTTTATCTTCAATCACGATATTATAATGAAAACGAAAAGCTAAAGAACACAGAAAACCAAGAAAACCAACAATAATCATAAGAACAGCTAGAATAATTATTTTCATTTCTTTTGACATATTTAACTACCTACTTGAATTTGAGATTAATCTATCCAGTATAGTAGCACAATTATCCATTTTTCTCAAGTAATCCAATTTAGTTCATATATCTGCGTCCCATTTTACACTTCAATAAATCGTACATTTCTGGACAGCTTGAAAAAAATGGATTTACTTTCAAGATGTGATACAATAGCTTAAAAAATTCTATAATGTATCTATTGAAAGAAGGTTAACTGAGTGGATATAACTAATTCATTATCCTAGTTCTTAAATAATCAAAACTCGTGGTATCACACTCAAAATAAAATATGAAAAAAGTACATGCAAATATCTTATTGCTTTCATTGATTGTCATACACATCCTTGATGGCGATTTCATAGACCCAAGCATTTGGGATTTTGTTAAATTCGCTGTTATTGCGTTCTGCTTTTATACCACTAACAAGAAGGAGTAAACTATGGGAAAAAAGCCAATCAAACTATCACCCAAAAAAGGCGGCAACGGATACGTCTCTAGTTACTCTATTAACCTCGGTATTTCAGAAGTCCGTGATGTTGGATTTCTTGACACTGACGGAAACCACTTACCAATTGAAAAATTCATAGACACAGAAAATAATGAGATCGTCATAAGATTAAAAGCTGAGGAATAACTTCCTCAGCTTAATAAAAACCACCTAATGCCATCAACTACGTTAGGTGGTTTTGTCATATTCATGAGCCTTATTTTGTGATTCGCGCTCTTACGAAGATTGTGCCACAGTCAGGCTTCTATACCTATTTTGCAGGTGCTTTTCCATACTATTCTTAATCCTCTTATCTCAATGAATCTAATTTTTCATTTACAATATGTAAGCGAAACCTTAATTCCTCTTTGTCTGTTCTGTTTTTATATAAATAAATTAAATAGCTGATAACTGTTAATAAGATTGTTAAAAACATCATTGTAAATAAAATGTAACCCATTTTTTCCTCCAGTGATATCAAGGCAATGGTGAGTGATACAACGCTCATTGTTACTGGAAGGGTAAATGTATCCTCCTTATCAATTGATCGTTCCAATCTCCCTCGTTCATAGATAAGCTGCTCATATTTAAAGTCTTTATATTGTTCGTGAAAGTCTGAATACAATCTTTCTGCTTTATTAGACGGCTCAGTCTTCCAATCCCTGTAATTATGCATAACATTCATTTTGATTATCTCCTGTTTTTTCTCATCATACCACAGGATCATCTTTTTTCCAATATAAGGCACAGATTACAGTGTAAACTCCTCATAAAACCACCTAATGCCATCAACGACGTTAGGTGGTTTTCTTTATTTTTGTTGGATATATCCCGTCCAGCAGCGGTCATTCACAGGAGTATGGTTATGACGCTTCAAATCAATCCCATACTAGCATTTTATACTGGATTTTTGGCTCTAATATGAAGTTAATCTAATAACCCATATTTTTCAGCTACAAGCCTAATAAAATCACCATGCCACTGTACAACAGTACGATCTGAAAAATACATAGATAATGCTGCTCCTTCTAGCGTGTGCGTTCTCTTCCACAGCACCAACTTAATTACTTGAAGCCTATCCAAACCATTCTTATATTTCTTCGTCTCTTCTATCGCACGCCTTACCGCTTCATATTCTCGTTGTTTGTTATGCGGTAACTCTCGTATAGCTACACTCTCCAATGTACGACTCATTTCACTCCCTCGTGGCTCATCTGTGAATTTCTGTGTCGTGGACATTCTATGTAGTTCTTCATATTCTTGTTTAAGCTGAGGGTATCTCCGTATCATTCCTTTGGCATACGGCCACCAGTCGTATCTAGGTTTGCTCAATTAGTCACCTCTATCTTTATTTCTATCTATCGAGTTCTGTATAACTCAATCTTGTTTTTGATTTACCCATCTGCTAAAATGGAAAAAAGCGGAATAATCTATATAAAAGGAAGTCTATAATGATTACTATTTTTAATCGCCGTGAACTTATAGTCACTTATGATTTAAATGTGCAAGCAGAAATTAGAGATAAACTTGCGCTCCACAAAATCGACTACGTTATAAATCCAGCACAAATAACATTAAATATTAATAGATGTGCTGCAGAGTATAAATTCTATGTAAGGAAGGTCGATTACGAACAAGCACTTGCTGTTATTTATAATAAGGCATAATAACTCCCTCATACATTACTCTACTCATTTTTCATTATTCAGTAATCTTTTAACGTCAGGCTAGTGCTAATTAAATACCCTTATAGAAAGGTTCAAGGTATGAAATATAAATGCCTCTATTGCGGAAATGTCATAACATGCAAATGGTATACAAACAAAATAAATCTTAGATGTGATCAATGCTCGGATCTTATTTTTAAAATACATGAGAAAAAATTAAAACATTTACAAAATATTTCTACTATGTTGTGTTCTGCACTATCGGCATCATCGGCTTCTCTTATAACATATTTTTCAATTAATCTAATAGATAGCATTCTTATTGGTGTTTCTATCCTTGCTATACTACTACCATCTATTTATGTGGCCCAACAAATAATTTGCAAAGATTTACGTGTACATAAAATTAAAACAAATATGATTTAACTAATCCTATCATATCTTTGATTTCCCCTGAAAATTATCTTCTTAAAACAATATACACTTTACAAACAATTTACAAAGCACTGCTTTTTTATTCACAAATAAATGCTAGAATATATCAACCTTGTTTCGATTTAACAATCTTTAGGAAAGGAGATTCTACGTAATGTTCAAACATAATCACTATGATATTGATGATTTCATTTTTGGTGAGAAAGATTTAAACACCAGCAATCGATAACTTCAATTAATTAGATTTCCAGGACATAAGGTGCCTGGTATTTTTTTACCCTTTTTTAGTCGCTAACCACACTGTTCTGCTTTTGTTACTCAAATATCCTCTATATAAATTTCGTACTTCTTGTTTGCTCCCTTTAATACTCTGCATATCATAGATCGAACATTATTGACATCTTTTCTAAGTTGCATTGCACATTCTTTCGTCCTACCAAATGCAATGATTTCATCTGTTTTCGCAAGATAGATTGTGTAGTATTTCACTAGCACTACACCTATCCTTTCTTTTTTAAGTCATTGCGTACGGTTGCTTTTGATAGGTCTAATTCTTTTGCAATCTCTGCCACAGAGAGACCTTTAGTCTTTAACTCTTGAGCCTTTTTAATGTTATTACTTTTTTGTTCATTGGTTCTCCTACGATTCTTTTTACTTCGTAAACCCATTTCAGCAGCTATATAAGCAACATATCTTTCTTCTAGCTGACACTCATCTGCAATTTCTTCATGATTACAGCCTTTTGCGTATAAAGCTTTGATTTTCTCCCTTAGTTCCTTCATCTCCTCTTTCGTTCTCTTCTTTCGCTTATCTACTACTCTAGCCTCAGCAAGAAAATCAACCTTCTTTCTCGGCTCAACTACTACATCAGTTTTTTTCTTCTGTTCATGTATGTAAGTTGGATTGTGCTTGCACCGTTCGCATCCTAAATTCAATGCACAGTGAATCTTATTGTCGTACTGACACTTCCCGTCAAACACCGACACTTGCTACACCTCTTCCTTTAGTTCGTTCCACCCTCTCACTTGACCGTTGATTGCTACAACCAACTTATCAGCATTTTCTATAGTCGGCTCTTTTTGATAAGCTGATAGTATTAACTCAACTTCCTTCCACATGGCAACAGTATGAAATGCTTGTTTCAGTCTAAATGTTTCTTTTGCGACTGACCTTTTACATTCCGAAATTAGCTTCATCTTTTCTTTTAATGCTTGCTCTTTAGAAATCACTTTCATTCCATGTTGTGCATGCAAATATCTTAGCCCCTGAAATAATATTTGTTCATGTATCGTAAGGGCATCAGGCATAATCACATTTCTTTGCTTTGCCAATCGTTCAATCTCTTTGATTCCCATGTTAATTGCCCCTGAACATATCACGCATGATATCTACTTTACTTTCCGCTTCACCTTTCCGCCTGTTTTCACCTCTAAACTGGATCGGTGTGCACATCGCTTGGACTCTTTCATATATGCGTTTATACTCCATGTTTTTTTCTTTTTGCATGACTCCAAGTTGCATATTCGTTGTGACGATAAGTGGCTTTTTCAATTTATAACGGTTATCAATCACATGATATAAATGCTCTCTTGCATAACCTGTATCTCTCTCTGCTCCCATATCATCTAGAACCAAGAGATCATAATTATCTAAAGAGCGAATAAGCTTGTTTCTCTCTGCTTTGTACATGCTATCAACTTCAGCCAATAGCTTTACTGTTGATGTAAATAAAACTGGAACGCCCTTTTCCATGAGCGCATTCGCTATGCAAGCAGCTGTATAGGTTTTTCCATTACCAGTGTCTCCCCAATTGAGCATTCCTGCGTTTTCTTTTTTTACATCTTCCCAAGCATCAACATACTTTCTCGCAAATTTAATTTGACTAGAGTTTGTATCATCATTTTCAAAGGTCATCTCAGAAATGCTTTCATCTTGTAAGACACCGGCTGGCAAACTATCTATGTACACTTTTCTTTGCTCAGCATAGTATGCTGCTTCTTCTTTATCTCTTGCCTCTGTCTTGCATTTACACATACAAGGAACTATCTGCTCTATTCCATTCACAAAAATCTTTGTTTGCTTCGGAGTTTTACAATTCCCACAGTAAAGCAAATCCCCTTGGATATAATCACCCTCAACAGGTGCATTATATTTCCCTGCATTTCTGATGATAGGTGCAAGCCAAGCATTAACACCTGTTTTATCAATATTAGAGGCTTGTCCTTGGGTTATGCTCGTAGTTATACTCATTACTTTGCCCCTTTCCGTCATACTTCCCTTCTAAAATGTTGGTTGCTTTGTCTGCTCTTATGAGGAAATCAAAGTCCGCTTTCCATCCTCTATCATTAGAGCCTGTACAAAAGGAACTGTCATTTGCCTTTTGACATATCGTTGCAAACTCATCTTTGCTCAGCTGTTTTTCAAAATTACCTATTGCTCGTTTCCTCTTATCTGTGAGCATTCTGCATTTGGGAAGGTTTACACATATCGCATTGTAAGTAGATATATAAAAATCAGTTTTAGAAGATTTGGGGACGGCTTTGCCGTCACTATTACTCTCCTCTTCTTTACTTTTCTTTACTCTACTCTTCTCTACTTTACTTTGTTTGTTTATGTTTACATTTTCACTTAAAATGTTTACATTTCTTCGCTTAATGTCAGCAGTTTTGCAAATTTGGGTAGGGTCAACCAAGAGTATGTTGTTATCAACCTCAATTTCTTTCCGACGACTGACCGCCTCGAAGTATCTTTTTTGTATTCCCCTAGATGTAAGAACATGATACTTATCAAAAATCTCTTGGTCGAACATACCCCGCTTAATTGAAGCTCTCACTATTTCAGAAACGACACTCCCACCTAACCCAGTATTACGGGCAAACAAAAGTGCAACCTCTTCTGTCCATTCAATGTAATAACCTTGCTTTCCATATATTTCACCGAAAAGCTTAACGATTACACCAAACCCTGTCAGTCCAAACTCTGCTTCAATTAGCTCCATTTTGCTATCTAATGCAACATCAAGCGGAAAATAATCAATTCCGCTTTTCATTTATATCTCCTATCAGAAAGGCAAATCGCCATCATCATCCGTAATTTCTGTAAATTGCCCTGTCGGTTCATTTTCTTGACTTGAAGGTAGATATGTATTATAACTGCCATCATTTTCACTGCTAATTGGCTTATCTCCGCCAAAGTACACATCATTAGCTAGAATCTCTGCCATTGTGCGCTTGTTACCTTCTCTATCGGTGTAATTACGCATTTGCAATCTACCGTGCACAATAACCATGCGCCCTTTAGAGAAGAATTTAGAGACAAATGTGCCTGTTTGTCTCCAAGCAACTACAGTGATGAAATCAGCTTTTCTTTCCCCTGATTCTTGATCTTTATAGTCACGCTCAACAGCTAAACGAAACGTAGCCACAGCCACTCCATTAGGCGTGTGCCTTAGTTCAGGGTCAGCGACTAATCTCCCCTGAATTTGAACACTATTTAGCATATCTTCACCCTTTCACTTTCCATATTTGGCATAATTCATTATCTAGCTCAATGCCAAATACTTTGTATTTATCACAGAATGTTTTACCACCCAATTTGTGATATTCTTCATGCTTCTGCGTACACAGTGGTAACACTCGCATGCCCTTGTGTATGATTGTGTTTCTATCTCTACCCATCCCTATTGCATCAACGTGATGCAGCTCTGCTTTACGTCCTGTAATGCAGCACTTTTTATGTACCAAACAGGCATAGATATATTCCCCTGTATCAGGACACATTTTCAGCAAACTTTCTCGTGTTGGAATGCTATAACGAATGCAAAACTCAATGAGAAATGAGATGAAATTTCTAGCCATAGTCATATCGCAATTAGAAAGACTGAAATACTCACACCCTTTTTTTGAAATAAACTCGTATTTCATAACGGCTTTCATTTCTTCGGGATAATATCCAGTGCTAAGTGCTATATCTCTAAGGAGAGCATAGGTCTTCATTCTCTGCGATGCACTTATTCTTCTTCCATCATCCAATCGAATTTCGCACTCTTTTATCTGCCTTTTTCTCAAAATCCAATCATCTTCAAAGGGTGCGATAATATATAGCATCCCATCTTGGCATTTATAAATATCACCTTTGATTATCAAACCGCAACCCCCTGAACAATGATTAGATATTTATTGATGCTTTTTCCCTTTGTTGAAGATTTCAAGGCATTCACTACACAAGTGTTGATCATCAAACGTAATTAGGTTATCTTTTCCGCCGCATACACAACAGAAAGGTTTTACTTTGCTAAGTAATAAGCCCTCATTTGTGACACGCAAATATATACGGTCTTTTGGTTCCCATCCATTCGCATCACGTATATCTTTTGGCAGGACAATACGTCCTAATTCATCAATTCTTCTTATCATGTCGTACATGTTTTTCATCCTTTCTTATCTGTATAAATTGAATCAACAGCCACAAGCGCACCACCAAACCCTAATATCAATCCAAATATTAAAAATAGAGTTGTGGTGCTAAGGCTATAAGGTGCATATTTTGCTGTGTGAAATAAGTACACGCCAATGCTTGTGGTTGCAATACCTGTGACTAATTGCGCTGTATACGCTTTTATCTGTTGCATTTGACTTTCCTTTCTCAGTCGTGTATCTTATAGGTAGTTTTATTTTTGTTTGGACTCCTTCGGAATGGCCGTTCCGTTGGGGTCTTTTTTATTGCTAAGTACGTCAATCCTCAACCCATCCTGACACCGTTGCACCTTTACCGTGTTACCTCTTTGTACTGGTAGTGCTGCAACACAACGTCTTGTGTACGCCATAAAGATTCCTTTGCTTTTGTCATACTCAGCGTTGAGACCTGCTGCGAGTTTAACTCTTTCGCTTTTGTTGCATTTGAATGTCATAAAAGCAACACCGCCAATAACATGGATATCACTGCTATGAACATAAGTATCTGCGATAGGAATTTTTGCTTCATGAAAAGCCCCCTAACTGAGCCCATTGTTCAGGTGTAGCGCCTAGCTTATGCATGGTTTCACGTACATCTTCAAATGAACTTCTGCCCGGATTTACTTTTCTCTGACCGAGTGTTTTTGCTGTGCATCCAATTTTGTCTGCCACTTCATCTTGCCTTTTTTCGTTGCGAATCATATAGAGTTGTAGCACTTCGGCAAACGTTTGGTTTTGCTTTTTGATTATTTCAGCTTGCTTTTGCGCTGAGCCGAGTGGTTTCACACGTGGCATGGTATCACGTCCTTTCTTGTCGTTTCCTCTCAACTATGGTAATATTTAGTCGAAAGGAGGTGTTTATATGCAAATTGAAGGTGCTCTCGTGAAAGAGCAAGGCGTTACATTTGGAATAATAGTTGTAAAGTCTCACATTCTTAACAGCCCAACTCAAAGAGACGAAGTACAACGCTCTGGATCAAGTGTTTTTCCTGGAGTTCCAATTATCTTGATGGCACAAGATTCAAGAGGAATTCCTAAATACTACGGTAGAAAAGATATTGTGAACTTCCTTTCAAAAGTTCATCCGTCTAGAATACCGTGGAAACGTTACACAATTAATTAATTGAGGTCTTTGAGCACATATCATTTGGGGGATAAGTTGCAGATAGCTTGATCTGTGGCTTGTCCCCTTTAATTTCCTCAGAAATCATTTCCGTTGTCTCTTGCGGTTCATAGCCTTTTAATTCAGCTAGATGTGCCTTGTTAGGAAAAAGACTGACATTTGCAATATCCTTTCCTTTAAGTAATATCTTCACTTCTCTTTTACTCTGCTGTCCTTGCACTTCTTTAAAAAAATCTGCAATTTCATCTGGTGTTCCTACGATTTTCATATTCTTCCTCCATAACTTACAAGTAAGTTTTTTCTCATATATTTCATATTTCACATATCACCACTTCACTTGTCGTTTCCGCTCAACTATGGTAATATTTAGTTGAAAGGAGCTGATTAACATATGCAATATCTAGGTAGAATGTTATCAGGTGAGCAAGCCCAGATAACATTTACTCCAATAACCATGTGCCCAAAATGCAAAAGTGCACTCGTGCCATTCCCTCTAAGTGGAATTGTTTATCAAAATGAGTTTAATGATTATCTATTTTCATTTACTGCATATTGCGAAGGATGTAAATCTGTCATTCAAAGTGATTATTCCGTAAGCAAACTTACGACTGGTAGCAATAAATATTCTGAAAAGAACTATCTTAGCTCTTCACTTAACCTCTTTGTAAAAAAAGAGTTTGATAAAAAAATTAATGAGCTTTCTTCAATGTTCGTAAAAATCTACAATCAAGCTTTGGCAGCTGAAACAAATGAACTTGACGAAATTGCAGGCTTAGGTTATCGAAAAGCAATGGAGTTTTTAATTAAAGATTTCTGCATACATTTAAATCCAGACAAAGATGCTGAGATTAAAGCTCTACCTTTAGGACGATGTATTTCAACTTATGTTCAGAATGAACAAATTCAAATACTTGCAACTAAAGCAACATGGATTGGAAATGATGAAGCACACTATGTCAGAAAACAAGAAACCAGAGATGTACATGATATGAAAGAATTTATTAAAGCTATGGTTTACTTCGTTGGTATGGTTCTCATAACTGAAGATGCTTCATCAATGTCTCCTGGTTAATCTGATTGCGCAGAAAATAAAATAGACAAATCGAATTGTGATAACTGATTAATGGTTTTATTCAGTTCTTTTGTTTCTCTACTTGCTCTCTCAAGTAATTCTTTAAATTCAGATAAATTCTCAACAGAAATCATTAGTCTATTTCCCTTTTTGTACATATCCATTTCAACCTTTTTTTCAGGTTCACTGTCCGTCCCTTTTGGTCGGGCAGTTTTGTTTTCTTCGTTCATGCTTTTCCCTCCCTCTAGCTTGCATTTTGGTTTTCCCCTGAAATGTTTAAGATTTCGCAAATTGCATCTACAATCTTTGGCGTTGTAAGCGCACCAGTTAAAATTTTGTGCATATATGAACGGTCAAAATACAATCCTGTTTTATCTGACACCTCTTTAATCAACCACGCTTGTGTTCGTCCAATATCAATTAAGCTTTTCTTTATTTCTTTTCCAAAGTCAGTTAATACAACACTTTGCATCAAATCACCTCCTTAAATTTGGCATTGACTTTTACGCATATGTATAATATATTATAAGTGTCACCAAATAATTTATTATACGTTTGCGTATCTATGTTCACATAATACTACGCACTCGTGTAATAGTCAACCGCAATTATATTACTCAATCGTATAATCTGCATTTTGACTAAAAACGGAGGTCGTATTATGTCTGATTTGTACAGTGTTTTATCAAATCTCTGCAAGGAACGTGGAATTACTGCTTATAGGATGAGTAAGGATGTCGGAATCCAACCAAGTATTATGACAGACTTGAAAATGGGAAGACGTTCAAGCGTAAAAGCTGAAACAGCAAATAGAATTGCTGATTATTTCAATGTTACTGTAGGTTACTTACTTGGCGAAGAAGAACAAAAAGAAAAAACGCCCACCCTTTCAAAAAAGGACGAGCGTACTATAACCGATGACGAAATTAAGTTTGCACTATTCGGCGATACAGAAATTGATGATGATGTTTTTGATAGTGTAAAAGACTTTGCAAAATTCGCAGCAGAACAAAGAAAGAAAAATAAAGAAGGTGAATAACCTTGGTCGATATTTTAGAACTATATCAACTTGCTGAAGAACAAGGGCATGATGTGTATTGGTATACAGATGAAAACCTCTCTGCGGTATCAGTTAAGAATAGTGCAGATAATAGTTGCGCTATTGCCATCAATCCTTTTAAACTTGAAAGCTCTGTTGATGAAAAATATAAACTTGCCCACGAATTAGGGCATTGTGAAACTGGGAGCTTTTATACAAGATGTTCACCTTGTGATTTGAAAGAAAAACATGAATTGCGTGCGGAACGCTGGGCTATGAAAACACTTCTCCCACAAGATGAGTTATTCGCAGCTATACGAAATCAAAACCATAGATGGGAAATAGCTGAGATGTTTGGGGTGCCTGAAGAGTTGGTTCAAAAAGCAATTGATTATTATACGATAACGCAAGGGTGCGCTCTATCGTGTGATATTGAGTATTAATGGTTAGAGCTAAATTTTTTTACTTCTTTACTTACAATGAAATACTAATATTACAAATAAAAACAAAATTCCTCAAAGAGGTGTGAGGATTTTTCGGTGCATAAAATCTTATTGTAACTAAAGTGTAGATTATGTCTCTCCTATCGTTATCTATTATTTGCAAATATCAAAATTATATAAATAATGAGACGTTACATAATCAAATTTATAATATAAAAATGATGGAGGAAGAAAAATGTATCTCAAAAGTATATCGATGTTTAATTTTAGAAAATTTTGTGAAGAAGATAATACAATAGAGTTTGTTTACGCCAATGATTATATTAAAGATAGGGATAAATTTCAAAAGATAGATATTGCACCTAAAACAACTTTAATAGTTGGTAAAAACAATAGTGGTAAAACTACTGTTATATCTTGTTTAGAAAAATTAATTAAAGGTGCAAAATTTACTTCCTATGATTATAACTATAGCTACCTAAAAAAACTTTTAGTATTATATTCTACTCCTGGTTATTTAGATGCAGAAGAGAGTATATCTGTTCCTACAATGAACTTTAAAATTACTGTTGCAATGGATAATAACAGAGATGATTTAGTCACTAATTTACTTCCATTTATGGCAATAGGTGATGTCGAAAAATCAGAAATTGAAATAAATATTAAATGGTCAGTTAGCGATACACCTATTTTTATTGATAAACTTAAGACGTTTGTTGGCAAAGACTTTAAAGGACAGCAATTTGACAGATTTCTAAAACTAATTGATGAAAGCAATTTTGAGTTAACCTATTATAATTCTAATGATGAAAAACGTACTGGGTTTACATTAAGCAATCTAATTGAGATTACACCAATTTCTGCAAATAAAATTATAACTGACACATGCTTATCAAGTGCATTTAGCAAAATCGTAGATTATCGCTATAAAAATGTTATAGGAAGAGAAATCGCCGATAATCTAGATAGTAAGATTATTCAAATAAATGAAGACTTAACAGAGGGAATCCAGACGCATCATACTGATACAATTAATAATTCAATTAGTAAAATGTTATCAGGAGATAAATGTAAAGTTTTATTGAAATCAGATTTAAGCTTCCAAAAACTTATTCAAAATGTATTAAAATATGAATATATGGAGTCAAATAACAGTATACCTGAACACCAATATGGTTTAGGTTATACAAGTCTTATGATGATTGTAGCTGAAATAATCACATATATTGAAAAATTTCCAATTACATCGTTTAATAGCCAAATTAATTTAATAGCAATTGAAGAGCCAGAAACTTATATGCACCCACAAATGCAAGAGCTATTTATTAAGAATGTAAATGACATGATTTCATCATTATTAGAATCTAACAACAAACATGTAAATAGTCAAATAATTATTACAACACATTCAGCACATATTCTAAATAGTAAAATTCATATGGGTAAAAAATTCGATAATATAGCTTATATTACAAGTATCAATAATTGTGCAAAAGCTGTTTGTTTGAATGACGATATTCTTTTAGAGAAGATGGTCGTTAACAAACAGAAAACTGAGAAAACTGAGAAAACTGAGAATACTGAAATTACGGAAGAAGAAAGAAAACAAATAGAAGAAGAGGAATTAAAAGCACTTAAAGAAACCGAACGCAAAAATCTTATATTCATGAAAAAACACATAAAGTTCAAAGTTTCAGAAATGTTTTTTGCTGATGCTGTTATTTTTGTGGAAGGTATTACTGAATACACTCTTCTTCAATACTATATCTCTCAAAATGCTGATCTTAACAAATACTATATTTCAGTATTTCTAGTAGATGGCGCTCACGCCAAAGTATACAACAGTCTTATTAATATACTAGGTATTCCTACTATAATTATTACTGATCTTGATATACAAAGAGAAAAATGGGAAAGAAACCAAAAAGATAATACCAATAAAGATAAAGCGCTTATATATCGGCAAATTGATAAAAGCAACGTAATTGGTCGAATAACTACAAACAGTACACTTGCACATTATTATGGCAGCAATCTAATTGAAGATATTATCGACAAGGAATATCCAACCTTAGAAAGTTTGAGGGTAATAACTCAGGCAAAATCTATTCAAGATTACTACGCAACTAGCTTTGAAGAAACATTTATATTAACAAATGATAAAAATGAAATACTGAAGAACGTATTGAAGCAAGTGAAGCCAAAAATTTATCAAAATATAATTAAAACTGGAGGGGTAGTTGAAAATTCTTACAAGTTGCAAAAGAAACTTTCTAGTGATAAAAGTGATTTTGCCAATACATTATTGTATGAAATTCTAACTTGTGAAAATGAAGCGTTAATTCCATTACTTCCGAACTATATTATGGATGGGATTAATTTTTTAAAACAAGAATTGGAGGTAAAGTAAATGGATTATAGCAATTTACATATCTCTGATGAAAATAAAATTGAAGAACAAGATGTGCTTGATGAAATATTACAATGTATTAATAATGGTAAAAGTTTTGTTTTTGATGCAGGAGCAGGAGCTGGAAAAACTTATGCACTAGTACAATCTCTAAAACATATTTTAGTTCATCTTGGTGATGAACTGAAACGGCACAAACAAAAAGCATTGTGTATTACATTTACAAATGTTGCTGCTAAAGAGATTAAAGAACGTTTAGGTAATACCAATTTAATTGAAGTTTCTACAATCCATAATTGTGTTTGGGATATTATATCGCCTCATCAAAAACAACTTGTTGCAATTCATTTGGATAAGCTTAAATCAGAGGTAGCTATAATTGAATCTAAGTTGACAAAAGAAAAATGGGCAGAGAATTATTCAAAGCTATCAGAGAATGATAAATCATTGTTACTTAAAATGATGCTTGATAAAAAAGAAGAATATTATAAATATAAAAGCAGCGGTGCAACAATTTTCAGAGCTAAATTTTCAGATGTCCGTGATCAATTTTTACCAATATTAAATAGTGTAGCTGATTTCAAAAAAATAATTGACAACATTTTCAAAGTAAATCGTTATAATGGAGCAATTGAAAAAATATCATCAGAGGATTCGAAATTTAAAAAGGTTAGGTACGATGCAAGATTTAATAATGATAAACTTGCTTCAATGATGATTAGTCATGATACTTTGCTTGAATATACTGAAAAAATCGTAGAAAACAATCTTATATTAAGGCAAATGATTTTTGATAAATATCCTTACATTTTAGTGGATGAATATCAAGATACAGATCCTAAAGTTGTTAGTACATTATCCAGAATCGAAGAGTATTCAAGGGATGTAACACACAATTGTATAATAGGCTATTATGGAGACAAAAAACAAAATATCTATGACAAAGGTGTTGGAGATTCATTTAGTAAATATCATTCAGGACTCAAAAGAATAAAAAAGGAATTTAATCGCCGCTCCGCTAATGAAGTAATTGATGTTGCCAATAAAATTCGAAACGATGATTTACACCAAAGAACAATTTATTGCGACTTCCCAAAAGGAAGTGTGAATTTTTATAATACTGAAATAGAACGTGCTCAGTTTATAGAAGAACATATAAAAATGTGGAATATAACGACGGAAAACAAATTACATTGTTTTGAATTAACAAATGAACGTGTTGCTGAATTCAGTGGTTTTGCTAGCTTATACAATTTCTTTAAAAACTCTGCTTGGTATAAGACTGGAAAACGGTATGAATTATTAAGAGATCATACTCTAAGTTTAGATACTACCAAACTTGGGCTTGTGCAAAGCTTAATTTTTCGCATTTTGGATTTCAAGTATAAAATACAAATAGATAACACTATGTTATTAGATGTAATTGTGCTTGGAACAAAAGATAACGCACTGAACGTATTTCATTTGAGAGAACTCGTTAAAAAGTTAAAAAGTCAAAAAGGAAATACATTAAAAGAATATTTAAGCAACCTATTTGCAAGTTATAACTCTGGAAACAATAATTATGACAAATGCATAGATCATGTTATTGGAGAAAAAATAAGCTCTTTAGAGGAATTTGAATTGTTCATATTGGATCAGCTATATCTGTTGGATGTTGATGATAAAGCTACAGACGAAGAACTGATGGCGTACAGGCAGGAAATAGATAAATTTTTAAATATAAATATGAGCATTTTAGATTTATGGCATAAATTTATTACAGATAAAAGTGATGGGGATATTATTTACCATACATACCATGGAACAAAAGGTAAAGAGTTTGAAAACGTAATTATATTTATGAACTCCAAGTTCGGAAGAGATCGATTATACTTTAATAGATTATTTGAAGTCATATCAGAAAAAAATGAGGTCGAAGTAGATAAAATAGCAGAAGCAAGAAACTTATTATATGTGGCAGTAACTCGAGCAGTGAGAAATTTAAGCATCTTATATTTTGATGATTTGAATGGTAACGAAGAACAAGTTACTAATGTGTTCGGTGAAATAAAAAAAGCAATAAATTAGTTGCACTGCAATAATATACTTCGATAATCAAAACAAAAAAACCGCCCTTAGTGTTGCACCACTAAAGACGGTTCAGAAAGGGCACTAAGTGATCCCTCGTACCCTCTTATAATACCAAATAACAGGAGGAAAAACAATGTGAAAATGCCGAAAGCTCAACAACGCCCTAGCGGAAACTGGCGTGTTCAAATTACAGTCGACGGAAAGCGTATGGGCGTTACTGGCGCAACAGAAGAAGAAGCTACACTCAAGGCTATGAATATCTTGCACGGCTCAGTACAGTACCTTAAAGAGCCATTATCTATCACTTTAGAAGAAGCCTATACAAGATATATCGAAAGTAAAGATGCGATTCTATCCCCCTCCACAATAGCGGGGTACAAGCGATTACTGCGCACATCATTTCCAGCGTTAATGAAAAAGCCTCTACGCTCACTTACTTCAGAGCAAGTGCAACGCGAAGTAAATCAGATGGCAAAGTCTTTATCTCCTAAATCTCTTCGCAACGCACACGGATTACTAAACTCAGTGCTAAAGGATTACCATCCTGATTTTATTTTAAAAACTACTTTGCCACAAAAAGAAAAAATTGAAATCGCCATACCAAACGAAAGTGAAATTGAAAAAATCTGCACTGCTGCAAAAGGAACTCAAGTAGAGCTCCCTATTCTACTAGCATTTTGGCTCGGTCTACGTGCATCAGAAATCTGTGGTATACGATGGGATGCAATTAAAGGCAATACACTTCACGTGAAAGAAGCTAAAGTCTATGCCGATAATCAAAGCGTTTCGAAATCAACAAAAACTTTTTCAGGCAACAGAAAAATTGAATTGCCTACCTACCTTCTCAACTTGATAAACGAACAACCAAAAATCAATGACTATGTTGTACAGCTAAGTGGGCAAGCAATCTATAAAAGATTTGTTAGACTATGTGAACGCAATGAGCTACCTCACTTTCGCTTTCATGATCTCAGACATGCTAATGCATCTGTTATGCTGGCGTTAGGTGTACCAGATAAATACGCCCAAGAACGAATGGGCCATGCTACAAATAACATGCTAAAAACAGTATATCAGCACACTATGGACGAAAAGAGAAACTCCGTAAATAATGCCGTAAATGCCTACTTTTCAGAGCTAATTGCACCCGAAAATGCACCCGAATAAATATGAATCGTTGTATATCAACGGTTTTCAGGCTTTTAACAAGGGGTTCAACTCCCCTCGCCTCCACCATAAAACATTGCAAAATCAAACGATTTTGCAGTGTTTTTCTTTATTGCAATAATGTTGTTCGATTTTTAGTTTCGCAAGCTTTTGGTAGATATTTTGATAGATTTCAAAATTTAACATGTTAAGATTAAATTTAAGAAAGGCAGTGAAATATATAGCTAGACGCAGAAAAGAGCGCAATATTTCTTACAATGACGTAAGAAATAGATACTACGTTAATTTAGAATATGGAAAAATCCTACTACTGGCAAGCAGATTAAAGAAACATAAACATTTGTCAAACTGTCTGATGCTCGTTCAGCTTTACGAAAACACGAACTTGAGCGAGAAGTTGGTAAATCCGTTATCCCCAAAGAACTCACTCTATCCCAATGGTTAGAAAGTTGGATGTCTGATATGATTAAACTAATCAAATCTCCCACTACTATCTGCGGATATGAAAACATAATTTCATTCATATTAATCCCCCATTAGGTAATATCCCCCTTCAAAAAACACCCCTCAACAACTTCAACAGTATTATGCTTCTAAAATCCGAAATAAAGAACTGAGCACCAATACAGTACGTAAACATCATGATTTATTAAATGCCGCTCTTAAGGTTGCAGTCACACATTAGTCACCTCTTTTAATATAAGATATAAAGGACATGTTTATTTACATGCCCTTTATAATTAAATCCTATTTTATTTATTTAACTAGTTATCAAATTCCACATCATCTGTGCTACTTCTGCTCTTGTCGAAGTGCTAGTAGGTTTAAACTTACCATGACCACTTCCATTGATTACATCTGCTCCTATTAGGTATTCGCAACTCTCAATAGCATAGCCACTTACCATATCACTATCTGTAAAGTCATATAGACTATCACCATTATCTTCTAGTGTATCTAATCTATCTGATACTTCTAGTGATTTAAATAGAATATATATCATTTCCTCACGAGTTATGGCTTCGTTTGGCTCAAATGTATCTCCATAGATTTCTGGTAAGATATCATTACCTTTTGCAATAGCAATATAATCTGTATACCATTTTCCTTCCTCTACATCAGAGTAAATATCATCACGCTTAGATGTTAAATCAAAATATCTAACCATAATTGTAGTAAACTCTGCTCTTGTTATTTCACCATTAGGATTAAATAATCCATTACCGATGCCATTAACTACTTCTCTTGATGCTAATGCTTCGATTGATTCTTTACCCCAATGATTAGTTATATCGTCAAATGATTTGTCTATATACATAAGTGCAAAATTAGATAAGTGATAAGTTTTAAAGGTTAATTTTTCACCATCATAGACACCTTCTAATATTTCATAAGACCCATCATCTGCTAGATAGATAGCCACCATTTTATGATTCTCATAATCACCCTCTACTTCAATTTCTATTTCTAGTGGAATATCTGTAGAGAACGGAACTTTCACACCATCAACTATTAGACTTATATCAAAGACAGGTATGCCTATAGGAAAATCTCCTATGCTTATATGATTAAAATAATCTGTATCTATTCTTTGGATAAATATTTCCACATCATCACCTTTATATTGAGATAATGATAAGCCATTTACATTAACTTTTACTTTATCACTTTCTACTTCAAACACTTTGTCCTTTCCAATATAGCTACTTGGTATTTCAGTTGAGTATTCATTCACTACTACTGTCTTAGTACTACTACCTCCAGATGATGAGCCTCCACCACCTCCATTAGAGCTTGATGTTGTGGAGAAAGTTGCTACATTACTTTCATCTGATTCGTATGCAGTATTAGTTTCTTTAATCCTTTGTGTAAAATTATAGCTTGTACCAGCAGTTAGTCCACTAAATATGTTATTATTTTGCCACGCACCACCATTACATCTATATTCATAATTAGAAATAAGTTTTAATGTGATACTTGAAGTTGTGCTACTTTCTTTTGTTGGTGCATTAGGTGTATTAGGAGTTGCTTTATCTATACTAGAAGTTGCTGCACTTTCAATATAACCATCCTTTGTACCATTACCTATATCACTATCCCTTACTTCGATGGTTATTACTTTTCCTATCTCATTTTCTGTTAGAGTGTAAGTATTAGAAGTTGCATTAATTATATCTATACCATCAGCTTGCCATTGATATGTAAGTGTTCCTAACTCATTAGTTCCTGATAAACTTGTTGTTAGTTCTTCTCCATAAACTGCATTACCTGTTATTGTTACTGTTCCTGTGAGTGCATTAGCAGGCAGACTACCTGTTCTTATTGTTATTGCAGAACTTGTTGTAGATGGATTATGAGTATTAGTCGCCATCACTCTTTGTGTAAATGTATAATCAGTATCTGGTGTAAGTCCAGTAAAAGCATTACTACTTTGCCAATCACTATTGATTTCCTTGTATTCATATCCTGCCACACTATCTAAAATAACGTTATTATGTGCATGACTAACTTCAACAGGTGCTGTAACTGCTCCTACATAATCAGCTTTTGCAGGAATGATTGTATTGCTACTTGTTAAAGTGCCTGATTCAACATCAGATGTTATTTCTACTGTTAGATTCTCGCCAATATCATCTTCTGTAATTATGTATTGATTAGAATTTATACCTATATCTACTGTTCCTCGTTTCCACTGGTATGTAAGAGAACCTGAATTATTTGTTGCAGAAATATTAGCTATTAATGTTTCTCCATATTGAGCTGAGCCATCATCTGTTATTGTTACTGTACCAGTTAAAGGGCTAACTCCAGCACTTGTAGCTGTAAGCTGAACATAATATGTGTCAGTTGAATCAGCTTTACCATCATTAGCTCTAAACCTTAGATTTGTTACTCCGGCACTATGAGGTATATACGAAAAGTTCTGACTTGCTGTTATTTCATTAGCTCCATTTATTGATACTTTATAACTAAGAGCATCATTATCTGCATCTTCAAATATTGTACTTAAGTCTAAAGTATATGAGCTACTCACTTCTATACTATCTGTTACTGCAACAGGAACAGTACTCATTCTATTAGGAATAGTATTATACTCCTCAGCATTTACACAATTAATAAAAATATTATAAGTTTCAGAAGTATCATCATCGTCATATGCAAACATTTCTATAAGTTTTATACCTGTAGATGTAGGAGTATATGTAAAATCGCTATCAGTATCATAGTCATCATATGATCCGCCACTAATTCTAACTTCATACCCTATAGTATCACCATCAATATCTTCAAATATTGTTGACATATCAAGTGCAAACTCAGTATTAATGATATGGTCAATTAGTCTACTTGTACCTAAACCTGCTTTAATATTAGGCGGTGTGTTTACTGGTGCTGGATTAACTGTTAAAAGTATTTTACATTGATCTGTTGAATTTAATCTTCCATCAGTAGCACCAAGCATTATATCATACAGTCCTGTCTGACTAGGAGTAAATGTGTATACAGGATCATTGCTTCTTGTTGGTGGTGCTCCATTTTCTGATATGATAAACTGTAAAGGATCACCATCAGCATCTTCAAAAATACTAGATAAATCTAAAGTATATACTTCTCCTAAATCCATACTCGTTGTTATTTGTGCAGGTATTCCAGCTTTTCTATTTGGTCTACTGTTAGAAGATGCTGTCGTATCAAGAATCACATTATATATATCTTGAGAATCGCTTACACCATCATTTGCTTTAAACTGATGAGTTGTTTCGCCTATTGAAGATGGTGCATATACATATAATCCACTATTACTTGTAATAGCTGTATATGAATTTCCATTATCAAGTGACACATAATAAGTCAAACTATCTCCATCTACATCTTCAAAAATTGTAGTTAAATCAAGACCATAAGGATTATACATTTCTATACTTTCATTAGCAGTTTCAGGTACTCCAGATTTTCTGCTTGGTTCAGTATTTGCGACTGCGAGGGTTAAATTATATGGCATTCTAGTATCACAAAAGCCATCATTAGCAGTAAAGCTAAACTGATACTGACCTTTTACTGTTGGTGTAAAGGTATAGTTTTCTGTTACCTCGTTATAAGTCTGATTACTTCCATCATCAAAGTATAAATAGTAAGTTAAACTATCTCCATCATCATCTTCGAATATAGTAGATAAATCTAAATCAAATGATGTATTCAGTGCACCTACAATCGTTTTATCATTTACAACACCACTCTTTATTGTAGGTGCATTGTTAGCGATATTTGCTTTTACTGTATATACTTTTGTACTACCATCAAGGGCTGTAACTGTATATTCGACAGGAGAAGTAAAATCTTGTGCTACACCTGAAGCTGGTGAAATTGTGGCATCATCAGATATAGTAATTGTAGGAGTAAGTGAAGTTACATCTCTATCATGTTCTACATCAAAATTTACTGTTTTGTTTTCTTCGTTAACAATACCTACTATATTTCCCCCATCAAAAGTAAAAGATGTTATATCTTTTTCATCGCTAGGTGCTTCTGTCACTCTAACATAATAATGTTTTGTAGTTGACCCATTTTGTGCTCTTACTGTGTAGTGAAATAAATCTGCTTGATTATTAGAACTTGTTCCTGAAAAGTCTTGTGCTACCCCACTTGCAGGTGATACAGTTGCTAGTGGTGATACCTGTATTGTTGGAACTAAAGATGATACATCTGTACCATAAGGAACAGTAAACCATATCCAATTAGTATTAGCAATATGCCCTTCTACTCTCGGTGAAAACTCATCAAAAGAAAAAGATAATACATCAGCTTCTGTGCTTAGAGGAGGCAAGTTCCACCCATACCATTTATTATCCATTACTCCATCAGCACTATCGTATGCTATTCTTGAATTAAAAGGAATATATATCTTTCTATCAACAGGTAGACCATTAAAGGCATTAGCTCCGACTGTTGGTGGCACAGCACCAGGAGTTAAACTTCTAAGATTTGTGCAACCTTCAAATGCATTATTACCTATTGTTGTAAGGCGAGGTATACTAAGTGATTCTAAACTAGTATTATTTTGAAATGCACAAGGGTCTATAGTCTGAAGTTTAGGCATTGTTACACTCTCTAAACTTGTATTATTATAAAAAGCATAATCATCAACATAAGTTACACTTGGAAACCATGCAGTTTTTAAAGAAACACAGTTTTGAAATGCTGCATATCCTACTCGCTCAAGATTAGTGAAATTTGCTACTCTCAAAACATCACTCTCAGCAAAAGCATAATCACCTAACGTTGTTGTATTGATTGAAGTAAAATCTGTTAAGGCATTATTATTATAAAAGGCATAATTACCTATATAAGTTAATGAGCCATTTGTTCTAACTGTTCTAAGTGATGTATCTTCATAAAAGGCACGATCACTTATCTTCTGCGTGCCTTCAAGATCGATATAAGGCAGTGATGTACAATACGAAAATGCACCTACACCTATTGTTTCTATTGCATCAGTTGAACTGAAATCTGTTAGATTATGACAATGGTGAAAAGCATAATCACCAACTAAATCAATAGTCGTACCTGTAGCTTCAAAATTCTTAAGCCCATGTCCTGCTCCAAAACTATAATAAAAAGTCTGTGCAGGAATTTCATTTAGTGCTAACTCTGCGTGGCTAATCTTCAAATGTTCAAAGTTTTTGTACCAAGTTTTTATTGTATCAAAATCAGTACCATTAAGCTTTATAGTGCTATATTCACTATCATCTCCTCCGGGCCAACTCCATACACCATCAAAGTATAGAGTATCTGCATCAAAAGTATCATAATATGTTAACACAAGCCATGCCATTTCACCTGCTGCATGTGATTTATAAGTAACTGTTTTTTTTCCAGTAATCCCATCAATATTTGAAGTTATATATGCAGCCTCTGCAACAGGTATATTAGAAGCCATAATCATAACAACTAATAATAAAGAAACTACAGCTTTTCTTAATCTATTCTTCATTTTCTACCTCCTCAATTTTTGGTAGTTCGCCATTATAGGCAATACAGTACATCATACCTTTTGGTACATCATGTCTTAAATCAGGTAATGAAAAGTGTGTCTTATCACTTTTGCCATACTTTTTACCTATCATCATATATAGTTTTGGGTATTTATTCATCTCTAGCAATGTCCCATTACATTCTAGATAATCACTAGGTATATCATCATAGGCAAATAGTCTAATCTCTCCTACATTTTGCATGCTAATCCTCCTTATAATTTGTTATCTTAATTATAGGGATATAATTTTTTCAAAACATCAGCCAAAAGTTATATTTCATGAAAAAAACCCAACTTTTTTCAAAGTCAGGTTTTTGTATTGATTTCATTTTTTATATAATTCTTAGTTCTTTAGCCTTATCTACAGCTTTTAATCTACTATTAACCTCAAGTTTTCCATAGATGCTACTTAAGTGGGCTTTTACTGTTCCAATTGATATGTTTTCAGATTCACTAATCTCATTATTGGTTTTTCCTTTAGACAGTAACTTTAATATCTCTATTTCTCTAAAGGTTAGTATTTCACTAAGGTCATCTATTTTTTCACTTGTTTTATCATGAAGTCTAGATATAAGTTCATTTCTATGATTATTAATAAATTTCAAGATGTCCTTATCATATTTTTCTTTATGGTCTAAATATATGACAGCAATAACTTCACCTTTATAAGTAAGAGGAATGCACTTTGTAAGCATATCTTCATTTTTAGAAATAATTTCTTCTTTCGTCCTAACCACATAGTTTATAAGCTCTTTTTTTATGATTTTATTATACTTAATCAAAATAGGTTTTATATGTACTTTAGTCTGCCCATTGTTTTCAAAGGCTATATATTCATCGGCTTCATTAAGTGTAATAATAGCACTATAAGAGGATTTATAACTTTCATTAAGAGTATCTAATAAGTATTTACAAAATTCATCTTTATCCATTAAGCTAATATCTTTAATTATATTTTCAGCAATCATTTCACTATCATCATAGATATTTTTAATAGCTTTTGCTCCTAAAATTTCTAAATACTTTACAGCTTCTTTTTTGTAAAACTGGGCAAGTAGTGTATTCTCTTCATTTATTTTTATTGCTAATAAGTTACCGATAGCAATAAGTAATGAATTGTTTTTTCCTTTAGCTAAACCTATACCTTCATTTATCATTCCAAGACTTAGATATCTGTTACCAAACTGATTTTCATAGATGGCTTTCATAAATAAATATCTTGATATATGATTTTCCTTGTAGTTATCTGTTACTGTTTTAAAAAAGTTAAGTATCCTATCTATTTCATTAAGGTTAGTATTCTTTTCATCATCAGAAGTAATGTTATTGTGGTGCATAATTCTAATAAGTGCAGAAATAAAATTAATATCCGTATAGACTATATGTCCTTTAGCTTCATCAAACATCTTTGTTACAAGAGTAATTTTACTATATGCTTTATCTACTTTATTCTTTAAGAATAATCCTAAAATCTCAAACCATATGCTTACTAAATCTTTAGATTGTAATTCTTCACAATTTGCAGTTGCAAAACTTTCTTCTTTCATAGCATTTTCATATGATGTAGCTATTATATTTACATATGTACTGATATAAGAGTTTTCTGCTAGTGTAATATCTGTTAAATCTAAAGTTCTTTGCTTAATTATATTAATGGATTCGTCAATATTCTTTCCGATATTAGAATAAGCAAAAAGCATACTACTAAGGGTATATGAAAAATGAGGTATGTACCCGTTTTCAAGGCACTCATTATTCACTGTTTCTAATAGTTTAGTAGTGTCTAAAATATCATTTGACCAGTGATGTACAAAAGTTAAGTAAAATGAATATGTTTCTATCCTTAATTCTTCATCTTCTACACCATCTATATTAGCTAGAATAATATCTGAATAATACTTAACTTTTTCGTAATCATCAAACATATAAAACATCACAAATGAAAGTGCTGTAAGTCCAAATATTTTATAACTGCTATCATCATCAAGTGATATTTTTGCCATAGAAATCATTATGTAAATAAAATCATTTATGCTAGTGTTTTTTGCAGGTGGCATAATTTTATACAAGACATAGATAGGAGTTATTGTATTTTTTTCATATGTATTAAGCCTAGCCTTTAAGTCAATGTCATTATTTAGTTCAGCAATTAAGTTATTAGTTTCATTAATATCGTAAGTATACCCAAGTAATGCTAGCATAGCTTTACCTGTTTCTATTGCTTTAGTATCTTCACCAATATATCTATAAAACTCTAACTGCTTGTCATATATTTCAAGTAGATAATCACTATCTAGATACTCATCTAGTAAATATGTAAATATCTCTTCGGCTTCATTTATTTCAACTTTAGCATATAAACATTCAATTTTCATTAGTTTAATACTGACCTTAATTTCAGTATCTACTTCTATAATAGTTTCTGCCTCTTCAATATACTTTACAGCTTTGTTTGCTAATTTATATGACTGATTGTTAATACTGCTTTTAGCTAGATCAAATACTGCTTCAAACCAATTATAAGCAAAATCATCTTGCCATTTTTTAATATCTGTCTCAATAATATTATGGACATAATGCTTTATGTCATATCCTTTATCAAGTAATCTAGATGCTATATCAAAATTAATGTTTTCTTTTGACTTTAAATCTAACTTAGATAAAACATATTCTAAGATAATATCATGAGCTAAAATATACTTTTCTGATGTTTCAAATATAAAGTTTTTTGCTTTAAGCGAAGTTATAGTGCTACCTATTTCAATATCATCAAACAAAACATTAATTAGATTTTTATCAAGTTCACCAAATAGCCATGCCATATAATTAAGAAGATTATTTTCCTCATAACTTAAGCTATTTAATCTTGATAGCATTATTTCTTCTATCCCATCAAAAGCTTTAGATAGAGATAATTTATTTATATGAACTATATCTCCATCAATTATATGTTTCTCTTTTAGTTCTTCAATTGCTTTTAAAATATAAAAAGGGTTGCCTAAAGTAATACTATATATATATCTTACTAAATACTTTTTATTTTGTATGTTTTTACTTGTGTTTGTTATAATAATTTTTTCTATATCTTCTTCACTAAAAGGTTCTAACTCTATGCACGGATATATTTTTTCTTCTTTTAAAAAATACTTGAATTCACTTCTGTAAGAAATAATAAAAAAGATTGAAATCATCTTATCTTTTATAATTGCCTTTATAACATCTTTACTATTATCGTTAGAAAATTGTACATCATCTAAAAAAACACATAAAGACATACAATTGCTTATTAATTTTAAAAATTTCTTTATAGCATTGCTGACCTTATATTTCTCTTTAGAATAATTTTTTACTGTTTTAGCTTTAACATCAGAATAAATCTTGTAATATAAATCACTAAAGTTTACAAGATAGCCAAGGTCATTTCCTATTATATTTTTAGTTTGGTATATAAGTGGCTTATATTCATTGTCAGAGAGCATGAGTATTTCTATAAACAACTTATTTATAAGCTCATTTAATAAACCAAACTCATCTATTGATGATTTTGATTGTTTACACTTAATAATCTTTATATCCTTATATTTCTCTAATAAATTAGTTACTCCATAGGTTTTGCCTATTCCTGCTATACCTTTAACAAAAAGTATTTTTTTATCAGATTTAATGAAATTATTATGTGATTTTTCTATTTGTAATTTCAATTCTTCTCTACCGATTATTAAGTTAATATTATCCAAATTTCTCACCTCAATATAGTAAAATTGTACCATATTATTATTAAATATAATAGTTTATAATATATATTTCTTTTTCAATATCCCTTACTTAGAATTATATAATTCAAGGGGTGTTTCTGGCCTGCCCTCGTATAATGTACATAGTTTTAGAGTTAGAAAAGAAATAATTTCTATACTTTTACTTGAATAGCATTCAAGAGGTCAGCTGCTCAAAACCCCTTTTTTTTAATTAATACTTATTTATTATGGACGTTTTTTTTCGTTTTGAATACACTTAATAATATTGTAATGGTCAAGCAATCAAACTGTTTACATCCCAAAAACCTTTAAAACTTTCCATGATGCAGAAATCTATGAAAGCCCCTGAATTCAAAGCTTTTTTCTCATCGTAGTTCTTCAACTCATTGGTATAGCTCATTTTTTCATGAATATCAGACAGTACTCTATAACACTAGATAAGACCGAACAACATGAGTAAACATTCTATCCACCACATTCCGGTTCTGAGGGTTAGGAGCTAGTTTCTCCAACTTCCTCGCTTTTCGTTAGATTACTTCAATTCAATCTGAACCTTGTAAGACAGTACTTTGGTAGATATTTGGTAGATATGATCTCTTATGAATACCTGATTTTCGATGGGAGAAGGCGTGATTACTTAAAAAGCAAAAATCCCTAGAAGCATTGATACATAAGGCTTCTAGGGATTAGATAATAAAAGACAACACATACGCGAGAAGAGTTCAACTCTCCTCCACCATCAAACAGTGTTAAATTATTGAATTTAACACTGTTTTTCTTTGTTTTAGTCGCAAAAAAGTTGGTTTTTAACGTTTATGGTAGATAATAAAATCACACAATTGCAACTGAATTCTTTCCATCTTATATAGACTTCATGGATTTTCGTTCTTCACTTGCACTACTGATGCAGTCTTTGAAAGCAACTTCTTTAACTAGCATACCTTTTCATTTAGAAAGGCAAACATACTACCGCGTATGTCCGCCTTATTTTGTTTAAGTATTTTACCTATTATATTGCATAGCTATCACATTGTATAGCATTTGAGCAACTTCGGCTCTAGTTGATAAAGCACTTGAATTTATTTTGTTATTTCCACTGCCATTTATAACATGTCTACTAATTAAATATTCAATAGCTTTCATGGCATATCTAGATACTTCACCACTATCAGTAAACTCAGCCAGTACCGTTATCTGTTAATTAATCAAGTAAAATTCTGGTACTACGCCCTTTTCTCTAGCAATCCTTATATTTTCTGCATTCCACATAACCTTAGTTTGGGTGTGCCGATTTCCCACTCTCTGTTCGTTGAAAAAGTCAATGCGCTCACAGGAATATGATACTTTTCGGTACCTAATAAACGAATTACTTCGTTTGCTACATTTGTTCTCGCGTTAACGATATAGCCCGATTCTACTTTATTGTCCAAGTAAATTTGAAGTTTCTCAACGGACTAGAGAGTAAATATGTACCCAAAGGATATTCTCTTATTTCCCCCATAACCGTAACAACGCATATATCTTCTTCATAAAATAAGGCCACCTAGAGTTAAATTCCAGATGGCTTCACATTATAATATATATATTTACAATACCAGTAAAAATTATTATAACTTATTATATTAAAAGGTTAAGACTCCTTAATAACTCAAAAAATTTTTTTATACAGATTCGTAATTTGTAGATTGTTCAGTTTTGCATAACGAATCATATTTTCGGTCTCGATTATATAGTCAGTAATAATAGTAACAAATCATTTTACTGCAACAATCGGACCATATAATGTGTCACTTCATAATAGCTTTCCGGATGAAATCTCGTATTCAAAGTAATCACCTCATCAAACAGGAACGGTATTTTAATAAAGTTCACAATGCTCTTCCTTCCCGTTTTTCACTTGTTCTTCATAAGGAATAACAACAACCTGTTTAATAGATTCCTTCTTAAAATATTACTATTCTTTTCCGCTGTAAACTTAAATTAGCACATATTAAAGCATAACCATGCCAAGCTGCAAAATATAAAGTAATAATTCCCTGTTTTATTGCTTCTTCATTTTTTGGCATTTGTTCACTTTTATATCCACAAAACAAAGTTTTGTTTTTATACTTTCATATATTGACTCCTTACGATTCGGTATAAGAATAACACATAATTTCACTGTCTGCGGTAGATATCTCTTGTTGTTTTTTCAGCTTTTCTCGTATTAAACCTAAACATCTATCTGGAGACATAATCTGAAGCGTCGGGCCAAATGACATAACGCGAATAATTAGTTCCATTTCATCATTTTTATCGTAGCGCAGGATAATTTTATAATGATTCTCATCTGTCCGAACAGTTTCCTTTTCAAGATGTGAAAAATGAAGCAATACACGCTCTAGCGTCTTTTTTTGATCCACAAGTTTCAACACCATTGTTTCCTTTTTCGTCAGTTGCAAATCAAATGGCTCTTCTTCATATCGCACTCTTAACTGACAACATTGTATACGTGCTACATCAACTGTCAACATATCTTTTCCTGAAAAAGCAAGTAATCGGAACTTATCCTGCTTTGATGAGTACTCCAGTTTATACGGTATGCAAACATACTTTTTTCGAATACCAAAATGATCTTTAACGCAAATAAAAACCTTTCTCTTTTCTCGTAGCCCTTCTAAGATGATCTGAAAATGATATCTATACTCTTCATCGTCATAAGGATCTTTCTTACTAGAACGGTCAAAATACCTAAACATGTTTTGAGTATATAGTGGCTCAACGTCTTCCAATCCCTCATATCCCACATCAAACAACCGAATCCTCGGATCTAAGAGCAACGCTTTAAGCCATCGCTTTTGAAGATTGGTGAGTGGCATAGTCGGATTATTCAAAAGTGGTGTCGTCAAATCCTCTTTTATTAGTGGCCAGTCTCCTCGCTTTAGAGCCCACGGAATATTGAATATGCTTTCATCAAAAGCTTTATCTTTTACAATCTCATCCAATCTTTTTTCCGTCAAACTACCATCCACTGCCTCGCTTAACACGGTGGATATCACTTGAAAATAGCTACCATATATTTCACTAAATAGTATTGCCTTCACCTCCATATATTTGATTCATACGTTTCAAATCCTCATAAAAACTTTTTACTAAATATTCATTGTTGCTTTCTAGCTTTTTAATATATCCAATGTAGGTACGTATCCATGGAAGCATCTCTGCGGCGTCGTAAACATCGGCTATAAATTTATGTTCTTGATCATTGATTGTTTCAATGTTTCCACATCGTTTTTCATGTTCTAAGCGTTTTAGAATATATTTCTCTCCCTTATTGACCAAAATAATCATTTCTACGTGATCCATAGAAAAGTCTACACCTGATGAAACACCCCACAAGTTCTCCTGAAAACGGCTTCCATAGCCCAAATACTTATCAAATTCAATCTCCACATTTCGTGGGTAAGCATTTTTGATATTATCTATTCGAAAAAGCATTATTTTCTTTATGGTGCAATGCCAACTCATGAGATAGCGACGACCATTTTGGGTGCTGACATAAACTTTAAGTGGAATCACCATTTGCTTTGCTTGTTTCTTTTCCATACGTGATACATAAAGCTCAAGCAGTACGCTTCTGTGCTCTCTGATGCTATTTAATAAAACAAGAAGCACTTCACTTTCCAAAGCGTGAAGGATATAATGTTGCCTCCAAGCAAAATAATTTGGTTTATTTTCATATCTATCTAGCAGAAAATAACCGACGATACCAAGAGGGGCAGCCTCGGTAAAAAATGAACTCGGGATTTTCCATTTGGCAAGATCGATGTTAGTATTTGCACGAGCATATAGAATCTGTCTTCCATGCTGTTCTCTTTGCACAAAACCTATGCGCTCATATTCTTTTAACTTTTTTCTTACTGTAGATTCATCCACCGAATTGTAACATGGAAATGAAGATAAATACTCTGTATCAATCCGTTCTACAATTTCTCTCACAGTGCATCTTTCTTTACTTGTGAGAATGTCCAAAATATAAAAATGAAGGATAATATCGTTTACAGTAAAACTCTTAGCCTTAAATGCTTGGTAAAGCGGATTGTACGGAATCGTTTGAGAATCTACCGACATGAACATAGTTTTACCCATTTCATTTTTCCGAAAATACATATACTTTCCTAACCAACTTTCAATGCGTCTACGTTCATTATCATAGCTACGAAGGCTTTTATCTCTATACTCTCCGCGACTTTTAAACCCGTAAACATAAAATTGACGAATATAATTTCTAATTCGGCTAAAATTTTTTATAAGCTCACTATACGCCAATAGTTTCACCACACAATGTCAATTCAGTTAATATTTTAAAGACTGGTTATTTTCTTATTCATAAACCATACCATCATTTTACACATTCTTTAGTTATAACGCAAGAAACTCCCGGTAGCTAAGCTACCAGGAAGTTTTTCTATATGCCTGATTAGTGAATGCCCAGTTCACCTGCAATAATAATTCTTTGAATTTCATTGGTTCCTTCATAAATTTCAGTGATCTTAGCATCACGCATAAATCGTTCAAAGGGATACTCACGTGTGTAGCCAATACCTCCAGCAAGCTGGAGACACATTCGAGTTACATCATTTGCAACCTTAGTGGCATAATACTTCGCCATGGACGCCTCCTTGATACAAGAAAGCTTTTCTTGATGCAATTGTGAAGCTCGATATACAAGCAAGCGAGCAGCATCAATTTCCGTTTGCATTTCAGCTACTTTGAACTGTGTATTTTGAAATGATGCTATGCTTCTTCCAAACTGCTTTCTTGCCTTAATCACTGGAATCAATTCATTAAGAGCACCTTGCGCAATACCAACACCCTGTGCACCAATGCTTATCCGTCCGCCATCTAGAATAGACATCGCAATTTTAAAGCCATCACCAGGTTTTCCTAATATATTTTCCTTTGGAACCTTCACATCTTCAAAAATCAGTTCATATGTTGCTGTTCCACGAATCCCCATCTTTTTTTCTTTTGTCCCAAAGGTAAAACCTTTCAAACCCTTTTCTACAAGAAAAGCCGAAATACCTTTATTTCCTCTATCCTTATCCGTCATAGCGAACACCAAATAAAGACTAGCATAGTAGCCATTGGTTATGAAACACTTCGTGCCATTGAGCAACCAATATTCGCCCATATCGACTGCATTTGTCTTCTGACCTGAAGAATCAGAACCTGCGCCAGGTTCAGTTAATCCAAAGGCACCTAACATCTCCCCACTGGCAAGTTTCGGTAAATATTTCTGTTTCTGCTCTTCAGTACCATAGGTCAAAAGAGGCCAAGTGACCAAAGAGCCATGAACCTCAAACATACAAGCAGTGCTTGCGCAATACTTGTTAAAAATCTCGTTGGCAGCTGTATACGTATTATAGGATAGGCCTGCACCACCATATTTTTCAGGGATATACATACCCATCATACCCATTTCAGACAGCTTTTCCAGAGTTTCTGTGGGAAATCGTTCTTGTTCATCAAGTTCCGCTGCTAGCGGTTTAACTTCATTTACGCAAAAATCCTCGAGCATATTAATTATATCTTGCTCCATACTTGTAAATTTTAAATCCATACTTACCACCCTTTCACTACATATAGCACAACAGTATGATGCTTTTACCAAGCAAATATCTAGTATAAGATAATTGCCTTTTATGAAATGATGGTAACATACTGAAAGAAAAAGTTCATGGAAAAAAAGTTGCGGTTTCATTTAGAAACCGCAACTTTCTTATCTACATAATAAAGTAATAAGACTGTAATAGATAGTCTTTTTGATAAATTTTGGATAATTGATACAGATATCGCTTTAATTTAGAAACTTCACTCGCATCATTTTTACACTGCTGTACTAGTTTCAAAAACTTTTCCTTTTCTTTCAGGCTCGCAACACCCTTAAAATAACTCCAAACATGGAACGCAGCATTTAAACTAGAGCCCAAAGGCGCATCTTGAAACAATGCATGTTCAATCAAGTGATAAAAAGCAAGCACTGGATATGCTCTTTTATCTTTGAGTAGTTCCCTAATTTTTTTATAATCATTTGGCGCTTTCTCCAGTACCAAATATTTGTAGCGACTCCACTCCTCTTCTAGCGCTTTTATAGTTCGGTTTGAATCAATGCAATGAATGCATTTGATGGCGGATAGATTTTTATCTTTAACTTCAAGCATAATATCCGGTTTGTTTTCACTTAACTCAGAATAGAACTTCATGAATTCGTAAATTTCAATGGTCTTTGAATGAGAACCCGCTTTTTTCAGCTTATCTTGCTGAGAATAGTGTACTTTCTGCTTTCCATCAGTCTCTTGCCAAGTTGACTTACATTGGGATATCCAATAGTAGTCATTTTTTGATAAATCACAACAGTTAACCTCATTATGAAGCGTATCATACACTACTGGAATACTCAGCTTTGTTGCAAGCTCCAAAACATCTCCAATATGATATGATTTATCATCATTTTCGATTACGAGCCGTCTCTTAATTGCACTATCCAAATCCAAATATTGCTCCGCAAATCGTGCTAATGCAGTTTTTTTATCACCATAAACCCCACCAATATGTAAAATGATTTTTTGCGTACTATCCAAACCTAAACTATCTAAAAAATTGGTATGATATCTTAAATCTTCTATTGAACGTTTAATGACGGTACTGTCTTTCGAATTGATCAGCGTATATTGTCCTGGGTGCATAGAAAGCCGAATTCCATACTGTCCCGCCTTTTCACCAATATCAGAAAGCTTATCCATGAACAGTTCTTTCCATGGAAATCTTGAAGCAATGCTCGATCCAAACGGAATAATATCAGAGCTAATTCGAAATAGATGAATGGCGTTTTTTTGGTTATATTCAAGGATTCTTTCAAGCGATGATAAATTATGCTCAATGAGCGTTTGCAATCTCTCTTCGGTCGCATAGTTTAATTTACAACCTTTTATAGACATATTTTTCTGTCCGATTACCTTACTTGCATATCCAATACTCATAGTGACCTCTTTATTAGAAACTTTAGTAAACTCTTTAAAATTTAAGTATGCCTTAAAACAGTATATCACAAAATTTCTCAAGCTACTTCAATCTTTTAGCTTTGTAGTTCCAGTTTTTAAAATGCTTCGCCTTTTCAACTGAAGTCTCATTCCTTTTTTACATATCTATTAAATAGTGGAAGATATTAAAATCACATTATTATGAATAATAATATTAATACAGCTAATACTAAAACTGCCATTTCAGGATTAATAGCTCAGGTGGTAGAGCATGCGGCTGTTAACCGCAGGGTCGTAGGTTCGAATCCTACTTAATCCGCCAAAGAATAATACCCTCATGTCAATTTAAATGTGGGGTATTGAATTTAAAAATGAATAGATTAAAATGCATTGGGCATTATAATTACGAAGGAAGCGAGTAACCATGACAAGTTAAAAGTTGAAAAACCTTTAATTTGGGTTTTTAGTCCTTCATCTTAAAAAGGAACAGATTCTACTCAAAAGGTTAATTATAGCTTTTAATGTGAGTTTAAGTACTTTTAACTATAACTCCTCTCCTGATTACTCTAGTCTGGGGGGGAGTTATTTATTATCATAACAAACGGAGATGAAATTCATGCATAACAAAAACAATAAATCAAATAGCTCTAGTTCAAATAACAATTCTAATAACTTTAATTTAAACAACCAACCAAAAAGAGAAAAAAAGGCTTCAAACCCTGAAAACAACCCATACACTATTAACTACGGTAGCAACAAAAACAATAATAACAGCAATTAATTTTTTCTTTAAACATCCCCTCAGCTGTAACTAGTTGAGGGGATGTTTATATATAAACAAAAAAAACCGCCCATCAGCCATATGAAGCTAACAGACGATTTTGTACGCTTGAGTGAGTTAAAAATAGTGGATATATAATGTATAAATTATCCCTGAAATATCCTACTTACATAAAAACTCTTAAACATCTCTTTTAAAAGTAAGTTTCAAAAAATATAATATTCTTTCATATTGTGCTATAATTCAATAGCAGTTATAGCTCCCCCAATGAGTTTTTTATCTGCCAATTATAAGGAGAATTAAAATGGAAGAATCGTTATCAAATTATTATAGATCTGAAAAGTTAAAAATAATAGAAAATTGTATTAACTGTGGATTGTGCGTTAAGCATTGTTCTATTGTTGAAAAAACTAGTTTAAAAGATGTAACACCTAAGGAAATTCAAAAAGACTGTATAGAATTTTTGATTAACAAAACTCAAAATGATACCGTTTATACAAAAGCTTTTTCTTGCATGGAATGTTATAAATGTATAGAAAACATATGCCCTCGTGAATTAAATCCTATGATTATAAATGAAATTATTAGATATGAGTATCTAATAGACTGTAATTTAGAAGATCAGTATAGTAACCCAAAAGATTATAATTCTGTTCATAGAATATTATCAAGCATACAAGTATCTAAAGAAGATTATATAAAAATTACTTCAAGCTCTGACAAAACAAGTTCTAAATATGTTTTCTTCCCTGGATGTAACGTATATTTTCAACCTGAAAAAATATTAAATGCTTTAGATATCATAGATATTATAACAAAAGATTATGCATTTGTACCAGGCCTAGATTATTGTTGTGGTGACAATGAATTATACTTTGGTAAAATCGAAAAGGGCGAAGATAATATTAATACTTTAATTGATAAACTTGCATCATATAATCCAGAAACAGTGATTTTCTGGTGCCCAACTTGCCAATGTCGCTTTGATAAAACCATCCCTATAATTAAAGACCTTCCATTTAAAGTGGTTTCTTTTTCACAATTTGTTTCAGCACATCTGGAAAAGTTACCTATCAAAGAAATGACTAATACGAAAGTAACTCTCCATGAAGCTTGTAAATCTGCTTATACTGGTTTAGATCTAACAGGAACCAGAGATATATTAAACAATATACCTGGAATCGAATTAATAGAAATGCCTCGTCATGGACGTAATACCTCTTGTTGCGGAAGTTGGTGCACTCTTCATTTAAAAGATAGTTCTAATGAGGTAAAGGAAGAGCGACTTCAAGAGGCAGCAAATACAAACGTCGATTTGCTAGTAGATGTTTGTCATTTTTGTCACGATTTGTTTTCTGTTGAAGAAAAGAAATTTAACTATTCTATTATTAATTATGTGAATTTATTGTCTGAGTCTGTTGGTATAAAGAGAGAAGATAAACACAAAAAATACAAACAATGGAAAGATATAGATATGATTATCAAAGACGCACATGACTTTATACAACAATCTCCTTATTCAGAAAAAGAAATTATTGAAATGTTATGCAAGGTATATGATATCATGAATTAAATTACTGCATAATATATTCTCTTAACAAAATCTACTCCTTTATCTCCCTGGTATTGCTCATTAATTTCAATATCATTAATAAAGAAAGGTGATAAAAACCTTGATATAAAAAGGCTGGGTATGGTTAGTAATCATTATATTAATACTACTATTCACAATACAAGGTCGATATAATACTTGCCTATTGTACCGTTTCTCTCTACTGATCAATCATATTTTGACCGAGTATTACCTTTTCAAGCACCTAAATGAAGTATCTTCCACACTTTTACATGTTCTTTCTTTAGAGTTCGTCGTATCTACTTTGAAATAAAACTACACTCCAAGCACAAGATGATTTCCAAACCTACAGCAGACGGAATCAAACTTCATAATATGCTCATTTTCTCACCGCAAGACAATAGTTGACATTATCAAAAGCAGTCATTGGGTATGAGCAATTTGATTTGTTGTAAGCACTAAAGTACTGTGCTGTCATTTCTTCTGGAGTTAAGTGCTCATATATGAGAAAACCATAATCTGATAACAATTTTTCTATAGTACGATAAGAATAACTTGCAAGCATCTTTTCATTTGCACTTGCCGCCAAAATTGATTGCTTTTTTGATCTTTCTCCTGCTTTTTCTGTATAACTGTTTTCATCAGGATAATCAAATACAATTGAGCTACCCCTAGTTAAAATTGAACTTATAGCGGAAATGACTCTCTCAAATTCTTGTTTTGTAAGATAATATGTAATACCTAGCATACTGCTAAAACTTATTTTACTGCTGGCAAACGCATCATCTTCAATCAATGCCGTTTGCCACATTTCTCTTGTGAAATCGGCTTCAATATAGTTGACATTGTTGGGTATAATATTATTTGCATTTTTTAGGCGTTTTCGCTTATCACTTGCTGTGATGGAATGATCGATTTCAAAAACTTGTATTTTGTCTGCCCAATTAGGTTGACGATAAGCAAAAGTATCATATCCAGCGGCAAAAATCAGGTATTGCTCTGCACCCATATGTACAGCTATTTCAAGCGCTTTTTCTGCATAGGCCGCTCTGGCAAGTGGTGTTGGAGATAATTGATTATCTACAATCCAACTTAACGCTTCAACCTCATCTCCTATAAATGATGGGTTAAAATACTCGATACCGTTCGACATACTTATTGATATTTGACTGTATTCTTCATCAGTCAAGAGTTGCCTTGCAACGCTATCATCAAAAATTTTAACACTCTTATTTTCTGAGTGATACGCTCTTGAAAATGCACTAATAAGAGCAGTCATACTTTTTTGCTTCATTATAAATCACCTCCTATACTTAATACACCTAACTAAACAAAAGAACAAGACTTTATTATTTTTCGATTTTGTGGTATAGTAGACATAGAAAAGCAATAGAATTTACATTTCCGTCACATGTTTTGTGGCGGTTTTTCATCTCTTTAATAGAAAATGAAATTTTAGGAATATCTGAGATTTGTTGTGGTCGTCTTTCAATACTTCACGTCTTATCTTTCGCCTTCTCGACTGCAATAAAGTGAATTGTTACTCATAGTTTGCTCACCTCTTTTCGGACAAATAAAAGCCATCCATTACTGGACAGCTAAAAAATAATTGTATTGAATTTGTTTTCAAGTAAACATATCGAAAGTGCCAGCCTGTTAATAGATTTTATCTTTTTTATATGATTGTCCTATGCATAAAACCCGACTATTTCAGAAAAACATAAGCGCCTTCCTTTCGGTTGGCACTCTGTAGTAGGTATCTAAATGGCTATTGTATATTCAAATAATTCTTATAATTTCTGGTTCTTTTCTTAAAGGAATAGTAGGCACTTCAGCTGGGTAACCAATAATAATAGGAGCCACAATCTCATGATTTTCTGGAATTCCAAGTTGTTTAATCATATCTTTCGACTTGATATGTGTTGCAAAATTAATCCAGCATGTTCCAAGATTTCTAGATGTTGCTGACATCATAAAGTAACTACCTGCGAGGGCGCAATTAACTTTGGTGTTTTTTAGATTGGTATCCCCAATAATCAAAACTACAGTTGACGCATTATAAAAAATATTATACTCTTTGTTTTTCAAAAGTGTCTCATATTTTTTAACATTATCGTTGGGATTACTTTCAATCCAGTTAAGAATGTTACTTTTTGCTTCTTCTGATATGTTTTTCATTGCTATTCTATCATTTATTATTATGAACTTCCATGGTTGTTCATTTCCTGAACTCGGGGCATAAGTACTTTCATGAATAATTTCTAATATTGTCTCAATAGGCACTTGTTTTTCTAAGTAATTTCTAACAGATCGTCGATTAATTAATATTTTTTTGTAATCCATATAGAACTAACCTCAACTTATTTTTCTTTAATATATCATGAAGTTAGAAAAATATCTTGAATAAAGCTGCTATACTTTAATCAGATTCACTAGATAAAACTATTTCAATATCCTGATATTTTTTAAGAAATGTGGACGGAGAAGCTCCGAACATTTTTTTATAAGTTCTACTAAAATGAGCAGAATCTGAAAAGCCACATTCATATAACGCTGTAGTAAACGATTGGCCATACATAATATTTTTTATTGTTTGTTTTAGTTTTAACCATGAAATGTAGCTTTGAATAGAAGAGCCTGTTTGCATTTTAAATATGTGTGATATTCTACTTTCAGAAAGATTAACTGCCTTTGATATATCATACATTGAAACTCTGCTACATTTCATATCTTCTAATAAATTAAATACAGTTATTAGGCGAGAATCTTGCTTGTTAATAAATCTATTCGATGCAAAAACAGTTTCTATAGTTTCTTTCGTAAACTTAATAGCTTCTTGAGAACTATATTCTCTAGCCTGTATTTTTTTTAAAGTATCAATTATAGTACTTGTATACTCTTCTTTAAGTTGAAGTTTACAATCATTTACAGCTCCACTTTTTTGCATAGCACCAATATTGTGAACCATCGGATCTAATATTATTATCGCAATAGGATTGTTACATGAACTAATCTTATGCACTTGATTTGAAGCGATTACCACACTTTTTCGTTTTTCCCATCCTTGTCCAAAATCAATTTCAAATTCATGATCTAATCCTACATAAATTTCTACAGGATAATGCTTATGAAAATCTGTTTGCAAGTTGTTTAGGAGCATCAAACTAGCCCCATGCCAATAGTAAATAATTGTATTATTATTTTTTTGTATGACGTTTGCATTCATTTTTATCTCCTATTTCAACTAGCAATTACCAATAGTATTTAAGCCTCATTCTTTATTACACAGTATAATAACAAATAACACAACAAACCTCAAGAATCTTCGCTTCAGTTAAAAGAAAACCACCTAATTCCTACAATGACATTAGGTGGTTTTCTTTGTTTATGCTAGATATATCTCGTCCAACAGCGGTCATTCAACAGGAGAATTTTTGACGCTTTTAATCAATTCCATAATCTTTTGCATTTGACTTTCCTTGCTCAGTCGTGTATCTTATGTAGTTATATTTTTGTTTGCCTTCTTCGGTATTGGTAGTACGAGGAGGGTCTTTTTACTGCCATAACATCAACGCTGCCAATAGCATGGATATCACCTGCTATGAACATAAGTACCTGCGATAGGTAATTTCGCTTCACTTAAATCCCCTTAAATGCGCCCATTGTTCAGGTGTTGCGCCTAGCTTGTGCATGATTTCGCGTACATCTTCAAATGAACTTCTGACCGGATTTACTTTTCTCTATCTAAGAGTTCTGCTGTGCATCCAAGCTTCTCTGCCATTTCATCTTACTTTTTTCATTGCCAATCATATAGAGTTGTAAGACTTCGGCAAAGATTTGATCTTGCTTTTCTTTTTTTCGCTTCACGTTGTGCTATGCCAAGTTTCACTTGTAGCATGGTATCACTTAATTTCTTGTAGTTGCTTGCAAAAAGCATTTGATTACTATACGATAACACAAGGGTGTAATATATTAAAATTACAAAGAACTCAACTAAATGGAGGAGCAAATACTTATGAGTATACCTAGCCCAAAATTAGCAAAAACCCTTTCTCAAGTAAATGATTTTTCTACCTATACCCAAGATTTTATAACAGAAGAAATACCAATTCAAAACACAGAGATTTGCAATGAAACAATTAAAGACACCGATTTTTCTAAACTCGAAATACAAACAAGCGTTTTTGAAAACTGTACTTTTTATGATTGTAGCTTTGAAAACGCAACCTTTATCGATGTCATATTTCAGTCTTGTGATTTTTCAAACTGCAAATTTTCTGAGTCTTATTTTGAGAGATGTAAATTTAATCAATGTAAATGCGTTGGTATTGATTTGAGCAAGACGATCATAAAACAAAATACTTTTGAACAAACAAATTTACAGTACTCAAACTTTGACGAAACAAAAATAACTGATGTTTTATTTTATCATATAAACTTTACTGAAGCTTCCATGTCTAGAGCTAAACTTAAAAGGTTTATAGCTAAAAAATCCATTTTTTTAAATAATAATTTCTCTAAAACGCTGCTAGAAAAAATAGACTTTACTGAAAATGAATTTTCTATGCCAATAGTCTCTTCTCCTCCAATAGAGTTGAAAGGAGTAATTGTCAATACATTTCAAGCAGTAGAGTTGATTCGCATTTGGGGTATTATTGTAAATGATTAAAAATTATTAATAACAACTGCAGTAAAAATAGATAGAGCGTTGGTGTGATAATGAACAATTTCAACCTAGCATTTACCGCTTATTTTCTATATGGAGTCTTTTTTGCAACGCGCATGATGTATGAAGTTTTAGAATCAAGAAAAAATTGTACACCAATTACAAAGCAAACCATTGCAGTATGGGTGTTCGCTATTGTAGCTTATATTCCAATATATATGTATTGGTTTACTGAAATGTTAGTGTATTTACAGGCAATACCGTTTTTGTCTTTAGGAATAGTTTTGGCGCTTAATCAAAAGAAGAACGAAAAGCCAAATGAACAATAATAATTAAGTATTTATTTCTTTTTTTACAAATATAGTAACATATGTTCGATTATTGATAGTAATGATGAAATCATAGAAAAGCTAGAATTTGAAAAATTCACCCACGAACAGGACGTTTACGGAGCAGATGCAAACGGCTATTAAATGGAAAAAACCGGCCTCGGTGTGCGAACACCAAGGCCGACAAATATGTTCAGAGTGCCAAAAGAATTGGGAAACAACTGATCAATATACGATAACGCAAGCTTGCAAATTGTCTTTTAGTTTTAATTGTGTTCCTCGGGAGTCTGGTTATTTGAACTTATGAAATGACTCAAAATCCCAAACATCAAACGTTATACTTGATGCTACGCAATATTGGACATCTGAAACTGGGTTAACCGAAACAAAGGAAATATGCGTAGCTGCAAAAGGAACGAAAATTGAATTACCAATTCTTCTTTCTGTTTGGTCCGCCCTACGTGCATCAAAAATCTGCAGAATAAGATGGGATGCAGTCAAATGCAATACACTTCACGTAAAAGAAGCTAAAGTCTAATCCGATAATCAAAGCATTAAAAGCAAGAAAGACTTTTTGAGGCAACAGAAAAATTGAATTGCTTTGGTGCTCAAGAACGTATGGTCCATGCTACAAACAACATCATAAAAACGGTTTATTAGGACACTATGGATGAGTAACGAAACTCAGTAAATGATGCTGTCAATTTGTACTTTAAAAACTTATTTACACTTTAAATCAATACCATTATTCATACCAATGAATATATCAATTAACTTCTTTAGAATTGGGTTTATTTGACTAATTCTATAATTCTTGTTATACTTATATGCATAACTCTATAACTAACGTTCTCTAGCTTAGCAATTATAAGTTAGAGAACTTATTTTTTTAGAGAAATCCTAAAAAGGAGAAGAAAATTAACACAATCCATTAACCACTGAATTAAAGGAGATTTTATGAAGAAATTTTTGATTTTACTTATATCTATTTGTTTATTATTTTATATTGCTGCATGCGGTACTACAGCACAAAATAATAATAATGATACTAAACAAGTGCAAATCAATATTGGCCAAGACCCATACAATTTGTCCCTGCTTTCAATAAATATCATTAAGATACTTGCCGAAGAAAGAGGATATGACGTAAATATCACTAACGCTGACGTTGGTTTCTTATATCTAGGATTAGCAAATGGGGATATCGATATTTATCCAGATACTTGGCCATCTCTACACAGTTCTTATCTCGAAGATTATGAAGATCAAATTGAAATAGCAGGAACAGTAACCGACAACATACCATTTGGTATGGCTGTACCTTCATTTGCTAACTTTGATTCCATCGATGATTTAAAAAATAATGCTGATGAATTAGGAAATATAATATATGGAATTGAGCCTGGCTCTGGTATGATGCTCACCGCCGAAAAAACATTAGACGCATATGAACTCAACGACTACTTTGAATTGATGCCAAGCAGCACCACAGCTATGTTAGGCCAAGTAGAAGTTGCTATTGATGAAAATAGACCAGTTGTTTTTTTGGCATGGCGTCTACATACCATGTTTGCAAAATATGATATCAAATTATTGGAGGACCCTAAAGAAGTATGGGGCTCTGACAAAATGTGCATAGGCGCTAATCCTAATTTCAAAGAAAAGGCTCCTGATATGTATACCTTCATCCAAAATTTCAATTTAAGTATAGAAGAAGTTGAAAATGCCCTCTTCAAAATGGAAGACGAAGGAGCCACTATGGAAGATTTAGCTCATGACTGGATCAACAATAATTCAGACAAGATTGAGCAAATGTTCAATCAATAAAAGTTGAAAAATAGTTTATTGGAAAACAGAAAAATCTTATCTGCTTTAAATTGGCACTATGAAAGCCAAATTGCACCCATAAATGCACCAAAATGGTTGTATACCAACAGTTTAGGCTGTTATCAGGGGTTTTAACTCTCCTGACTTGCACTACTAAACAGTGATAAATTTAATGATTTATCACTGTTTTTCTTTTTTGACAGCAATAAAGTTCATTTTTTACATTCTAATATTTTTGTTAGATATATTCTACATTTTGTCTTTATAGTCCAATAATCATATTTCTTTCACAATCTTCTCTCGCACTACTTATGTAGTACGAAAGCAATTCTATACTACCATACTTTTACATATAACAAGGCGGAAATACTATCGCGTATGTCCGCTTAATTTTGATTAATTATATTGAATAGTTATCAAATTGTAAATCATTCGAGCAACTTCTGCTCTGGTTGATGTAGCACTTGGGTTTATTTTATCATATCCGCTTCCATTTATAACATCTCTACTTATTAAGTATTCAATAGCTTTCACAGCATAACTCGATACTTCACCTCCATCAGTAAAGGCAGCCAGTCCATCTGCATTAACTGTCAATTGATCAAGTTTTTCACTTACTTCTAATGATTTATATAACATATACATCAAATCTTCTCTGCTAATTGCTGTGTCAGGTTGAAAGATATCTCCAAAAATTTCAGGTACTATGGCATTTTCTCTGGCAATCCTTATTTTTTCTGTATACCACATATCTTTTTCAATATCTGTATAACCTACATCAGTCGCAACTGCTTCATGATTAAAAAATCTTACCATTAAAGTTGCAAACTCTGCTCTAGTAATCATTCCTTCAGGGGCAAATTCAGTTTTACTTCTTCCATTTACAATTTCTCTTGACCCTAACATTTCAATCGCTTCTTTACCCCAATGGTTCGAAATATCATCAAAAGTTTTGTCTACATATATAAGCGCATACTTACTTAAATGGTAAGTTTTAAATCTCATCACTCCATTTACTACTGTACCCTCCATGATTTGTGTGTCACCGTTTTCATCAATATGTACAGCAACTACTTTGTGATTTTCATAATCACCTTTAATTGGAATTTCTACTACTATAGACACATCAGATTCAAAGTGTGTTTCTTTGCTATCTACAAATACGCTAATATCATAAACTGGTAAGTGCCCTATTTGCTCTTCTAGCTCATCAGATAATTTAAGTTCAATTTTATCTATTCCCTTAATTTTAGCTTGTACTTTCTTTTCCTCTAATTCATTAAACGCCTCACCATTAAATGTGACTACGTGCTCTTATTGATGCGTTATGATCATAGAGTTATGTACGATATCTAACATGACAAAACACAGCTTGATGAAGCAAACTTAAGCTATGATATCTTTATAGAAAAGGAAAACTCTTCTATTGATGATGAATATTGACTTTGCAAATTCCCAGCAGCACAATGGGCACGATATGTATTGGTATACAGTTGAAAACCTCCCTTCTGTATTAATTAAGAATAGTCAGATAATTCTTGCTCTATTGCTATCAATCCTTTAAACTTAAAGTGCAAATAATAAAAATTTAATTTGACTCATGAACTTACTCAGTACGCAACAGGTAGTTTTTATATCAGATCGTCTCCTTATGATTCAAAAACCAAACACGAACTTCGTGCAGAGCGTTGGGAAATCAAAATCATAGATAGGAAATTGCTGAGATGTTTGGAGTGCCACAGGAAATAGCACAGAAAGCAATTGACTACTATACCATACCCCAAAGTTGATCCTATTGTGTGATAGGGAGTATTAATAGTTTCCTAATTTTTTGCTTAGATTCAAACAATGAAATACTAATTTTTCAAATAAATTAATACTGCCCCATAAAGGCGTAAGAAACTCTATTCAGATTATAATTATAAAGGAATTTAAGATGTACGATGAACTAACAGAAGTCGATATTAATAAAATGCAGGAAGAAATCGACTATCGAATCAAAGTCCTGCGACCGCAGTATATTGAGGAAGTCAAAAGAACAAGAGAATTTGGTGATCTCAGTGAAAACTTCGAATACAAAGAAGCAAAGCGCGAAAAAAACAAAAACGACAGCCGTATCAGATATTTAGAACGAATGATTAAAACAGCCAAGGTCGTAGCAGTAAATCCAAAAACAGAAAAAATTGGATTGTTCGATAAAGTCGAAATATACTTTGAAGAAGATGATGAGACTGAAACAATTCAAATTGTAACTGCATTGCGACAAAACGCTTTGGAGGGACTGATTAGCAAGGTCTCCCCATTAGGCAGGGCGATAATAGGACACAAAGCTGGAGATAGGGTTTACGTTGAGATAAGCTCTGATAACAGCTACTACATCAATATTCGCTCGGTTGTAAAAGGAAAAGACGATGAATCTCTACCAATAAGTACCTACTAAGTAATTTATAAGAATCTAAGGATTGTAAGATAAGAAAATTTATATGTTAAATTGTTAATCGAAAACAACTCTGATATATCAAGAAATTAAAAAACGCCCCCATTGAAGGTACTAAAAGAAGGATTGAATTATGGACGATAACATTTTTTATAAAAAATTATTTCTATTCACAAGTGCAACTTTCTTTATATTATTACTGTCTTATTATTCTTTTTGGATTTTTGGAGCATCGTATCCTGCAATAGTTTGCCATATATTGTCCTACTTTTCGCTTTTGGGAGCATGGCTATTTGCATTAATCTTATTAATTTTTACTATTTTATTAAAACGAGAAAAAAACCCTAACTGGAAATGGACTCTATTCGCTACTATTTCTATTATTATCTATTATTTAGGTATATTTATCGGTTTAAATAATGGCTTTTACATAACTGTATAACACTATTGTAAACAAAATACCCATTTCTGATTATGCATCACCAAGGATGTACTATGAGGCAGAATACTCTCATTGAACAATATATACATACCAAGTATTGAGATAAAATTATGAAACCACATAATAGCCTAAAGAAAACTGACATTAACAAATCATAGCAGATGGCAATTGTTTGAGTGTCAAAGGAATAACGGAAAAAGAAGACACTCTCCATCAATCTTGATACATATCGGAAATAGATTAAGTGCGAAAACGAAATTATATGTTTACCATAGGTACAAAAAGCTTTTCTTCTATCGCATCATTTTGAAGAAAAGTTTTTTCCATGCCAGAAAATACTAAACCATAGAATTAATTCTCAGAATGTGCTATAATTTTGTCGCTATGATAAGTAACTAAAGAAAAAAAGACACTATTTTAGTAAAATCAGATGCCAAAAGTTATTATTTTAAGCAACAGATTTCCATATTTTTATTACAAATCATGCGTAGCAAACACTTAAAACCATACTCTTACTTTTTTACATACAACTAACCTTGTAATATAATAATATTCTTTACTATACGGATTGCTTGAATATAATTCGTAATTCCCATGTACTGCTATTAACTAGCTACTTATTATTCTTAAATTACGCATGCGCAGAATGCTAAATCAATACCTTTAATATCTTCTTTTCGAAGTTCTTCTATTTTTTCATTTGTCAAAAGAAAGGATACCTATAATGGAATTAAATATACCTGGAAGAGAACGTATGACAATTTCACATCTTTTGTTAGATTATAATGGAACGATAGCTTTGAATGGAATACTACTCCCTTCTATTCCTCAAAAGATTAAAGCTATAAATAAAATCGGTTTTACAGTACATTTGGTTACTGCAGATACAAATGGTACTGTTAGAAATCAATGCGCTGATTTGCCTATTGAAATACAAATATTTGATAACTCAAATGTTGCCGAAAAGAAGAAAGCACTAGCAGAACAACTTGGCGCTAATAATTGCATCTGCATAGGCAATGGATTTAACGATGCCCAAATGTTTGATGTTTGCAGTATATCTATTATAATAATGAGTTCTGAAGGCTGTTCTGTAAAATCTTTTCTAAAAGCAGATATTGCATGCAAAGATATTGAGGATGCATTCGATTTAATATTGAACCCAAATAGAATGATTGCAACTTTACGAGGATAACAAAATTCTCGATCTTCTATACTCAAGGTAATGCATATCTGTTAGACTATCCTTTTTAATTAAAGTCCGTTTATCATTATGTATATAATAATCCCCTTCAACTTAAAATGTTGAAGGGGATTTGTGCATATATAAATGCAATATTAGTTTCTATTAGTTTTCATCAACTAAGAAAAACAAATAGCATATAAACATTATTGTTTCATGAAAATACTAATCATCATGATGATACCAGCCACTAAATTTGTCGTAGCAAAAATATTCTTCAAATTCTTTGGCTTACTTCTCAAAGCAAATTTACCACCAATAATACCACCCAATATTGCCAAAATGGTAATAGGCATCGCAAACCACAAGTTAAAATATCCATTTATGCTATGACCAAGTAACCCCATAAGTGCAGTTACAGCAACCATCGCTGAAGATGTGCCCACTGCAATCTCCATTGGTATTCCACAAAGCATTACCATTAAAGGAATCTTAAACGCTCCCCCTGAAATGCCAGTTGCTCCTGCAAAAAATCCCACTAAGGCTGTAATTGGTATCGTTAACCATAGATTCACCGTATATTGATGCTCACCAAAACTTCTATTCCAATATCCTAATCGATGCTTTTCTTCTATCGGCTTTTCTCGAACTTTCATGTACATAAATATCGAAACGACAATCAGCAATACAGAAAATACTATCTTTAATGTCATACCTTCAACATATCCTGCAAGATACCCACCAAAAAAAGCCATAATATCTGTCGGTGGATCAATGACCAGTGCCAGTTTCCAATCTACTTTTTTGTTCTTTTGAAAAATTATCATTGCAGCAGTGGATGTTGCAAACATAATCAGTTGTGAAGTTGGTGCCGCTTCATGCATTGTGATGCCCATAAATACCATTGCCAACACATAAAAATTTCCACCACCTTTGCCAACCATAGACATCAATACAGCAATAACAAATATAATAAGCGCTAATAAAAGATACATTTCCATCTTATTTTACTCAGTAATATGTTCACATTTATTCAAGACATAACCTGGCATAAAGTTTGCTGCTATTTCTCCGAGACTATCCGTCAAAATTTTTGCATCATATTCTTGCAACAACAAATAAGTATAAACCATTGTGGCTCTGGTAGCTGAAGAGCAGAATGCAACAATCATTTTATCTTTTGGGATTTCACTTTTCCTATCAGGAATTTCATTGAGCGGAATATGTTTTGCAAATGGAAAATTAATACATGCATATTCCTCTTTTGAGCGAACATCGAGCAAAATGCACTTTTTCTCTTTCAATAGTTGCATCATATTGTCAAATGTAATCTTGTGTGTTGCAGTTCCAAAAAAATCAAATTCCATTGTTTTTAGTAATTCGTCAAATTTATTCATTATTTTCCTCCATGGTAATTCAGTATTTGCTCATTTCTTGTTTCAAAAATACTAATCGTTTAAAACGGTTTTACACTCTTTCAAATATACTTCACTTTCTTTCAGTCTTATACTATCTTCATTCAGCTGAGGATATTCCTCAATATCTTTTACTATGTTAGATACAAGCTCGCCAATAATGTTGTTATTAATATTAAGGGAATAGAAAATAAATTTCTCCTTCCTTGTATCTACAACGAAATTCATATCCCTAAGTTTAGCAAGATGTTTAGAAACTTTGGGTTGAGAAATATTCAATATGCCACAAATTTCACAAACCGCCAATTCTTGCTGAGCTAATAGGATAATAATTCTTAGGCGTGTTTCATCTGACGCTAGTTTAAAAAATTCTGTAAAATAAGACATCCATACCTCCCTCATTTCATCATATGCACTTATGCTTATTTGTGTATATGTTATACCTATTATTAAATTATGTCAATACCAGTATATAATAATCTTTTCAATATAAAACTCCTCTCTTACTCTATTTGATTTTTCAAATTACCAAAAGAGGATTCTTATTAGTGAAATTCAAGTACATAAATAAGAAGAATTACTATCATTCATGCGTTTTCTTAAAGTAAATTTTTAAAGTAGTTGACAATATTATTTACCTATATATAATAAAATTACTATTATGAAAGTATTTTCAAAGAATCATCTATATAAAGAAAAAATGTATGCTCGCAATAGAATCAAAGAAGAAGAGTCTTTTATCAAAACAATATAATTGTTAGTTTTTCTAAATAGTATAAATGTGATTAAATCAGTGATATATTGAATCCACTCTTAATTCACCAGTAATTAATGGTTTAATATTCCACTAATTTTTTCGACAGAATTCGTCTTTCTTTATCTACTTTTATACCATATATACACTGTGTTATGTTATACTTATCAGTAGAAACTAAATTATATAAGGAGGATTTGTTTTGCCTGATATCTTAAAAGTTACGACACCTGTAGTACAAAATCAACCTGTCACAAGCAAAACAGGTGTTCCACAAATTCAACCATTATCCGTTCATGATCCAAGCCGTGTAATACAATCTGAACTCCACAAAGATACACAGCAACAAGGCAGTCATTTATCAGGCGAAGCCCCTACGATGCTTCTTAACCTTTTAAAAGATCCTGCTGTTGCTGTTACCTATCTTAAAAATATTTTTTTACTAGAAGAAATCTTTAAACTTCTTCCGGCCAATAACAAAACTGTCACTCCTGAAATTGAACAAGTTTTCCAACAACTGCTCCTACAGCAAGCAGATGTCCCTTCTGAATTGAAACGGCAAGAAAATGATTCGACAATGTTTAAAGGTCCACTCTTTGATTTCTTGCGTCAATTTTCTTTACAACATCGCTCTAATCCCGAAGTGCAAATGTCTATTGCGATGGTTTTAAAGGCATTGAATAACTATGTTTCAAAAGAAGAAATTTTGCAAGCAGTGACCAACAGCCTAAAATACCTTAGAAACAATCTGTCCCCCAGCACTGATCTTTCGCAACGCTTAGATTCATTGATTGAATCTTACCAAATAAAAGATGCTGGACAACAAATTAGTGCCTTAAAAGAAGAAACCTTTGCGCTATTAAAAGACATCGAACAAAGTTTGTTGTTTTCTAATAAATTAAGTAAAGTCATTTCAATTATGACTTACAATCTTTCGAGATATCAAGATAATCCATCCTTCTTAGATGAATCTTCCTATCGACTGCGTCAATACCTCAACCCACCTCAGCGAAGAGAGTTTCTTCAGCATTTGGAATCGGTGTTGGAACAAATCAAACAAGGCAATTTTACAAAATTGGGACTTGCCAACAATCCAACTAACATAGATTCACAGTCTAATGTCATGAATGCACTGATACAGTTGGTATCAATGCAAGCGAATCAAGACGACTTAACTCCTGCTGATTCAGTAAAAATTGATGAGATACTACACAGTTTATTATCTTCTCCATGCAACTTTACCCCGTTGTTGCATTTTATTATCCCAGTTTTAGACCAGAACATGCGTGCATTCGCCGAAATATGGATCAATCCTGAATGTGATGAAAAAGACTTGCCTTCGGGTGTCACAACAGGAAAACACTTTTTAATGGTCATTGATATAGATGGACTCGGTCGCTTTGAAACTGAACTGCTGGTCTATAACAAAACCATTGATGTTACATTATATTGTCCTGCTGAATATGAATCAGGTTTTAAAGATATGATGCAAGATTTACCTAAAACATTAAAGTCGTTCCCCTATCAAATCGGAAACACTAAGTTAGAAACACTTAAAAAATCTCGTTCATTAATGGATGTATTCAAATCTTTGCCATATAAAAGGGTTGGTGTCGATGTCAGAATCTAAACAAAAAGCAATTGCTTTAAAATATAATGCAGAACAAGATACTGCTCCCGTAGTCATCGCATCAGGATATGGCACTGTGGCAGAGAATATCATTGATATAGCTGAAGAACGTGGCATTCCTGTCTATCGTGATGATAGTGCAGCTTCTTTACTTTGCATGCTCGCTGTTGGCAATAGTGTCCCTGAAGAGCTTTATGAAATTGTTGCAACCATCTATTCACAAATATTAAGCACAGCAGCACAGTTGACCGAGGGAAAACACTTGGGATATCCCGATCTGGAAGGGGCACAACGTGAATAATCGTCGCAAACAATCAACCGAGCAAACAAATTGGTTGCAAAAACAGATAAATAATAGAGTTTTTAGAGGAATGATTCTCTCCCTCACTCTATTATTGGCAATTATTATACTTACTTCTACTCAAGATTTTACATCTACTCCATCAGATAATGACATATCAGAGGATGAAACCACTCCTTGGAATTTGATTTTAGTCAACCTAGATAACCCCATTTCAAAAGACTTTACCGTTGATTTAATAGCTGTAGATGATCATCGAGTAGATGTTCGCATAGTAGAGAATCTCGAAGCTATGATTGCAGCAGCAAAAGTTGACGGAATATCACTACGTATCTGTTCTGGCTATCGCAATATATCACAGCAAAAAGAAATTGTGCAAAAGGAGATTTCGATTCATCTCAATAGAGGTTGCTCTCAAGAAGAAAGTGAAATAAAAGCTGCTCGATACACGCTAAGTCCAACCTGTAGTGAACATCACTCAGGCCTAGCAGTAGATTTCTTAGCAGACAGTATGACCTCTTTAGGAGAATGGAATGAAAACACTGCTGCTTATTTATGGCTTAAAGAGAATGCCACTTCATACGGATTTATAGAACGTTATCCAAAAGGAAAAGCAGATATCACAAAAATAGAATGGGAGCCTTGGCATTACCGTTTTGTTGGACATTCTGCTGCCCAAGAAATAGTTGCTTTGAATCTTTGCTTAGAAGAATATCTTGAATTTGCAATAAATAGTAGATTCTAAGCGCAATTTGTGGTATTATTCGATATAATGTGCCAATATTTTTACTTCAATTTAAGTCAAGCTAATGTGTGTTATATGAAAATGATCCATTCCATATCCTCACTTTTAAACTGCGCAATAGTCTTCTGCTATAAGATACCTACTGCGGTGAAACTGTATTAGCTCAATTGAATGTAAACTTAACTAATTATTTGCAAATCTAACGAGTTGCTAACTAACAATTTAGGAGGTGGTGGTTTGTGGCAAAAATCATCTCTTTGATCAATGAAAAAGGTGGCGTCGGTAAAACAACCTCAACTAACATCATTGCCGCATGCCTAAAACATAATAATTACAAGGTTCTATGCATTGATTTCGACCCTCAAGGACACTTATCTTTTAGCATGGGTGCTAAAACCAAGGGTTGCAATACTATGTATGACGTTATACGTAGAACAGTCAAAACTAGATATGCCATTCAAGACTCTAATGTAACCGATATCATTCCAGCAAACGATATGCTAAAAAGCATTGAACAGGAATTTACGGGCGTTGGAAATGAGCAACTACTCAAAGAAGCTTTAAAGAGTATTTCTCCATTATATGATTATATTTTGATTGATACACCACCTGAGTTAGGTCTTGTTTCCGCAAATGCTTTGGTTGCTTCAGATGTCGTAATCATCCCCTGTTTACCTGACGGATATAGTCTACGTGGCATGATAAAAGTACATGAGACTATTTCTAGATTAAAACACGCATTCAATCCAGATTTAGTTTTGGGAGGAATTTTTTTAGTAAGATTCTATGGTAGAGAGAAACTAAGTCGCTCTGCTGCTGAAGTGCTAGAAGAAATCACAAAAAGTTTGGATATGCCTATCTTGAAAACACGTATACGACATAGTAATATCATCAGCCATGCAACTAGTGTACTGCAACTGAATGTAGTGGAAGATCGCAAACACAACAATGCAGTAAAAGACTATCAAGATTTAGTTCAAGAATTATTAGAAAGGGGCACTTTATAATGGGCGCGAAACCCAAATCTGAGAAAGACCTATTAATGAGCAAACTAGTTCCAGCTCTAAATGATAACCCCTTCTCTAGTTATTATGAAGGTACTGATGAGGAATTGTCTGTTTCCATCCCTTCTAAAAATGATGATGCGCTATCTAGTTTACACAATCGTCTTTTTGCTAGAGATGAAAAGGCCACAAATCACTCTTTTGCTCCCGTGAATCTAATGGAAGCTTTGGTATTACAACATATGGATTCTGTTATGAAAAGATTTAATGTGTGCCGATGTGATCGTTGCAGTTGTGATGTTGTAGCCTATACTTTAAACCAGTTGCCAACAAAATATGTCGTAGCAGATGCAGCCCATCGCAAAGAATTAGAAGAGGCAATTGCAACTAAACTAGTTTTGGATGCATTGGTGAATGCCGTAATAAAAGTCCGCGCTAATCCTCGCCACTAATGATAAATACTCTTTTTCTTCAATACTGATTTTACCTCACTTTTTGTTGGAATAATATCTGACAATAAAGTGGGGTTTTTATTTGTTCACTTCTTCTTTTCATCTTCATATTTTGATTTAGTTTAGCGGTCTCATAAAAAAAAGAACTTGTCTTCTATATAATATAGATGACAAGTTCTTTTTTTTAGTTGTTGCAATAATCGAATGTTCGTTTTATCTTGCAGATAAATTCGAAAACAATTATTGTAGCAATTGTAGAATTGCTTGTGGTTGTTGGTTTGCTTGTGCCAACATCGCTTGCGCTGCTTGAGTCAAAATGTTGTTTTTGGTGTAATTCATCATTTCTTTTGCCATATCTGTATCGCGAACACGGCTGTTAGCAGCTGTCATATTTTCTGCTGTTGTGTCTAGGTTGTTGATGGTGTATTCCAAACGATTTTGCAAAGAACCAAGGTTTGCACGGTTAGTGGAAACTGTGTTAATGGCATCTTTAATAGTTTGGATAGAGTCACCAGCAGTTTTTTGTGAAGACACATCCAATGATTCAATACCCAAACCTGTTGAAGTCAAATCAGCAACTTGAACTGAAACACTGTTTTGTGTATCATTTGTTGCGCCAATTTGCAAGCTTAGACCACCAGTCATTGTAACACCCAAAGCTGTTGCAGAAGCACCTGTTGCAGTTGATACAATGTCAAGTTCAGCACCACTTGCAGAAGAAGATCCATTGGACAAAGAAAGTGCGGAATCTGCAGCAGAAGCAATTGCAGTCGCATCAGCACTTGTACCTACTTCAATTGCAGTATTAGTGCCTGATGCAGAGTCACCAGTAGCAACAAATTCATATGTGCTACCATCAACTGTAATAGTGTTGCCAATTACATCTGAACCAGTTTTACCAGTGAAATCAAGAGTAGTAATTGCACCAGTCGCTGTACCATCAGTACCTGCAGCTACTGTACCCGCATCACCACCAGCTGTGCCAGAACCAGCATTATATGTTGCAGCCGTTAGAGTTGTACCAGTACCAGCTGTGTCAGCAGTAAGGGTAATTGTACCATCAGATTCTACTACTGTAGAAGCATTTTGGGTTCCATCTGCATTAATTGCAGCTGCTAAAGCAGTTGTTTGATCTGCTGGAGTACCACCGCCACCAACTGCTGCAAGATCATATGATTTACCATTAACAGTAACTGTAGCATCGCCAGTCAAAGCAGTTGTAATTTTAATGCCTGTCACTTTAGCCGCAGTAGGAACCGCATCAGTACCTGCTTCAGTAGAAACAGTTGCAGGACCAGAAAGGTTACCATTCAGTAGTTTAATACCATTAAAATCAGTTGCGTCAGCAATACGAGTGATTTCAGATTTCAAATCGTTCACTTCTTTTTGAATTGCTTCACGGTCAACATCATCTTGAATGGTTCCGTTTGCAGATTTTGTTGCTAGCTCTGTCATACGGTTAAGCATGTTATGAATTTCTTGCGTAGCACCCTCAGCAGTTTGAATGAGAGAGATACCATCTTGTGAGTTAGCGGAAGCTTGTTCAAGTCCTTTGATTTGAGCTTTCATTTTTTCGCTAATTGCTAGACCAGAAGCGTCATCAGCAGCGCGATTGATGCGGAAACCTGAAGACAATTTTTCTAGTGACTTACCTACATTTGAATTGTTGATGCCCAAAGAACGGTTTGCGTTCATTGACATTACGTTTGTTCTTACTACCATACCCATAGTAAAGTTCCTCCTTGTAATTACCCTGAGCTTCATCCTTTGAAGCTATTATCGGGTTCAAAAATAATATATATTTCAAAGCAACAAAAGATTGACAGCGCTTATCCAACTCTTGTCGCTTGAAACCAAATTAAAGTCATTCCTGACTACCTAACAGAGCACGTAATTTTTCTGATGGTATTGAAATGGAAGTTGCTGCTTTTTTGTTCTCTTGCATCGCATCATATATTTCTGTACGCCATACTTTATATTTGCGAGGAGCATCTATCCCCAGCTGCACTTCACGCTTACCGGATGTATTCCCCATTCCAATACGAGTAACTTGCACTCGAATGACATCATCCCCCACTTGAATAACAAAGGATTCATCTTTTTCTCTCGTAAGCATTAGCATGGGTTACACCACCTTTTCTGCAAGTGGATAACGAACAGGATATTCATCCTCAAGTATAATTTGCATTGCGCGCTGTGTAGTTGGGTTAATAAGAATAGGGCTTTTCAAATTTACTGTAGCTTCGCTTGGATTTTCAGGAATTACACAAATTGTCCAAACCTCTAAATTTTCTTTTCCCAACGATGTCAGAACATCTTGTTCTATTGTCGGTGTATAATTGGGAGAAAAGCATATATCGCGCATTAAAATAAAACAAAGAGAAGGTTCTTCAATGGATTGCATCCATGCAATATTAAAATCTAGCGAATCATCAAATAGCAAAAAGTAGTTGCGATATTCTTCAAAACCAAACAGTGGCTGAATAAACTCTATGATGGCTTCTTCTTGCACATCGATCATACCGAAATCTCTTGTTTTACACTTCATTTGACTACCTGCTTTCAGTGTATCTAAACTCCCTAAACACGACCATGTTTGAAGCGTTCAATAAATTTATGCTACGCTTTTTCAAAAAACGAAACAATTATTATTAAATTTTAAAAAAATATTTGCCTATCTAATATTCTAGATAGGCAAATATTTATTTTCTAGATTTCTTTCTCTGAATAGCTGCTCGTTGCAATTCAAAAATACACTGACTTAGCTGATTTGAAGTTCTCATATCTAAGTTTTGGAATTCACAACGATATAAAAACACATCATATTGAATTTCAATTACTTCTAAAATTCTGCATGTAAGCGTAAAAGCTGGGATAGTCTCAGAAAGCTTCAACTGGTACAGTTCAATAATTTCAAAAACATCAAACTGAGCATTAGATCGAAATTTTATCCCTCCAAGGCTTAGTTCAATTAGGTCCGCAGTCAACTCTACTTGGGCATCCTCTTCTTCAGTTTCTTTTTTAACATGACAGTTGGCATTTGCCTTTACACGAAAAAAACTACGCCGTTCAAAGTCTTGATACACTATAATATCTGTTACACGACATAGATTGTCATCTGATAAGTATACACGACCACCAAAAAAAACGCTTTGTTTATTTATTCTTACAGCAAGCTTAATACGTGCGCCATAAGCTAAAATCATCAATGGTTCATTACTCTTTGATACCAGATCAAATGTTAAACTTGGCTGTTCATTGACCGCAATAATCTTACCATAAAACAAAAAATCGTTATCCATTGTCTTTGCTTCACACATAGCGTCTTTATAAAGCGAAATATCCATATAATTATCCTCTTCATCCCAAAGCATTTTAAAATCATAGCATAATTCTTTTTAAAAAATGCACGAATATTAACTAAAATTATATCAATTTTTTCTCTTCAAAACAAGAATTTGAAAGCAAATTTATGCAATCAAAACTTATAATTCGACAAAAACTTTTGTTTTTTAACAAATAATTCAAAATTATTTTGAAATTTCTTCAAACAACACTTGTTTTTTCTATATTCTATAGAATAAGTATAATAATACCGTTTATATTACCATAATTAAGAAGGTGGAATTATGCATACGATAGACCCAGCTATGGAATCAATGCTGGAAGCATTTGTTTTTGAAACCGAGTCAATGCTTGAACAATTAGATGATATACTTTTACAATCAGAACGTGCCAAAAGCTTAACCCTTGAAAATATTAACGATATTTTCCGCATTACACATACCATCAAAGGTTCTGCTGCTATGATGAGTTACGATGGCATATCTGAATTGGCTCATGCCTTAGAAGATGTGTTTTATGTGCTCCGCGAAGAACCTGGAAAGTTGGCTTTAATTTATGACACCCTCTTTGATTTAGTTTTATCTACATCTGATTTCTTTAAAGTCGAGCTCGAAAAATTACAAGAGTCTTCAGAATATGTCGAGGGTAACCCATCACATTTAATTCAACGTCTTCATGAACAAGCAAAACTCTTGTCAAATGAATCCCCTACTTCATTTGAACCTGAAAAGGCTGATTCCATTAAATCAGACAATACTGTCTTTCAGCCCCAATCAAATTCATATGAAATTTTGATTCATTTCGAAGATGACTGCCAAATGGAACATATGCGTGCATTTATGCTTATGACCCAATTACAAAATTTTTGCGAAATTCTCAATACCATTCCTTCTAATCCCGAAGAAGACGCCTCACTTGCTGAACAAATCAATAAAAACGGATTTCAACTTCAAGTTGTACCAAATGACACTATTGATGATGTGCTAAAGTGCATTGAAGACTCTTTGAATATCAAGTCATATGAGGTTTTTGAGATTGAACTACCAGATTTGTCGACTATTGAAACTACTACTTTAGAAACCCATGAAGAAGTACTTCACTCATCTGAACACAATATGGATGAAAAAGTCGTAACTTCCATCAGTGGTGCAAAACAAAGCCTAATTAGCGTCAACAAGACCAAATTAGACCACCTCATGGATTTAGTAGGAGAATTGGTTACTGCAGAATCAATGGTTATACGCAATCCTGATTTAAAGGGTCTAAAATTAGATAACTTTACAAAATCCATTCGCGAGCTACGGAAACTTACTGATGAGTTACAGGATATCGTTATGTCCATTCGTATGGTACCACTTCAAAGCACGTTCAAAAAAATGGACCGTATCGTACGAGACATGAGTAAAAAACTAGATAAAAAAGTTGAATTGGTCATTGAAGGTGGCGATACTGAAATCGACAAAACGATTAGTGATGCCATCGCAGATCCATTTATGCATATGATTCGAAATGCAGTGGATCATGGAATGGAATTACCTGAAGAGCGTATCGCCCTTGGAAAAAGCGAAATTGGAACAATATCTCTATCTGCTCGAAATATCGGCGGTGAGATTCATATCGAAATTGCTGATGACGGTGCAGGTTTAGATGCACAAGCATTGTTGGAAAAAGCTCGCAACAATGGAATATTGACAAAACCAGAAAGTGAATATACGGATAAAGAAGCTTTCCAACTTATCATGTTACCTGGTTTTTCCACCAATGAAGAAGTAACAGAATATTCCGGGCGTGGTGTCGGAATGGATGTGGTTCGCAAAAATATTGAACAAGTTGGCGGAAACATCACCATCCACAGTGAACGTAATGTAGGAACTACATTTTCAGTCAAAATACCACTCACACTTGCTATTGTAAGCGGAATGAACTTATCTGTTGGAAACACGGTATTCACCATCCCTATTACTTCAATAACCCAGTCATTTAAAGTAGCTGATCAAAAACAAGTTATTACTAATGTAGATGGTTCAGAAATGATTATGCTTCGTGGTGAATGTTATCCCATCATTCGCTTACATAATGTTTTTCAAATTGACACAAACACTACTGAAGCCACAGATGGCATCTTCATTCAAGTGGAAAGTATGAACTCACGCGCATGTATTTTTGCAGATGAATTACTCGGTGAGTATCAGGTTGTCGTTAAACCATTTCCAACATTTTTTAATAAATATAATTTGAAAGAACAAGGTCTTTCTGGTTGTAGTATTTTAGGTGACGGTACCATTAGTTTAATTTTAGACACCAATGGTCTTCTAAATTTGATATAAGGAGTCGTGTCATATGAACAACGAAGCAGTCGTAACACAAGATTTAAATCTAGATTTAAATGATCGATTTCTACTCTTTAACATTGAGGACTTATTATACGGAGTTTCCCTCGCGTTGGTTTTAGAAATCATTCAAATTCAGCATATTACTCACTTGCCTGGTGTAGCTCCGTATATCGAAGGCATCATCAATTTGCGTGGCAAAGTTATACCAGTCTTAAATGTACGTAGTAAACTCCATCTTCCTCGCCGTGATTACGATGAAAAAACATGTATTGTTGTAGTTGATATGCAAGACATGCAAATCGGTTTAATTGTTGACAGTGTTTCTGAAGTCATTACAGTTGACCGTGAAAACTTAACTAGCCCACCAGAAGGTGGAGACCAATCCATGCAATATTTATCTTCAGTGACTGAAATTAATGGAAAAGCAGTATTAAACATTGACTTTAAACGTTTTTTTCAAGAGGATATTGAGCAATTTGCAAACTTCTAAGGTGGATTCAATGAATTTTACGAATCATTCCTCTTTAATTTCTTTAACTGAAAAAGAATTTCATGATATTATATCTTTTGTATATAAAAATTATGGTATTGATTTGAGCAACAAAAAAAAACTTATTGAAGGTAGATTATCTTATACATTAAAGTCACGAGGAATTCAAAGTTTTACAGAATATCTCAAGCTTTTGCAGCAAGATACAACTGCATCTGAGGTAAAGCTTTTCCTCAATAAGATTACTACCAATCACAGCTATTTTGCTCGTGAAAATGACCATTTCGATTTTTTAATACAACAAGCACTCCCTTATTTGGAGAAACATCGTAATCATGACTTGCGCACATGGAGTGCAGGTTGCTCTTATGGCCAAGAACCATATAATATTGCAATGGCAATGGATGAATACTTTGGTCGCCGTTCTCTTTCTTGGGATACGACTATTTTGGCATCAGATATCTCTTCAGAAGTTTTGCAAAAAGCAAAAAATGGAATTTATCCAGCCAATAATATGACCTCATTACCGCCAAGTTGGAAAGAAAAATATTTCCAAAAAATCTCGGATGATTCCTATCAAGTGACCGAAAAAATACGTAAAGAGGTTGTATTTCAGAATTTTAACTTGATGCATCCTATTAAGCCCAAAAAACCTTTTGATATTATTTTTTGTCGCAATGTTATGATTTATTTCGACAACGAAACCACCAATCAACTGATTGAACGGTTTTATCAAGCTACAGCGTGGGGCGGTTATTTATTTATTGGACATTCAGAATCCATTGATAAGAACCGCACAAAATATACGTATATTCGACCAGCCGTATATCAAAAACTTCCAAAGAAAGGGATTTGATAAATTATGCCCATACGTGTATTAGTCGTCGATGATTCAGTCCTTTTCCGAACAAAGTTACAATTGAGTCTAAATGAAGATCCAAATATTGAAGTCATCGGTTGTGTCTCTGATGCCACCATGGCAAGTAAACTCATTGAACAGAGAACACCCGACGTCATAACTTTAGACGTTGAAATGCCAAAAATCAACGGTATCGATTTTCTGCGTCAATTGATTCCAAAGAAACCAATCCCAGTAGTCGTTGTAAGTTCTCTTCCCATTCATGCACTCAATGCACTCAATGCAGGTGCAGTGGATTTTGTTCGTAAACCAACTTCGAATCAACCGAATTCTCTTAATATCTTTCTAGATGAATTAAAATCAAGAATTCATATTGCTTCCACAGCTCAAGTCCGCAAGCCCGTTGCAAGCACAACTAAAATTGTTTCCAAACTTTCAAGCACCACAATTTCAGACTCGAAATCACTCATTGCCATTGGTGCATCAACTGGTGGAACTGAAGCAATCCTTCAAATTGTAAAGGATTTACCATCAACAACTCCAGGAATACTTGTTGTACAACACATGCCTCCTAATTTTACGAACTTATATGCGCAACGATTGAATAAGATATGTGCTATGGAAGTTAAAGAAGCTACTGATTACGACCGTATTCTCCCAGGCAAAATACTGATTGCAGCTGGTGACAAACACCTCACGCTCAAAACTGACTCATCTGGATATTATGTGCGCTCACTTGCGGGAGAGCGAGTCAGTGGTCACTGCCCATCTGTTGATGTATTGTTTAATTCAGTTGCTGAAACAGCAGGCAGAAATGCAATTGGAGTCATTTTAACAGGCATGGGTCATGATGGCGCTTCTGGTTTACGAAAAATGCGTATGGCTGGTGCTTACACCATTGGACAAGACAAAGAAACATGCGTTGTTTATGGTATGCCAATGGAAGCCCAGAAGATAGGTGCCGTTACACGCCAATTCCCATTACATCAAATCGGTTCAGAGTTACTTTATCAACTAAAACGAAATATGCGTCGCTCATAACAACTTGATACTAGATTATTTCATTATTTCAGCCTACGATAAGCTCATTGAGTCTTATTCGTAGGCTTTAGTATACTCAAGCACATCTAACTTTCACAATGAAGTGTGCTACACTCTAACTCCATATATATCTTTTATGCAAAAACATATATAATTAAGGGTTCTAGATTAATTTCAGTAAACAAATTTATTCTCTTTTGCTATACATAAGAATTGAAGCAGGAACGCACAATGAGTGCATTCCTGCTTCTTATAATATTATTTCACCACGATTAATCGATTTAATTGTCATTAGTCCACTATCTGAAGAAAACTTCTGCGTTCTTCCATAATTTTTCCCAGTATGCTCAGCAATCAACGGAATATTCATACTATATAATACTGCTTTTACAGCTTCGATGTTACGCTGTCCTATATTTGCTAGATCCGAATTATTAATAGAAGCGAACATCTGTGCACCACCAGCAATTTTAGCTTTCATCCGATACCTATGGGCACCTTGCCGTTCCATTTTTTCAATCAGTAGAGGTATTGCTGAATCTGCAAATTTATAGCTTTGATTTCCAATTAGACTGTACCCAGTACTGAGTGGCAATAATATATGAGACAATCCAGCTATTCTTAAAATTGGATCGTATAGACAAATTCCCACACATGACCCTAAAGCGTATGTAATTAGCTCATCACCGTTTCTGGCAATATTTAAATCTGAAATGCCAACTGTAATTAATTTATTCATGCTTCCAAACCCAAGCTCTTCATTATTTTTTCTAGTGAATCAACCTCTGCTAACATCAAAATGTAACTAAACGCATGTAAATCGTCTTGTCCAAGTTCTTCTTCAATGGCAATGATTTTATCACTAATATTGCTATAGTATATTGTTGGCACACTCAAAATCGATCCAGCCATATCAATGCTTAAACTTGGTGTTGAAATGTCTATTCTCAAACCAGTTAACTCAGCAATGGCGTTAACATATGATGCTGCCATTATATTTCCTACTTCCTCAATCGCAGATGTCGACATTTCATCTAATGAATTAATATCTCCACTTTCTTCTCCTAACAAAGTGGTCAATATCATATTTGCAAATTGCTTGTGAAACAAAAACATAATCATGCCAGAAACATCATCACCTAAGGAAAGTAAAATGCTAACCAATTGCTCTTCAGGTCCGCCTAATTGTTCAACCACTGATTCATAGTCCAATATTTTCACACATGGTACACTCATATTAACACGGCGATCAAGCACAGTAGACAAAGCTGAGGCTGCATGACCAGATCCAATGTTCCCTATTTCCTGCAAAGCATCCAAATGGATCTCATTTAAGTCTTCTAAATCTTTTAATGCCATCGTACTTCCTACTTTCTAAGGTTATTTATTGTTTGCTCATTTTCATCGGCTGTTTGTAGTACACGAGCACTCAGTTGAAATGCTCTCTGCACTGTAATGAGATTTGTCATTTCTTCTACCATAACTACTCCTGAATTTTCGAGAAATCCTTGCAATAGTTGTTTATCCTCCTCATCCAAGGAAACAGCTTTTCCTGATTTAGTTGATGCAGAATAACAGTTGTTCGATACAGGAGTTAATGCTGAAGGTTGTGGAAACGTATAAACTCCAATGCTATGCTGGAGTTCCTGATAATCATATGCTCCATCTTTTGATTTAGTTATTTCAATTCGTTTTCCATCTTCATCAAGAACATATGCACCATCCACCGTTCCAAGATAAGCCTCATCATCATCCATCACAATGCCAAATGTGCCATCCCGAGTATACTGCACTTCATCATTATACTTTACAGCAAAAAAACCTTCTCCTAAAATTGAGAAGTCCAGGGGTGAACCTGTTTGCCTTTGTGAACCCTTACCTACTTGAATTCCAGTATCAACCGCACGCGCGCCATTTCCAACTAGCGGAGAGTCTGATTTATTTTTATACATTTCATTATTCAACAACTGCTGAAAAGAGACCGTCTTAGGCTGATAACCTTGTGTATTGCTGTTGGCTAAATTGTTACCTATTACATCCATTGCCAATTGTTGTGCTCTTATCCCACTTGAACCTGAATAAAAAGCTGCTTTCATGAGGCGATTCACTCCTTAATATACAACATTATTATAATCCAATTAGTTGACTGACAGCTTTTCGATTCATTTCATCTATCACTTGCAGCGCTGAGCTACAAGCTTGAAACGCACGTTGTGCTTCTATCATTGTCGTCATTTCTAAATTCATATCTACGTTTGACATTTCCAAGTGCTTCTCATACACCATAATATCTTTCGCTTGTGTAATGGCCTGCGCATTTGGTATTTGATATAGACCGTTGCTATTTTTCTGCAACTCATCATAGCTGTTGGGCTTGCTTATCTGGAGTTTTGCAATCAAATCTCCATCTTCATTTCGAATTGTTCCATCAGTATCAGTATAGAAATTCGTATCGGTGAACCGAATTGGTCCATTGTTTCCCAATACTCGTCCTATACCTTGCAAAGATAAATATCCATCTTCATCTCTCTCGAAATTCCCATTTCGAGTCAAATATTGTGCACCATCTTCGCCTTCAACAAGAAAATATCCCTCACCAGATATCGCAAAATTTAACTGATTACCTGTTTCCTTTACAATTCCCTGGTCTAAAATCGGGTATACCCCCCCCACCGTAGCAATGGTTGATGCCTCATTGGCAGACATTATTGTTGCTTCTCCATTATCCATTCTTGACAATAATTCCTGTTGAAAATCTGAAATAACCATACGTTCGGATTGAAAGCCAGGTGTCTGTATATTAACTAAATTATTTCCAATTACATCTATTTCTTTTTCTCTTGTCATTATCCCAGAAGCAATTGTATAATACCCTGAAAACATTGCTTATCTCCTTTCTCATCCGTTTATCTTTGATAATCAAAATCTCTTAAAAATCCTCTTAACTGTATTAACGCTTTGTTTCTTTTTTGAGAAATACGTTGTTGTGTAAGGTTGAGTACTTCCCCAATTTCTCTTGAGTTTAAGTTTTCATAATAGTATAACGTAATTATTTGTCTATGGCTAGGAGGTAATGCTTCAATTGCTTTACCCAATGCTTCTAAAAGTTCTTCTCGAAACAACTCTTGTCCCACTGTGTCAGTGGTAAATTCATTTGGGAGTCCAGTTACAAACGTCTCTTGTATAAGCTTTTCCAATGAAATTGTATCAACTACTGAAATTTCCATTGAGAGCTTTGAGAGTTTTTCTTCAGACATTTGAAGATGTTTCGCTAATTCTAATTGTGTGGGTTCTCTCATGAGCTCTTGTTCAAGCTCTGACCTTGCTTTATTGATTTTCTTTCGCGCTTCCCAAAGCCGATTAGGGAGCCAATTTTGTTTTCGTAAGTATTTGAGTATGCTACCACGAATTCCAGTATAACTGTATGTATCAAATGTGGCAACACCACGCTCTGGCTCATAACGTTCAATACACTCCATCAAAGCTAAAACACCTTGATGAAAGAAATCTTCATAGGGAATATTAGAAAGCAAAATAGACCGCATACTATAAATTGCTGCATTGACATACTGAATATAGTGCATGACCAATTGATTGCGAATATTGACATTTCCAGTCTTTTTATATTCACGCATCAACTCATCGGGATTATCTACCTTAATTTCTTTAATAGCATAAGAACCAGCTATACTCAAAGCATGTCGCCTCCTTCCCTATATCTATCTAAAAGCTATATTGAAATTGTGCCCAATGCCTGTATCTGCACAGTTGTATCTACATCATTTAAAGATAAAACCGTTACATTGGGATAAAATTGATCTAATAATCGCTTGAAATATATACGTACAAATGGCGATGTTAAAATAATGGGTACATTAACTAGTCCACTAATCTTATCTAACTCTGCCTTGGTTTTCACCATTAAACTCTGAATGATGCTTGGTTCTAGATTAATATATGCTCCACCATCAACCTTCTTAAGACTTTTTAATATCATTTCTTCTACTGCATTATCTAAACTGATAATCTTTAATTGACCAGCATCTGCATGATGATGCGTTATTGTGCGACGTAAAGCTTGTCGAACGTACTCAACGAGCATATCATTATCTTTCACAGTAGGAGCATAATCAGACAATGTTTCAAGAATAATTTCCAAGTCCAAAATGGGTACACCTTCGCGAAGTAAACTTCGCAACACACGTTGTAAATCATTGAGGGTGATTACAGACGGAATTGTATCATTGACAATGTCTTCATTACTCTTTCTTAAATTCTCAACAATCCGCTTAACTTCTTGACTGCTTAGTAGTTCATGGGCATGTTGTCGGACCAACTCAGACAAATGAGTGATAATCACAGAGGTTGAGTCAATTAAGGTATAACCGGCCATCTCAGCTTGCACGCGCTTTTCTCCACTAATCCACTTAGCAGGCATTCCAAAAGCAGGCTCAACTGTTTCAATACCATCAATTTCATCACTTTGCATGACTTCTGTTGGCGCTATACCTAGAAAATGGTCAACAAGAACCTCACCGACAGCAATTGATTCGCCTCTTAATAATATTTGATACTGATTTGGATTCAATTCGCTGCTATCAGATAATCGCAATGGTGGAATGACGAGCCCCATAGTATCGGCAAACTGCTTTCTAAGCATTACAACTCGATCTAGAAAATTACCACCGCTAGCTTCATCTACCAAAGGCAGAAGACTATATCCTACTTGCACACCTATTGGATCAACATTGAGAAGATTGTATACATTATCTAAGTTTTTATAGTAGCTCACTTCACTTGTAACTTCTTCAGTAACCGCCGTGTCTTCATATTCTGATTGTAGAAGTGAAGCTCTATTTCTTCTTTGAATCATTATCCCCAATGTCAACAGAGAAGTTGACAATATTAGAACCTGTGGAGCAGGAAACCCAATGGCAATTAAAAATGGTAATCCAGCCCCGGCAATGATTAAACCAATCGGTTGAGATGCAAATTGTGCGATTACATCTAGATTCAAGTTGGCATTAGAAGCTGATCGGGTCACAATCATACCTGTTGCAACAGAAATGAGTAATGCAGGAATTTGGCTCATAAGCCCGTCCCCTACCGTTGCGGATGAGTATGTTGAAATTATGTATGAAAAGTCACCTTCACGACCTACAAATCCTACTACAATGCCACCAACGAGGTTAATAAGGGTGATAACAATTGAGATGATTGCGTCACCCTTCACAAATTTAGAAGCACCATCCATTGAACCAAAAAAGTCTGCTTCTTGTTGGATTTTTAAACGACGTTCTCTTGCCTGCATCTCATCAATGATACCTGAACTTAAATCTGCATCGATTGCCATTTGCTTACCTGGCATCGCATCTAAGGTAAAACGTGCAGTTACTTCTGCGACACGTTCAGAACCTTTTGTAATAACTATGAACTGTACCAAAACGATAATCAAAAATACAACAAGCCCAACTATAACATTGCCACGAATGACAAATTCACCAAACGTCTTCACCACTTCGCCAGCATATCCGCCTTTAGACAAAATTGCACGAGTTGATGATACATTTAAAACCAATCTCAATAACGTCGTAATTAAGAGTAAAGACGGATAAATTGAGAGTTCTAAAGGCTCTTTAATATACATAGTTGTAATGAGAATTACTAGCGCAAGAGCTAAGTTCAATATGAACATAAAATCCAAAACGATGGTACTTAGTGGGATAATCAAAAACGCAACAATTAATACAACAAAAATTGCTATACCGTTGTTTATAATTCTAAAAAACATGTCACGTCAATTCCTTTTTCTTCAGACTGTATACGAAAGCCAATACCTCTGCAATTGCCTCATATAATTCAGATGGAATTGCATGATTGATCTCTACGGTATTATATATGGCACGTGCCAAAGGACGGTCTTCCATTACATGAACACCATGCTCCTCAGCGACATCAATAATTCGCAATGCTACTGCATCTGCTCCTTTCGCCAAAACAACAGGAGAGTGATGCTTTTTAGGATCATATTGAATGGCAACAGCATAGTGAGTAGGGTTCCTAATAATCACGTCAGCATTAGGAACCTGTTGCATCATTCGATTTCGAGCTCTTTGTTGTTGCAACTGTCGAATCCGTGATTTTATTTGTGGATCCCCTTCCATTTGCTTATATTCATCTTTAATCTCTTGCTTACTCATGCGCAGATTTTTTTCATATTGCCACCATTGATAGAGATAATCACCCGCAGCCAAAAACACAAAGAAAATGCCGACTTTAATTGCGACTTGAAAAATCAAATCTCCGGTAAACACCATCGCCTGTAAGGGCATCATATCCATTAATTTTGGAATTTCATATAATTGTCCACTGAGAACCCACCATAACACTACGACAATTACAACTAATTTTATAATTGCCTTGATAAGCTCAACGAGACTGCGTATTGAAAATAACTTTTTAAAGCCACTGATTGGATTTATTCTCTCACCTTTGAATTGAAATGCCTTAGTAGAAAACATCATTTTTGTTTGCGCGAATGTTAACGCTATATGTACAAATATTCCCAGTAGTAATAGCGGAAGAACTGCTCTCGCAAAGAGGATACAACAGTCTAAAAAGAATGCACGAAGATTTAACATAGTAATAGCGTCAACGTTAGCGCCAAGACTTAAATATGTATTTAGTGCATCTTGTACTACCACATAAATATGTGGCATCCATATCTTCAACATTAAAAAAGATGCAAAAAGTGAAGCCACTGTAATTGCTTCTTTACTTAAAAAGACATTTCCTTTATTTCGTTCATCCTTTTTCCGCTTGGGCGTGGCTTTTTCTGTTTTTTCTCCAGGCAAATCAATCTATCCCCCAATCTGCACTACATAATGATTGCTTTAAGTAACAAGCACTTGCTGTAGGTTTTGAAACAATACTTCAATATAGTTTTGCAAAAATTTTGAGATTGGATTCGCAAATATGAACAACAATAGCAACCCAAACATAATTTTAATAGGAAAATGTATCACAAACACATTGATTTGCGGAATTAATTTCATTAACATTCCCATTGCGAGCTCTAATACAAAAGTTGCTGCCAAAAAAGGCAAAGCTAATTGCATTGCTAACAAAAAAGCATTGGTGAATAATGTCAAGAAAAACTGATCCAAATTCCCACCAAAACTTGTTGCTCCAATGCCAACCAAATCATAGCTAGCAGCAAACAATCGAATTAATACCAAATGACTGTTTGTTGTAAAAAAATACATCACAAATAAAAATTGCAATAAATTCCCTGACATACTGGCTTGTAAATTGGTACTTGGATCAAATGCTTTTGCCATTGAAAGACCAAATCCCATATCAATGATTTCACCTGTCATAAACAGCAAATAATAAAACAACTGAAACACATAGCCACAAGCAAGTCCAATGAGTAATTCTTTAATTATAAACAAACCCAAGTATGTGCCATCAACAGGTGCTTGTACGATAGGCGCTAGTATAATTGTCAAACCTAAAATCAGTGCCATTTTGATCTGGGATGGTATATTTCTCCGATTCAGCAAAGGATTGAAATATATCATTCCTCCCATGCGGCAAAAAACCAACACATATACATAAAAACTTTCAAAGTTAATACTTAAAGTCATATTCTACAACCCTGCCATAATTTGCATGAGATAAATAAAAAACTCTTGCAAATTAGTAATCATCCAAGATCCAAATAACAATAAAATCATAGCTATAGCAATAATTTTCGGGACAAAAGTAATAGTTTGCTCATGAATCTGAGTTGCAGCTTGAAATACAGCAATAATAAGTCCAATCAACACACTAACTAGAAGTAATGGTGTCGCTAGTTTTAATAACATCCAAATCGTCGCACGAAAGATGGAAAGAACTACATCTGGTGTCATATAATCTGCTAACCTCCTTCTATAGCTTCGCTAATAAAAGCTTTTTGCTAACATTTCAATCAAAAGACTCCAACCATCTGCAACCACAAAGAGCATCAATTTAAACGGCAAGGATATCATAGATGGTGGTAACATCATCATACCCATAGACATAAGCGTACTTGCTACAATCATGTCAATAATCAAAAAAGGCAAAAACAATAGAAATCCAATGGTAAATGCTCTTGTAAGTTCACTCGTGATAAATGCTGGTATAACTATTTCTAAACCTAGGTCTCTCAAAGACTCAGGTTGTACCTCAGTAGCTAAATCTTCTACTCCAGAAAGAGACAAAAAGAGATTGAGGTCATCTGTTTTGGTTTGTTTGAGCATAAATTCCTTTAGTGGTACTTGCATTCGCTCAAGTGCAACCTGCTGAGTGATTTCATCTCTCATATATGGCTCAACACTTTGTTCTTGTATATCCATGACTACTGGCTTCATAATAAACAAAGATAGAAATAGTGCCAAACCAATAATCACCTGATTGGGAGGTGTCTGATTAAGACCAATTGCGTTTCGCAGAAATGAAAATACAATTACGATTCTAGTGAAGCAAGTCACCATAAGCAACAGTGATGGCGCCAAGGCTATAAAAACAAATAGAAATAGCAACTCTAAAGTGCCCAAGCCATCCGTCCCTGTCGTATCAAAATCAATCGTCAAACCAGTCGCAGAAACCTGTGTAGTCAACAAACAAGAAAGAGCAAAAACGAAAACTAAAATTAATATATATTCCTTTTTGCTCTTTCTATCATTTGTTCTTTTTTTTACTGTAGATTCATTATGAATCATCAGAATGTCCTCCCTTTTCCTGCTCAGGCATTCGCTTTTTCACAGTGCGACGCCAAATGTCTGTAAAGGAAGCCATCTGTTCATGGTTAAATGACTCAACGGGAAATAAGGTGTTATCTAACTCTTCTAATTTTACAATGTTTTGTGCCGTTGCACCTATGAGCAATACACGGTCACCTACTTTCACTAGTAAGAGCCCTTGTTCTTTTCCAATTGCACGTCGATCTATAATTTTAATGCCATTAGGTATGTTAGATTTTGAGGTTTTTTGATATGAACGCCCCACTGTTTTTGAAGCCCAATAAGCTCCTGCAAACACTAAAATGGTTAAAAATAGTGTACCTAACACTGACAAAAGCGTTTTTACATCAATTCCCACAAATATCCCTACTTCCTATGTATGTTATTAAAGTGGCAATACTTTCGTAACCGTTTGAATAATACGCTCTTGTTTGAATGGTTTTACAATAAAATCTAGTGCACCCAATTTAATCGCTTCCATTACCATTGATTCTTGCCCCATAGCAGAACACATTACTACTTTAGCTGCAGGATCAATTGATTTGATTTTTTCAAGGGCTTGTATACCATTCAAATTTGGCATAGTAATATCCATAATAACTAAATCAGGAGAATGCTCTTGATAAAGCGCAACTGCTTGCTCTCCATCTTCGCCTTCAATAAAATTGTTATATCCTACCGACGTAAGGTGTGTCTGTACCATTTTGCGCATAAATCCTGCATCATCTACAACCATTATTTTATACATTTTATATTCCTCCATTGATTATAATGTTCCATTTGCTCCTAAAGAGTCTAAAAGCTCTTTAGTTCCAACAATTTCAGTAATTCTCAGTCCAAAATTATCTCCCACAACCACAACATCACCATAAGCCAACAGTTGCCCGTTTACAACCAACTCAGCAGGTGCGCCAGTTTGAGTATCTAGCTCAACAACAGTGCCTTGACCAAAGTCTAGTATGTCTTTAATTTTCCTTTTTGTCCTACCTACAATAACAGACACTTCAAGCTGAACTCCCATAAGTAGCCCAATATTAGATGCACTGGGGTTTTCCGCTTGAAAAGGTTGCTGTGCAAAATTAGGGTACTCCACTTTCTGTGCCGTGATAGGTGGCGTCTGCTTACCATATGCTTGCCCTTGTTGTTGTGGATACCCCTGTGGGGGCATATAGTATTGAGGCGGAAATTGTCCATAAGGTGGATACCCGTTTGGCGGATACCCATTCGGTGGGTAGGCATTCGGTGGATAAGCCATTTGAGGTGGCATTCCATAGTTTTGTCCCTCTATAGGCTCTTGATTATTCTGCATTTGTGCTCCGATAACTCCCATTTGATTTTGGGGTGACGGCACAGTTTGCTGAGTTGTCTCAGTAGGAGAAGTCAAATTTTGATTAATCGCAGTACCTACATTTTGTCCATTTAAAACTGAGGTGTTCGCCTGCGTTGTTTCCACTTGAGTTTTCTCAGTAGTAGTTTGCTCAAACTGATTGGTTATCTCCATATTGGGAGCTGAAATAGTTTCAGTTTTTGGTGCGGTAACTGTATTTGTTTCTTCTTCAACTGTCGCATTAATATGAGAAATCATTTTGATAACCAGTTCAGTGGATAAAAAACAAGTAAATGTAGTATCTAATACATCTTTAATCATCATTTGAAAAGAAATGGCGACCACAGAATCTTCATCGTCAATATTCCAAAAATCACTAGTCACGCTGTCTTTATTCTCACATAAAAATGCTTCTGGTGTAGAAATATTAACTGGCATATTCAAAATTTCTGACAGCGCTGTTGCTGAAGATCCCATCATTTGATTCATCACTTCGCAAGCAGCACTTAAACTCATATCATCAAATTCAACGTCTCCAACTGAAGTAGAAATATCATTTCCCATTAAAAGATCTAACATCACTTGCATATCATGACTTCGAATCATGATGACATTGGTTCCTTCAATTCCACTCACATAATTGATCTTTACCAGCAATGCAGGCTCTAAACTAGAGGAATCAATATTCTTAAATTGTTCTTGAATGAGACGTGGAGTTGTGATAGTTACCTGTTTTTCAAGCATGGTTGAAACCGCCGTAGCAGCGGAACCCATGCTAATATTCATTATTTCCCCTATGGTATCCATCTGCTCTGGTGTCAGTTGTTGTTCAAAGGTAGATTCCAATGTTTAACCCTCATTTCTCATAAATATCAACCAATTTGATTGCTTTTTTATCCTCAACTTCACCCAGTCTTGCAAAAAACCAGGGAATATTCTCAATATGAACGACTATATTGGAATCAATCTTTTTGTTCAACTCCAAAATATCGTCTTTCTGCAAGGTTGCAATATCATATAAAGACATTTCACATTGATCTAGAATAACCTCTGCTTCTAGTTCAGATTGTTTGATGTAATTTAACATAGTGTGTCGTTTCATTCGATCTCGTTCAGGATCAGGTTGCTTGACTGTATGCATATGTTTTACACCAAAGCTTGATATAATTGACTCCATATGTTCTGCAGGCATGCAGATATTTGCCATACCTGGATAATCATCATTTTTGATTTCTAAAGTCACAATCACTACTGTATCTTGAGGTGAATACGCTTGTAATAAACGTCCATTTGTCTCTAAGCCCAACAACGCTGTCTGACTTGCAAATAAATTGCTCCATGCCTCTTTCATATAATTCGTGGTTCTTTCCATAACATGATGAAGCAAACTCAGTTCAATATCCGTATAATCCCGGGGTGGAGCATATAACGGCTCTCCCCCTCCCATAAGACGATCAATAATCAAATAACCAAACGCAGTAGGCAATTGTATCAGCCAAGTGGAAATATCTATATCGTCTATTTCGGGTTGCAAAGAAACCAACCCAACAAGTGTATGATCTGGCAAAGCATTGTTAAATTCGTAATAGCGTTGCTCTTCAATTTGTAAAATTGTAAACTCACACGGTGATCGTAAAATGCTAGTATAATAAGAAGATAATACTCTTGCAAAGTTTTCATAGAGATTATTGAGTGATTTCAATTGGTCTTTAGTGAATTTTTTAGGAGATGAAAAATCATATTCCTTAATTTTTGGTTTAGCATCTTCAATTACTTCATCTACATTATCAGTGCGTGCTCTATTCAGCAGTTCATCTATTTGACTTTGTGATAAGGTTTCAGCCACAGAAATTTTCCACTCCTTTCTCTATTTGATCTGCATCAGTCTTCATACGGCGAGACATCTTCCTCAATTAATTCATTCTCAATTTCAGCTGTCGCATCTACTTCAACTGTTGCATCTGCTTCAACTGTCGCATCTACTTCAACTGTTGCATCTGCTTCAACTGTCGCATCTGCTTCAACTGTCGCATCTGCTTCAACTGTCGCATCTGCTTCAACTGTCGCATCTGCTTCAACTGTCGCATCTGCTTCAACTGTCGCATCTGCTTCAACTTGTGAGTGATATTTATTCGGAATATAAGGCTCTTGAGGGCTACCCTCTACTGGAAATACTTCTTGATTATAAAACTGTCCCAATGCATCCTGCAAATCAAACTTTTTAGCTGTTTCTCCAACGATGATAAGCTCAACACGACGATTTTTCTTGCGACCTTCTTCAGTATCATTGGTCGCAACAGGATACTGATTTCCATATCCCAAAACAGTTATTTTACTAGAATCTACTCCAGAAGTATAGTTGAAATGCGATGCAACCACAGCAGCGCGTTCCGCTGACAACATCCAATATGTTCCATAATCAATAGTAGCTGTAAACCCAAGTATATTGATCATGCGTATACTGTCCTCGTGTTGTTTTAATCCCTCACCAATAAAATTTAACGTTGGTAAACTACTTGCGCGCAAAACATATTGATCTGGTTCAAAAAACAAGGCACTGGTAAAACGAATATATATCACATCATTTATCTTTGAGATTTCAACATCTGCTCCTTGATTGTTCTCATTGATATAATTTTTCAAAGCTTGATATAATTCATCCATATTATCGGCTATAGCTATCGCATCCTCACCCTCTACTGCGCTATTGCTTGCAGTGATCTCTTCAATAATTTCTTGGGGCAAATTTGAGAAAGATTTGATAAACGCATTAAACTTAATTTCATCAACTGTTGACATACTCAAAAGGACGGCAAAAAAAGTTAGAAGTAATGTTACCATGTCAGCATAAGTAGCCAACCAACCTCCACCTTGTTCCTCGGGTGCATTTTTTTTCTTTCTAGCCATTATATCTCTGCCCCTTTGAATAGAAATCTGATTCATTTCTTATTTTTTGCTCTTTTTATTGCCTTTTCCTTTACCACCAGCTTCTTCCCCTTCATCACCTTTCATACTTTTTTTCTTATACTCAGGTAACAATTGAAGCAAACGATCTTGAATTAAGTTTGGATTTTCACCTGCTTGGATAGCCTGTACTCCCTCAGAAATAATCTGTAAACATAGATACTCTTCTTCATGTCGTACTGCTAGCTTATTAGAAATTGGCATAAAAAAGATATTTGCTAACAACGAACCATATAAGGTAGTAATAAGCGCAACTGCCATATTAGGGCCTACTGTTTCAATATCAGAAAGATTTCTCAACATGTTAATTAGTCCGATCAAAGTACCTACCATACCAAAGGCTGGTGCCAAGGCAGTACCTTTATCATAAAAAGACTTTTCTTGTGTATGACGTTCATCCACACCCTCGAGCCATGCTTCCATCTGAATTTTAACTTTCTCAGGGTCTACTGAGTCAACCACCTTTTGAATGGCATTCACTAAAAACGGATCTTGAATATCTTTGATATCTTCTTCCAAAGCCAGCAAACCACTCGTGCGGGATTTTTTTCCCATATCTACCAGAATGTTTATATAGTCTTCTGGCTTATATTGCTTTGGCATGAAAATAATCATCATATGTTTGGGAATTTTCGCAAACTGCGCCAACGGAAACATGATTAACATACAACCAAGTGTCCCACCTAGTACGATGAGAAGACTCGTTATATCGAAAAAGCTACTCAAATTCGAGAAATTTATGCTAATTTCTCTTGTTTCTGCGTCAGTACTAGTGACTATCCCCATAAAAACAAGACCAATTGCCAATATCAATCCTATAATACTAGCTAAATCAATGGTTCGTTTCATGCATATCTCTCCTTATCGTTTGGGAGAAAACGTGTCAGAATGCACGCAAGATCTCTTGAAACGTACTATTTTTTCAATAACTTCATTCATAGACTCTTTCACTATATGATAATGATTGGTGGTCAATCGAATAACTGTATCAGGTGTTTCTTCAATGGTTTCAATCAAATCTTCATTTAATGCAAAAGTAGTGCCATTTAGTTTGGTAACGACTAACATAACTTGTCATTCCTTCCTATTTTTAATTTGTTTAGTCCTAGGCAGACAGAAAGGGAAAGTTTCCGTCTGCCTAGGACGGAGAAGATTCGCCATCAATGAATCTGCTCTAATAAGCTATTTATCTTTTTAAGTTAATTAGCTCTTCTAACATTGTGTCAGAAACCGTAATAATACGCGAATTTGCTTGGAACCCACGTTGTGTTGTAATCATTTCTGCAAACTCAGCAGATAGATCGACATTTGACATCTCCAAAGCACTGCTCTTTAATGAGCCGCTTCCTTCAGAACCTGGATCACACAATTTAGGTTCCCCTGAGTTTGCAGTGGCTGAAAAATAGTTAGATCCTTCTAATTGCAATCCACTTGCATTAGCAAAATTCGCCAAACTAATCTTTCCGGCAACTACAGTACCTTTATCTGCATGACTTACTGAAATAGTACCATCCGAAGCAATTGCAATACTAGATAGTTCGTCTAACGTCACGGTTCCACCTTCAGTTCCGCCTGTTAATGGGAATGTAACTGCTGATAAACCTAAATTTCTAGACGGTTCTGACGCAGTAACAGTCAATTCCTTACCACCAGTTAACGCGAGCATTTCATCTCCATTAGTAGGATCTGTTGCAGGATTTAACGTCTTATAATAGTTGTTCATTGCATCATAACCAGGATTGCTCACTTGAACATAATCTCCTTTGGGTCCTTTTAGCAGCAAAGAAGAAGCCTTGGTATCTTCAGCAATATCGGCCTTATATTCAACACCATCTATCGTCATAGAGATAGTCCAAAAATCTGGATCCGTGTCACTGTGTGTATATGTAGCTTTAAAGTCATTCGTCGTTACAGTTCCAGCACCTTCAAAATTTGAACTAGTTTTCATCAAGAACATTGTTCCTCCAAAGGCACCTTCCTCCATGCCCTTAATAGAACCAGGATAATTCCCAAAATTAACCCCTGAAATTTCAGCACCAGTTAACGCTTTTGACTCACCAGCTGTAGCAGAAATTGCCACGTAATTATGCAAATCTAAACTATCATTCAATGCTGTTTGTAGCTTAGTGTCAGCATCAGGATCAGCGGAATCTATTCCATAATGGTCCAACATCTGAGTGCGACTAGGAACACTCATAGTAATAGAACCATCTAACGCTTCATCACCAGCTGTTTTCAATGTAAAGTTTCCACCGTTCACACTGGAGACCTCACCTGTATAGGTCTTTCCTCCAATTGTTGCTGTCACTTCATACATATTCGTAGTCGTATTAAGTGTATAGGAATATTCCATATCGCCTTGTCCAGAGAAGTTTGAAGTTACAGAAGTAATTGTTGAACCACCAAAAAAGTATTGAGGTGGTGTTTGCGTTACAATAGATGTTGTATTGTCACCATTGTTAACCAAAGTCGACAAGGTGTTGGTCAACTGATCTTTGTCTGATACTGAAAGTGTGATACTTTTAGTAGAACCCGAATTGGTAACATCACTCAGTTCAATAGTTGCATCTGCTGCAATATTTCCTTGAAATTTACCCTCATAAGTGGTCCCTGCTACTTGCATGCTAACAACATACTCAATCACTTGACTTGGAGCTGTTCCAGTAATTTGTTTAGTGATGGACATGTTCTCATCCGTAGCGGTGGCCGGAAATGCATATAAATCTGACCCTGTAATGCTCAAAGCTCCATCAAATAAACCATCTGCATCAGAAGCTGTCAACTTAACTTCTTCAGCTAATGCTGCACCAGTCCAAGTGCCTACAGATGGATCGGTTCCAAACACGTTCTCACTTGCAGTAATTGTAAATTGCCCACCTGGGTGCACAGTTCCTCCATTTGCTTCAGTAATTGCTGCATTAATTGCTGCATTCACCTCAGACATTGAGTTGAATTCTTCAAATGCATTTAACTGCACTGTAATGGCTCCTGCGTTAGATATACTTGCACTTGCCAATAATCCAGCAGGTAAATTTTCACTTGATCCAATGGCAATGCTCACATTCCCAAATTGTCCAGGATTTGATGCAGTAACGGTATACTCTATTCCATTGATTGTTTCGTCAGCCATTGGTTTTTTTGCATCTACAGAACCAATATTATCAAGTTTAATCTTTTGTGCTCCTGGTTCACTATTGGCACCAGAAGTACCCAAAACAAAATTACCATTTATATCTGTTAGGTATCCATTTGAATCATAATCTAACATACCAGCTTTCGTATAGAAAGTGTTTCCATTAGGATCCATAACTTGCAAAAAGCCTTCGCCCATGATTGCAACGTCCATGCCAAAGCCTGTATTTTGCAAACTTGATTGGGTCATTTGAGTTTGAATCGCCGCCAAAGAAGAACCATAGCCTACGCTTGACGGATTGACACCACCGCGACTGGTAGTACCTTCAGAAGCACTTCGCACAGTTTGATAATATATATCACTAAATATTGCACGTTGCGACTTGTATGCATATGTATTGACGTTAGCAATATTGTTACCTATAACGTCCATTTTTGTCTGATGTGTCTTTAAACCAGCTACACCAGAGAACATTGCTCTGTTCATTGTTCTTCGTCTCCTTTTTAAGAGCCGCTAATCCTCTTCTGTCATTCCGAGGATTTGTAACCTCCTCACAAGGTCCGGTTATACTATGACGGCTCCATTAATATTTGTGAATACATTTCCTTTCATTTCATTTTTATTCATTGCAGTAATAACAGTATTGTTTTTTACATTTACTACAAAGGCCGAATCATCCATGATAATCAAGGTATCCTCTAAACGCTTTTGATCAGCCAATCGAACTGCTTCGTTTAATCGTTCTAAATTCTCTGCACTCAAATTTATTTGATGATGCACTGCTCGTTTCATAGCATGTTTAGAAAAATCAACACCTTTATTTTCATTCAGGTTTTTTTTCAACAGTTCATGAAATGAAGGCAATCCTTTTTCAGTTTTTAATTGCTTTGAGTCAGGTTCTTTTGGTAGCGTTGTAGGCTTTCCTACAGCAATTGACCGATAATGGGAGAGTCTAAAATCATCCATGAAAAAATCTCTCCTTATGATAAAGTTTTCGTAGCCATAGGCTTATATACGCTTTTTTGGCCATCCTTTGTGGTGACAACTACATTAAAATAATATTGAGTATTCGGTTTTAATCCAATGATGGTCAAACTATCTACACCTTGTATGTCTTTTGCACCAAATTGAATCCCATTTTCTACAGCTTCTACTGTATCAAAATTTTCATTTTCCGAATAATAAACCGTGTAAGTTAATCCTGAAGAAATTTGTTCATCTTCAGTTGGCACTTGCCAGTTAACCGTCGCTGAGTCGCTTTTGATTTCAGTAATTTCGAGTGGATAGTTTTCAGATGAAATAGCACTGTCAGTTTGACTGCTTTGTCCAGTTTCCACTGACATAATTTGCTCTAGTGTGTACTTTTTTCCACCAATGTATAAAATAAACTCATTGTCTACTAAGGACACCTTTTGAACAGATCCAGTCGTGGAATCCAGATCGCCATCCACTGAAAATCGAGATGCTGTCACAGTCTTACCAACCAAAGATAAAGCGTACGAAGTTTTTGAATAAGTCGCCATTTGCTCCATTTGCTGCATATTTGAAAAAGTAGCCATTTGATCAATCATATCACTATTATCCATCGGATTCGTAAAATCCTGATTCTGCATTTGCGTCACCAATAGATTAATGAAATCCATTTGGTCCATTTGAGCATTATCCGTTTTATCGGTAAAGACAGCATCATAAACATTTCCATTTCCCTGTGCATGCGATGTTGGTCCAACATTCATTGTATTTCTCCTTTCTAAATATATATCGCATTCGAAACAACCGCTTGCACATCGTTCTGCTGTTCAAACTCTTCTTCCATCACCTGTGCTGTATTTTCAGAATTAGATGGTGTATGTTTCCATCTGAACGCTCGTTCTTGATGTGAAAATGACTGTTCCATCATAGAATACTGTTCTGATTGATTTGTAGCTTGAACGCTCTGTTGTGCACGATTCACTTCTACCTGCATTGGACGAAGTGAATCACGAAGAGAAGATAATTCTTCATTGATTAACTTTGCGGTCTGAGAATTTGCAGTTACAATATCCAATACAGTTTTGCCTTCTTCCTGGGTTAATGTCACGGTCACTTCTCCCAAAGATTCAGGCGATAATTTCAGCGTAAATGTTTGCAAATCTTGCACCAAATGTTTTTGGATCCCTGTTGTCAATTGGGGCAATAATTTTTCCTCTGTTTGACCAGATAAGATTTTTTGTTGCACCAAATCCAACTTTGTTAATTTTTGTGACGCAGATTCTTGCTGTAACAAGTTCATCGGAATCTCTTCACGGTTTCTGTTTTGTGCTTTGGTTTGATTTCTCATTGACTCTTTAACAGCAATTAAATCCTTTGAATAATTATGCTTAAATTCCAAAGATTGTTCAGCCTGTCCATCAAACTTGCTTTGTACAATCAAACTTTTAAGTTCTTGTGAAGATAAATTTTCTGACTTATTTTGAAACTGCAGTGATGTCAATTTCGATAGCTCTAGCGTCTTTGCTTTTAAGACTTGCTGCTCAGTGCTCTGCAACTTAGGTTGTATCATTGTTTCAAACGCTTTTTCTGTTTGCATTTGTTTTTGATCTATTATTTGCTCTTGTCCCTCTGAAACAATTCCTTTTGTTTGCATTGCGCCATTATTCAGCAAAGAACTAATCACATGGTTTGAATCTACATTCATAGAAATTTCAGATTGTGTAGTTAATTGCAAGTTCAATTGTTGCACATTGGGCATAGGTACATTAAGGTGGCTTTGTTGCATTTGCATCCATAACTCTGATTGGTGCTCAAACTCTTCAGCTGCTTCATCGAGTGTATCCACAGGTTCAGTTCCAAGATTTAATTGCAACTCTTTACCATTTTTCATCAAATTCATAAGCAATGCATCAAACTGGCTCACCATTGCACCATCAGCCGAAACTGCCTGTCCTCTAGTGCATGATTGATTTGACAAATGCATCTCTTGCATGTGTAGTTGTGTACATTCCATACTCTCACCCCCTTTCAATATTTACATATCAACTACACAATGACTTATTATTTCATGATGAATACTTAGACTTTTTTATCGTGCATGCCACGCACAATTTGCTCAGACACCTCCAGTTCCCATGCTTTTTGTTGTGAAACTTTGTGTTCATTGCGTTGCTTTGTTTCCAGCTTATCAAGTCCAGAAAGTTCTTGATACAACGCTAAAACAACTTTTTTCTGCTCAGCTATCTCTTTCTGCTTTAATATAATTGATTGGTTTAATTCTATTAATTGATGCGTCATATTTTGAAGGATAAACTGGTATGATTGTAGTTCACTAACCATAATTCCCTCTATTTGTTTTTTTTGTAATACAGACCAAGTCGTTTCTTTTTGAGTGATCAAACACTCTATTTGTTCCTCCAAGTCTCTCTCTTGATTAGTCAAATGTGTTAAACTCACTTTTTCTTTTGAAAGTATTTGCTCTTTATAGTTCTGAATTCTTTCTAAGGAAAATGTAAACTGTTTCATCAATCAATTCCTCATTGCACAACTTGTGCCATCATATGTATTGTATCATCAATCGAAAATGATTCATCAACCTCTTGCGACAAAAATGTTAATATCTCTTCCATACTAGCTATCGCTTCATCCAATTTTGGATCAGTTCCTGGTTTATATGCTCCAATCGCAATTAAGTCTTCATTTTCCTGATACAACGCCAACATATTTCTCAAACGATTTGCATATTCTTTATGTTCTGTGTTTGCAATTACATTCATCAATCTACTTACGCTATTTAGCACATCAACTGCTGGATATTGATTTTTTGCAGCAATCTTACGAGACAAAATAATATGTCCATCTATAATACCCCTGACGGTATCTGCTACCGGCTCATTGGTGTCATCACCTTCTACCAACACAGTATAAATACCTGTAATTGAACCCACTTCAAAGTTACCAGAACGCTCTAACAATTTTGGCAGTTCCGAATATATAGAAGGAGTATAGCCTCTAGCAACTGGTGCCTCTCCTGTACTTAAACCAATTTCACGCTGTGCCATTGCAAAACGCGTTAACGAATCCATCATCAGCAGAACATCTTTACCTTGTTTTTGGAAATACTCTGCTATTGCCGTAGCTGTTTGTGCGCATTTATATCGCATCATAGCTGGTTGGTCTGAAGTTGCTACTACTAAAATAGATCGTTTTCTGCCTAACTCACCCAAATCTCTATGTATGAAATCTACGACTTCTCTTCCCCGTTCACCAACTAAAGCAATAACGTTGATATCAGCTTGCACATTACGAGCAATCATACCCATCAGGGTACTCTTACCTACACCTGATCCAGCAAAAATCCCTATCCTTTGCCCTTTTCCTATGGTAAGTAGTCCATCAATACATTTAACACCAAGTTGCATAGTGTTTGAAATAGAAGGGCGCTCAAGTGGATTTGTAGGCACGCCTCGAATGGAAATCAGCTCACCATCTTCTAATTGCAATTCTCCATCCATAGGTTTACCTAATGCATCTACAGTACGTCCTATCAAATCTTGACTGACAGCTATATTTAATTTTTTCCCTGTATTAATCACTGGTGAACCATAACCTATTCCGTCATGATCTTCATATGGCATAAGATATGCTTTCTTTTCCGATATTCCAACAACTTCACAAATTAAAGGTTTACCTCTGTTATCTCGTGTGATGTGACATATATCTCCCATGCTACAAACCAAACCCGAAACTTCAATAGTAAGTCCAACAATTTTGTTTACTTTCCCTTCTCTCGATTTAAGGTCTAATAATTGTAACATCTCATGATATTGCTTCATTTGAAAAAATGCATCAACTTTCATATTTTGCCCCCTTAGCCTAATGATTCCAATGGGTTTTGAAATGCTTTTCTCAAATTCTCTGCTTGCACAGATATCGTAGCAACCAAAGTTTCCTCTTCAGCTGTAATACGGCAGGTATCAATATTCGCACTTGAAGGAATCACTTTAGATGATCCCAATGGACGGCTGTTCTCCAATTCTTGTTGCAGCACTTCAACTAATTGTGTCAATTGATTAGAAACTTCTATTTCAAGCCATGACGCATTATGAAAGTCTTGCAATGCATCTTGAATTAATGGAATCATCAACGTATCATTTGCTTTCAACTTTTGCTGAATTAGCTTTTCAGCTATATCAATAGCAAAAAACTTTAATTCGTCGGCGTAACGTTGCAAATAGAGATTTTGTTGCTCTTGCATCAATTGCAACGTTGCATCTGTATTGCGTAACATTTCCTGAATTCGACCACGCTCTTCTGCTTTCACTTCTTCAACAGCCATTTGTCGAGCTTTCAAAACTTCTTGTTGCACAATTGATTGTAGCTCATCAGAATATAGTTCAATCAATTCTTCTCTAGTCAATTCAGGAACAGGTGGTTCTTGCGAAGCGGAAGAAAGCTGATCTCCAATTTCATCGTTTTTTTTCATTTCAGTGGGAGCATTATTATAAAAAGCATTCTGTTGAGAATCTTCAAAATCATTACTTTGTGTTTGGTTACTATTACAGTTAGGCAGCACTACATCGGGAATACTTACTATTCGATCTTCCACAGAAGATGTAGCACTTTTATATACACTAGGCAATGATTACATCCTCCTCTCCACCACGAGACAAGACAATTTCGCCTGTTTCTTCTAGTGAACGAATAATGTTAACAATTTGTTGTTGCGCTGCCTCTACATCTTTTAAGCGCACATTTCGTAAATATTGAATATCTTCCAATATTCCTTCTTTGGCACGTGAAGAAACATTACTAAGTAAAAGATCCTTAATTTCGTCGGTAGATCCTTTGATTGCGACTGTAAGAATTTGATTATCCACTTCTCGCAACACACGTTGTATAGACATATCATCCAAATTGACAATATCTTCAAATACAAACATAAGTTTACGAATATTCTCTGAAAGATCTGGATGACTCTTTCCAAGTTCATCAAATATATATTTCTCAGTTGTACGATCTGTATGATTCATAATGTCAGCTACATAGTTTATTCCGCCAATTTCTGTCATGTCGACAGTCACAACTGTATCAAACGCTTTCTCTAAGACTACCTCAACCAACTCTACGATTTCAGGTGATACACTATCTAAATGAGCTATGCGTTTGATTACATCTAATTGAATATCTTTAGGTAATTCTGTAATCGCTTTAGAAGCCTGCTCGGCTCTAGCATATGATAAAATAAATGCAATGGTTTGTGGGTGCTCATTTTGTAGCATCATCATCAACGTCTTATAATTAGCATCTCGCACAAACGAGAAGGCTCGACTTTGCATGGCTTGCGAAATCCTATCCATAAAATTTCCAGCCTGCTGAGCTCCAAATGCTTTTTCCAAAACTTCTCTAGCATAAAATGCGCCACCTTCTGCAATAGCCTTATGTGTTACACACATACCATAAAAGTCATCAACAATTTCTTGCATACGTTCCGAAGGCATTTTTTCCAATCTGGCTACTTCTAAGGATAGTTTTTCAATCTCATCTTCACGCAAATGTTTATATACTGCAGATGCTTGCTCTGTTCCTAGTGCAACAATAACTGCAGCAGCACGAGTTGACGCCATTAATTTTTTACTTTTTTTCGCAGCTGCCACAATCAATCATCCTCCTTCAACCAGGCACGAATTAGATTTGCAGTAACTTCTGGGTTTTGATTTACAAAATCTCGCATTTCATCAAGAATAGCTACTTCTGCGGCATTTATTTGAGATGCCTCCGAAAGTTGACGTTTATAATTTTCTATTTCTTGTTGCGCTAGACTAACGCCATCATCCGATCCATTTTCGCTTTTTTGAGATTTTTTGTTTTTCCTTTTTCTCCTTAAAACAAAGAAAAGGACTGCTAGCAATAGAATTAAACCTGCCACGCCAATTCCAGCATACATCAAAATCGTCTGATTTTGATACCAAATTTGATCTTCTGTCGGATCAGTAATATTACCATCATCCACAACCGCACCCACATAAGAAGATACAAAAACTTGTTGTGGGTCAATATCAGCACTGGCCGAAATCAAACTAATCAACTCTGCTGTTTCAGCTGAAGTCAAATCGTCATCTTTCACCATTACAGATGCAGTGGCCCGCTCAAGCACAGCATTCCCTTTTTCAATTTGACGCTTAATATATGAATAGTCAATATCTGTATTCCAAGTATAATATGTAGTGTTATCTTCATTGGGATTTGGTTGATATCCATAAGTAGGAATGTCAGTATTGTTTTCTTCTCCAACAATACCACCAACAGTCACACTGTCATTGATAACATATGCTCCACTAGTTCCAGTTACATAACCGCCTCCACCTTCACCATTTTCATCCACTGGTTTTTCTAATAAATCCAGTTGTTCCGTAATCATTTTATCGTAATTTAAGGTGACTTTTGCAACCGCCACCACCCCATCAACCCCGTAGCGCGGACTTAATACTCGAACAATGTTATCTTCAATTTGCTTTTGAACCATTTGTTCTAATTCAAGATTCTGAACTGTAGTCATGCCTAACGTATTTCCATCTTCTTTGCCAACCATCTCAAGTGCAGTTTTTGCATCTACGACTGTCACGTTCTCTGGCTTTAAGTTAGGTACAGCTGCGGCGACTAAATTCTTTAAAGAAGTTACTTGCGTTGGTGATAACAACTTACCTGGCTTCATCGTAAGCAAAATACTTGCTGTAGCATTTTCATCATTTGTTACCTGTTCCCAAACGTAGTCACTAGTTTCTGGGAGATAAATTGTAACTGCAGCATTATTTACATCCCATACGCGTTTTAGTGTGTCTTGAACACGATCTTGCAACTGATATTCTAACCACTGTTGCCTTTCCGATTCTGTACTCGTCATACTAGAGTGACTTGTATAAACATCATAAGATAGTGCTGTTTGCGGATATCCTTTACCAGCTAAAGTAAGTAACAAAGCATCATACTGGTCTTTAGGAACCAATATTTCAGCGTTAGCATTCAATTCAGCTTCTACACCCATTTCTTTTAAGACTTGATATATTTCACTCGCTTCGTTTTGATCAATATTTTGATATAAAACCCTATAATTTGAGTTTTGCATTTGAAAGACAAGAGTCAATATAATAGAGAAAACAACAACAGACCCTAACACGGCAAGTGTTATGGTTCTATTCTTTTTTGACATATTCTTGGAGTATTTTTTTAACTTATCCCAATACTCTTTAAAATTCAACTGATCCAACGTGTTAAATTCACCTCATACTCAACCAATTGTAAAACAAAACAACCAAAATAATTAAATCTGCATCTGCATAATTTCTTTGTATGCATTGACAACTCTAGTGGTGAGCTGAGAAGTAGTTTGTACCATAGCAGTAGCTTTTAAGGAATTGATTTGCAATTGCGCTAAATCACTAACATTTCCGACTGCCAACTGCATACTATCCTCATTCGCATTCTGTTCAGCACTTTCTATTGCATTTATAGACTGCTCTAAAACATCAGAAAACGAAGTTTTTGTTGAGTTAGCATTAAACAACTTACCTATGTTTTGAGATTTTTCATTGAATTCTATTGACTTTGTATCAATTATGTTATTCATAATACACCTTCTTACGCACAAAATTCAAAATTCATTTTAAATACTCGCATACTATAGATTGTATAAAATTCCACTATTAGTAAAAAAAATATACAACAAATGAAAGAAAATTGTCTTATTCTGTCACTTGTTTTGTATTATACCTGTAATACATGAATTTGTAAAGCAATTTTTATTTTCTTATCTATCGAATAATTCTTGTTTTTTGTATAAATACATAAAATATTTTCTCTGTATTCAGATTTATTATTATTTATTACCAACTAATTAACTAACTATGATACTGCATAGTTTATATAATTGAAAAAAAAGTAAGGCGTACTATAATTTTCCGCCTTACTCTAAAATTCTATTAAATTTTTTATTGAATAATTCGATCTAATACTTGAACCAGTCTCACAATTTCAGGTTTGGATATTTGCTCATCAGCCCCTACTTGTTCTCCCTTTTTTTTCATTTCATCACTAATAAGTGAGGAAAACAATACAACCGGCAAATCTTTTAAGATCTGATCCTCTTTAACTAATTTTGTTAAATGCAGACCATCCATTTGAGGCATTTCAATATCAGTAATGATACATGCTACGTTATTTTCTATAGATTCATCCGATTCTTTCAGTTCAGATAGATAATTCCAAGCTTCCTGACCATTATTAACACGAAAAGTATTGTTATACCCAGCTCGATTAAGTGACTCAATCAACAATTTTGCAAGCATCATAGAATCTTCAGCAATTAATATTGGTTTATCCTGCGTGATTCTATCACCAATCTTATCAACATCTGACACCCGTATTCCTGAATCAGTAATCTCAGTCACAATTTTTTCAAAATCTAAAATTGTAATGAGACGTCCGTCATGCTCTGCAATTGCTGTTGCAACTCCCTCATGCTCACCATAAATGAGTTTATCTGTCTTTTTCATTTGTGTCCAAGAAATGCGATCAATTCCAACAACGGTATGCACATGAAAGCTAAATTCTAGTCCATTGAATTTAGTTACTAAGAAAATATCACGCTCAGGATGTTCAGAAGGTGGTAACTTCAAATATCCAGCTAGATCAATTACAGTTAATACTTTATCGCGTGGCTTGAATACCCCTTCAATATTAGGGTGTGCTTTTTGCATCGGTTTCACAGGCATAATTCTCATTATTTCTACTACTTTACCGACATTAATTCCAAATAGCTCGTCCCCTATGGTGAATTCCATAATTTCTAATTCATTGGTACCTGGTTCTAACAATATCTCAGTTTGCTTTACACCTTCCATACAAAGTAACTCTCCTTCGCTCGTCAAAGTACATAACAGCAATCTTGCCAAATACAACCTGGATACAACATCAAGTAAAATGCATTAATTACCAAGCAGTAGTCTTTAAATAGATTATCAAATTAATATTTTCCACTATCCAAATTGTAATCATAAGACTCTTTCTTGTCGAGATAGCTGTCCTCTTGATATTCGTATTTCGTACTATCTTGCTTTTTCAATTTAAATTCAGCGACAAGTCTTTGTAGCAACAATGCTTGACTTGAGAGTTCTTCACTTGCCGCAGCACTTTGTTCTGCAGTTGCAGAATTGGTTTGAACAACTGAGGAAATTTGGTCAACGCCAATAGTAATTTGGTTTATTGCATCAGCTTGTTGCATGGATGCTTGTGATATTTTTTCAATGGTAGTCGTTACATCTTCAGCACCGCTCACAACTAAATCCAATGTCTTTGAAGTTTCATCAACCAAACGCACACCATTCTGCACTGCTGTTAAAGAATTTTCAATTAATACTGAAGTATCTTTAGATGCATCCGCTGATTTACTTGCCAAGTTTCGCACTTCATCAGCAACGACTGCAAAGCCTTTACCTGCAGTTCCTGCTCTAGCTGCTTCGACAGCTGCGTTAAGTGCAAGTAAGTTTGTTTGGAAAGCGATATCTTCAATTGTTTTAATGATTTTAGCTATTTCAGTCGAACTATTGCTTATTTCATCCATAGCTTCAATTAGTTGTTTCATCTTAGCATTACTTTCCAACACTTCTTTTCCGACCTCTGACACTCTTTCACTAGCAGAATTCGCATAATCCGCGTTGACTTGAACTTGATTTGAAATCTCATTCACTGTCGCTGCTAACTGCTGAATAGAGCTTGCTTGCTCTGTTACACTCTGACTGAGTGATTGCGCACCTGATGCTACTTGTTCTGACCCAGAATTCACTTGTTCTGATGCTGAAGCAATTTGTGTTAAAGTTGAATTGAATGACTCCAATGTTAATACAATGCTCTTTGAAATTTCAACGAAATCACCTCTAAAATCAGCTGTTGTAGTCGCATTTAAATCACCATTTGCCAAACGTTTCATTACATCACTAATATCATCAATATAGCTTCGGAGTGCAGTTACCATTTCACGCATAGAATTAGCCACAACTCCCAATTCATCTTCAGCATGATAATCTACATTAACTTTCATATTACCTTGAGCCATTTGATCTGTAACATGTTCAATTTCGCTTAGTGGTTTCATAATTCTTTTAACAACTTTTTGTGAAATCACAATCGCAGTAATTACTGCTCCTAGCAAGACAACAATTGAAATACCACCGCTAATCATCATGGATTTGTCCAATGCTTCAGCCGATTTCGTTCCGCCTTCAACTTTTGTTACCATCAACTGGTCCACTGCGTTGTAAAATTCAATATATAAGGGATCAATATCATCTACCAAACGGTTTTGAAGAAGTTGCATCTCCCAAGGATCTACTGTCTCACGACCAAGACTCGCGATTTCCACAGCAACCGTATAATAACCTTGCCAAGCAGATTTCATCGTATCAAATAACACTTGCTCATCCTCTGTAACAATGCCTGGTTCTAAAGTATCAATGAGTTTATTTAGATTTTCACTCTGCTTATGTACGTTATTGTATGCAGCTTGTTTATTATCTTGATTGAAATAGCCAATAGCATCATGCAAGTTACCATCAATTCGACAAAACTGAGCGATAACACGGCCCACATCACCTTGAGTAAAACCATATTCTTGCATAGACTTTTGATGTTTTTCATTGATACTGTAAGTTGAATAAATGCTCACAATACACGCCAAACATGCAACAATGGTAATGGATACAAAGGACGCAATTAAATTAGAACGTATACTTTTCTTAAACACAATAACCCTCTCCTGACATATTATTTCTCTTTTTTTATGAAACCACAGCATTTATATGAAATTTAATCTTCCTATCCATTCATTTCTAATGTCTTGTTGATGGTTGCTTTTAAAATGGAAAACACAGAAAGATTTGCTTCATATGCATTACTGGCAGCCATTAAATCAATTCGCTCCTCAGTTAAGTCAACATTGGGATATAAAACATATCCGTTCTCATCCGCTTGCGGATGGTTAGGTTCATAAACAGGTCGAAAATCTCTGTCACTTTCCACGATATCACTGATTTGAACTCCGCCCGTCACATTGGAGAGGGCATCTTGAAATGTCATTTCCCTCTCTTTAAACACAACTTGTTTTCGGCGATACGGTTCGCCAGACTCAGTTATTGTTGTTTTAGCATTTGCGATGTTTTGCATAATTATTTCTGTCCGCTTTCGCTCTGAAGTTAAAGCTGAACCCACAATATCCAAAGAACCTAAAAAAGCCATAAACAATCCTCATTTCTATTTGAAATCACTATTTAACACATATGAATACTGATCAAATTTCTCGTTGACTTTATTCAGCAATGCTGTATATTGCACATATGATTTATAAAGTGCCAAACTTTCCTTTTCAATATCTACATTGTTACCATCATTTCTACTAGACAATGTCTCGTCTTGTTTTACCGATGCAGAAATCTTATTGGATAACGTATTATTTGTTTTATCAGATAAGATCTTGTGAAAAACAAGGTTTTTTGCTTTGTAACCTGGTGTTTCAATATTTGCAATATTTTGAGTGTGCAATTGCTGTTGCATCCATGATAGTTTCAAACCAGCTTCTAAGTTTTTAAATTCACTTGAATCATAGAACATTGTTTTTCACCTTCATCTTTTACTTAGCTAATCTCAAATCTCTATCAGCCTGCGTATATGTATCTCTCAACTCTGAAATCATCTCTACAATTTCATCCAATTGAGATAGATCTTTTTTTATATTTGCCTGTACAATCACTTGCAAAAAATAATCGTATAATGCAACTAAGTTTTCTGAAATATCGTATTTCATATCTAGCGTTTGCTTAAGATGAATTAAAATAGCTTGACTTTTTTGCAAACTTTGATTTACTTCTGAAATTTGATTCGACTTTTGTGCAATTTTTGCTATATGCAACTGTTTGATTAACCCATCATACAATGCTGTTAGCATTTCACTTTGTGTCATAGTCATAATGGACTTTTGTTGGTAAGCTTGATAAGGATTACTTTTCATACAATCACCGCTATCTTATCGAAATGTTTATATTTTAATGTTGTCATGCATATTGCTCTGCAAGCATTAAACTCTGCGCGTTATATGTTGACATTATCGATTCCATGGCATTAAACTGATCCCAATATCTAGTTTTTTCAGTTTCATAACGAAGCCGCAATGTTGAAATTCGCGCTTCTAAATTGTTTATTTCATCATAGAGCGTATTATTCTTTTCCGTAGAATGACCATCAATACCAGCTAGTTGCACAAGCCAACCTGGATTAGCAAAGCTTTTATTTGCTGAATTTTCCATAACTGCAGACATTTTTTCTGCTATACCATCCACAGAATTGGTGAACAAATCTTTCACGCTATCTGCATCACTCGCAAGAGCTTCTCTTAATAACGCTTCATTTAACTGTATCTTACCACCATCATTGTAATCAGCGGTTGTCTCAATACCAATACTATACAGTGCAATTTCTGAATTAACTGGCTTTTCATATAGAGTAAGTCTCATTTCAGATAAAAAGCTATTTATGGCTTCATCATTATGCAACAAACCAGTTTTAGATTTTTCCTCCCAGAGCTCAATTTCTTTATCAGACATTTCGTCCCGCTGTGCATCTGTAAGAGGCGGATAATCTTTATATTCAGCTTCTTCGGATGTCATAGAATTTAACGATTCAATCATCTTATTGTAGTCTTCAACAAATGCTTTGAACCCATCTACAATCGAATCGACATCTCGTTTCGTATTAATAATAACATCATCACTTAATTCATTCACTTCCATAGAAATACCATTTACAGTGAACGTATTACTACTTCTACTGGTTTCAACGCCATTGACCACTATTTTCGCATCAGTACCCTGATGAATCGCATTTTCAGCAACTTTCCCCTCTCCAAGTTTAATAACACTCCCACCAAACAGCGAAGAAAGTTGTGGAATTGTAGAAAGATCCACATCACTAGAAGCTGTGAGCTTTAAACTGCCATCTACAAATGTAATATCATTTCCACCTATTGATGCAATTTCATCTAATGTTGTAGCTTGTGATCCATCTGACTTTTTAATACTTGCAGGGTCAATACCCTGCAGTTCATACACATCAGAAATCAAAAGGCTACCCTCTGGGGTGTTGCTGCTTGCTTGACGATTGAAACCCATAGCATACGCCAAGTCACTTTTCATTGCTTCTTCAACTGCAAGAGAATCTCGCTGGTCTATTGCGGTTTGATCAAAAGAAACGGCAAATCCTTTTTGAATTTTTAGTGCTCCGTCTTCATAACGTATGTTTGCTGTTGTAACACCTTCAATTTCTGAAGAACCAAACTTTTCTTCAAGCCAATCATTAAATTCTTGTTCAATAATTTCCTTTGAATATTCCTCCCCCTCTTTTACGGGAAGTGAAAACGTATGCTGTTCCCCATTAACACGAAAAGAGAGTGCTGTTGACTCCGTTGTATAATCAGCATCTAATCCAGCACTCTGACTTGTCAATACATTTGTAGTCAACTTGGAACTCACCACAGAAGATGCTGGCGCAATTGCATCACTCCCGAATAAAACTCCAAGTAAATCCCCTGTTTGTTGCTCCAACGTTATGCCATATCTTGATCCACTTGATGTAGCTTCTAATTTTACTGTATCTGAGAAAGAAGAGTAGGTAATTCGAACACCTGCATCACTTTGATTGATGGTATTCATCATTTGTCCCAAACTCACATCAGAATCAAAAGAAAACTCTTCCCCATTGATTGAAAAGGAAAATAAATCACCTTGCAATCCTAAATCACCAAGTTTTGAACTTGTACTAACCAAAGTTGAAGAACCAGGACTCAATCCAATATCACTTGCACTTTGCCCTGAAATAATCAATTCATGTCCTCGTTCTAAAGCTCCTTCATTATCAAAAATATTTACTTGCAATTGCAATGAATTATCAGGTGTAAGTGACACTGCAATGGCATTACCAAACGCATCATCAACTTCTTTTTGCAAAGCTTCTTGAATGTTATTAGCGTCAATAACCATTTGTCCATCCACCAAGGAACCTTGCACATTATTTAGAGTAATTGTCTTTTGAATTCCATCAAAAGACAAATCAAACGAAATCCCAGCTTGAAGATTCAATGTCCCACCTTCTAACATAGTGGAAATAGAACCATCCAAATTATTAACATTGCTTTTCGTTGTGGACTGTAGACCTGCCATTTGCAAGCCCAGTTCTGTTGAACTATCATCAATGGTAATGATACGATTCGCATCTTCAGAAACAAAACGCAAACTACCATCATATATTTCTGCCTCTACACCTAACACTCCAGCGCTAGCAAAAGCTGACTGAAATGCCTGTGTTAACTCTTCTTCAGTTTGTACATGATTCAGATTCACTGAAACATCACCGAAATCACTCAACTGTAGAACTACACTTTTATTAAAAAGCTTTGTTAAACTATCTGAATCCAATGTTTCACCAATAATTTTTTGTTCTCCGCTCAACGTTTTCTCACTACTTAGATGAGAAGTTGATGCCAACTGTGTAACCGCCATGTGAAGTTCACCTGGCGTAGCATTTGAATTAGTACTAAGAATTTGCACTGCACTATCATCATTGACGGATGACAACATGGAATTAAAAAAATCATTACTAGCAAAATTATTCACATGAGAAGCCCCATATGAAGAATCAAAATATGTAGAATGAAATGTATTAATCGATGATATAACATCTCGATATTTTTCCTGCTTCCATTCTGTTTGTTGCTTAACGCCTAATTGTTTATCTATCTTTGCCTGAGTTCCTGCCAACATGTCCTTAACCATTGTTTCGGTATCCATGCCAGACATCAAACCAGAAACGCCATTAGAAGAGCTGGTTTGATTTCCAACGCTATAAAAAGCTGATGAATTGATACTACTCATATAATGACCTCCGATTCTTTAAATTGTAGACCTTTTAATTATTTATGACATGAAATGTCAATTATGAAAGCGAATTTTTCAAATTAACCGATTTTTCAGTGTTGAAACAGTTCGATTTTTCCCTGTTTGCACAGAAAAATGGTATCGAGCAGCTAAATTGGAGCCGTTTTGATTTAACTCTTTAACTTGCTCCATCACTCGTTGCTTCTCATTCTCTAAATGAAGTCGAATCACATCTTCGTTTTTTAACAAACGATTCACAGATAACTTGCATTGCAAGGACATATGATATATATTCCTTAAGTTTAAGCTAATATCTTTTCTAGAAACACGCAAAGCAATTACGCGCCTACAATATTCATCATTCTGAGTCAACTGATGTAATTTTGCATCAATTTGCGATATTTTTTCAAATAATTCACCGCGCTTTATCATCAACTCTTCTAAAACACCAACAGTTTCATATTGCATAGGTATTGACAACTCTTCCAGAGACAAAAAACAAGCATACTTTTCCGAAAGACACGATAGTATTTCATCATAATAAATCATGAAATTCTCCTTTCTAGTAAAACCAAATAAAGTATGCTATACTGTATTCAATATTTCATAATCAACCTAATACACAACATTTTTCTGTTCAGATGGGAGGCCATTGCCCTAATGTATACTGACCCAACCCCCTACACTTTTTATGCCACACTTCAAAATGAGACGGGCGAAAGTGTAGCTGATGGAACAGCTATTATATCAGTCGAGGATAGAACGCTCACTTTCCAAAGTGACTTTGTCCCCCTTTATCCAATAGGCACAGCAATGCAAGTAGTAAGATACTGCAAAAATAAAGTCGTACATCGTTTTCTTGGCTCAGTGTTTTTATCAGACAAAACCCTTATGAGACTAGTATCAATTGCTGATATACTTTACCCTGGAGCTGAGTATTGTTATTGGGACATTCACCGTTATAAGGGAACTGTTAAGATAAAAACACCAGCTCAACCACAAGAACACAAACTGTTTCAGCGCTTTCGCACAAGACAAAATCCTCAAACTAAATTCCCCATTACTATTACCGCAATCACACTAGAAGAAGTCTTGTTTCAAGTATCTGCATCAAATCAAACGGATAAATCTTCTGCTCTTCCACCAAGAGATAATTTTAACATGTTAGCTGAAATTGGAGATGTCGTATCACTTCACTTTGACACCCCTTTGCCCTCTAGCACAGTCAAAGCAATTGTACAAAAATCATTGATATTTGGAGAGGAGCATCAATATTTATGCAACGTACAATGGGATAACATTTCTCAAAAAGAAGCTATGCAAACTTATCTATGGGGAACCATTCAGAAAGATTGCACTCTTTTTCCTTCAAACCCGTAGACCTCAGTGTCACGAGTTTTTATTTTTCTTGAGCTTTAGGATCAGAACTTGGTGGAACATACAAAGGGTCACCAACATATTCAATATTTACGTTTGGATATTGTAATATCTGAAAATGCACACTTCCTGGCGAAAAATCAAATTCAGTTTCTTGAATATCCCAATCAAACTGGATTTCACCTGGTTCAAATTGCGTCGTTATTTGATTCGGAATCCACTGCATCTGTACTCCTCCACTAGGCATAAACGCTGTATATGTTCCATCCATTTCTTGCATTTTATTTTTGACAATTTGTCCAATAGAAACACCATCTTCAATGCGAGCCAACTGCGCTCCTGTCTCTACAGCTTGTCTAGTGTATTGTCTTATAGAATCTTTTCCTTTCTGGGAAGCTGATGAAATTAAATCTTCGCTATTATTAAACCCCAAAGATTGTCTCGCTTCATATGTATCATATTCTAATTTTCCAGATTTCGTTTCGATCTGCAATTCACCAGAATTGTTTTCAATATTTGCCACTGGGGGAGCTTGCGAATACTCAAGTTTGGCATTTTCAATGTTCAATTCCCACTTTGTATGTATATTTTCAATTAGTAAAACTTGCACACAACATCCCCCTTATCTAATCATTATTATAAATCTCATCTAAGAAAATCCATCAATGAAACGGGCAATATTTTTGCTCCCATTTGTAAGACAGCCTTTAGTACATAATCATTCATGGCTTGCGTTGTAGCAGCTTCTGCATCATCAATTCCCATCAGATTATCTATACGCACTTCATAGTTGTCAACCGTATCTTCAAGTCTTGTCTGCATAATATCTAAAAATTTTGTTTTAGCACCAATATCGGTTAAATTTGATCGAAAAGTATCATTTAACATATCTAAATGATCCGTTAATTCACCTAAAGTTTCTTTATTATAGTTCGTTAAACTATCTTCTAATTCCACAAGTGTATTGAAAATATTCATTGAAAAGCCTGAGGATGCGTCAGCCCCATATCCCAAAATATCTAGTCCTGAAATTGAGACCAAAAAACCTGTATCATCTTCTACTTGAGTGGCATTCATTTTAATGCCAAGCCCTACATCCAAATAAACACTTTCATCCATTGGAATTGATTTGCGATCACCAGCGTCCATATAATAATACCCATTGGCATCTTTTTGAATCGTATCAACAGGTATTCCATTATACTCAATCTTTCCTGTATCACTTTCCTGGAATGGTTGACTTACACTAACATTACTTCCACCGAATACAAACTTCTTGCCATATTGAGCATTCGCAAGATTGAGTATTTGCTCTCGCAAAGCTTTGATTTCATTTGCGATAGCATTTCTTCCTGAATCACCTTTTTCTTCATTCATACCCTTTAATGCCAATGCATGTGCATTTGTAATAATATCTTGCATGGTCATCAAAGTATTCTCTGTCATTTTCAGTTCATCATTAACAGATTTCACGTTGTCCAACTTCTGCTGAGATTGATACAAATCCATGCGTGTCTGCATAACGCGCGTTCCTGCCGATACATCATCTGACAAACGCTCAAAACGATTGCCACTGGCAATTTGTTCATTGGTTTTGCTATATTTCATTTTAGCAGAATTCATCTGTTTAAGATAATTTCTAACTGTCGAGCGATCTGAAATTCTCATTATAACTTCCCCTTACCAGGTTATAAACCTGCACGACCCATGCGATTAATGACAACGTCTATGAGCTCATCCAACACTGTCATTAAGCGAGAAGCCGCCTCATAAGATTTTTGATATTTCAACATATCAGCTGTTTCCTCATCTTGCGAAACACCTGACACCGCATCTCTTTGATCCAAAAAATCATCAGCAATCTTACTATAAGCATCTTGACGTCCCTCATGGAAACTCAAGTCCGAACCTAATTTTCCAAGAAAATTCACCTCAAAATCTGCAAATGTCCCTGAGTAGGTCTCACCATGTGAAGTAAATGAATTGACGCCATCTGTCAATTGTACAGCTATATACTGAGCAAAATCTTCTACATTTTCATTTTTATTGTAAATAAAGTAGGATCCACCCTCTGTAGCCCATTCATCACTAATAGTAATATTGTTTGCAGTAATAACTTGAAATGGACTTGTTCCACTTTCCGTTTCAGCACCTAGCAAGGTTTTATACACAATATTTCCATAAGCATCTACTTTGTTCTCACCTGTAGACTCATCATATTCAGGTACAGCATGATTCACCATGTCAGCTAATGCACTTGCAAACATATCAATTTGATCTCGATAATATGGTATCCCTTGATATGGTTCTTCCGCATTGCTTTGCACGTTTGTCCCACGACCGTTGATAAATTGTAAATCAGCCAATAGTCGACCACTGTCCAAAGTAACATTTTGCTGCGTTTTCATCCATCGAATATCAACTGTTTTATCATCGTGTACTGAAAAATGCATCATATCTTGCTCTGAACCATTGACCACAGAATGACCACCCATTTGTACGTTCACCATTCCATTAGCCATTTCCTGAATGTCAATATTTCCGTAACTACTCAATTCATCTAACAATAAATTGCGTTCATCCAATAATTCATTGGGTTGGTAATGCTCATTATTTGGATCAGCAACTACTGTAGCGTCTTCACTGATGATATGATTCAAGTGTGCTATTTGTGCCGTAATCTCATTCACACGATTTACACTGATATTCATATCATTTGTAAATTGTTCTGTCACTTGATCTAAATTGCTATCTAACTGATGAAGCACTTGTGTTGTGTTTTTAAACGCAAGCATAACCAGATTTGCTTCTGTTTCTGAACTGGGTGCTTGTACAAAGTCATTTAAACTTTCATACATCTGAGTAATTGCCCCAAACAAGCCAGATTCATCTGTAATATCTTGTCCATCACCCAAAGCACTTTGGAGACTGTTTAATATATTTGTAGCTTCATTGTGATAACTCGCTTTAGAAAACTCATCTCGAAAACACTTATCCAAAAAATCATCACGAACTTGTGATACACCCATCGCTTCGACACCTTGTCCTGCCAAACCGATTCTATTATTTGCTACACGAGAGGTATAGGACATAGCACCAGCTGGAGTGCGGTCTACTCGTTGTCTGCTGTAACCTGCGGTATCAACATTTGTCAGGTTATTTCCCATTACATCTATTGCTTTTTGATTCGCAAAAATCGAACTTTTTGCCATCTCAAACCCCATAAAGGTTGGTCTCACGTTACCCCTCCTTACAATTTCTTTTGAAAAGCAGAATGTCCTCTTTCAGCTGTTTTTCCACTAAAGGTATTCCCATACACTCCACTTTTTGTTTTCACTGTTTGAGAAACTTCCCCTCCGAGAAGCCCCAATTCTGTTTTGGCAATTTTCTGTGATAATTGATTTAATTCCTTAATATCCATTGCCACTTTTCGCATCTCTTGGAGTTTCTCTTGAAAACGGCCTTTATATTCGACTGGAACATAGTTGAGAAGCTCTTCACCTGTAAATTTCTCTAACTGTAAAGTCTGCAACGTTTCAAAGCGCGACCGCTCTAAAGACTCCAGTTTCATAATCATAGCTTGCAGTTTCTGCAAGACAGCTTCCATATTTTTTTCATTGTATTCTAACAAGGCTAATCGTTTTTCTCTCTCTGTCTCGCGAATTAGTTGCATATGTTCGCAGGTTTGATCAGTTAAATCTATAAAAGATGCCCATACATCATTCATGTGCATACTCCTCAACTATAATTACTATTAAAATTTACCTGTCACTCTCTCCATCATAGCGATAGCAACATCTTTTCCTGTCACTGGACATTGATCTCCTTGATACTTACTTTTAAGCGCTTCCAATCGTTGAGAGGAAATATTATCTTCCCACTTACTTGCATATTCTTTGCACTTAGCCTCAACACCCACTTGCAAAGAAGCGTGACTACTTATCTGAATAGAATCACAACTTTGGAAACGAGTAGTGTTATTCCCAGTTAACCCTTCTCTTGTTGCATTCTTAGGTGCTTGAAAGGATGCTGCCTGCACTTGATTGGCGGAATGAATTCCTGAAATTTTCATAATATGCACCTCAATTCTGATATTCTGATTATTCAATACCTTCAGCAAAAGCTTTTTTCCTTATTATTTTTATTCAACTAGTCTATAAAAATGAAAGAGGTTTCGAAAAATTATTTCTCATATTATGCAATAATTCTAGATTTTTATTTAACTTCACCAATTCGCATTCTTTTTTGCATAAGTTTATTATGTTAAAATTTTGTGGTATCTTTTCATAAATCAATTTTCAAGTCTTCCAACAAAAAAGTCTGCACCCTAAATGAGTGCAGACTTTTTAATATCAAAATTACGTTTCAATTTCTTTTGTGTATTACTCAGCGTTTTCTCAATCACCGAAGATAAGGTTAATACCTGTTTCTTGAAACATAATTTCACTTGGCGGTGTGAACACAGCATTAACATTACTAATTTCATCAATAATTTCAGTTACTACAAAACTGAAGAGCACTGCATCATTAATTGTTAATTCATATTTGAGTGGTGTAGCAAATTTTTCTGAATACCACATTTTTTCTAGTCCTTCACGCATTTCCTCATCAAAATGCTTCCATTCAATACAAATCACTTCTTGACCATTTAAATCACCTTTTTTTTCCGTTATATACCTGCAGGAGGATTTTCAATTACTGCCATCATATCAGAAAAATTCATTACACCCATATCAGCTGGAGACACTACGTCTGCATTGCTCATTTTACTACCAATTGTTTCACCTTCAACCTATTGGTACATCGCGTCTTGGTCTAGAAGGTATATTACTATGCTATTTGACAACCCTTCCATTTAAGTTTCTATTCTTGATTTAACTCCATCATAATACATTGTCATAGTGGTTGTCATATTTGATGCTGTTACCTCACAAGTTACCTTTAATTGTTCTAGTCTTTCTTTTCCTATTGTCTGAATTAAATCAGCGTCTTCCAACAGACTTTCAGTGTAATAATTTGATTCTAGACGTTCAACTCATTATTCATGCATTCTTTAAATGGTTTGTTAGTAATTCTAATTGCAATTTTCTTATCATCTCATTGCATTATTAAATTTAATTCTATATAATATCAAGTAATGACTTTCTTCTACAAAGCAATTAGTTTCAATCTCAGTCAAAACATCCGTACATTATTTTGTTCTTTTTTATATTGCAACACAGACATAAATGTACTGATATCTAGTTCGATAAACGCTGCTAGATGCTCAAATTGCAAATACATATCATACAAAGGAGTCACACCATGAAAATAGATACATGCATCAAAGAAAGAAGAAGTGTACGCAAATTTTTAGATAATCCAGTACCTCATGAGGTTTATGAAAAAATCGTTGACCTTGCTCGATTTTCACCTTCATGGAAAAATTCACAAACTGTGCGATACAGAATTGTGGAAAACAAAGAACATAAAAGTAGAATTGCTGAGACTTCTGTACTTGGAAATCCATTCAATGAAAAAACCATCAATCGCGCCTCTGCACTGGTTATTCTAACCGTCGTAGAGAATATCAGCGGATATGAAACAGATGGCACTTTTTCTACTCCAAAAGAAGACCGCTGGGAAGTATTTGACGCAGGCATCGCAGCACAAACTTTTTGTTTGGCTGCGCACGCACATGATGTCGGAACTGTCATTATTGGTGTCTTTGATGAACACGAAATCAAAAAAATATATGATGTTCCAGCGGGCGAAAAAATAATTGCTCTTATTGCTGCAGGTTATCCTCAAGAAACAGGCAAGGTAGCCCCTCCAAGAAAAGAAGTAGAAGAAATTCTTTCTTTTGATGAATAATTTTATATTAAATTATTGGCATCAGTGCTTATTGCTGATGCCATCTTCTTTTTTCACTACTTCACTTCAAAAAAATATAAACTAATCACATACTTGCACAAATCACCGCTTCTCTCTTTTTATATTTGATACTTTAATAATCAATCTATTAACTTCGTACAATATTTCATATCTTTATTCAAGGGAATATAGATTGCTTTTTAAAAGACAAAAATATTATCGTTGACATCCTATACTTTATCTGATATTATATGGATAGTTAGTTGCAGCTAACTCCTTTCAAATTTTCTTACATTTCTACTTTCTATCGCTCATCGCTAGTAAGCAATGGGCGATATATCTTTACATAAATATGAATGATATAACATATCATATAGACTATCCATTCCCATTTATTCTTGTTCGAATCTGAAAATTGTGGTAATATAAATAAAAAAATGGAGGTCTTCTTATATGAGTTATCCTTACGAACTAAAACCATTGTCTTATGCTTATGATGCTTTAGAACCGTTCATCAGTAAAACAACAATGGAGCTTCATCACGATAAGCACTTAAATACCTATGTGACAAACCTAAACTTCGCCCTTCAAGATGATGAATCTTTACAATCCAAAAATTTAGAAGACATTTTATCAGATCTTGAAAACATTTCCTCTCCAAATGCAGTTGCAATCCGCAACAATGGTGGTGGTGTTTTTAATCATAATCACTATTTTGAGGCACTAGCACCTCAAAACTCCACCAAACCTTCAGAATTTATCTTGCAAGCTCTTACCGCATCATTTGGTTCATATGATGCTTTTGTTGAAACCTTTACAAAAGCTGCACTCGGTCAATTTGGTTCAGGCTGGGCTTGGCTCGTCGGCAATTCAGCCGGAAAATTAAGTGTGGTTTCTACTCCAAACCAAGATACCCCATTAAAAGACAACCTAACTCCTATTCTCAATATTGATGTTTGGGAACATGCATACTATGTAGACTATCAAAACCGTAGACCTGATTATGTCACCAATTATTTCAATATAATCAATTGGAATATTGTTGAGCAAAGACTACGAGATTACTACGCAAAACTCACTTGTCTTTTCTGTAATTAATTTTATTATTGTTTCCAAAACAACGGACAACCAATTTCAATGGTTGTCCGTTACTTTTTTCTTCTCCAAAAGAATACATATGTCCATTGCTTCTAGAAATACTATTTTTATGGGAGGAACTATTAAATGAAACAGTATAACAAACAAAATATGAAATCAAAATCCAATGAACAACAAATGAATTCCGAACACAAGCATGCATCCAGCACATTGAATAATACTACTGAAGTATCTTTATATGGAAAATTAGAAGAACCAATCATGAGTACTGCAGAGATACTCGACTTTTGTTCCGGTTCTGATTCGACTGTGTAGCATCAAATCACTGATTGTACACTAAATGACCTATATGGGAGGTTTCCTCTCATATAGGTCATTTACTATGTCCGGTTTCATTTTACATCTATTTTTAATAAATCTTGTAACTTTCTCGCCAATATTGCGCATCTATAATTTAAAAACATATACTGAATAAAGGTGGGGGTGCTATTTTTGGATTATTGTAATTTGCCAGTGGCAGTAAGTGCTGCAGCTTGTTTCATTGCAAAAGAAGTGCAAAACAACGCAGATTTATTGCTGGTTGCTCGAGTGTTACGTCAACTTGCGTATACATTAGAAACCATCGCAGCACAAAGAGAGATTTGTGAAAGAAAACAAGAAGAAGTAAAAAATGAATCACCGAAGTAATTATTCCAATATAGACTATTCTATAAACAACCAATCATCAACCAAATTAACTGATGCCGTCAAATATTTCTCTTGCAATTCCCAAAATAACTATATCCCCTCTCTCATTCAAATAAATTCTGTTAATTGAGGAGTTCATTGCATGAAACACAATCCTAAAGCAATCAGCATTGAACAAATGATGAGCAAAGCAAATTCTGGAGATCTCATTGCCTTTTCAGGTATTGCTTTCCATTCAAAAATCATCAAATACATAACGCATTCCAACGTTTCACATGTTGGGCTTGTTGTAGAATCACAAACTGTAGATTCCTCAAAAAATCCAACTTCACAACAAAAAATGTTATTTGAAGCACTATATTCGGGTGCATCTCTGTCTCCCCTAGAATGTAGACTTACTGAGTCACTTAACAATACAGAAATCCAATCTGTTTGGTGGCTCCGTCTCAAAAAAGCACTTAACTCCAATCAAGTAGATGTATTAAACACATTTGTAAATGAAAATAATCACAAAAAGTATGACTATCTTCAAGCCACGCGTTCTGCTTTTGACAAATCATTTCCTCACCCATTGACATATGCACCCGAAAATTTGGATCAGCTGTTTTGTTCTGAATTGGTAATTGCAGCATATAAATCAATAGGTCTATTCAAAATGATAAATGCTTCAGAATTTACACCAATTGATGTCTGTGAACTAAATATCTATAAAAAATTATATTATCAATTAAAAGGCAAAGAAGAGAAAATCAAACGCAATCTACATAATAGGCGTTATTTCTAAATTGAATTCACCTTGCGGAATCTGATAAATGCGACTTTTCCCTCAGTATATTTAAATGTTTTTCTTGCAAATTTACACGCATTTCTAAGATTAATAACCTAGCAGATATTAAGATATAATATATATATTTATTTAGCACTCAAGATAACAAAGTTGATTCGATAAATTTTTAGCACACAATCAACATCTCTAATCAAAAATAAATATTATTTTAAATTATAAAACCCTAAGAAGAAATCTATACATCACTTCTTAGGGTTTTATCTTTCATTATCCTTTCTCTTTGAGCAACATTAATCATTTTATTTTCTTAATTAATCACCAGCCACCTACACTATATACAAAACTGATATAAACATATTCATTTAAATTTGGGCACAAAATAAAGTGTATTGCCTTTGCTTTAAGTAGAAAATATGGTATAATTCACATACCATTTCAATTCAAGGAGGCAATATGAAAAAAATTAATTGGCGCATCTTATTTTCAATTATATTAATACTATCTTCAGTCTTAATGTATTCAGCACATTATTTTATCTTTAACGATTCACATCACATTTTCATTTACCTTGTAGGTGATTTGGCCTTCATTCCTCTAGAAGTTCTTTTGGTCAGTTTTGTAATTGATAAAGTAATCGAAGCAAGAGAGCGAACCGTTCGATTAGAAAAATTAAATCTTGTCATTGGACTTTTTTTCAACGAAGTAGGCACAAAAGTATTGACTTGCCTTGTCAATTGTGATGAGAACATCGCAAAAATTTCTAATAAAATGCATATAAGCAAAGAATGGACCGAAAGAGAATACAAACTTGCTCTACAAGATGCAAAAAAACACACAGGAAATATCACAGTTCACAACTCCGAGCTAGAAGAAATAAATGCTTTTTTACAATCAAAAAGAGACTTTATGCTAAAGTTACTAGAAAATCAAAACCTTATGGAACATGAAAGCTTCACTCAACTTTTGTATGCACTGTTCCATTTAGAAGAAGAACTTTCTACAAGAGATTTATCGTCTCTTGATTTAGAAGATAGAGAGCATCTAAAAATTGATATGAAACGCATATACGACGTTATTATTATGCAATACCTCTTATATATGAAATACTTAAAAAACACTTTTCCATACTTTTATAAAACCGCTTTGGAAGTTAACCCATTTCTCAATAATCATCCTATAAATCAGCAAGAGCCAAATAAAGAGGAACCACAAAAATCTGAAAATACTAATTGACACTAACTCTTTCTTTTGTTGCCACAGATTCAAGCGTATAAACGTAAAATTTTCATAAGGACTACATAATAAACTGAACGCCTGTCCATTCGGACAGGCGTTCAGTTTATTATTATTAACAAGATTGTTTCATAACTTTCTTCACAACATGTTTTGTGCGAATAAAATGTATCACATATGTAAACAAATAACAAGCAACTGAAAGCAATACAATTGCAGCCCCTGATGCAATATTAAGTTCATAAGACAAACCTAAACCAAAAAGACAAAATACAATCCCCAAGATAATTGAATATATTATTCGACGTTTAAAATTTGTAGTGTATATACTAGCTGTTGCCGCGGGTGCAGTCAACAAAGCAAGCACCAATATAATACCCACAACCCGAATAAGCACAACTACTGTCATAGCTACAAGAATTAATAAAATATATTCTAGAAGTGCTGTAGGCATTCCTAATATATGTGCAAACTCTGAGTCAAATAAGTACGCTTTCCAATTGTTATAAAATACTGTAATAACTAAAGTAACAATCACAGTAAGTCCAAACATCATATAAAGATCTACCTTTGTCACAGACAAGATATTGCCAAATAAATATGTACTCAAATCTGGGGGATACCCTGGCATTAAAGCAATAAATAATATGCCTAAAGCCATCCCAAGCGACCACATTAGCCCAATCATTACATCTGTACGTCCGCTTCCATTTTTATTAATAAATCCAATTCCTAAAGCAGCAGCAATAGAGAATATAAACGCCCCTATAATTGGTTCAAAGCCAAATAAGAAACCCATACCTACTCCACCGTATGAGGTATGTGCAATCCCTCCACTCATCATAATGAGTTTTTTTTCTACAATAATCACACCAATTACACCACATACGATACTTGAAAGGATTGCGGCAGTTATGGCGTTTTGCATGAATTCGTATTTAAACAACGCTTCAATCATTTGCATTTTCCTCCCTGTGCATCCTAAGCACTCTGTGAGGCACACCATGTGCTAAAAGATCTACAGGACAACCATATAAGTGATTGACAACTGTTTCAGTAAGTTCTGGTTCTCCATGATATACAAGTTCCTTATTCAAACATGCTAGCCTTCCAACATTGGAGGCAATGGCAAGTAAATCATGTGTAACGAGAATAATAGTCATTTCTTTATTCAGTTCATCTAGTAAACTATATATCTGATCCCTCGATTTCGCATCCACACTTGCTGTTGGCTCGTCCAAAAGCAGTAGTTTTGGATTCATTGCAAGCGCTCTAGCTATTAGCATTTTTTGAAATTCTCCACCAGACAATTGTGAGATATTTCTATCTTCCAAATGTCCTATCCCGACTTTGTTGAGTAGTTCACGTGCAATGCTTTTATCATCTTTTGAATACCGATAAAAAGGTGCCAACCCAGATTTTAATCGTCCAGTTAAAACAACTTCTAAAAGTGTGATAGGAAATTTTTTGTCCATCAAACCAAATTGTGGTACATATCCAATTCTAGATCCATTGTTTTTCGCTTCTGTACCAAAAATTTGAATACTACCAGAAGATATTGGAACCAATCCTAGCATGGCTTTGAGTAAAGTTGACTTTCCCCCACCATTTGGACCTATGATCCCCAAGTATTCACCTTCCATTACATCCAAATTTGCATTTGAAAGAGCCAAAGCGTGATCGTAATATACAGTCAAATCTTCTATGTGCACTGCTTTATTTTTCAAGAAATACCCTCCGCTAAACGTAATGCCATAGATTCTAAATTTTCAATGTAGTTAGGCGCGAGTGGTGATAGCTGAATTGTCTGCCCGCCAATTTCTTCAGCAAAGGCTTGCGATTGACTACTATCAATTTCAGCTTGATAAAATAGCACTTTAATATTCTCTTCTCTAGCAAGATCAATCATGCTCTGGAGTTGTTTTGCTGTTGCTTCTTTACCATCAAATTCTAAAGTATACATTTCCAATCCATAATCACTAGCTAGATAACCAAAGCTTGGATGATATACCATAAACTTATTATTTTCTAATTCTGCAAAAATTTCTGTAAGTGTTAAATCTATTTCCTGCAGCCTATTTACATACTCTTTTGCATTATCCATATAAATTTGCTGATGTTCAGGATCTAAAGCACTCATTTCACTTGCAATCGTGTTTATTATTACTTCCACTCGTTTAGGAGATAACCAAATGTGTGGGTCACGAACACCATTATCAAATTTTCTATCTGGATATACTTTAGAAACGCTTTTCTGTAAAGAAACTACTTTTACCGCTTCAGCACTAGGTAGTATATTCACTGCCTCAGTAGGTACTCCAATGGAAAAATAAACAGATGCATCGCTAAACTTCACCATTTGTTCAGGTGTTGGTTCATAATTTGCTGGACTATTCCCTGGAGGTACCATTGTGACCACTTCGACCAAATCGCCACATACTGCATTGACAAACGTCTCCTGCGGTACTATAGTTACCGCAACAATCAATGATGCTTCTTCAGGGGGTTCATTATTTGCTGTTTGATGTTTGCATGAAACAAACAAAAATAAAACAGCGAAGATTGAGAAAATTCCTATTTTTTTCATTAATTTATTATTTTTCATTTTGTCCACCTTCTGTTCTACATTTACAACAACAAAAAACATATGGTGATTAAATTCAAATATACTCCTACTTATTTGAATCAATATCTCTAGATAACACTCTATTACAATGATAAGCAATCCTAATAATAAATCATTAGCGATGCATCAGTCTTCCTTAACATAATTTTCAATGGCTTCCATCGCTTCACGTGAAATAACATGTTCAATATGACATGCATCTTTCATTGCAGTTGTTTCATCAATGCCTAATGATTTAATTAAATACTTAGTTAAGTAAATATGACGCATTTTTACGTTTTTTGCTGTTTCCTTACCTTTTTCTGTTAACGTGATGTTACCATAAGGCTCCATATTGATGTAGCCTTCATCTCTTAAAATATTCATACCTCTGCTGACACTCGGTTTTGAATAACCTAAAATCTTAGCAATATCAACCGAACGAATTTCTTGCCCTCTCAAATAAATATCAAAAATTACTTTTAAATACATTTCTTTTGACTCAGTCGGTTTCATTAACACCACATCCTTTGATTAAATCTTTAAAATATACCAAATAATAGCTGTTTTCTTAGAAAGTAAACTCAAATGAACAACTAAAATATAATAAAAAAAACCCTGTTAGGGTTATGAACTAGGCATAACTGCAACCAGTACATTATATGTATAAAATTATATAAGAACTGATACATGATGTCAATAGCGCTGACTGTATCAGTAACATTTTTGATTTAATCCGACTAAAAAGTCAATCCATATATTTATTGACACTAAATTATTAAACTTATCTTTAAGGCAATTCACCACAATAGTTAGCATAAGCAAACTACATTAAAGATTAGACTAAAACACCATCTTTGTCAAGACATTCCAAAATTATAAAATTATAAGATTTAAAACATATATATTGACATAAAAGTTAGCTTATGCTAATATAGCTATTGCATAAGTTGTTTTAAGATAACTTTCATTCCTCTCCAAGTATTTAATGTCATTGAGGTACAAAGCCATGGATTTAGTCATAAAAAAATGGATAGCCAATAGTACGACCACCGATATCTCAAGCTGCTACTTTTGTAGTAATATTGGTGTAGTCTATTTAGGTGTGAAACCAGCTGAGATTCTCAATGTTTCCCAAGCAAAATTAACGCAATGTATACTACTTAAAAAACCACTGCGCTTCAAAATTCTCGGCAAGAAAAATGATAAATACAAGTTGTTTGTATATAATCCAAAAAAACTAGAAGAAACAATTAATAATAAATACACTTTGAAATATTTAAAACAGCTAGGTTATAGTAAACACTTCAATTTAGATAATTACGTTACTACCTTAACAAATAAGCTGAAATATAATCATAGTTTCCCCCATGAGATTGGATTTTTTTTAGGTTATCCAGTAAAAGATGTTTTAGGTTTTATGGGTTTAACTCAATTACCTTTGGCAAAAACAATGGGATGGCAAATGTATGGTAATACTGATTCATCTGAACAACTTTATTATCACATTAAAAGTGTAAAGGATGAAATATTAAATTATGCAAAACAGACTCAAATAAAAGTTTGTTAATAAATATAATTAAGGAGACTTCTATTATGAAAACAGCAAATATTATTTTTGGTAGCACAACAGGTAACACCGAAACCGTTGCAGAGATGATTGCAAATAACATGGACGGTTATGATGTGAAATTGGTTTATGTAACCGATGCAACAAACGACACAGTAAAAGACGCAGATTTGATTCTTTATGGGTGCTCTACATGGGGTTATGGCGAACTACAAGATGACTTCATTCCATACTACAACAATATGTCTAATAAACTGCTAAGCGGAAAAAACGTAGCTGTATTTGGCTGTGGTGATAAAGAGAACTTTGAAGATGTATTTTGTGAAGCGGTTGAAATGCTCAAAAGGAAAGCTGAAGGATGTGGAGCTACCATCGTCAACGACGGTCTAAAGGTTGACTGCGAGCCTAGTGATAATGAAGATGCCATTATTGCTTTTGCTAAATCTCTTTGATGCAAATAAAAAAAGGCTGGGAGAAGCTTCTCCCAGCCTTTTTTTGTTTACATGATTTTATATCTAAGAAGCAAATATTTGTAGCCTCTTCAAAAAACACATATCTTCTAAGCATATAAATATCAAAAAACCCCATCTTTTTTCATACCATTTTGGATATCATTCAATAGATATATTCCTTTTGACAAATGGTAAATTATCATATTCTCTAGTTGTCTATCATCAAATATTTTTTCGGCAAATTTACTCTTCTGAATTAAAGCAATTTTTTTGTTTAGATCATCACAGAGTACTAATTTTCCTTTTAGCTTCAAAAACTTATATTCTGGATCTGTTGCACAAAAACTCACGCATGCATTCATTCTCAAGTGTTCAGCAACGTCACTGCTGTTCTGCATATAGAAGTAAAATCCACCATCACCTAAGTCTACAATCTCCATAGGAGTATTATCCACTTCGCCACCATCACAAGTTGCTAAATTACCAAAGCTATTCAGTTTTAAAAAGTCTATTACTTCTTTCATATACCTTCTCCTTTTTGATAATAGTATTGGCAATTTTATTGTCTCTATTCATTAAGATAAAAATGAATAGACTAGCTATGCGTCATATCACACAACTAGCCTACATTTTATAAAACTTGAAGTACCTTGATAGGCGTTAATTCACACAAAAGTTATGAACCATATACAGCAACAGAAGCTTCATATGCCATATAACAATCTAATTTTGAAACCACTTCAAATGGTGAGTGCATAGATAAAACTGGAACACCTGCATCTAATGTATCAATATCACGATCAGCCAAGTATGCAGCTACTGTTCCGCCTCCACCTTGATCAGTTTTGCCCAATTCAGCTGTCTGCCAAACAATTTGATTATCATTGAGAATTTTTCTCATAAACGCAATGACTTCTGCAGATGCATCCGAGGCACCTGACTTCCCTCTTGAACCTGTATATTTGCTCATACAAATGCCATAGTTTAAATATGCACTGTTATTTCTTTCAAATACTTCAGGATAATTTGGGTCAAAAGCTGCTGTTACATCAGCTGACAAACAATAAGATTTTTCAAAACAAGCTCTTAAAGGCAAGTTTTGTGCATCACAAAGATCACTCATAAACGTATCAAATGCCATAGACTTCATCCCAGTTACACCCATAGAACCTACTTCTTCCTTATCAGCAAGCATGCATACAGCAGTATGTTTTGGTGTTTGAATATCTAAAAGAGCCTGCAAACTTGCGTATGCACACACTCTGTCATCATGTCCGTATGCCCCAATCATAGAGCGATCCAAGCCTACGTCCTTTGCATTCATCGCTGGAACAGCCATAAGTTCCGCAGATAAAAAGTCCTCTTCAATCATTCCATATTTCTCGAACAATAAGTCTAAAATTGCAAGTTTCACACGCTCAGCGCCCTCATCATCTTTAAACGGACGACTTCCAACCAATAAATTTAACTGTTCTGCAGCAATCGCTTCTCCCAGAGGTTTTTTACTTTGTTCTGCCGCCAAATGGGGTAACAAATCAGATACAGTAAACACAGGATCATTTTCAGCACCACCGATAGAAATTGTACGACTGCTTCCATCTTTTAATATCACAATACCACGCAATTCCAACGGAATAGATACCCACTGATACTTGCGCACACCGCCATAATAATGCGTTTTAAAATATGCCAATTCCTTATCTTCGTATAGTGTTTTTTGTTTTAAGTCTAAACGAGGTGAATCAAGATGCGCTGCACAAATGCGACTGCCCTTATCCATTGTTTCTTCGCCAATCACCGCAAGCATCACACCTTTGTTTCGATTCACACGATACAATTTATCGCCCGCTTGAATACTATCTCCACGATGATACGGACGAAATCCACGCGCTTCAGCCATTTGAACTGCCTTAGAAACGCATTCCCGCTCCGTTTTTCCTTCATCTAAAAACTGCTTATAGCCCTCGCAATATTCATACATTTTATGAATTTTCTTATCACTCAAACAATCGTAACCATTTTTACGATTGAGCAATAGAAGATCTCTCTTTTCTTGTGCAATTTTCTTTTCTTCAGCCATACTTTTACACTCCCTTATTGATGATGGTTTTGAATAAGTGTAGCGCTTTTTCCGTGAAAGATTCTCGATTATCAGATGTATTATTCTCCAAGACATAATCACAATTTTCACGAAAAAACGTTTCTGTTTGTTGTGCATTCACCCGCATGCGTGCATACTCTTCAGAAATGCCTTCTCTTTCCATAATGCGTGCAATTCTGAGAGGTTCTGGTGCAACTACCGCGACAGTAACATCGCATATCTCAGCAAGACCACTTTCGATTAGCGCTATAGCATCTACGGCTATTACGTCTTTGCCCTTTAAAGCCGCTTTCTGCATACGATAATTCAATTCTGCTCGAATATACTTTTTCACAATTGCATTCAATTCCTTTAATGCAATTGGATCATTAAATACTATATTGCCCAATTTTTTTCGATCTAACTCATCATTCTGATTGTAAACTTGACCAAAGTGTTTTTCTAAGGATTCACGCATTTTCACATTTGTTTTAGTTAGTTTATGATAAACAGCATCCGCATCTATTAAACACGCATCAAATTTTGTTAAAGCTTGCAATGCAGTCGTCTTACCCGCTCCCGTGCCACCAGTAATTCCAATTACGATCATAAATACCCCTCTTGTTGTAAAACAGTCCAAATTTCTTCTTTGTTGAGGGCACCCTGACGTAAAATGATTGGTTCATTTTGACTCAAATCTAAGATTGTTGACTCAATTGATAGCATACACTCACCACCATCGATGACTGCATCAATTTTCTCATCTAATGTAACTAAAACATCGTTGACATTTTTCGGACTTGACATATTAGAAACATTTGCCGAGGGCGCTCCCAACGGATGTCCTAACCTCTTAATAATTTCTAATGTAACATCATGTTGAGGACAACGCACTCCCAATGTAGCACCATTAGCCGTCACATATTGAGATAAAAGTCCTTTATGTTTCAGCACCAAAGTTAGCGGACCAGGCCAAAATTTTTCAACGAGTTTATATGCTACTTTTGGGATATCATCGCAAAGGCTTTCTACCATTTTCATATCTGAGACAAGTACACTTAATGGTTTCGTCTCCACTCTACCTTTGGCACGATAGATACTTTGAATGGCAGTATCACTAAATGCATCACCAGCCAAACCATACACAGTTTCAGTCGGAATGGCAACTATTTTTTCATTGGATAGTAGATCTACCGCTATATCAATGTTGACTTTTGTTAAACGTTGCGTTTTCATAGTACTCACGCTTCCATTTCTCCTGATTTGAGCCTTTCTGCCTGTTCTGCCAAAGTCAAAGCTTCAATAACCTCATCTAAATCACCATTTAGTACTTGCTCTAATTTGTAAATGGTTAAACCGATTCTATGATCTGTCAAACGTCCTTGTGGGTAGTTGTAGGTGCGAATTCTCTCATTTCGCATTCCCATTCCCACTTGACTTTTACGTTCACCTGCTACCGCAGATTCTTGCTCAGCTTGTGCTTTTTCATATAGTCTAGAACGCAAAATCTGCATCGCTTTTTCCCTATTTTTGTGTTGACTACGTTCATCTTGACATTCAACTACAGTGCCCGTTGGCATATGTGTAATACGAATGGCTGACTCCGTTTTGTTAACATGTTGCCCACCAGCTCCCGAAGCACGGAAAGTATCAATCTTCAAATCTTCATTATTGATTTCAAATTCAACTTCATCTACTTCCGGAAGCACAGCAACTGTTACGGTCGAAGTATGAATTCTTCCACCTGATTCCGTTTCAGGCACACGTTGCACGCGATGCACGCCACCTTCATATTTTAATTTGCGATATACCTGTGCACCTTCAACAAGAAAAGAAACCTCTTTTACGCCACCAATTTCAGTTCGGTTAATATTGGCAATTTCAGTTCTGAATCCAATTTTTTCTGCATACATGGTATACATCCGATGTAGAGAATGCGCAAATAATGCTGCTTCCTCACCGCCTGTACCAGCTCGAATTTCAACAATGACATTCTTATCATTATTGGGATCAGAGGGAAGCATAAGCAATTTAATTTCTTGCTCTAATCGTTCAATTTCTTGCTTTGCAGTTTCATATTCTTCTTTAGCTAGGTCCTTCATTTCAGGGTCAGACATCATTTCTTGTGCATCTTGTAAAGTCTGCAAGCATTTTTTATATGCAAAATAAGCCTCCACCACTGGTGCAAGCTCTTTTTGTTCTTTGGTCAAACGTCGAAGCAGTGCAGGATCGGCATACGTTTCAGTTTGTCCAAGTTGACTTTCCAATTCCTCATAGCGTAACGCAATCGTACTTAATTTATCTATCATATCATTCGGTTTCGCTCTCAGATTCTTTTAACTTTTCTTCCTCAGCTTCTTGCCGCTCATAGTCTTCAACCAATGCTTCCCATTGCTTCATCATAATTGAAAATTCAGCCATTGCAGCTTCTTCGCCTTGTAATGGGTTATTATTTAACCCTTCCAGTTCTTTCAATAGATTTTCAGTCGTCTCTTCCGCGTTCTCTTGCTCTTGTTCACTTTCTTCTGCTGACTCTTCAAGCAGTTTAAAAACCTCTTTTAATTTATCATCATACATTCCTGGAGGATATGCCTTACTCATTTATAAACATCCTTTCAATCTTTGTCGTTTTCTTCTTCAAATTCAAGAAATAAATTATCTAAACTTTGAAACATAGAAGCAATTTGTCCCATTGCCTCTTGATTTGCATTTTGATAAGGAGAATAACGTTCCTCTTCTTGCTCTGTATCTTCTACTTCTTCAGTGTCTTCAAATTGTTTAAGCAGTTCTAATTCTAACATCAATTCATCCATAAAAATACCTCCTAATTTTCATTGTTTAATTCTTCAAGTTTTGTAGCAATTTCTTCCCAAAGCTCCAAAAGAGCATTATATTTATCTTTTAAGATTTCTTCTTTCTCCATGATTTCCTGTAATGCAACATAATCATCAGAAACCTTCTCTTTTTCTACTTCCAATTGCTCTAAATCAATTTCTAACTTGTGCAAACTTTTTTCGCTCGTGTTGAGCTCTTTTTCAAGTTGCTTGGTGCCACCCGTTTCCTTTTTGGCTTTCGTTTTCGATGCTTTCTTTGTCGCTAAAACATTTGGCTTGTCCTTTTTGTTTTCAAGCATGGCAGAATAAGACTTGTAATCACCTATATAATCTTGTATTGTGCCATCCTTCATTGTCCATATTCGATTGGCAAAGCGATCAATAAAATAACGATCATGAGAAACAAACAAAACAGTACCTTCAAATTCTTCAACCGCTTCTTCAATCCACTCACGAGAATGCAAGTCTAAATGGTTCGTTGGCTCATCCAACAGCAAAAAGTTAATTTTACTTGTCATAAGCATACATAATCTCAGACGACTTTTTTCACCACCTGATAAATTTGATACCTTTTTGAAAACATCTTCCCCACGAAAATGAAATGCAGCAAGCTGATCTCGCGCCAATTGGGATGTACAATTCAGCTCATATAATAGGGTGTCTAGCAATGTCCTTTCTGGGTGTGTAAAAACAACTTGTTGGGGTAAATACCCTATTGACAACGTAGGAGCTTTGAATATGTAACCATTCGTAGGTAATATTTCTTCCATAAGTATTTTTATAAAAGTGGATTTCCCTGTACCATTATCTCCTAACAATGCAATGTAATCACCTGACTCAATTCTAAGACTAATATCAGAAAATAATGTCCTATCCTCAAACTTTTTCGTTAAGTGTTCAACATAAAAAAAGTCATCCCCTGAAAAGCTTAATTCTTCAAATTTAGTTTTAAGCTTTCTTTGCGTTTTTGGTTTATCTGTTCTCTGTAGTTTTTCCATCCGTTTTTCAATGGAAAATGCACGTTTATGCAGCTTATCATTGCCCATAAAAGCCCATAAATGCAGTTTATCTGCAGCTTTTTTAAGCTGATCTAATTTGGCTTGTTCTTTCTGATATTGGCGCACCTTTTCTAAAAAGCGCTTTTCTTTTTCAATTGCATAAAAAGTATAATTGCCTTCATAAAAATCGGCCTTTCCATCCACCAACTCAATCGCACGAGAGATTACATGATCCAAAAAGTATCTATCATGAGAAATTGTCAAAACCGTTCCTTTATATTGAAGTAAATATTCCTCAAGCCACTGTGTTGCATTCAAATCCAAATGGTTCGTAGGTTCATCCAAGAGCAAAATATCTGTGTCAACTAATAATAATCGAGCCAAATTTATCCTAGTTTTCTCACCACCAGACAAACGTGCAAACATCGTTTGTTTCATATCTTCTGAAATTCCTAAACCATTACAAACTTTTTCAAGGCGCACTTTTTTTTCATAACCACCCGAAACATCATACTCCTGTACCAATGCATCATAGTGTTGTAACACTTTATTATTTGAATCATCTTCCATTTTGGCAGTAATTTCATCCAACTGTTTTTCTATCACATTCAAATGAGCAAACGCTGTTTCAAGCACGTTTAAAACTGTATAATCCTCTGGATATATAGGAATTTGAGAAATCAAACCAATTTTTTTGTTAGATGCAATCATTACATCCCCCGTATCAGGTTCGATTTCACCCGTTAGAATATGAAATAATGTGGTTTTACCAGCACCATTTTTTCCTAAAATCCCTACACGTTCACCACTTTGAATTTGAAAACTCAGCCCATTCAAAACAGGCTCACCCACTGCAAATTCTTTGGTTATATTTTGTACTGAAATATCAATCATATCGTCTTCCCCGATTTTTTATCTATCAATAAGTATACTAGATTTTGAAACACTGCACCTAGCTTGCTCTTTTTTATTGACTATGCTATGATAACCAAAAGAACATTAGGAGGCCCATTCACATGGAAGCATTATTATGGCAGGATAAGTCACTCTCACTGCTCAATCAAAGTAAATTTCCGCAGGAAACTATTTGGCACGATTGTAATGATTATCGTAGTACCGTCACCATGTTACAATCCCCAGCAGTAACAGACGAATCAGTTATAGCAGTTGCTGCATCATACGCATATTGTCTAGCAGCCATAGAGTTTGAAAACTCTCCTGAATTTTATAAAGAAATGACCACAGCGAAAGAATCCATCTTGAGTGTTTGCCAAGGCTGTGTTGCTGCTTTAGAAGCCATTAAACAACTTGAAAAAACACAAGAAGCATATCGCAATTCTCCTGATTTGGTGACTGCCATTCTGGCCTCTGGTGTTATGATACACCGTCATGATGTGTTATCCGCGCGCACTATGAGTCAACACGGTAGAGAAATTATCCCCGATGAAGCAAACATAATCCTATCTTGTCGTAGCAGTGTTTTTCACACAGGCTCCCTAGGAGGCGTTCTTGGCATTATTCGTGCTGCTCATAGAAAAAATCAAATTGCTATGGTCAATGTCTGTGAAAATAGACCCAATTTAGAAGGAAGTATGCTTGTTTCTCATGAGCTTGCATCCTTGGGGGTCAATACAACAGTAATTGCTGACCACACTGCAGCAACCCTTATCCCAAGACGCTCCTATAACATCGTTTTGATCGAAGGCATTCGCCTCGCTGCTAATGGAGATTTACTCGCAGGACCAGGGACATATCAACTTGCAATTTCAGCATATTTTCACAGTACACCTGTATATGCATCAGTAAACACGAAAAATGTTGATTCTAATATTCCAACAGGCGACGCTTTTCCGCAAAATGACGGCGATGCAACTGCTTTATCACAAATAGCAGGCAAACAATTCCTTCCTGAAAGTGTTTCTGTTTGGACCCCTGAATACGAAGTAATCCCACATTATCTTCTCACTGGACTCATCACTGAAAAAGGTCTTGCGTTTGCTCCTTTTGATGAAACGATTCCTGAAATAATTTCTAAGAAGTCAAACAATAACGTTGTAACATTCTAACTACATCTTCAAATTCCATACCACGAGAGGCCTTGACCAAAATGTTAGCTCTTGATTTTATGAGAGTGGGCAATATGGTTTCGGCCTCTTCTTTTGTTTTGAAATAGTGTAAATCTAAATTTGCGCAATTGCTTGCCCCTTCATATATTTGTTTGGCCAAATCCCCAATTGCAATCAAGCAATCAATTCCAGCATTTGCAATATATTCGCCAACACCATAATGTAGCATTTGCGCAAGTTCTCCTAGTTCAAACATATCACCTAAAATTGCTACTTTATAACTACTATCACTTTGCGCTAACACTTCAATTGCAGCACGCATAGACTGCGGATTGGCATTGTATGCATCATCCAGAATGGTAATATCACCTTCTGATACGACATTCATACGCATCTTTGTCGGTATAAATTCTTCTACACCTTTTGCAATTTGTGTACCATCCATACCAAATTGTTCTGCAACAATCGTAGCAGCCAACACAGCATACACCATGTGCCTGCCTAATGCAGGTATTTGCACACGAAATGTCTGTATTGGTGTCTGTATCATACACCTAACCCCTTGGTTTCCATTTGTTTCTATTTCAAAGGCACGATATGAAAACTGATCATCCGCACCATAATAAACCATTCCTTGCGATAACGTTTGCTGTAATCCTCTAAGTAAGGGATTGTCACCATTTAATATTGCTTGAGCATCTTCGCTCATTGTTTCAAATATTTCACATTTCGCTTTTAATATATTCTCATAACTTCCAAGTGTTTCAATATGCGCATCACCAATATTTGTAATAACAGCCATTTGAGGTTCAACAATATGACCCAAATATTCAATTTCTCCGAATGAGCTCATACCCATCTCTAGCACACAAACGTCATGTTTTTCATCCAACCGAAAGAGCGTTAGTGGCAATCCAATTTCATTATTGAAGTTTCCTTCAGTTTTAATTACATTCATTTTTTGTGCCAAAACAGAGCTTATCATATCTTTCGTTGTGGTTTTGCCAACACTGCCTGTCACCGCAATAAATTTTATAGGAAATTTCTTTCTATAATACTTTGCCAAATCTCCCAAGGCTTTGGTTGTATCTTCTACACGAATGTATATTTTCTCAGAATCATATTGATTAAGTTCTTGAGATGTCAAAGTTGCCTTAGCTCCATTTTCTAAAGCTTTCTGTATAAATTCATGTCCATTCAGTCTCTCTCCAATAAGGGGAATAAAGAGACCACCTTGTAGAACTGAGCGACTGTCCGTCTCTATCGAAGTAATCGTTTCATTCTGAAGAGATTCATCGCTTAAAAGCACTCCATGAGTAGCTTTGACAACTTCTCCAATCGTCATGGAAATCAAATTATATTCCCCCTCATTGCTCTCGTTCTTTTTTAGATGCCAAAATAATCTGCTCACAAAGCGAGCCGTAATCAATTCCGACTGCTTTGGCTTCCTGCGGAAGAAGGCTCGTTGGTGTCATGCCTGGTAGAGTATTTACCTCAAGAAAATATACATTATTTTCTTCATCAAGTATAAAATCTGAACGTGAATAAACTGATAAACCCAATTCTTTGTGCACTGTCAGCGCAGTTTTTTGTATGAATTCTTCTTGCTCTTTAGAAATTCTACCTGGACATATTTCCAAAGTAGCACCCACTTGGTATTTACTCTCATAATCATAAAATTCAATCTGAGGCTCTATCTCAACTGTTGGAAGTGAATTTCCATTTAATACTCCACAAGTAAACTCTCTGCCTTTAATATATTGTTCCACCATAACCGTGTCATCATACTTTAAGCATTCTTTGAGCGCCAATGATAATTTATCTTTATCATGTATAATATATACCCCCAAAGAAGATCCACTCTTCAAGGTTTTCACTACACAAGGAAGTGTGATTTCTTGTGACACTTTTTGAATATCCATTTCAGTATACTTAATGACTTTCCATGCTGGCATGAGTATGTTGGCTGTTTGTAACATGCGCTTTGTATAATCTTTATCCATCGCTATAGCACTGCCTAAGTGGCCGGAACCAGTATACGGAATTCCAAACAAATCAAAGCATGCTTGCACGCGTCCATCTTCTCCACACACACCATGCAACGCCAAAAATACCATATCAGCTTTTTGACACAAATCTAATACTCCAGGTCCGAATAAAGAATTTGGATTCTCTTTTCTTTGTTCTTTTACTTCTTCTAAATTCGGAGCTTCTTTCTGAATGACAAAGTACTCTTCAGGTATAGTCATTTCAAAAAGTTTTGTAACGTCACTTTGCTCAATACCTAGATACATATCAACAAAAGCAACATCATATCCCTTTTCACGTAGAGCGCGAGAAACCATCGCTCCAGTAGAAAGCGAAACCATTCTCTCAGAGCTCAATCCACCAGCCAAAACCACAATTTTCATTTTACCGCTCTCCTTTATGGGAAAACCAAATAATCTATCTCAAAGTTTATGCTAATTTCATGCATCTTATCACCATAATTATATATATCAGTGGACTATTATATCATACTGATTTTCAAATCTCAACACTATCCAAAACATAAAACAAAGGTGCCACATAATGTGACACCTTTGTTTTCGTATTCACTGATTATACAGGAACAATAGCTTCAGTTGGGCAACAATCCACACATGCTGCACAGTCGATGCAAGCATTTTGATCAATGACATACTTTGGATCTCCTTCGGAAATGATTCCTACTGGACATTCATCGATACAAGCTCCACAACAAATGCATGCGTCCGTAATTGTATAAGGCACACCATTCACCTCCTCAAACGATTACCGAAATAATCATAACATCTACTTTCCATATATATTTTAACACATCTTTTGCAAAATGCAATAAAGTTTTATTTATTGAACTTTAGTATATCTAGATTTCGTTTGGTTAAACTAAATATAACATATACCTTAAAATAAGGAGATTGCAATGGATATTTTTACAGCACATTCAGGTTTTCCGGGTAGTATTACACCACATTTAGATGGCGCACCTCATAGTCAAACTCATGAATCTAGATTTTTTTCTACTATAAGTCCTACGATAAATAATATAGAATCAACACAAGTCGAAGCATCCTCTGAGGAACTTAACATGGTAAATTCTACTGTTTTATAAACAAATTATGAACACTCATTTTTTGACTTTTTGTTTTCATCATAATAGTATATACTGTTATTTAGTAAATCATACCATTTACGTAAAGGAGGTATACCATGTCTACACCAACACCATTAACCCACCAAGAGGTGAAGCTGATTGATGCCTATTGGCGCGCTTCCAACTATCTTTCAGCATGTCAGCTATATTTACTAGATAACCCCCTATTAAAAGAGCCTCTACAAATTCAACACATCAAGAAAAAAATTGTAGGGCATTGGGGTACTGTTCCTGGTCAAACCTTCATATACACACATCTAAATCGAATCATCAATAAGTATAATTTAGATATGATATATATATCAGGTCCTGGACACGGTGGAAACGCCATTGTCTCACACGTATATCTTGAAGGTACTTATAGTGAAATCTATCCAAATATAAGTGAAGATATTGATGGACTTCGAAAACTGTTCAAACAATTTTCATTTCCAGGTGGCATATCCAGCCATGTTGCTCCAGAAATCCCAGGCTCTATCAACGAAGGTGGCGAGCTCGGCTACTCACTTTCACATGCCTTTGGCGCAGTATTTGACAACCCAAATCTCATTGCAACTTGCGTTGTCGGAGATGGTGAAGCAGAAACAGGCCCCCTCGCTACAGCATGGCACTCCAATAAATTTCTAAACCCAATTTCGGATGGTGCTGTTCTACCTATTTTGCATCTAAATGGGTATAAAATTCATAACCCTACCATCTTTTCTCGCATTTCACATGAAGAACAGGAATCTTTCTTCCGCGGTTGCGGATGGAATCCTCGCTTTGTAGAAGGAACATCAAATGAAGAAATGCACCAGTCTATGGCAGAAGCCTTGAATTGGGCGACCAACGAAATCAAACAAATATGGGAAAACGCACGCAAAGATCAAAAGACTGAGCGCCCCTATTGGCCAATGATAATTTTACGTTCGCCAAAAGGATGGACTGGACCTAAAGAGGTCAACGGCAAAAAAATTGAAAACACTTTCAGAGCACACCAAGTTCCCATAGATATGTCAGAACCAAATCATTTAGACTTTCTATATCAATGGCTATCAAGTTATCGTCCTGAAGAGCTGTTTACAGATGACGGAAAACTAATACCCGAACTTAAAGCCCTCGCCCCAAAAGGCAATCATCGCATGAGTTCCAATCCCCATGCAAATGGTGGAGTATTGCTCAAAGAATTGCGTGTGCCTGATTTCTGTCAGTATGCTTTCCCTGTCACTTCACCAGGTGAAACCAAAGGACAAGACATGCAGGTTTTGGGAAACTTTGTCCGTGATATCATAGATCTCAATGTACCCAATCAAAACTTCAGATTATTTGGTCCTGATGAAACGAAATCCAATCGTCTCACCTCAGTTTTCGAAAAAACAAACCGTAGCTGGCATGCTGAGATCATAGAAGGAGATGAATATCTCTCTCAGGATGGTCGAGTAATGGATGCTATGCTCTCTGAACACATGTGTCAGGGTTGGCTTGAAGGATACCTCCTAACTGGACGACACGGTTTTTTCAACAGTTACGAAGCTTTTATCCGCATTGTTGATTCCATGTTTTCTCAACACGCCAAATGGCTCAAAATATGCAATGAACTCCCATGGAGACACAGTATTGCATCTTTAAACTATATTTTATCCTCTAATGTTTGGCAACAAGACCACAACGGTTTCACACATCAAGACCCTGGATTTTTAGACCATGTCAGCAACAAAAAAGCTGACGTTGTGCGCATGTATCTCCCACCAGACGCGAACAGTCTTCTTTTTGTATTCAACCAGTGTATTCACAGCAGAAACTATGTCAACGTGATGATCACATCCAAACATCCTCGCCCACAATGGCTAACAATGGAGCAAGCAATCTCCCACTGTTCTCAAGGCATAGGCATATGGGATTGGGCATCCAATGACCAAGGATCTGAACCTGACATTGTTCTAGCCTGCTGTGGTGAAACACCCACACTTGAAACACTCGCCGCAATTACAATTATGCGCCACCACTTCCCCGATATTAAAATTAGACTCATTAACGTTGTAGACTTGATGCGCTTACAATCTGACACACAGCATCCTCACGGTCTTCCAGATAAGGATTACAATATCCTCTTCACCGAAGACAAACCCATCCTCTTTGCTTTCCATGGATATCCATCACTGATCCACGAATTAACTTATCGAAGAAAAAATAACAATTTACGTGTGCGCGGATATATGGAAGAAGGCTCTATCACAACTCCCTTTGATATGCGTGTACAAAACAATTTGGATCGCTTTAATTTAGTGAAAACTATTTTGCAGATGTTGTCAGATACTTTAGGCAATCGCTCAGCATTCTTATATCAAGAAATGCAGAATAAATTAGTAGCACACAAACAATATATCCAGGAATATGGCATTGATATGCCTGAAATACTTGAATGGAAATGGAACAACGGAAAAGGAAATAACTAAAAAAACCAAAGATTGAATTAGGACCTTACTTTGTGGCACACTCCACAAAGCAAGGTCCTTTCTATTGGTTTTAAATTAAAAAACCTACTTAATTAGTGAAAGCCTCTGGCGACTCTACCTCAACATAATCATAGGTTTTTGTATCCAGCCGATTTTGAATTTTTGTCAGCATGCCTGTTCTCTTCAGCGCAGTTAAAAACAGATACGCAATTGTTCCTCCCATCAATGTAGCCATGATAAATGACGGAACATAAAACATCCAAGTCAGACCACTTCTGCCCCAAATAAGCGCCATCACAGGATAAGAAACTATAGCACCTATGATACCAGTGCCAATCACTTCACCGATAACAGCAAACAATAAATTCCCCTTTGATGCACGATAAAAAAGCCCCGACAACAAAGCGCCAAATACTGCCCCTGTTAGAGCAAGCGGTGGTATTGCCATCGCCGTCATTCGAATGACTCCAATTAGCGTTGCGCAAATCAATGCATACCAAGGGCCTAAAAAGACTGCACATACAATGTTTATGAAATGTGCCATAGGACACAAACCTTCAACACGCAGTATGGGTGATATCACAACCCCCAAAGCGACCATCATTGCCAACATGAGCTTTTTGAGCAATTTTGCATTTTTAGACATAAAAAAACCTCTCTATCATAAGTTATTCCCTGTCATAATAGAAATAACTGCGATATCGAGGCAATGTCCCTCAACTAAATAGCTATCCCCACTATGACATCATCACACTGGTCGGTCGAAGCTTAAAAGCTTCCTCTCACCTTGAAACACAAGTTCCCTCGCTATTTAGTTATCTATGCCTAAATGCAGGGCGCTCCCCCTCCATTCATTGAAGACTCTCTTCCACTGGCAAAAAAAAATTTGGGATACACCGAATAAGGTGTTCCCATCTGATAAAGATTGAAACAATCACAACATTGTGAATTTCCTTACGTCGGCATTATCCGAATCAAGTTAAGGGTCGAAGTTTTTAACTTCCTCTCAGCCTGTCTCACAAGCTCCCCTACGGCGAGTATATCACAAGAGATTCACAATTGCAATACCAAAACCTTTTATGGCAAATTGAATAAATATAAAAAATGAATCTTGATTTTTGAATATCTATATGCTACCCTTACAATCGGATGGTATTCTGTATCAGAAACTATACCGTAATGACAAAACACCACTTACATTTTATTATTGCAGCTCATATTTCGATAGAAAGTGAGACTCATTATCGCTTCCGGATTTTGCGGAGGTGGTTATTATGAAAATTGGATTTATTGGCGCGGGTAAAGTCGGTTTTTCTCTTGGAAAATACTTTGCTACCAAAGGAGCTAACATACGTGGGTACTATAGCAAGAACCCCTATTCAGCCCAAAAGGCAGCAGATTTTACAAGCACAAAGCATTACGTCAATTTACAAGAAGTTGTAAGCGATAATGACGTTCTCTTTCTCACAGTTCCAGACAATGAAATTTCTCCTGTCTGGAATTCTCTCAAACCATTAAATGAGTTAAATAATAAAATCATATGTCATTGCAGCGGCGTCCACTCGTCGCATATGTTTTCGGATGCAGAAAAACTATCAGTATTTGGTTTTTCTTTGCATCCGATTTTTGCGTTTCACGACAAATATGAATCATGGAAAGCATTGAATCATGCCATTTTTTCTATCGAGGGCAACCCTGATAAAATTACGCAATTGACTACTTTAATTGAATCTATGGGGAATCAAGTCAACCAAATAAGCCCTCACTCAAAAGCAACATATCACGCGGCAACAGTCATTGCAAGCAACCATATGGTAGCGCTCACACAATTGGCTATCAATCTTCTTGTTTCATGTGGTTTTTCTCATAAGTCAGCTCTGTATACACTCAGTCCTCTCATGGAAAGTACTCTGCGCAACATAAATGCAGTTGGCACAGTTGAAGCCATGACAGGGCCCATTGAGCGAAACGACTTACAAACTATCAAAATGCATCTTGACTACCTTGATCCGCAAACAAAATCAATATATCAAACTCTTTCGCAAACACTCGTTACTCTTGCAAAAGAGAAACACGAAGATAGAAATTATGCAGTAATGGAGGCTTTATTCACATGAAAAATACAGTTGTAAGCATTCAAAATCAAAAAGATACTCACGAAAAAATTACAATGCTCACCGCATACGATTACTCGATGGCAAAACTTATTGATAATGCTGGTGTGAACATGATTTTAGTTGGAGATTCTCTAGGAATGGTCATGCTCGGATACAAAGACACCCTATCTGTTACCATGAATGATATGATCCATCATACGAAAGCCGTTGCAAGAGGTACGACCGATGCACTTATTGTAGGGGATATGCCCTTTATGTCCTATCAAACATCAATTTACGATGCTGTTTGCAATGCTGGTAGACTGATTCAAGAAGGTAATGCCCACGCAGTCAAATTAGAAGGTGGTACAATTGTCAAAGAGCAAATTCGTGCCATTGTAAATGCATCTATCCCCGTAGTAGGTCATATTGGCCTCACACCACAATCAGTGAACGCATTAGGTGGCTTCAAGGTGCAAGGCAAAGATATCAAAGCAGCTCAAAAACTCATTGAAGATGCACACGCTGTCGAAGAAGCAGGAGCATTTGCCGTGGTCTTAGAATGCGTGCCCGCTCCACTCGCAAAGCAGATTACAGACGAATTATCCATTCCAACTATCGGTATTGGCGCAGGTGCTCATTGTGATGGACAAGTTTTGGTCTATCAAGATATGCTCAATATGTTTTCCAACAATAGCCCCAAATTTGTCAAACAATTTGCTGACGTTGGAGAAATGATGACTCAAGCATTTCAGTCTTATATTACAGAAGTACAACAAGGTATTTTCCCCTCTGAAGCATATAGTTTTAGAATGCCAGAAGAAATTAAAAACAAACTTGCTTGAGGAGATTTCAATATGAAAGTAGTTAAGACTATATCGGAAGTGCGAAATATTATAAATCAATGGAAAACAAGTGGTCTTTCCATTGGTTTTGTCCCTACCATGGGATATCTTCACGAAGGCCACGGAAGTTTAATCACGCAAGCAAAAGAGAACGATAAAGTTATTGTCAGCATCTTTCTTAACCCTATACAATTTGCGCCCAATGAGGATTTATCTAGCTATCCAAAAGACCTCAAAAAAGATTGTGCATTATGTGAATCTCTTGGTGCTGATCTTCTTTTTTGTCCATCTCCATCTGAAATGTACGCTAAAGACTTTCCAACCTATGTTGATATGTCAGGTTTGACAGAAAACTTATGTGGCAATAGTCGTCCCACACACTTCCGTGGGGTTTGCACTGTTGTAACAAAACTTTTCAATATTGTAAAACCTGATGTTGCTTATTTCGGGCAAAAAGACGCACAACAACTTGCCATCATAAAGCAAATGGTAACAGACTTAAATATGGATGTCCAAATTATTGGCTGTCCAATAGTGCGCGAAGATGACGGACTTGCTAAGAGTTCACGCAATAGCTATTTGAGCAAGGAAGAACGTCAATCTGCACTAGTCTTATATCATGCACTTCTTCTTGCTCGTAATTTGATTAAACACGGAGAAACAAATCTCTCTCATATAATCTCAAAAATGAAAGACTATATAGCAGCAGATCCACTTACCAGCATTGACTATGTGGACGCTGTAAATGCCCTTACCATGCAAAACACGCATACTATCGACTCCAACACTCTATTCGCTATAGCAGTATATATTGGCAAAACAAGACTTATTGATAACCTATTGATCTCTGAAATGGAGGAACTATCATGAATATTCACATGTTAAAAGGAAAAATCCACCGCGCTACCATTGTACAAGCTGAACTTGACTACGTAGGTAGCATCACAGTGGATAGAGATTTACTTGATGCAGCTGGAATTTTAGAATATGAAAAAGTACAAATTGTTGACATCAATAATGGAAGCCGTTTCGAAACTTACACGATTTTTGGCGAACGCGGAACTGGCATCATTTGTCTCAACGGCGCAGCTGCTCGTTTGGTTTCAGTCAATGACAAGATTATCATCATGGCATACGCTGAAATGACACCAGAAGAAGCAAAATGCGCCAAACCCAATGTCGTTTTAGTAGATGACGACAATAAAATCACTACCATTGCTCACTATGAGCAACATGGAAAACTAGTGGAATAATAACATAGTTGCCTGCATTAACAGCAACTTAAAATTGTATCATCAGCGATTTAAATAATATATGACAGAAAGACCATGTAAGATGAGAAATTCGTCATATTGCATTTTTTCCTTACAATACGGAAGAATGGTGGGAATATACCCTCCAGTGGCAGCGACCACAGGTTGTTCGTCTAACTCTCTTTCAATACGAGCTATCATACCATCAATGAGAGATGCGTTTCCATTAATCATTCCGCTTCGAATGCGCTCTGTTGTTTTTTGACCTAAAAGCACAATAGGTTCATCATATGATATTTGCGGAAGTTGAGACGTTTGATTGGATAACACCTCAGCAAATAACCTTGGACCTGGCACTATTGCACCTCCGCGATAACACTTGTTTTTATCAACGACTGCAAATGTAGTGGCAGTTCCCATATCCACCACAACCACAGGAAGAGGATACCGCTTCATTGCTGCCACACACCCCACAACAACATCAATACCAAGTTGCTGTGCATAATCTCCTTCGACCGATAATCCAGTCAAAGTATCTTTATCAATGACAAGTGCATTAACTTCAAACAGTGTTCGAAGCGCTGCTACAACTTCATCATTGATGGTAGGCACAACAGAAGATATGATAGCATCTTCAATCACATTAAGGTTATAGTTCGTTTCTTCAAACAGTTTTTGAAGAGACTCAATGAAGTATGTCACCGTTTCATCTACACTAGTAACAATTCTACCGACGTAATGTAAATTGTTTTCATTAAATAAGCAAACAACAATATTCGTATTTCCAATATCTAATCCTAACACCATAGTAAATACTCCCTTACACTAACACAATAACTTGATTATATAGCAGAATTGTTAAAATGCAAGCATTTTAAATATACCAAAGGAGCACATGACATGAGTTCTAAAAAAACAATCGTTCTCGGAATAACAGGAGGAATTGCAGCATACAAAATGGCTGATTTTTCTCATATGCTTTGTAAAGCAGGGTTTGACGTAAGTGTAGTAATGACAGAAAACGCCAAACAATTCATTGCCCCATTGACCTTTGAAACACTGACAAGCAACCCTTGTATTTCAAGTTGCTTTGAAAGAAACACCGATTATGAAGTAGAGCATATCGCACTAGCACAACGCGCAGATTTATTATTTGTTTCTCCAGCCACAGCAAATATAATAGCGAAATTTGCAAATGGCATAGCAGATGATGCTTTATCCACACAAGCACTTGCCTGCACGTGTCCTAAAATCATTGCTCCCGCCATGAACACTGCCATGCTAGAAAATCCAGCAACGAAACGGAACTTAAAAACACTTGAAAATGATGGCTGGATTGTGATTCCACCAGATAGTGGATTGCTCGCCTGCGGAGACATTGGCGCTGGAAAATTACCCAGCAACGAAACTTTGTTTTCTTACGCTGAGTTTGCGCTTAGTCGTGAAAAAGACATGAAAGGAAAACATGTGTTAATTACAGCTGGAGCAACACAAGAAGCCATTGATCCTGTTCGCTATATCACAAATCATTCAAGCGGAAAAATGGGGTACGCACTAGCAAAAGAATACATGTTGCGTGGTGCTACAGTAACTTTGGTCACTACCCCTACGGCTTTAGAGCCCATCCCTTTTCTGAATACTCTTGCTGTGAATAGCGCAGAAGAAATGTTCCTTACAGTAAAAGATCATTTTATGAAGCAAGATATCATTATTATGGTTGCTGCCGTTGCAGACTATTCACCCAGAGAAAAAGCAGATAATAAAATAAAAAAAGCAGATAGTGATCTTTCAATTCACCTAAAACGAACAACCGATATTTTAACGTATCTCGGAGAGCATAAAAAACCAAATCAGTTTATCTGTGGTTTTTCTATGGAAACAGAAAATATGCTAGAAAACTCTAGAAAGAAACTCCAACATAAAAAGGCAGATATGATTATCGCAAACAACACAAAAACAGAAGGTGCTGGTTTTAAAGGAGATACCAATCTTGTAACCATAATAACAAAAGACAAAGAAGTGGAGCTTCCTCTCCTTTCAAAAGCAGATCTAGCAAACAAAATTGTAAGCCAAATTGTTTGAAAACTTTACTTCCCTCCAAAAAGAAAACCTAACACCCTCATTTCTGGTGCTAGGTTTTCTTTTTATTTCATCTTCACCCAACAATCATCTTCTCAAAAAAACGTCTCACTTCATTAACTTGTGGATGGAGCGGTATTTTGCGATGATCAATTTGCGATATTGGCATAACACCCATAAGGCTATTTGTCATAAATGCACCTTGCGCATTCATTACTTGCTCAACACTTATATGACCTTCTTTTATTTCAAAATTTTCTTTCACTTTTTGCCTTATAATACCGGGTAATAATCCATCCATAACAAACGGTGTCCATATTTCATTATCTATTATCACAAATACATTGGCATTACTGCTTTCTGTAACATGTCCATACTCATTACAAAACAAACAATCATCAAACCCCCTTTTCTGTGCTTTACGCATTTCGAAAATATTTTCTGCATAATTGATTGTTTTATGTGTTACAAGTTGCGAGTGTTTGCTTTTTTTTGTTTTACTAAACACCAAACTTTTTCCTATAGAGTAATCTTTCTTGGTGTATGGAATAGAGCGCACCATAGCAAACTGATTGGATTCTGTTACAATAAGTTTCAGAGCAAGGTTTTGCAACTGGTGCTCATCAATCAATTCCAATACGTCATTTTCACAAATTGTTTTACTTATTTGAAATATCTTCAAACTATGATTTAATCTATTAGTGTGTTCTTCCAAATAATAAGGCTTTTCTCTAATTAATATTGTTTCAAACAATCCTATTCCATACTGCAACCCTTCATCCATTTGATATGAAACAATATCTCTAGTTTCTTTTAAAAAATGAAACCGCTCTCCTTTGTTTATGCCTCCCATATATTCTACTCTCCATCCAAAGATTATTCACATAAATACTCAGCTTCTAAGCTTTGAAACAATGCCACAGCTTTTGCAATTGTTTCCTCATACTCCCGCTCAGCATCTGATTCCCATGTGATTCCTCCCCCAACACCAATATGCGCAAAGTGGTCTTTTATCAGAATACTTCGAATAATAATATTAAAATCTGCATTTCCATCAAATCCAAAATAACCTATGCACCCTGTATATACATTCCTTTGATTTCTTTCAAGCTCATCAATAATTTCCATAGCTCGAATCTTTGGTGCCCCTGTAATTGATCCCCCCGGAAACGTTGCTTTCACACAATCAACAGCTGTTGCATTATTTTTCAATGTTCCAGTTACCGTCGAAACCAAATGATAGACTGTGGAAAAGGCTTCAAGTGTAAATAGTTCGGGCACCTTAACTGTTCCCACCTGACACACTTTGCTCAAATCGTTACGTTCTAAATCCACAATCATGAGTAATTCTGATTTATCTTTTTCACTTTCCTCAAGTTTTTTTCGATTTAGAATATCTTCGGTTAGAGTGCTTCCTCGAGGAATCGTTCCTTTGATTGGCCTGGTCTCTACTTGTCCATTCTCAATTCTCAAAAATCTCTCTGGTGAAGAAGATAATATTGAAAACTCATTCAAAGGTAAGTATGCGGAAAACGGCGCAGGATTAATCTTCCGCAACCTTTCATATGTCTGCATTGGATCACCACAAAAATCACTTGTAAACGTATGCGTCATATTTGCAATATATATATCGCCTTCTCTAATAAATTGACGCATTTTCTCCACTGCCACTTTGTACTCATTTTTCGTAAATGCCGATTGAAATAGCAACGGCTTGCTTGTTTCTTCATGCGCCAGTACCTTTGACATTTTTTCATCCTCAAATAACCGAATTATCTCAATTATTTTACTTATACTAATGTCGGCATCTTCTAATATTCCAAGCCCAGTAACAAAGACTTGTTTCAAGTCATGGTCAATGATTATCACATTATCATAAAACACAAAGTAAGCATCTGGAATCTGAACAATTTGTTCAGACTTGGTTGTAATATTCTCCAATCTACAACCCAAGTCATAGCTGAAATACCCCATGGCTCCACCTAAAAATGGTAGATTTGTATGGTTTTCAATTTTATATTGTTCTATTTTCTCATTTAAATAATCAAAAACATCCTGTGTATTCCGATTTGTAAATGAATGCTTGGGAGCTTTTTCATATAAATACTCATTTTCATACTTAATAGTCAAAAAAGGTGTTGCTCCTATGATGCTATATCTACCATATACTGCATCATTTTTTGAACTATCCAAGAAAATTTGATCCTCACCTGCTACTATTGCTTTATATAGTTCAAATACCTCAAGACTCGTCTCAATTTGTTTGACAATAGGTTTACGCATCATGTTTCACCTCTTGACACCAATTCACAAAATTACTCAAAAGCTCTTTCCCATATTCAGTCAAAACTGCTTCAGGATGAAATTGGACTCCTTCAAGCAACAAACTTCTATGCTTTAACGCCATGATAACACCATCTTCACTTCTAGCAGTGATGATAAAATCTTCTGGTAAAGATTCTTCTTGAACAATCAAAGAATGATATCTAGTTACTTTAATTGGGGAAGGTATCTTTCGAAACACTCCCATATTTTCATGAGAGAGATTCGATACTTTTCCATGCATGGGTCTACTGCCTTTTACCACCTTAGCACCATTTGTATATGCAATCACTTGATGTCCCAAACAAACTCCTAAAATTGGAATTTTTCTAGAGCACTCCTGAACTACCTCTATACATATCCCTGTATCATCAGGGGTTTTGGGACCAGGCGAAATAATAATTCCATCTGGTGACAAATCCAAAATATCTTTCAACTCGACCGTGTCATTTCTCACCACACAGATTTCTTCCCCTAGTTCTTCCAAATAATGTACCAAATTATATGTGAATGAATCATAATTATCAATCATCAACAACATGTATTACTCCTCTAAGATTCCATTATATATCAATAATAGAATACCATAAGAAACGAAATTTAGAAATAAAAAAACAAATCGCTTGCCCTTTTTAATATAAGCACAAAATTATCAATAGCCCCCCACTCAAAGCTAAAGCTTTTCGTGAAAGACTATTGATTAATTCAATTTCTATTTCCCTTTGCTCAAACCAACAAGTTGACTTTCAATTTCTTCTTTTTCTATGTCACATGCATTTTGTGTTAATGCAAGCCCTTTTTCTACTTCAGTCAGTCTTTGTTTTTTCTTAGTAGCAATAAACTCACAACCTATATAAAGCAAAACCCCAACAAATAGTCCAAAGGCTGGGTTAGCACTTGCAGCTATTGCTCCGCCCGTTATACCTGCTACACCACGTTCAATGTTTGTTCGACACATATTTAGTGCCACATAAAATGAGCCAAACGCTTGAATCATTAGAGTCAACGACATAGCCAGGGGCAAAACTGGTTTAATAATGGCCATCAACGGCACAATAAAACAGAAAAACACCTTTGATGCGTTAAATGTACAAGAGCCACCAAAGATAGAATACATATATTGTTTTCCGCTTTTATAGCGTTCAGCAACAGTCACAGTCATCGCTGTCCATAATGGACCTGACATGGTACAAGTCGGTGTAAACAAACATTCTATCAAGTTTCGAATTCCACAACAAACATTCGTCCGATTTGGATTGACGTCAATAACTTCATCTGTACGATAACGTTTGGTATCATTTAAAAATGCAGTACCCCCAACAATATCTCCAAATGCAATAATATATGCGATCAGAGCCATTGGAAATGCGGATGCTAAGATATTTAAAGGCGGAAATCCTACACCAAGCATCGAGAAATTTTTCACAGACCAACTCCAACCTGGCAAAGGATTGAAGAAAAATGAATTCACCTCAGAAAGATTTGGAAGCGCTATCTCACCAGCTACCATACCAACAATTCCAGACAAAACAAGCGCAGGAACAAAACCCGCTTTGCCAATAAATTTAATAAATTTATTGCTCGATTTGAATTTCAAATCACCAAACCCATATGAAAAAAGCAAAAACAATGAAAAAACAACACCGATACTCCAACTCAAAGGATTTTTATAAAAGCCAACGCCACCATTTGCCGCTGACATAAAACCATACTTACCTGTGCATGCTGCAAAACCAGCAGCTATCAGTATTCCTGCTTTGATAGATGTAGGACAAAATCGAACAATTTTCCCCGCGATTCCAGTCAACCCAAAGACAATATACATAACTGCCAAACAGAATTCAATAGATATCAAAGCGTAAACACGATCTGTAGATTCATATTGCAATAAAAATGCGGTAATGAGCGGCACAGCAGGCGTAATCCATCCACCAATGAGTGGATCACCAAGCAAGTTATTGACTAAGTATAACGCTTCATGCACAATAACAATCGCAAGCGCAATCTCAAACGGAATACCAAACAGTTCTTCTAGAAATGCTGTCGCTGCTGCTCCGGTTGTAAAGACCACCATAGCTTGAATCATTTCTGGAAATTCCCATTCCCAGTGTACAAAAGGCAAACGAAGCTTAAATAAACCTCTGAATAAGCTAATATGCGGTTGCTCTTCTCCATCCTTACGTTTTCGCAATGATTGCATAAAACCAACTCCTTTTCTAAAGTTTTGCTCAACACCTAAACGCAATTTTCAAAACGTAAAATTCGTCTAACTAATGAATTTTCTATCAACTCCTTAAAATGACGTAAAAAAAACGTCCCAGAAGAGAACATTTTCATGTCAATTCATCAAACGTCTTTTATCAAAATAGAGTGCATTTTTAGGTTTCTAAATTATGCAAGTAACGAATTTTTTTCTTTATTTATCTATATGAGTTCCAGTGGATAATTATGAAAACTAGGTCCCCTAAATGAGAATACTTCCTCTCTTAACTATTATTTTTTATATTAAAATAAATTAAAAAAAGCTGTTGCCTAAGCAACAGCTTTTACTAATCAGGTTTGACTTGAATAGGAATGGCGTTAACCATAAGTTCACTACTAATTGAGTCAATATTCTCATCTGTAATATGATTTGCTTTTATAATCTCTTCTACGCGTCTTACTGCCATCTTATTATTTAGCTCAGACATTTGAGAAAACATACCAATTCTTCGACCTAAACGAAAAACCATTTGCGTTTCTTCAGGCAACGCTAAAAAAGCATCAATAGTGTGCAACATTCGCTCTTTGTCTTCTGGCATTTTGCCTCTCAATTCGAGTAAAATATTCAAAATATGATCACTTTCCACTATACTATCGATACCATCCAAATGCGATATAAATGTCCGAGTTTCCTTGATATCATCAATATCATTGGTTCTAGTAAAGACGCCATTTTGATAATCTTCATACAAATCAAGTTCTTTTGCCAATGCAAAAGAGCGTATCCTCACAAAATCTGGATTAATCTGATTGATTGCATCTGCTGAATCAATCGCACTTTGGTTTGCATATTCTTTGCCTCCCAAACCAGGCATATAAAACTCAGATACCTCAATGCCAGCTTTCATCGCCTTTTTTCCAGCTTTAATTTGCGTTTCTTTGTCTGTTCCCTTATTCACAAGTTTCAAAACTTCATCATTACCGGATTCCATTCCGACATGAAAACGATTGAATTTCAGTTCAGCATAACGCTTTAAATATTCGTCTGGAACTCTTGCAATCATGTCTGATCGTGCATACGTGGTAATGCGTTTGATTTCAGGAAATGCAGCATTGAGATACTCCAACAGTTCCACCATATCTTTTGGCTTTAAAACCAAACTGTTTCCATCTTGAAAAAAGACCGACTCCATTCCTCCACGATAAAACGTTGAGGCTACTGAGTATGCTTCATACTCTGACTCAGTATGCGGAGTTTTGCGTATCTTACCCTGTATCACATCTACCCATAATTTGAGTTCATCAATATCTTTTTTTAAATGCTCTAGCGGACGAACACTAAAACGTTCAGCACGATAAAACGCACAAAACTTACATCGATTCCAAGAGCAACCTCGCTCCACTCTTAATAACAAACTATACGCTTCACTTGGTGGGCGAATCGGTCCCACTTCGTAACCATGATATATGCTATTGTCTCGCAAACGAAATGCACTCCTTTCAATTTCAATTCAGATTATTGTACCATGTTTTCATTTATATCACAAGCAACTAAAAAAGAGAGCTTTCTATATAGAAAGCCCTCTTTTCA
>DAOUQJ010000034.1 GCA_030625685.1 Oscillospiraceae bacterium
TAAACATCTCCACCGTCCTTATACACCGGAAAATTGAATAGAATTGATTTCAGAGGCAACTCTGATTCATCACATGGGAAAATCTCTATTTCTTTGATTAACGAAGAAATTAGGGATTTTTTCTCTTCATCGCTGATTTTGTCATATACTTTATCGAAGTTTGCCAACAGGGTGTAGATATTCTCCAAGGTAATATCACCTTTTACAACCTTGGCGTGTTTGACGATTTTAATTTCTTTTCGGCTTTGGCTATCCATTGCTTTTTGGTAGCCTGCATCGGTAAGAAACAGCCGCATACGCTCACCTTTATCGCCAACAGGAGAGGAATGGGAAAGAACATCAAAGACAATCATGTGCCGTGTGTCCTCTCCAAAGCGTTCCAGTGCCATAATGTCATGTCCTGCCAAAACAGAATCACCCGACTTTTTTCGGGCTTCATCAAGCAATTCACCTATGGTTTTATTGTGAGCAGAATGCCATCTATGGTCAACTTGGGGTTTATCTGCTTACGCACCTTGCTTTATGGTCTGTAAAAGCTGTTCTAAGCCCTTTGCAGGGAGATATTGAGCTTGTACAGGAATGATTACGCTGTCTGCCGCCGCCCGTGCGTTGACGGTGAGCATACCCAAAGAGGGCTGCGTATCAAGCAGGATATACTGATAGTCCTTTTTTACCGTATCAAGATACTGCTTGAGGATTGTTTCTCTGCTCATGGCATTGATGAGGGATACCTCCATGCCGGATAGCTCAATATTGGCAGGGAGTAAGTCCACACCCTCGGGGTGGGATAGAATACCCTCCTTATGTTCCAGTGGGGTACCCAATGGATAGGTTTGTGTTTCTGAATTTCTATTTTCCCATACATATGAAATAGCATCACCTTCTGGGTCTGAACTTTGGGCTGTTATCGTCACCACAGTTCCAGGGGCTACACTATTGGTATTTGGTGAACGAGAAATAACCGGTGCAGTTGGTGCTTCATTTGTGATGGTAAAGGTCTTAACAAGCCAATCTGAATAGAAACCAGCTTCATCTTTTGCTCTTACTTTTATGGTATGCGTTCCGACGCTATAGTAATCATCGGCTGTCCTGCCTTGAAATTCCATGGTCGTCGCATCCCCATCGGCATCTGCTGCACTGGCATTGATGTTAACAAGGAATTTTCCATTCTTAATTGTTCTGGTTGGTGTAACCGTAATTGTGACAGTAGGGATAGCATTTTTCACTGTGAAATTTACTGACAACCAATCCGAATAAAAACCGGCTTCGTCTTTTGCTCTGACTTTTATGGTATGCGTTCCGACGCTATAGTAATCATCTGCCGTCCGTCCTTGAAATTCCATGATTGTCACATCCCCATCGGCATGTAATTGAGTATTTCTCTTTAAGAGTATCGATTATTTCAAATTCGCAACGTTTGAAATAACGAATTCCTTGTTTACACCAACTCCTTTCGCTTGGTATCCTTTTTTTAACCTTTCAATTTCAATTTCTTGCTTAGCAAC
>DAOUQJ010000017.1 GCA_030625685.1 Oscillospiraceae bacterium
TTAAAACTTGAAAAAATTTTACTAAGTCTGTAAAATGAAGATGATATAGTAATGGTAGATAGGAGGCTCTGTATGGAACTACAATCATGGTCTTTGGAAAAACAACAAGCATTTTTTAAAACTGGAATTACAAAATCTATTGATTTCAGAGTGCAGCAATTGCAACGATTAAAAAAAGTAATCAAAAAACTAAATTCTGAAATACTACAAGCCTTGCATGATGATTTGAACAAATCATCGTTTGAAGCATATGTCAGTGAAATTGCAGTAGTCAATAAAGAAATTGAGTATTTCATCAATAATCTTAAAAAACTTGCGAAACCTGAACGAGTGAAAGCGAGCCCTACAACTGCGCTCAGTCGCAATTGGATTTATAAAGAGCCATATGGGGTTGTTTTAGTCATAGCACCGTGGAATTATCCTTTCCAACTGGCTATTCTGCCGATGGTGGGAGCAATCGCCGCGGGTAATTGTGTGACTATAAAACCTTCTGAAGAAGCAAGAGAAACAAGCAAGATCATTGATAAGCTAATTTCGTACTTATACCCAGATAAATATGTTGCAACTATTCTAGGTGATGAAAAAACCAGTCAAGCACTTACACAATTGCAGTTTGATTATATCTTTTTTACAGGCAGTACGCGTGTTGGAAAATTGATTATGCAAGATGCAGCAAAAAATTTGATTCCTGTCACCTTAGAGCTTGGAGGCAAAAGTCCATGCATTGTGGATGAGACTGCCGATATATTGTTAAGTGCAAAGCGTATCGTGTGGGGTAAGTTTTTAAATGCTGGACAAACATGCATTGCGCCTGATTACATTATGGTGCATAGTGCGGTGAAAGACGAACTCTTAAAACAATGTATTTCGCAAATCAAAACGCTTTATAGTGAAGAGCCACTACAAAATGAACAGTATACAAAAATCATCAATCAAAAGCATTATTTAAGACTAAAAGCGATGATTGAAAGCTCAAAAGTGCACTATGGAGGAGAGATGGATGAAACAAGCAATAAAATCTCACCAACTTTGATTGTGGAAATGGATTTGGAATCAGAATTAATGCAAGAGGAGATATTTGGGCCTCTGCTTCCTATTGTTACATATGAAGAAATCAGTGAGGTTGTATCTTTTGTTCAAAGCAAACCGAAACCACTAGCTTTATATCTTTTTTCTAATTCAAAACGAAATATTCGAATCATTAGTGAAACGCTCTCCTTTGGTGGTGGTTGTATAAATGATACACTCATGCATTTTTCTAATCATAATTTGCCGTTTGGTGGTATTGGAAATAGTGGGATGAATGCGTATCACGGAAAATATAGCTTTGAAATTTTCACACACAAGAAGTCTGTATTGGAAAGTAAAAGTTGGTTTGATATTAGTCTGAAATATCCGCCATATAAAATCAAACTAAAATAAATGCTTTTTTTGCGTTCTTTTGTCAACTTAAGAGGTGAGTATCAACATATAATCACCTCTTGCTTGACACATTTCACAATTTATGATATAATTTTGCAGAATTTTCATGTGTATTTTTCTCTTAACCATATGAATTACTAGAAGTTAATATGCGTTTTCTTATGAAAAGTAAATTAAGTGCAAAACTTATGTTCTAAGTGATTTAGTATTTAATGATTGAGAATTAAATATGGATTCTTTAGATTGCGCGAAAGCGTTTTGATATCGTCCTAGATGATGCGCTTCATCATGGACGTTTTTTTACGTAGAGGGGGAAATGAGTTGGAGGATATTATCCGTATTGAAGGGATGACAAAGACCTTTCGACTGGACGATAAAGATATTACTGCACTCAGTGAAATTGATCTCAACATTCAAAAAGGTGAGATATTTGGCATAATTGGGCTTTCAGGGGCAGGGAAAAGTACGTTGGTGCGTTGCATCAATTTATTAGAGAAACCTACTGAAGGAACTGTGACAGTTGCAGGACAAGAGCTCACAAGTTTGTCTGAAAAAGACCTACGAAAAGCGCGTAAGTCCATTGGCATGATATTTCAAAATTTCAATTTACTTATGCAACGAACAGTCCTTGACAATGTATGTTTTCCATTAGAACTTGAAAACATGCCAAAAAAACAAATGCGTGAAAGAGGAATGGAGCTGCTTAAGGTTGTCGGCTTAGAAGATAAGGCTATGGCGTATCCTGCGCAACTTTCGGGAGGACAAAAGCAACGGGTAGCTATCGCTAGAGCTGTTGCTAATAATCCTCAAGTGTTGCTGTGTGATGAGGCAACTTCAGCGTTAGACCCCAATACGACACGTTCAATTTTAGCTCTGATCAAAGAAATCAATCAGTCTATGGGTGTCACCGTTGTTGTGATCACGCACGAAATGAAAGTTATTGAACAAATATGTCATCGTGTAGCCGTGATTGATAAAAGTAAAATAGTAGAGCTTGGGAATGTGGCAGATGTATTTACAAGCCCCAAAAGCGAAATTGCTAGACAGCTCATTATGCCTAAGAGCGATGGTGATATGCCATTTGCTTCGATAGCACAACTCAAAGACAGCAGAGTGATTCGTGTTGTATTTGATGGTGGTACAGCGTATGAGCCACTCATTGCTTCGCTGGCAATTGACCGTGGAGTAAAGGTCAATATTTTAGGTGCAGATACCAAGAATATTGATGGTAAAGCGTATGGCTATATGTTGTTGGGCTTGCCAAAAGACCAAGTACAAGCAGATCGTGCTATGGTTTATATAAAAAGTCAAGATGGCATTCATGTTGAGGAGGTGCCTGAGTAATATGATAGAGTTTTTGCAAAACTTTTTAAGTGAAGATATTATAAAAGTGCTTCCAACCATGCCCAAAGAAATCTATGAAACTTTGTACTCGGCCATTATTTCTACAGTGTTTGCCTATATCATTGGTTTGCCACTGGGTATATTGTTGGTAGTAGGTGAAAAAGGTGGGCTTATGGAATTGCCATCAGGTCTTATGAAAATTATTGACCTAATTGTGAACTTCCTTCGCTCTATTCCTTTTTTGATATTGATGATTATGGTGCTTCCGCTATCGGGTGTGATTTTTGGTACGAGAATTGGAACCATAGCATCCCTCTTGCCGCTTATCATTGCTGCGTTTCCTTTTGTTGCTCGTATGGTGGAAAGCTCTTTGCGTGAGGTTGACAAAGGTGTCATTGAAGCATCGCAATCTATGGGATGTTCTCCATGGCAAATAGTCACAAAGGTGATGTTACCTGAAAGTAAACCATCCCTTTTTTCGGGAGCCACAATATCTCTCACCACGATATTGAGTTATAGTGCTATGGCTGGCATCATTGGCGGTGGTGGTTTGGGTAAAGTTGCGATTAACTATGGTTTATACCGCTATCGATTTGATGTTATGTTATTAGCGGTTATCATACTCGTCATTTTAGTTCAAATTTTTCAGTCAATTGGTTTGAAGTTGACTGTAAAAAGTGATAAAAGAATTTTGCACAGAAAGAAAGGAAAATGAAAAATGAAAAAGTTTTTGACACTAGCATTGGGATTAGCATTATCCTTAGCACTGCTTGTATCCTGTAGTCAGGAAAGCGAAAAGACAATTAAAGTAGCGGCAACACCAGCTCCACATGCAGAGATTTTTGAAGTCGCGAAAGAAATTTTAGCAGAAGATGGTATCACACTTGAAATCATTGAATTCACAGATTATATTCAACCAAATTCAGCTACTGAATCTGGCGATGTAATGGTTAACTATTTTCAACATGTTGCATATCTAGAATCATTTAACGATGACAATGATACACATTTGGTTAATGTGGCTAACATTCATTACGAACCATTTGGATTGTATCCAGGCAATGTAGCATCAGTTGCAGAACTTGCTGAAGGAGCAAAAATTGCAGTGCCAAATGATCCTTCTAACGAAGCACGTGCACTACTTCTGCTTGAAGCACAAGGTATCATCAAACTTGAAGAAGGTGTAGGACTTAAAGCCACAAAACTTGATATTGTTGAAACATATCCTGCTAACATTGACATCGTAGAAATGGAAGCTGCTCAACTACCAAGCACTTTGGGTTCTGTTGATATGGCAGTTATTAATGGTAACTACGCAATTCAAGGTGGCTTGAGTGTAGCTGACGATGCTATTGCAATTGAAGATGGAACATCTGAAGCTGCAGCACTTTACGCTAATATTCTTGTTGTTAAAGAAGGCAATGAGGAAAATGAATTGGTGCAAGCACTAATCGATGCAATGAAATCAGAAAAAGTTCGTGACTTTATTAATGAAAGCTATGATGGAGCAGTAGTTCCACTATTCTAAGTTTTATTTAATGTGCCAAAAAGCTGTGCAATATTATATTGCACAGCTTTTTTATATGTTCAAATAAGATAATTAGACGTTCAAAAATTTGCTTTTGGTGAAATATTTGTATTAAATATATTGAAGTATCCTTTACTCAGTAAAGAAGTAGTTTACGATAGCCTAAGTTCAATATAGCGTTTTTCGAATTAACATTGAAAAGAATATATTGAAAGTTAATTGGACTGCGTATCTAAAGTGGACTTTATTCGTTTATAGTTACAATTATATTTCTATTCGATCACTCAACTCTGTTTTTTCGGCTGAGTAAAATAGTCAATATAAAAAGATCCATTTTCCTCTATAAATATAAGTGTTTGATAATATTTACTGACTGAACCGGTAGCATCTGTGTATGTATAAGTGATTGTTGCTTCGTTACTTCTTGCACGTACAGAATAACTCTCTACACATGGAATGGATATGGTGTTTTTCCAATGACATGCTGCATAATCTTCATAAATTGCAAGTTTACGCTCTGCACTCAGTAAATTATACTGAGCTTTTCCATCTTCATTTTTGACCGCTTCTGCCCATTTTTCGGCAATATTGTGTATCTGCATTGGATAAGTTTTGATTGTGATATTCTCTGCAATTTCAATCGCTGTTTCTTCATTTACTTTAGATAAATCGAAGCATAAAGTATATGCAAATTTACTTTTTTCAGGTATCAGGTATATGTAAAGTTCGTCAACATAGCAAGTATCATAACACGCCGAAGGTTGAGTGCGTCGTATTATAACTTTCGTCGTTGGATACCTGAAACCATCTAGTTGTTTAGTAACTAGCGTTTTGGAATCATTTCCTTCAAACTGAGAGAGAGGCAGTGTCGGGTCATAGTCCATTATCTTGAAAGAACCGACTTTATCATTAGACTTTTTAAAGGCTATAGACGTATCAGGAAGTAATTCTAGAACCCAGTCCCTGGGGAAAGAGATAGAGTATGTTCCCCCATCATGTTTTGTGAAATTAGTTCTATAAGAACGTGGTTTGATATAAATCATTTGATCATATGAATTATATTCGACACCTATTCCTAAGGTTTCTAAAATTCTTACTGGAACGTATATGTTTTTTTGAGATATGAAGGGTTTCATATCATCATCGAAAAAATGATTAATTCCATCTTTACAATATGAATCAAATCCAGTTTTTAAAACTAAATGTGTATTGGTGTTAGTATTCTTAATTTCTACTTTTGTATAATTATCTTCAAGCAAATATCTTACGTCAAATTCAAATAATTCAGCCATTGATCTGATTGGAAGATAAACATGATCATCCTTGCAAATTACTGTTACATTTTTGTTTTCCATATCGAAGAAGACGCGCTCTCCTCGTTCGCACTCATAGTTATCATTGGGTTTATTTATTGCTTTTTCTGTTGAAGGCTTAATATAGTAATCATTAACATCTTTATCATTTTTTATTGTTACCACATAAAGTGAGTCCAGATATATCAGTATGGATTTGTCTTGATTTTGCTCCCAACTAAACTTTTCTTTAAACAAACTTGAAGTGCCATCGCTTTTATAATAATATGTTCTGTTTTCATATTTTCCTACTTCTGTTTTTATAGACACAGTTACATAAGCATAATCTATATTCTTGTTTTCTATTTGACTAGCTGGTATGTGAAATTCTCTATTGTTTACATATTTTCCTAATGTTTCATCATTTCCGGTAATAGTAATCAATTTTTGAACTCCATTGGAATCTGTATATGCAACTCCATAAGATAATACGTCCTCAAGTGAGCTTAGCATAAATTTTGGTGCATATAACCATATTTTTAACATAGGCTCAATTTGAGATGCAAAGCTTGTTATATAGAATCCATTCAAAATACTTAGAGTTAGAATTAATGTAAATACTCTTTTAATCATTGAACTATTACTCCTCTATTGTTTAAGTTTATCAGTAAAATAGTAACTGATTTTACTATTAATTATTTAATGAATTAAGTCGAACATTAGGTTAGATTTAATAATGTAGTCTGATAAGAGTAATAGACTTGGGGGTTTAATACATAATCTAGAACACTCAAATATTTCTAATCATAAAATGTAAGGATTAGGTGAGGTGATTTGAGTTTGAAAAATAAAGATTATTATATGAAAAAATTTTGGGAGGACTGCGCACGCTGTTGTTGCCCATGTTGTTGTCCGTGTTGTTGGTGTTGTCCGGGTCCGCCAGGACCAAGCGGACCAAGCGGCCCATCAGGCCCAGAAGGACCAAGCGGCCCATCAGGCCCAGAAGGACCAAGCGGCCCATCAGGCCCAGAAGGACCAAGCGGCCCATCAGGCCCAGAAGGACCAAGCGGCCCATCGGGTCCAGAAGGACCAAGCGGCCCATCAGGCCCATCAGGCCCAGAAGGACCAAGCGGCCCATCAGGCC
>DAOUQJ010000009.1 GCA_030625685.1 Oscillospiraceae bacterium
TAAACCATAGCCGATGCTAATTTCACAATCAGTTCATCACCATAACGGTAATCATCAGCAAGAAACTGAATTGTAGTATCTGCTAGACCTGTTTTTTCTTTTACAATTGCTTTCGCTTCGTCTTTCGTCATTTTTTTCTTATCTTCCACAGCCTTCGCCACATCCTTTCTAAAACTATCCATACTTTTGCCATGCTTCGGAAACCAGTGCATCACATCTTTGTGTCCACTGGCAATCCCTCTAACATGTCCCTCACTATGACATATCACTACACCGTCTTGCAGAGGGTTAAGTCCGTATAGCTCGCATAGATGCGCTGTCAACTCCACAGCTTCTTTATAAGCTACATTGAAGTAATTCGCATCATGCAATCCATCCTCACAGATTTCAAACGAAATATGCGTGTTATTTGCTGAACCTTTATACCCTTTTCCTGCATGCCATCCTCTGTGATCCCACGGCAATGTCTGATAAGTTGCAACTGTTCCATCTGCAAGTTTTCCGATGAATGCATGGACACCCAAACCTACACGCCTATTCCAGTGGTTGCTGTATCGGTTGTGACCAAGCTGACCATCATCAGGCTGAACATAACGTGCAAGACTGGGGTTATTGGCCCCAGTCGAATGCACCATTATTCCTCTTGATTTAATAGTTTTGCCGGCCTTAAAACAATCATTCTCGGTCAGAATGCATTGCCTTAGTTTCATACCTTTCCTGCCATTTCCAGCACTGCGTCAAACTGACCAGCTTTACGGAGAGCCACAATCTTATCGTAGTTTTCACGCACAAATACAGAAAATTCATTCTTGCTAGATTCGAGGTCAGTAAGTTCTTGTTTCAGTGCGTCCCAATCTACATCTTTTGCACCTTCATAGAATGGCAAGCATTTATCAGGATAGTTTCGGATATCCGCAAGAAACATGTCCATACCTACACCTGTGTCTACGTTGTTTGCTTTTGCGATGTCAAGGATTTGATTCGTATAGTTATATAATTTTCTCATAATATTTTCCTCTTTCAAACAATTTTGCAAAAAAGAGAGTCAAAGGTATATCACCTTCAACTCTCTTTGCTTCAATATTTCATTCTAAAACAAATTCTTTACAGCATCTACAATGCAGTCAAATATTCACTCAAAAGCCATTTAGATTTTTTTACATTTCTCATATTTCTATCTTGCACTTCACCCAATACCTCCTCCTTCTTTATTAAATAACCCCCAATAACACCACACTATCATTTTACACTTACTTTTTGGCTCTAATATGAAAACTTTCTCTAATAAACTGTTTTTCACTACCGAAACGTAACATTAAACGAAACTCTGCTAATCTCATGAATTATTCGCATTTTTTTAATATTTGAATAAATTTTAGATATTCTTTTCAGCCTTACTTACGTCACCTAATTTACAAACTTCGACTTTCATGATAAATTATTTAGAGTTGTAACATATAATAGTGAAACTTACGTTAGTCTCAGTGTATCTGCAGAAAATCTAAGTAAAACCTCCGTTGGAACAATTCATCATTTCGAAAGTATCCCCCATCAAAGCGGAGATGATGAAAAGATGTCAATAACACCACAACTAGCTAAGATAGATAATAAATAATACAATGACGTAAGCTAATCCACCCTTGGTACTAATGCACCATGGGTAGAGTAAATAGCTAAAAACAGATATGACTTTATATAAATAAACTACATATAAATAAACTACTTTTAGAGGTGACCAAACAGTGATATATTTCGATTGCGATTATTTAGAAGGCGCACACCCCAAAATACTAGAATCCCTTATCAAAAGCAATATGGAGCAACTAGAAGGATATGGTACAGATAAATACTGCGAAAAGGCAAAGCTGCTAATTAAACAGCATTGTAATACAAATGACATTGACGTTCATTTTTTAGTTGGCGGAACTCAAACAAACAAAACCGTAATTTCATCTATTCTACGCCCTCATCAAGGCGTAATTAGCGCAGTCTCAGGTCACATCAACACACATGAAACCGGCGCAATCGAATTAAGCGGACATAAAGTTTTGGCTTTACCTTCAGATGATGGCAAACTAACATCCAAGCAAATAGAAGAAACTTACCTCTCACATATAAACGATAGCAAAAAAGAACACACAGTCAAACCAGGAATGGTATATGTTTCAAACCCAACTGAGTGTGGCACCATTTATTCAAAAACCGAACTCAGTCGCATCAGTGAAGTTTGTCGCAAACATAATTTACCCCTATTTCTAGATGGTGCTCGGTTAGGCTATGGTTTAACTGCAGAAGGCAATGACCTCACACTATCTGATCTCACAAACTTATGCGATGTATTTTATATTGGTGGCACAAAAGTAGGCGCATTATTCGGAGAAGCAGTTGTCATCACAAGCGACGCTTTAAAAGAGGATTTCCGCTATTTCATCAAACAAAACGGCGCTTTACTGGCAAAAGGTCGACTATTAGGGATTCAATTTTCTGCCCTTTTTGAAGAAACACTTTATTTTGATATAGCAAAAAGCGCAAATCACCTCTCTATAAAAATTAAAGAAGCCTTCTTACAACATAACATTCCTATGTATATAAATTCTGCAACAAATCAACAATTTCCTATATTGACCCAAGAACAAGTCAATAAACTTGAACAAAAATACTCTTTTTGCTTTTGGGAAGAACTAGAGGATGATAAAGCTGTATATCGCTTTTGCACCAGCTGGGCGACAACCAAAGAAAATGTAGATACTCTCATCGAGGATATCCAAACTTTATAAAGACTCTCTCCAAAAAATAAAAAAAGTGCCTCCTTCGATTGATACGTTGGAGGCACTTTTTTGCCATTACATAGGTTTCGCTTTTTCTTTTCCCGCCTTTGCTTTACCCTGAATTTCAGGGACAGGCGACATATCATTTTTTAAACTATGTGGTATATGATTGCTTTCGGTTCCATGTGGCTGTTTCTCTCCCGGTCTTCTCATACCTGCTTTTGCCATTTCAATCACCTCAAAACTAGTATATCCTCAGTAAATGAATGTATACCCGTTATGCAATTCTGAAATACAATGCCAATTTTCTTTTGCAACTCATTCCTAATATTTGCTTAAATTCAAACAGAAAATTCAAGAATTGGAACCTATCATTTTTTCAATATCTTCCTCAACTGTAGAAATAGTACCCAATCCATACGTTTCAATTAAGAAATTTGCCACATTATTAGACAAAAACGCAGGTAGCGTTGGTCCAACATGAATGTTTTTTACTCCTAAATGCAAAAGAGCTAGCAAAACGATTACTGCTTTTTGTTCATACCATGCAATGTTATATGCAATTGGCAAATCATTCACACCACAATCAAAGACCTCAGCTAATTTCAAAGCAATGACAGCCAAAGAATAAGAATCATTACATTGCCCTGCATCCAACACTCTTGGAATGCCACCAATATCACCAAGGTTCAACTTGTTATAACGATATTTAGCACAACCTGCAGTCAAAATCACACAGTCATTTGGTAATTGCTGAGCAAAATCAGTATAATAATTTCTTTGCTTAAAACGTCCATCACAGCCTGCCATAACAACGAATTTTTTAATAGCGCCTGTTTTTACAGCATCTACAACAGCATCTGCCAAAGCAAGAACTTGTCCATGTGCAAATCCACCCACAATTTCTCCAGTTTCAATTTGAGTTGGTGGCTTACACCCTTTGGCTTGTTCTATAATTTCACTGAAATCTTTTACTCCATCAGAACGTGTTTTAATTCTTTTCCACCCCGGCATTCCAGTATCACCAGTAACATATACTCTATCATTATAGGTATTTTCTTTGTTTGGTGGCACCAAGCAGTTTGTCGTAAACAAAATTGGTCCATTAAATGTTTCAAACTCTTCTTTTTGTTTGTGCCATGCATTTCCATAGTTTGCAACAAGGTGAGAATACTTCTTTAATTCTGGATAATAATGCGCTGGTAACATCTCGCTATGTGTATAGATGTCAACACCAGATCCCTCAGATTGTTTGAGTAGTTCTTCTAAATCGTGCAAATCATGCCCCGAAATCAAAATTCCAGGCTTATCAAATGTGCCGATTGGAACTTTTGACACTTCAGGCGTTCCATAAGTTCCCGTATTTGCTCCATCAAGTAGAGCCATCACTTCAACACCATATTTTCCAGTTTCGTCTATGAGCGCCACATATCCCATCAAATCAATGCTGTCATCTAAAAGAGCCGTAAGTGCACGTCTGGTAAATTCAAACACAGCCTCCGATTTATAACCTAGATTCACAGCATGTTCGTGATAAGCAGCCATGCCCATAAGTCCATATAAAACCGTTTCTCGTGCCGAGCGAATATCTTCATCTTTAGTATCGAGCGGATTTCCCTTTTCACTCAACGCATTAAAATCTACCATTTCACCTGTCAATTGTCGGTATAATTTGCCACCTAAATTGACTGTTTTGGTAATATCATCACTGTCAAAATTCCCATTTGTAATGCATTTAAACAAGCTATTCATAATAAAGGTATCCACTTCATTTAGCAGATCTTTATTAATCACATCAGACTTTACAGCTTGCGCTAGTTGCTTTACAACATATTTTAGTGAGTCCAAGTTTTTTGACACTACTGGTTTTTTTCCACAAACTCCTATTGAAACACATGCGACATTCCCTGCTGCTTCTTGACACTGATAACAATACATATTTTCCATAATCATTACCTCCAAATTTTCATACAGTCTTAATATGCGTAAATGAGCAGAAACTATCACAATGCACATTTACAAAAACTTCTGATGTTTTTATCTGTTTGCATTATATTATTCTACTCTACACTAGTCTGTTGTTTTTACAACGCTTTCATAATAATATTCTAATTATTTAACAATAAAGAAAAAAAGCATACATTTTAGAATACACTATAATGCATGCTTCTTATACGTGATTACTTACTATTTCATAAACTTCTAATAAAAGTTATTTCTACAAACAAAGCTAAAATCAAAAAATTCTACTCAAATCTTCATATTTCAGAATAAATCTATACATTAATAATACAATAACGGATGTTTTTAACAAACACAGAAAGAATAGATAATCATCTCTCTTTCTTACATCTACAAAAATTAGAAAAACAAAAAAAGTCATGTGTGAATATAATACTCACACATGACTTTTTGGTGCGGATGAAAGGACTTGAACCTTCACGTCTCGCAACACTAGAGCCTAAATCTAGCGCGTCTGCCAATTCCGCCACATCCGCATGTGAACCGCTCTCACGAACAGTGCTTTCATATTCTAAATCAATAATTTGCTTTTGTCAATACTTTTTATGAACTTAATTGCATTTTTTTGTTAGAACCTACTTAATCCGTCATAACCTTCAATATTTCGTTAACTAAAAACCAATCGCAGTTATGAATATTTATTATGATATATCAAAAAATACACATATTTATGAATATTTATTATGATATATTTGATTTATGTGAATAAATTTTTAATTATTATTGCATACCTCTTGCCATTTCAAAAAATAAGTGCTATATTATATTCCAATAGATTATTTACGATTTTTAACATTGTTGGAGGAAAATTATATGTCCGAATATAAAAAAATTGTTCTTGCCTATTCCGGCGGTTTAGACACATCTGTCATGATCCCTTGGCTGAAAGAACATTATAACAACTGCGAAGTCATTGCTGTTTCTGCTGATGTAGGACAAGGCAGTGAGCTAGATGGCTTAGAGGAAAAGGCAATCAAAACAGGCGCTTCTAAACTATATATAGAAGATCTCACCGATGAATTCGTAGATGAATATATTGTTCCTACCATGAAAATGAGTGCCAATTACGAAGGTTATCTACTTGGAACTTCCTTCGCAAGACCAATCATTGCAAAACGCATTGTGGAAATTGCTCTACAAGAAGGCGCTGATGCTATCGCACACGGATGCACCGGTAAAGGCAACGATCAAGTTCGTTTTGAACTTGCAATCAAAGCTTTTGCTCCACAAATGGGCATTATTGCACCATGGAGAACATGGGAATTGAAAAGTCGAGAAGATGAAATTGAGTATGCTGAAGCACATAATATTCCACTCAAAATCAACCGCGAAACAAACTACTCTAAAGATAAAAACCTATGGCATTTAAGCCATGAAGGTCTTGACTTGGAAGATCCTGCAAATGAACCAACTTATGAAAAAGATGGCTTTCTGGAAATGAGTGTTTCCCCTATGCAAGCACCTGATGAACCAACATATGTCACCATTGACTTTGAAAAAGGCGCCCCTATCTCTGTCGACGGCAAAAAAATGAAAGCATCTGATATCATCCGCACGCTCAATGACATTGGCGGAAAAAACGGTGTTGGACTTCTTGACTTAGTTGAAAACCGATTAGTTGGCATGAAAAGCCGTGGTGTATATGAGACACCAGGCGGTGCCATTTTATATCATGCCCATAACGTTCTTGAAACCCTTACATTAGATAAAGACACTCTACACGAAAAAAGTCGCTTAGCCATTACTTTTGGTGAATTGGTTTACGACGGTAAATGGTACACACCACTTCGTGAAGCACTTTCTGCATTTGCTGATGTCACACAAGAAACTGTTACTGGTACAGTTAAACTAAAACTATATAAAGGTAACATCATCAATGCAGGTGTCACCTCACCATATTCTTTATATTCAGAAGACATTGCTACCTTTGAAGAAAGTGATTATGATCAAATGGATTCACAAGGCTTTATTAATCTATTTGGTCTACCACTCAAAGTGCAAGCCATGAAAAAACAAGGTATTTTGAAAAAATAATCTGTCTTTACATGACTAAACTATGCAGGTCTGACAGGCAAAACGCCTATGTCGGACCTGTATTCATTTCAACCTCCATTATGCATAGAAAGGACCTATCATTATGAAACTTTGGTCAGGACGATTCCAAAAAGACGTAGATTCTCAAGTTAATGACTTTAATTCCTCCATATCGTTTGATGCTAGACTCTATCGCCAAGATATCGCGGGCTCCATTGCACACGCAACCATGCTGGGCGAACAAGGCATAATTGCCCAAACCGAAGCAGAACAAATTGTCAATGGTCTTCGCACCATTTTAGAAGAAGTTGAATCTGGAGTTATCGAGTTTTCCGAAGACAACGAAGATATCCACATGAATATGGAGGTGCTTCTCACGCAAAAAATCGGCGAAGCAGGCAAGCGTCTCCACACAGGTCGTAGTAGAAACGACCAAGTCGCTGTCGATTTTCGACTTTATGTAAAAGAACAAATTAATGAAATCATATCTATGATTTTAAGACTTGAGTCTACTCTCGTAAAACAAGCTGAAAACAACATCGATGCTGTTATGCCAGGTTATACACACCTACAGCGTGCGCAACCATTAACTTTTGCGCACACCATGATGGCATACGCAAACATGTTCCGACGAGATCTCACTCGTTTTGAAGATTGTATTGATCGCATGAATGAATCTCCTTTAGGTGCTGGTGCACTCGCTACCTCAACACATCCAATCGATCGTGACCGAACTGCTCAATTACTCGGTTTTACAAAACCAATGGATAACTCCCTAGATGCCGTATCCGATCGAGACTTTGCTTTGGAATTTTTATCAGCTTGTTCTATTTTAATGATGCATTTATCTCGTTTTTCAGAAGAAATCATTTTATGGTGTTCATGGGAATTCCAATTTATTGAGCTAGATGATGCCTATGCAACCGGTTCTTCTATCATGCCACAAAAGAAAAATCCTGATATTGCTGAATTGGTTCGTGGTAAAACAGGACGTGTTTACGGCTCACTCATCTCACTCCTCACCGTGATGAAAGGTCTCCCGCTTGCCTATAACAAAGACATGCAAGAAGATAAAGAACCTGTATTTGATGCGATAGATACTGTCACACTTTGCCTACCAGTGTTTACAGCCATGTTAGATACTCTTACTGTCAAACGAACACCTATGCGCAATGCAGCAGCAGGTGGATTCATCACTGCAACTGACTGCGCTGACTACTTAGCAAAGAAAGGTATGCCTTTCCGCGAAGCATATGGCATTGTCGGCAAATTGGTAGATCGTTGCATCCGAACAGGCAGCACTTTAGAAACCCTACCAATGGAAGACTACAAAGAGATTTCTTCTTTATTTGACAATGACATTTATGAAAACTTAAGTCTAGAAGCATGTGTCGAAGGTCGAAACGTTTTTGGTGGTCCAGCTTCATCTTCAGTTAAACAACAAATTGAATCCATCAAAAGTTTCATAAAGGAACGTGAATAATATGAAACCTCAAATTTTCATAGATGGACGAGAAGGAACCACAGGGTTACAAATATATGATCGACTGGCCAATCGAAATGATATCGAATTAATCACCATCGATGCAGAGAAACGCAAAGATACCCAAGCACGTCAAGAGTGTTTAAACAGTGCCGATCTTGCTTTTCTTTGTCTGCCTGATGGTCCTGCTCGTGAAGCAGTATCTCTAGTTACAAATCCAAATACAAAAATCATTGACGCATCTACAGCGCATCGCACCAACCCTCAATGGGTTTATGGTTTTCCTGAATTATCAGGCTTACGAGAGAAAATTGAGACTACCAGCCGTTTGGCGAATCCTGGTTGTCATGCTACAGGCTTTTTGTGCTTGGTTGCACCACTTGTAGAGCTTGGTGTGCTACCACATGATTATCCTCTCACGTGTCATTCCATCACAGGCTACTCTGGTGGTGGAAAATCACTCATTGCGGAATATGAAGCGGATAATCGCCCACATTCTCTCAATGCCCCTACCATTTATGCAACACAGTTGCAACACAAACATCTGCCTGAAATGCAATCAGTAGCAAAACTTAGTTTTGCCCCCATTTTCTCACCCATTCTTGCAGATATATATAAAGGCATGGCTACCAGCATCATGATACACAATCATTTGTTGCCAACAAAACCAACTGCGCTTACCATTCACCAGATACTATCAGATTATTATCAAAATAGTAAACTCATTCATGTAATGCCATTTGAAGAAACAACACAAAACCTTTCAGCCAATGCGCTATCAGGTACTGACCGTTTAGATATCGTGGTTTCAGGACACAATGACCAAACTATGCTGACAGCTTTGTTTGATAATCTTGGCAAAGGCGCATCTGGTGCCAGCGTGCAAAATATGAATCTCATGCTCGGTTTTGATGAACTAACTGGACTTAAACTAGTTTAATCGCTATTCCAAGGAGGTACAATTTATGAAACAGATTACAGGTGGAGTTTCCGCTCCAATTGGCTTTACTGCTTCTGGGGTTCACTGTGGTGTTAAGTCCTCAGAAAATAAAAAAAATGACCTTGCTGTGATTTTTTCAGATTGCGACTGTGTCGCAGCTGGTGTCTATACAAAAAACCAAGTGAAAGCAGCTCCTATCCATCTAACTCAAAAACACTTAGAAGATGGTCATTTACGTGGCATCCTTGTAAACAGTGGTAATGCGAATGCATGCGCACCACAAGGCATGGAAAATGCAACTAAAATGGCTCAAAAAGTTGCTGAAGCAACACAACTATCCCCTGAGGACTTTGCAGTTGCATCAACAGGCGTCATCGGCGTCACTCTTAATATTGATGCAATTGAAGCTGGGATTCCCAATGCGGTACAAGCACTGTCCAAAGATGGTTCTGCTGATGCCAGCCAAGCCATTTTAACAACCGACACTATCACAAAAGAAATTGCCATTTCCCTTGAATTAGATGGTAAAACGGTAACCATAGGCGCAATTGCCAAAGGTTCAGGTATGATTCATCCCAATATGGGAACTATGCTTTGTTTTGTTACAACCGATTGTGCAATAGATAAGCCTGTGTTACAAAACATGTTGAGTTCTATCGTTGCCAAAACATTCAACCGAATCACTGTAGACGGTGACTGTTCAACAAATGACTGCTGTTTACTTCTATCCAATGGAAAAGCCAACAACTCTCCACTTGTAGAAGGCAGCAAAGACTATGATCATTTTTATGAGGCGCTTTATAATGTCTTTGAATATGAAGCAAAACAAATTGCGCGCGATGGTGAAGGTGCTGGTCGTCTCATTTCTTGCACAGTGTTGAATGCCGAAACAGAAGAAAAAGCAGAATCGATGGCAAAATCTGTCGTGAGCTCTAGCCTCGTTAAAACAGCCATGTTTGGCTCAGATGCCAACTGGGGACGAGTATTGTGTGCAGTTGGTTATTCAGGTGCGACATTCAATCCAGAGGAAATTGATGTTTCCTTTATCTCTCCCTCAGGAACCATACGCGTTTGTCAAGATGGAATTGGGCTCGATTTTGACGAAACTCTCGCAAAAACTGTTCTTTCTGACACGGAAATCGAAATTATTGTCTCTATGAAAGAAGGTACCGAAAAAGCAACTTGTTGGGGTTGTGATCTCACCTATGATTATGTCAAAATCAATGGTGATTATAGAAGTTAAGTAGAAAGAGGTAGTACCCATGGAACAATTAGAACAAATCCAAAACTACACCGATCGTGCAACCGCACTTGTTGAAGCGCTACCCTATATTCAAAAATACTGCGGAAAAACGATTGTGGTCAAATACGGTGGCAATGCCATGATTTCAGAAGATTTACGAGACGCTGTCATCACCGATGTAATTTTATTGCATCTGGTTGGCATTCGCGTCATCATGGTACATGGTGGCGGTCCTGAAATCGGTCAGATGTTATCAAAACTCAATATTGAATCACATTTTGTAGACGGCCTGCGTTACACCACTGAGCAAACTATGGACATCGTTCAACAAGTTCTGTGTGGTAAGGTGAATAAACAACTTGTTTCCAATATCAATCGCGCGGGCGCCAAAGCAATGGGTCTATGTGGTTTAGACGGAAATCTATTTAAGGCAAAACAGCTTGACCCCAAATATGGTCTCGTGGGTGACATCACCCACGTTTGCCCCAATATTGTAAACGACTGTCTGTCTAGCGGTTATATCCCTGTTATTGCGACCATTGCTCAGGCTACTGACCAAGACAACGTATACAATATCAATGCTGATACAGCAGCATCCAAACTTGCCGTAGCCGTTGGAGCAGAAAAACTAATTCTGCTCACAGATGTTCGTGGGGTTCTAAAAGATCCTAGCGATGAATCTACTCTTATCCCTCAAATTCGCCTCAATGAAGTCTCTTCACTAATGGAAAGCGACATCATCAGTGGTGGTATGATTCCCAAAGTAGATTGCTGTGTTTCAGCAGTTCAAAATGGAGTCAAACGCACTCATATATTAGATGGTAGAATTCCACATTCTATTTTAATTGAACTACTCTCACACAAGGGCATCGGTACTATGATTTTCGAATGATATCTTACAACGAGAAAGGATGATATTTCCTATGCAAAAACATCTACTTACATTGCTAGATTATTCCCAAGATGAAATTATTACAATATTAGATACAGCTGCTGATTTAAAGCAAAAACAAAAAAACGGAGAGCAACATCGATATTTAGATGGAAAAACTTTGGCAATGATTTTTGTCAAAAACTCTACTCGCACCAGAGCTTCCTTTGAAATTGGTATCTATCAGCTTGGTGGGCATGGTTTATATCTATCAGGTAGCGACTCGCAAATTGGTCGTGGCGAACCAATTGAAGACACTGCTCGTGTGCTATCACGTTACTGCGATGCAATCATGATTCGCACCTTTGCACATGAAGATATTCAAAAACTCGCTCAATATGCAACCATCCCAATTATCAATGGCCTCACAGACTCTTTCCACCCTTGTCAAGTTCTCGCTGATTTGCTTACCATTCGAGAATATAAAGGTAAATTGCAGGGGCTCAACGTATGTTACATCGGTGATGGAAATAACATGGCAAACTCTATCATTGTAGGTGCATTAAAATGCGGAATGAATGTTTCTATTGCAACACCTATTAGTTACGAACCAGATCAGTCAGTATTAGATTTTGCCGCTACAGTCAAAGATGCAAGCTTTACGCTCACAACAAACCCTATGGATGCCGCACGTGATGCTGATGTGATTTTCACCGATGTATGGGCATCAATGGGACAAGAGGAAGAAGCCAAGTCTCGCCAACTCGCTTTCCAAGGTTTTCAAGTCAATGATGAACTTCTAGATGTTGCAAAACCAGATGTCATGATTCAACATTGCTTACCAGCCCACAGGGGTGAAGAAATCACAGCTGAAGTCTTCGATGCGCATGCTAACGAAATATTTGATGAAGCAGAAAATCGCCTCCATGTGCAAAAAGCTGTCATGTATCTTTTGATGAAATAATTTATATCAAAAAAACAAACGCTTGAAGTAATACTTCAAGCGTTTTCATGACTGAGCACAAGACTGCGTCGCCAAATATTTGATTTCACATAAAAATATCCAAGTGGGATAGAAGCTGCTGGTCCAATCATACATGCCCAATATATTCCGACCAGTCCAAATGATTTTTCAAATATCACCGCCAATATCACACGCACCAAAATGGAATTTGTCACACTAGAAAACAATACAAACATCGTATGCCCTGCTCCAATTGCCAGTGAATGATAAATCATAAAACTAGCAAAGAATATTTGTGCAATGATTTCAATTCTTAAATTGAGAATTGCCAATTGCGCGGTATGCAAATCAGTTTTAAATATCGAAACTAAATAAGGTGCTGTCACTTCTACCCCTACAACAATGACAATTGCCACTGCCACTGTAATTCCCATAGCAACATAAACACTATGTTTTGCACGGTCAAAATCACCTGCCCCCAAACAATGTGAAACCATTGTTGAGGTTGCAGTAGACATCGCCAGTGTAAACAATAGGGCAAAATCCTTAATGCGTACCACAATCGCACTAGCTGCTGATGCTTCAACACCGTAGTCATTAATTAGATATAACATAAACACCCAGGAAAGTCCCACAATGGTCATTTGTACTGCAGTCGGAATCCCAAGCTGAAGCATTGTTTTGAGCTTTTCTTTTTTTATGTATAGATTGTCTAATGACAAAAAATAAACATCTTTATGTTTGAGAATATAAATTATACTCATAATAAATGATACTGTCTGTGCCATCACCGTCGCCCACGCAACACCCGTAACTCCCCATCCAAAGTATCCCAAAAACACAATATCAAAGACAATATTTAAAAGGGAGCTTAAACCAACAAAATATAATGGTTGCTTGGAATTTCCGACCCCTCTCATCATTGCTGACAAAGCATTATACATAAACACTGGTAAAAGTCCAAAACAACCAATCTTTAAATATAGCCAAGCTGGCTCAAGGACTGGAGCGTCTAATGCAATTAACATATTTCGACCAGTGAATAAGAGGAGAATAATGGTACATATTCCAGCCAAAATTGACATGGTAAATAACGTCACATTAGTCTCTCTACGACCTTTTTCATTTTTAGCACCATAAAACTGTCCAATTAATATGTTCCCACCAATCGTGATACCAATAATAATTTGTGTGCAAATAAGTAAAATCTGTCCTGCATTATTCACAGCAGATATAGCCGATTCCCCAAGAAACCTCCCCACCAGTATCAAATCTGTAATACTATAGGTAGATTGTAGTAGTGAAGCAATGGCCAAAGGTAGCGAATACCGAAGCAATGTCTTCCAAATAGTACCTTTGCTCAAATCTAACTGCTCCATATTCACGCTCCCTTCTCACTTATATTCTGTCATTTTACCATCTCATCTCGTTATTTTCAAATGAACATACATATTTTCAAAGAGAATTGCAAATAAACAAGCAGTGTGGTATAGTGTTCCCTGTACGCATTTAGGTTTAAATTTGCACGTCTTCCGGAAAGGATGAACTTCATGAGAATTATCATCGTCGGTGCTGGTAAAGTTGGCTTTACACTTGCTGAGCATTTATCGAGAGAAAAACACGACATCACCATCATAGATAACAAAAAAGAAGCCATTCGTCATGCTTCTGAAGCATTAGATGTCATGTGTATTGAGGGCAATGGCGCCTCTCCAACTTTACTTAAATCTGCAGGGGTAGATTCAGCTGACTTTCTTCTGGCAACTACGAATTTAGACGAAGTTAATATGCTTTGTTCTTTTGTAGCTAAACACTTTGGCGCAAAGTATACCATAGCGCGCATCAGAGATATTCAGTATACAGATGAACTTGCCTATCTTCAAAAAGATATGCGAATTGATATGATTATTAATCCAGAGCATTCAACTGCAGTTGAAATATCTCATTTGCTCCGCTTTCCTGCTGCAGCAAACATTGATACTTTTTTCCGTGGACGAGTTGAACTACTCAGTACACAGGTAAAAGCGGAAGATTTTATTGTTGGGCAAACTTTAAGTGACTCAGCGAATAAACTGCAATCACTTCCAATTTTATTTTGCGCTGCACAACGCGGTGAAGATGTCATCATACCAAATGGTGATTTCATCCCCAAAATAGGCGATCGCCTTTACGTCGTTGGTTCTCCTGCTGGTTTACAGCAGTATTTTCGTTTGCTTGATAGATTTGTATCAAAAGTGAATTCTGTCTTTATTCTCGGTGGCAGTCGTATTTCTCATTATCTCGCCAAGCGATTAGAAAGCATGCATATAAAAGTGACAATTGTCGAAAAAAGCGAAAACAGTTGTCGCACACTGTCGGAAAAACTACCCCAAGCTCTTGTCTTGCATGGAGATGGGACTGACCGTGAATTATTAGAAACGGAACACTTTGAAAAACATGATGCTTTTGTTGCACTGACTGGTCGTGATGAAGACAACTTACTTATGTCTCTATATGCACAACAACAAAAAATCAAAAAGGTAATTGCTAAATGTAATCGTGAAAACTACATTAACATTGCGCATTCTGCTGGTTTAGAAAGTATTCTATCTCCCAAAATAATTACGGTGGGTCGAATATTACGTGCCGTACGTAGTTTTAACAACACTGGTGATAGTATAAAAAAAGTTGCTCTTTTCCGTTTTGAAGACAATGCTATGGAAGTCTCAGAATTTGAAATACACCAAGATACGATGCACCTTAATACACCACTCAAAGATTTACCTTTAAAACATGGCGTATTGATTGCCGCAATTATGCGTCGAGAAAAACTCACTATTCCAAGTGGAAATACTACCCTTCACGCAGGAGATCGCGTCATTGTTGTCACTGGAAATCAAACACTCAAAACATTCAATGACATTTATAAAAAATAACGGAGTCTTCACATATGAATTATCAACTGATTTTACGTATGGTGGGGCGAACCTTGCTACTCAAATCAGCTTGTCTTCTCCTGCCTTTATTTACCGCTTTATACTATGGTGAAACGATACTTCCTTTCTTATACACCATCGCAATTATTTTGGTTGTTGCCATTCCACTTTCAGTCCTTAAGTCTAATAGTCAGTTTTTTGCAAAAGAAGGTTTCGTCATTGTTGCATCTATCTGGGTTCTTTTCTGTTTATTTGGTTCACTTCCCTTATATTTTTCTGGTCACTTTAACAGTTATGTTGATTGTTTGTTTGAAATCACATCAGGTTTCACAACTACAGGAGCTTCAATTTTAACGGATATTGAAGCATTGCCTCGCGGCATTCTTTTATGGCGCTCCTTTTCTTCATGGCTTGGAGGTATGGGTGTTTTAATTTTAACCTTAGCTTTTCTCCCAAATGCAGGAAAGCGTGCACACAACATCATGCAAGCAGAGTCTCCAGGCCCCGTCAAAAACAAATTTGTCCCAAAAACTTCGAGCTCTTCTAAAATACTATATAGCATCTATGTTATACTCACAGTTGCAGAAATCGTAGCATTATGCATAGCTGGAATGCCCGCATATGACTCCATCGTACATTCTTTTGCTACAATTTGTACTGGTGGCTTTTCCATTAAGAATACAAGTATTGGTGCCTACAATTCTGCAACATTTGATACAATTATTTCAATTTTCATAGTTTTGTCGGCAATTAACTTCTCTTATTATTTCTTGCTTGTCACAAAACGAGTCAGAAGTGTATTGTCTAGCGACGAACTTCGTACTTTTATCGGAATATTATTTGTCTCAATTACACTCATCACAATTAATTTATTCGTTTCCTCGCATGATATTACCCAACAAGGTTTGGGAACCACTCTACGTTATGTATCCTTCCAAGTATTTAGCATCGCTTCAACAACTGGATTTTCTACTGCAGATTTCAACTTATGGCCTCAATTCTCTCGAATTCTGCTTCTAATACTCATGGTAATAGGCGGTTGTGCAGGTAGTACAGCTGGTGGCATCAAAGTTTCACGCTTCCTCTTGTTGTCACGCTCAATCAGTCGTGATTTAAAAAAACTTTCCCATCCACGTTCACTCAAAGTTGTGAAATTAGATGGAAAAGTAGTCGATGACCCTACTATTGAGCGAGTATTGGTATTTTTCGCTTGTCATGCAACTATATTAGCGATAACTTGCCTCATTGTATCCTTAGATAATTTTTCTTTTACAACAACAGTAACTGCTGTTTTCGCCTCCATCGGCAATATTGGACCAGGTTTAGATCTCGTCGGTCCCATGGGTAATTACGCTACCTTTTCCGACCTCAGTAAAATTGCACTATCCCTATGTATGTTGATTGGACGTTTGGAAATATTCCCCATTCTTATTTTGTTTATGCCATCTACCTGGCGCAATTCTTAATAATGAAACAGATTATAAGTTATTTTCCTTTTTGCCCCTTGTAGGCATGCACGGAAACCCTTCCTTATAATCTGTTTTTTTCGTTTATTTTGTCAAAATGTATATATTAAGGAGAAAATACTTCTTTAAGCCTTGAAAATTGAGCCTATTATGCTAAAATTGGAGTGTTGATTGTTTGTAAAAACGCTTTAAAGCAATTTACAAAATAAAAAGGAGTGTCATTTGTGGAAAATCTTTTTTTGATTGGCTTTGTCGGAGCAGCGCTTGCATTGATTTTCGCTTTTATGCAAAGCCGCAAAGTGTTATCCTTCTCTGAGGGTAACGAATCTATGCAAAAACTGGCTGATGCGATTCGCCAAGGTGCTAACGCATTTCTCAAAAACCAGTACTCAACTGTAAGTAAGGTATTTGTTGTCGTATTTATCTTACTAATTGCCATTGCTTTTGGTAGCGACGGAGAAATGCTCTCCAAGTTTACACCATTTGCTTTTCTAACAGGTGGACTTTGGTCCATGATGGCAGGTTTCATCGGCATGAAAATCGCGACTAGATCCAATGCTCGTACAGCTTGGGCTGCTTCTGAAAGCTTAAACCGTGGTCTTCGCGTAGCGTTCTCTTCTGGCTCAGTTATGGGCTTCACTGTTGTCGGTCTAGGTATGCTTGACATCACTTTGTGGTTCTTCATTCTAAACCTAGGTGCAGGCATTACTGATGCAGCTACAATTGGTAACATCATGGTTATGAACGGCATGGGTGCTTCCTTTATGGCTTTGTTTGCTCGTGTTGGCGGTGGTATTTACACAAAAGCAGCTGACGTTGGTGCTGACCTTGTTGGTAAAGTTGAAGCTGGAATCCCTGAAGATGACCCTCGTAACCCTGCTACCATTGCTGATAACGTTGGCGATAACGTAGGCGACGTTGCAGGTATGGGTGCTGACTTGTATGAATCCTATGTTGGTTCAATCTTAGCTACTTTTGCTCTTAGTGCTGTTGCTGGTTATGGTTTCAACGGCATGCTATTGCCACTAGCTCTTGCAGTTTGTGGAATCGTTTGTTCCATCATTGGTTCTTTCTTTGTTCGCACAAAAGAAAATGCAACACAAAAATCTCTACTAGGTAGCTTGCGTACAGGTACATACCTCGCAGCTATTCTTGCTGCGATTGTTGCTGCTCCATTAACAAATTACTTTATGAAAGACTTCGGTAACAACTGGGGCATTTATATTGCGATTGTCTCAGGTCTAGTTGGTGGTGTTCTCATCGGTTATTTCACCGAATACTTTACTTCTGACACATATAAACCAACCAAAAAACTAGCTGCTGCTTCTGAAACAGGTGCTGCTACTATTATCATTGGTGGTCTGTCTTTAGGTCTAATGTCTACTGTTGCTTCCATCCTAATTGTTGCTGCAGCAATTCTTGTCAGCTTCTTTGCAGCAGGTGGTACTACAGACCTCACTGATTTTGCTTCTTTCGGTCGTGGTCTATACGGTATCGGTATCGCAGCTGTTGGTATGCTATCAACTCTAGGTATTACACTTGCAACTGACGCATACGGACCTGTTGCCGACAACGCAGGTGGTATTGCTGAAATGGCTGGTCTTCCAAAAGAAGTACGTGAACGTACAGATGCACTGGATTCACTTGGTAATACAACTGCTGCAACTGGTAAAGGTTTTGCTATTGGTTCTGCTTCACTCACATCTTTGGCTTTGCTTGTTTCCTACATGGACATCGTTCAAAGAAAAACAGTTGAAGTACTTGATTTTAGCCTAAGTAGTCCAATAGTCCTTGTTGGTCTATTCATTGGTGCTATGCTCACCTTCGTATTTGCAGCATTCACTATGAGTGCAGTTCAAACTGCTGCGCAATCCATTGTTGTTGAAGTGCGTCGTCAATTCCGTGAAATTGTTGGCATCATGGAAGGTGAAACAGATCCTGACTATGCAGCATGTGTTACACTATGTACAAAAGGCGCTCTTCGCGAAATGGTTGCGCCTGCACTACTTGCAATCATTGTACCAATCCTAACTGGTATTATTCTTGGTCCAACAGGTGTTGTCGGTCTTTTGGCTGGTGTTTCTGTCACTGGTTTCGTTATGGCTGTATTTATGTCTAATGCTGGTGGTGCATGGGATAACGCGAAAAAATACATTGAACAAGGCAATCACGGCGGCAAAGGCTCTGACTGTCATAAAGCAGCTGTTGTAGGTGACACAGTTGGTGACCCATTCAAAGATACATCTGGTCCATCTTTGAATATTCTAATCAAACTTTGTTCTACAGTATCCATCGTATTCTCTGGCGTAGTTGTTTTATTTAGTGTTCTATAATCTAAAATAGTTAAACAACCAAAAGGTCGATAACTTATGTTATCGACCTTTTTTCTTGTGTTAATGAAAAGATTTAAAATGAATTCTGAACCTTTAAAACAAGTGGCAACACTTTCAAACAATATTTCACGCTCTACAGTCGCTAATAAGGCATTAAAAGGAGTTCTATACGCATCCTATTATGTGCAATAAAAAAAGCCCTGTTCAGCAGAACAGGGCTTTCAAATCAATTAAATTTTTTGCGATTCTTACGTGCAGCTTCAGATTTTTTGCGACGCTTTACGCTGGGGCTCTCATAATGTTCTCTTTTACGAACCTCGGCAAGCACACCAGATTTAGCACAGCTACGTTTAAAACGTTTCAATGCACTTTCTAATGACTCGTTTTCTTTTACGTGAACTTCAGACATTTTATTTTCCCTCCCTCCAAAATGTAGAGAGTGTATCTCTATCAAAGGGCCAAATTCATGGCTTTAACATTTTTATTATAAGAAAATTTTCCTACTTTGTCAAGGCAATGCGAGGATAAATCATCACATAAACACATATTTATGCGTGCGCACGAGCAATTCTTAACATAGAAAGTCGTGGTACAGCTTTAGGCAATTGCATTTGAAATTTCATTTGCGGTGTTTTCACAACATCTATCGTTGTCCCTTTTTCTGTATACATCATAGGTGCTTCAAACTCTAATGCTGCTACATTTGGTCCTATAACTTCTACCTTATCACCTTGCTGAAATTTATTTCGCAAGGATAATACCGCCATTCCATCCTGCGTACAGCTTTCTACAATAGCAACAACTTGCCACTCTCTTACATAGCGTGAGTGATCTGTATGCTGACCAGGCTGTCCATAAAAGAATCCAGTGGAATAATGCCGGTGACTAACTTTATATACCTCATCACGCCATACATGCTCTAATGGCTCGGAACGCATTGCGCAATCTATGGCATGTCTATATGCTCCTGTTACAACTGCAGTATAATATGCCGATTTTGCTCTACCCTCAATTTTAAGTGAATCAACACCTACTTCTAGCAAATCAGAAACATGATCGATCATGCACAAATCTTTTGAATTCATGATATGTGTACCACGATCATCTTCAATCACTGAAAAGTATTCTCCAGGCCTTTTCTCTTCCACTATATCATACTGATAACGACATGGCTGTGCACATGCTCCGCGATTTGCATCTCTGCCTGTCATATAGTTTGAGAGCAAACAGCGCCCAGAATATGATACGCACATCGCTCCGTGTCCAAATACTTCAATTTCTAGATCTTTCGGTTTACGCTGACAAATAAGCTCAATTTCTTTTAAACTCAGCTCTCGTGCTAATATCACTCGCTTAGCACCGAGATTATAATACGCCATTGCACTTTCATAGTTTACTATACTAGCTTGCGTGCTAACATGAATCTCTAACTTGGGAGCATATTTTTTTGCCATATTCAATACACCAATATCTCCCATAATTAGTGCCTTTATATCTAATTCATTCAAAAACTCTAAATACTGAGGAAGCTGTTCCACTTCCTCATTTCGAGGCATAGTGTTGCAAGTAACATGCAATGCCACACCTGTTTGCTTGCATAGTTTTGATGCTTTAATCAGATTTTCTTTATCAAAATTTCCAGCAAATGAGCGCATTCCAAAATGCTCTCCAGCCAAGTAAACAGCATCCGCTCCATAAGCTATTGCCATTTCAAGGCGCTCCATATCTCCAGCAGGGGATAAAAGTTCTAGTTTTTTCATTTCTACCATCCTAAAAATGCTACTTGCTGATCATGTGTTTTGAAGAAATGATGCAAATCATCATCACCCAAAGCATAGTAATAATAATCGGTATTATCTGGATTCATGGCTGCTAAAATAGTCTCTATACCTGGATTTGCAATTGGTGTGGGTGGCAATCCTTTATACTTATAAGTATTATATGGACTTTCAAGTGTTTGATAATGATCCTGAGTCACTTCTTCCCCATCAGGTAACACATATTGCAGCGTAGCATCCACATTGAGAAAACCTACTGTTTCGTTTGTAGGCTTTTCTAAACGATTTCGTATAACAGAAGCAATCTTCCCACGATCTGTTCCATCTGTTTCTTTTTCTATCATAGAAGCAATAATCATCATTTCTTGAATTGTATAGCCTCTATCTAATATAACAGCGCGCATTTCGTCTGTGACTTTTGCATCAAAGTTTACAAGCATTTTATTCAAAACATATAATGGATTTTCACCCATATAAAATTCGTAAGTATCTGGGAAGAGATAGCCCTCTAAACGCTTATAATTCCCAATAGGAATGTCCTCTAAGAACGAGAATGCATAATCATGCGTGCTGGACATTTCACGCAATTTGGCTACTGTTGAAACACCTTTTTCTTCTAACAATGCAAATATTTGATCAACATTGTATCCTTCAGGAATTGTCACTACTGTAGTCATACGCTGATTGGAACGCGCACTAAGTCCACTAATAATTGCTCGATAGTCCATTTCAGTGTTGAGGACATACGTTCCTTCCGTAATGTGCTTTTTACCACCAGTGACAAAAGTAAATAGTTTAAAAATTGATTTGTATTCAATAATACCATTATCTTCAATCTGGTTGACAATGCTTGAGAAACTGTCATCTTCTGTAATAGTAATGACTGCGCTATGTTCCCCTTTATTTAATGCCAGTACATCATTTGCAATTGTCCAACACGTTGCAGCCAATATTGCTGAAACACCAAACACAAAGAGAAGATATGTCCATGGGTTAGAAAAAATCTTTCTTCTTCCACGTCTTTTCTTTGATGACTTGTTTTCAGATTGTGCCTTCCTTTGCATAGGTTTTTTATTCTCTTCCATGGAAGCCTCCTAGCACTCATAAAGTTTTTAAGTAATTTATATCACCCAATATATCTTCACTGCATAGAATGTTGTGAAGTGAGGTGAAAATGATATGTGCAATAACAATTTTGGTGGCAATAACTGCCTATGGATCGTACTCATCTTAATCGTTGCTTGCTGCTGCTGTGGCAACAACTCTTGTGGATTTGGTTGTGGCGGTGGCTGCTGCTAATTTACGTACCTAGTCTCGCTGATTAAGACGAAGATGCTTCGTCTTAATCATTACTTTTATTTTGGACAAGCACTTTGGTTTCAGTTATCACATAGGACATAGGTATGTCGTGTTCTTCTGTTGGAACTCTACTTAGCAACAGTTTGTCTCTACAAAATGCTACCGTTACTCCCCGATAATTCTGCAAATAACGATCATAATAACCTCCAGCCTGTCCTAAACGATTACAGTTTTCATCACATGCTAAACAAGGACACAAAATTAAATCTATCTTCTCATTTCCAATTAAAGTAGCATCTACCGAAGGTTCAAGAATTCCATATTCATTGGGTATTAATTTCGTATTATGTGTAAATATACGCGCTTCCATTTGATTTTCTGGCATACATCTGGGAAGCAACACTTGTTTACCCATTTTTATTAACTTATCAAATAAAACTCTCGTATCAGGTTCTCCTCCCACTCCATAATAAAGCAAAACCGTTTCCGCTTTTTCTATTATTGGATGCAAGAGAAAACAATCAAACATCACTTTGTCCGACATTCTTTTTTCCGATTCATTCATTTTATTGATTTGAGCGCGAATATTCTTACGCAAAACAGCTTTATCCTTTGCAATCTGCATTCTCTTCTCTCATTTCAAATAAGGTAACACCACTTGCCATATTTTTTCATGCATTTTCTCAATCGAATACATATTCTCAAATTCATCAACTACTGAAATTACGCTCCAACCATATTGCTTCGCAATTTCCAACGAAACTTCTCGACACTGCCTTAAATACGACAAATCAGCTTCGTGAATATCTCTGTCATTTGCTCTACGTTCAATAAGGCGAGCGGATACCTCAACAGGTAGATCTAAATAAATTACTAAATTTGGTGCAGGTAAAGCCATTTTATTATACTCGAATTCAAATAACCACTCAGTGAAAAATTCTCGTTCCAAAACAGGTAATTTCACTGTTTGATGCACTGCATTTGAAGTTGTATATCTATCAGCTACCATTAACGTGCCATTTAAATAATCTTCTTGCCAATCCTTTTTATATGATGCATACCGGTCCACAGCATAAAAAGTAGATGCCGCATACGCATTGACTTCAGCAGGATCTTGTCCAAACTCACCTTTCAAATACATATGAATTAGCGCAGAAGAGGGTTTATCATATTGTGGAAATACCAAATTCCGATATGAATATCCCTCCATCTGGAGACGTTGGCAGAGCTTCTCCATTTGTGTGGATTTTCCAGAACCATCAATGCCTTCCAATACAATTAATTTACCTTCTTGATTCATCAATCTACCCCCCTTTTAGACGACACTGTATAGCTTTTAATAAAAAGAGTGGTAATTTCATGATGCGTCCAAATCTTGCAGGCTGAGAAAACAAGCGATATAGCCACTCGAATCCAAGTTTTTGCCACAAAATAGGTGCTCTTTTTACATCACCTGCAAAAACATCTAGTACACCTCCTAAGCCAATCATTAGGCTTGCCCCTGTCTGCTTTCCATATGTAGCAATCCACTCTTCCTGCTTAGGCGCTCCTAAACATACAAACACTACTTTAGCATTCGCATTCTTTATGTCAGATACCACTTGCATATTGTCCTTGAAATATCCATCTCCAGTTCCACATATCACCAAACCAGGATATTGCTCTTTCAAAAATTCCCCTGCCCGCTGCGCAACTGTTGGCTTTGCTCCAAGCAAATAAAGTGGCAATTTCTCTTCAGCTAAAAACTTCATAATTCCTTGTGCAAATTCTATGCCTGGCACTCGCTCTTTTACTGGTGTATTCAATATTTTTCCTGCATACACAATTCCAATCCCATCTGGCAAAACCAGATCAGCCTCATTCAATACATTTCGAAATGACTCATTCTCCATTGCCATATTAACAATTTCGGGGTTTGGCGTTACCACATAATGAAACCCTTCATCCAAACATAAACTTTGACCAGTTATCATCGCTTCATCGTAGGTAAGTGCATCAAATCCTACGCCAAAAATATCAGTCTTCAATTTGTATCTTACCCCACAAATCAATATAGTGCCTAATATTATACCATAATTCTAATATTTTAATCAACGAAAAACACAAGAAATCACAAGACAACACCTATTATAACGGTAGTAAATTGACATGTGTCAATAAATTAAACAGCATATCTGCAACTTCTGCTCGCAAAACTGGATCTTCATGGTCAATATTGTAATATGCATCAAAAAGCAAATTCTCTGTTCGTCCCAACATATCTGTTTGTGATTGCCCCATAAGCCAAACCCATTGCTGTGCCCATTCACTATATGGAGATAATTCTGGATGTGCTTCCTGATTCCATTGTTTTGCTTTTGCTTTCAGCAAAACATTATATTGTATGCCTGCTCTTGCCAATACTGTGATGGCTTGCTCAGTCGTCAAAGTTTCTTCTGGATCAAATGCGCCATCTCCAACACCATTCATCAGTCCCCATGCAGCCACAGTACCAACTTCGTCAGCATACCAAGCATCTTCGGGCACATCACTAAACTTCACTCCTTTTTTCAAATCCGTCAAATGAAAGGCTTGAATGAGCATAGCACAAAACTCAGCTCGAGTCATCGTTTTATCAGGTTCAAATTTTCCATCTCCATAGCCATTTAAAATATCATATGTACCAAGCGCATTAATTGCCAAATCATAACCACAATGTGACACATCTGTAAACCAGCGCGATTGAAACTCTGTCAAATTGTACTGTTCAACAAGCTCGTCCACCGTTATCTCATCCCACTGGTTATTGGTCTCTGTAATATATAAATCTGCTTGAGGAGGTAATCCCTCTAACAATGCAATGAAATTCGGCAATTGATCAACACTCGTTGCCAAATCCAAATTTATATCCCAATTCCACGTGCCTAGTTTTAACCGCAACATATTGTTTCCTGTTTGTGCAGATAACAGCTGAGCAACATCAGGTGCAATATGAGGATCAACCAGCAAGTTTGGAATAATCCCAATTTGATGTGAAATATTTCCTCGTTTTGTAAAGTAACGATATGTTGTGATTTGCACTGCATCACCATCAGAAAAATAATTTGGATAAGCTTCTTTATCTAACACCCTCTGCGCTATCCCTTTTCCAAATGTTCGATCACCAATAATCACGCCTGCTCTGCTATCTCTAACTACACCTGCAAAAAGTTCAGAAGCACTTGCTGAATAATTACTCGTCAAAACAACTACTGGCTCTACAAGGCCTGTATTCTTTGATGAAATAGATAGAGGAATATATTCATCTTTTGCATTTTCAAAATACGCAATCACAGAGTTATTTATTGTATCTAAAAACATACCAACGGATTCAAGTGCAGTATACGCACTTCCACCCGGATTATTTCTCAAATCTATCATCCAAACATCTGTATTTGCTTTATGTTTATCAATTGCTTTTTCAAACGATGTATTTGTACCACTTGTAAAGGAATTGCAATAAATATAAGCCACTCCATCATCTAACATTTCTGATTGTACACTTTCAATCACTAAATCTTCTCTTTCAAAAGAATATTCTACTATGGTTCCATTCTTCTTTTTTATTGATAGTTGTATAACAGTGCCTACTTCTCCTGCAATATTAGCCTTAATTTGTTCAATTGTTTGTCCTTCTAGACTAACTCCATTAACAGAAATAATAGTGTCCCCTGCAATGATTCCATTCTTTTCAGCTGCGCCGTTCGGCAGCACTTCTGCAATATACATGCCTTCCTCAACTTTATTTCCTCGAATGCCAATTCCACCAATATGCTGATCAGTCATTCTAGTTTGCATAAGTGCATATTCTTCGGGTGAATAATAAAACGTGTATGGGTCACCAATTTCTTCCAGTACCCCATTAATTGTTGTTTCTTCCATTGCCTCTTGGCTAATGTCATACAAATAATATTCATTTAAGAGTAACTTTAATTCATCCGCTGTCAATGCACTTGAAGCAGTGCCCACACAAAAAAATAACGCAAGCAAACAGCTTGTCAATCTGAATGCCCTCGTTTTTCTCTTTTCGTTTTTCATTCCATTTCCTCATCTCTAAAATTAGCGTAGAAAGCAAGAAAAATCTTGCTTTCTACGCAAAACAACTATTTATTTTTCAGTTTTCCAAGCATTCAATAGTTTTTCAAGCTGTTTATTTAGCTTACGCAAATCTTTATTGCTACTGCCTTTATGATCTTGAATATACTCCAACAATTCTGTTGCGTTAGATTTCAAGTCGACAAATGCAGCTGATTCAGATCTTTCTTTCGCTTTTTCTTTTTCTATCAAGATACCATCTTGAACCTTTTTATTTTCAATTAAGTCATATACTTCCGTATATAATGGTGCATGCGCTGAAAAACCACGCTCTCTCAAAGTGTTTGCGAAAATTTCAGTCACTTCAAAGTCGCCATGAGCCACAAAAACATGATTTGGTTTCGGATTAAAGTGTTCAATCCACGCGAGAAGATGATCTCTATCTGCATGAGAGGACAAGCCTCTCAAATTGTGAATACTCGCCTTAACTGCAATTTTTTCACCAAACAGTTTCACGCTTTCTCTACCATCTAATAGTTGACGTCCTAAAGTTCCTTCTGCTTGATAACCTGCAAACACAATGGCTGACTCCGATCTCCACAAATTGTGCTTTAAGTGGTGGCGAACACGTCCTGCATCACACATACCAGATGCTGAAATGATTACCTTTGGTGTTGGGTCCATATTCAGTTGTTTTGACTCATCCGTATTAGAAGTAGTCATAAACCCTGGAAACGTAAACAAAGCCGATCCTTCGCGAAGCACTTCTCTGGCTTCTTCATCAAGATATCCCCTCAAGTCTCCAGAAAAAACCCTTGTTGCTTCACTTGCCAAAGGTGAGTCCACACAAACCATGAAATCACCATGGTTCTTAACCATGTTATTTTCTTTCATTTCACGAATTGCATACAGCAACTCTTGCGTACGTCCAACTGCAAACGATGGAATAACAACATTACCTCCAGCATCAAACGTTTTCTGAATAATGACAGAAAGTTCCTCTGCATAATCTTTTGCAAGATTGTTCATTTTTGAAACAGCTCCGTGATTACGGTCGCCATATGTGCTCTCCATGACAACATAATCTGCATCAGTAAGAAATTCAGGATCACGAATAATTGGTTGATCTACATTTCCGATATCACCGGAGAATACAATTTTGCGCTGATTTCCATTTTCACTTAACCATAACTCTACATATGCAGAACCTAGCAAATGCCCTGCATCAATAAATCGGAATTTTGCACCATCAAAGAGTGGTATCATCTGTTTATATTCAAAGGTTTCAATCATCTCTGCCGCACGCACAGCATCATCAATGGTATAGAGTGGTTCTTCCAATGGATTTCCTGCACGTTTCGCCTTTTGGTTTTTCCATTCTGTATCACTTTCTTGTATGTGCGCAGAATCTCTGAGCATAATGGACAAAAGATCTCCAGTAAGTCTTGTTGCAAATACTCTACCTGTAAATCCTTGTTTTACTAATAATGGGATTCTTCCTGAGTGGTCAATGTGAGCATGTGTCACAAGAATATAATCTATACTACTAGCATCAAAAGCCAAAGCGCCATTATCTATCTCATCTCTTCCTTGTTGTAATCCACAATCAACCAAGATACGTTTCCCAGCAACTTCAACCATATAACAGCTACCCGTTACGGCTCTTGCTGCACCATGAAATGTTATGTTCATATATAACTACCTCCAATGCTTTATTTTTATCAGTATACCCTTTTTTGCCATTTTTGCAAATAGCTTATCTGACTTTTACATAATTGTTCACAGTATTTTTATAATTATATACAGTGAAACTAAACAAAAAAACGCGCCACATAATGTGACACGTTCCATAATGCTTTATATTCAACTCGTATATAATTTCTTCTTATTGTGCTGACTCCAATAACTGTTTTGTATATTCATGTTGAGGTTTATCAAAAATACCATCTACTGTATTTTCTTCTACAACTTCGCCATCTTTCATCACTAGCACCCGATCACAACACTGATACACTACGTTCAAATCATGAGAAATAAACAAGTAACTCAAATTATGCTCTTTTTTTAGACGAATCAATAAATCTAAAATCTGCGCCTGTATTGTAACATCTAATGCAGACACCGCTTCATCCAATATCAAAAGTTGAGGGTGCACTATCATTGCCGCAGCAATAGAAACGCGTTGCCTTTGTCCTCCTGAAAGCTCTCTTGGTTTTCTTTTTAGATGTTCTTCAGATAGACCAACATTTTCAAGCATTTCCATCACACGTCGCTTGCGTTCTTCTTTTCCATATTTTCCATAAATAAGCAGAGGCTCTTCCAAAATTCTTTCAACTGTAAAAGCAGGATTTAGTGAAGCATACGGATCTTGAAACACCATTTGAGGTCGCAAACTATTGTGTACAATGCTTCCTTCATACTCATTCGTTATTCCCAAAATAACCTTTGCCAAAGTACTTTTTCCGCTGCCACTTTCCCCAACTACACCTAATACTTCCCCACGATACAATTCAAAATTGACATCTTTTAAGACTTGTGTAGCATTTTTTTTGCCAAAAACTTTGCTTCCTTTTGTATAATAACTATTCAGCTGATTCACTTGTAAAATAGTTGTTTTTTGCATAAATTAGCTCCGTTTCTTCCTCGTAGGAATGGCAGAAATCAAGCGTTTGGTATACTCTTCTCTTGGATGGTAAAACACCTCATCTGTCTTTCCCTCTTCAACTATTTCACCATGATACATCACAACTACTCGATCACAGAGTTTTCTTACGACATTGAGATCATGTGAAATAAACAAGATTCCTATTTTAAATTCCTTGTTCACTCTCTTTAAAAGCTGAATAATTTGAGCTTGAATCGTAACATCCAATGCTGTGGTTGGCTCATCACAAAGAAGCAGTTTGGGTCTTGTCATCAGCGCTCCTGCAATCATAGCTCTCTGTAACATTCCACCAGAAAGTTCATGTGGATATTTATGATATACCTGTTCTGGGTTTGGCAATTCTACAGCTGACATAACATATAACACTCGCTCCTTGCGCTCGGCGGGAGTCATATTAGAATGTATCACTAGACTTTCTTCAATCTGTTTTCCGATTGTCTTTACTGGATTCATAAATGAAACAGGTTCTTGAAATACAACACCAATATCTTTCCCTTGCAATTTACGAAGACAATCTCTATCACAAGAAAGAATATCCACTCCATCTAGTAATATTTCACCAGTGCAAGTGGCTTGACTTCGATTAATCAAACCAGAAATCGCCATGGCTGTTACTGTTTTTCCACTTCCACTTTCGCCAACTAGCCCCAGTATTTCTCCATCATCCATATGAAGATTAATCCCTTTTACGGCCTCTTTCTCTTGCTTAGCATTATGAAATTTTACATGCAGATCATATACATCAAGCATTCCATTTCTCCTTAGTTAGTAGCATTATTGCGTGAGAGACCTTCACCTAACATAGAAAAGCCTAAAATCATCAACACAATCACTAGTCCAATAAAGATGGCATAATACGGTGCACTAGTCAAATAAGACTGCGCCTCCGCTAGCATTCCTCCCAAAGAAGTATCCGGTTTCTGTACACCCACACCCAGATAACTCATGCTCGCCTCTGCCAACACTGCATTATTAAAGCCAATAGAGATAGTTGGAAGTAATACCGAAATGGTATTTGGCAAAATATGATAGAATATGATTCTAGCATGCCCTGCACCCATTAGCTTTGCTGAATATATATAATTCAAATTCCTTTGTCTTGCTACTTCTCCTCGCACAACTCTGGCAAAGCTTGGAATGAATAGTATCCCCAATATTAATATAATCTGATATTTTCCTCGACCTAACAGCATAACCATAACAAGTGCTAAGAGCACACTAGGAAACGCTGTAATTGAATCACAAACGCGCATCAACACAATATCTGCCATTCCACCAAAATATCCTGTCAGAGAGCCAATTAAAGTGCCAATAATGCAACCAATGAGCACAACGCATGTTGCTATCAGCAACGTATTTCCTGCGCCCTCCATGACACGAGAGAAAATATCTCTCCCCAAATGATCCGTGCCAAACAAATGCAAAAAAGAAGGGGCGTTCAGTTTTGCTGTAGCGTCCATTTGCGTCGGGCTATAAGGCAACCAAACTGTACTGAGACAAATGAGAAAAACCAAAGCTCCAGTTATCACACTACCTATGCGAAAAAACACATTCTTCCCTTGAAAAATAGACGATATTCCTTTGTTTTTCATAGCAAAGTTCCCACTTTCTTCGTCTACTTCAATCAAGACGCACTCGAGGATCAATATATTGCACCAGTATATCTGCGAGAAAATTCACAGTGACCACCCAAGTAGCTAATAAAACCACAATGGCTTGAACCACCAAAAAATCCCTACTGGCAATTGAAGCAATCAGCAATCTGCCAATGCCTGAAATCGCGAAAACTTGTTCAATAATAATACTTGCCACAACCATTTCGGCTGCTGAGACCGCAATAAACACAACAACTGGCAAAATGGCGTTTTTAAGTGCATGTTGCCGAAGTGCACTACCTCTGCTGTGCCCTCTACTATACGCTGTTTTGATATAATTTTTATCCATTTCATCCAATAGAGAAGTCCTCAACAATTTCACTGTCATTGAAATGCGAGAAATGGCAATCGACAAAGCAGGCAAAATCATAAATAATATCAACATCCAGAAGTTCTCACTATAATGTAAGGAAAACTCTGGAGGATATATTGTTAGCGTTACACCAAATAGTAAAATTCCTAAAAACACAGGTGGTATAGACATAAACACTTGATTCAAAACTGTCATAAAACGATCAAATATACCACCTGCATGACGTGCTAAGAAAATTCCAATCGGAATTGAAAACGTTACTGTCATCGCACATGCCAACAGAATTAAAGTTGCTGAAATGGGCAGTTTTTGAGCAATCATTTCATTCACAGGCATATCATAAACATATGAATTTCCCATATCACCCTGCAGAAAATTCGACAACCATTCAAAATATCTAACGAAAACAGGACGATTTAGCCCCATCTGTTCTTTCATTATCGCAATCTGCTCTGGAGTTGCATTCGTACCAAGACGACTTGTCACAACATCAGCAGGTATCACTTGAAACGCTAAGAAGGCAAGAAGCGAAACTATGAACAATGTAATAATGAGAGTAAACAATTTTTTAGTAAAATATTTCATCTTCTTGCCTCCTATTTCGATTAATTCACATATGCAATGTTAGACAAGTCCATTACATATAGTGGGTAAAACTGATAGCCACTAATGGTGTTTTTCATCACCAAAAAGTCAGCCATATCTTGAATATACACATTTGCTGCTGTTTCTGATAGTATTGCTGCTGCATCCTTATATAGTTGCGTGCGCACTACATCATCTGTTGTGCTTTTTGCTTCTTGAATTAATGCGTCATATTCTTGATTGTTATAATTGATCATATTTTTTCCATCAGTACTTACCCAACGATTGAGGAGTGCCCCTGCAGTCAAAGTTGTTGCATCAAAACCAATAACCGTGGTTTCATAATCACGTTCATTGTAGACCTGGCTAAGCCAAGTGCTCCATTCAACTAGTTCCAAATTCACTGTAACGCCAACACGTCCTAGCTGTTCTGCCATTACCTCCGCCACATTCACGTGTGGAGTATAGTTGCTTGGCACCGTAATTGTCATCGTAAATCCATCTGGATATCCAGCCTCAGTCAAAAGCGCTTTTGCTGTATCAGGCTCATATAGATAGGCATCCGCTAAGCTCTCATCAAAGTACTTTCCAAATGCAGGATAAATTGATGTACCAAGCTTAGTGCCATGACCGTCAGATGTGATTGCTTGAATTTCATCAACATCAATCGCGTAGCAAAGTGCTTTTCTGACAAGTTCATTGTCAAATGGTTCTTTTGCATGGTTGAGATATAACGCTTGTACCAAATTCATGGTGCCCTCAACCACATTATACTCATCTTCATTGATTGTACGAACTTGGTCAATGGTCAAATGGGTTGCCATATCCAAAGTCCCTGCATGAAGAGCAGACATCATTGTCGCTGAATGCTCATAGATTTTAAATGTCACTCTATCCACTTTTGCAGTTTCACCCCAGTAGTCAGCAAATTTCTCTAACACTAAACTGTCTTGAGCTGTACGGGAAACAAACTTAAATGGTCCTGTACCGATTGGATGCGTGCTTTGCTCCGTATAGTCTTGTGGGGTAATGTAGATAGAAGCAAAATAGCTAAGCATATCTGCATTCGCTTCATTCAAATGTATAATAACAGTATTCTCTCCTGCTGTTTCAATATCTTCCACAAGAGAAAATGCCACACCCAAGGCAGTATCTACCGTGGTTGCAGCACAGGTTTCAAAGGAATACGCGACATCATCCGCTGTTACTGCAGTCCCATTGTGAAACTGCACATTTTCACGAAGTGTAAATGTATAGGTGCGACCATCTTCTGATATTTCAGGAAGTTCCTTCGCAACCGCTGGAATAAAGTCACCGTCTTTATTGGGCTTAACTAAGCCTTCATAGACATTAAATAATACCTCTCTGGTTCCTGCCGCTGTCATTTGATAGGGGTCAAGACTATCTCCTAGGTCTTGAGCAATGCCAACTACAATTTCTTGGTCGAGGCTAAGCTCCTCGGAAAAGCTACTTTCGTCGCTATTGGGTTCCTCAACTGGTTTCGTGTCATTGCAAGCACAAAGTACAGCCACCATACATAAACCCAATAGGAAAAGGGTAATTTTGCGTAATTTGAACATTTTATCTTCTCCTTCAACTGCCATATAGACAGTGTAACAACAAAATTCACTTCTCCCATTATTAAATTGTCTTCTGCATTGTACATTGCTTTGAATAAAAATACAAGAGAAAGTTTGCGAAAAAAATCACTTTATCAGATAATTTGACAAAAACAAAAGGACAGGTTATCACCCTGTCCTTTCAAGTTTAAAACTGTAATTCTTTAATCCAATACTGATTCATTGGGAATAATAAGCGCTGCAACTAGATACCCTAGAAGCCCAACACCTGAAAACAATAAAAATGCAAATATCAGCCGAATAATCGTCGCATCAACATTAAAGTATTTTCCAATCCCTGCGCAAACACCGAATAACATTCGATTATCCCACGGACGCACCAATTTCTTTTCCATTACACTCCCTCATTTCATTAGAAATAGTATTTAAGATATTATACTTCATCAACACTCACTTGACAAGTAAGATATTTCTTCACAAAAACTTGTTTTATCATTTCTTTATTTATGATATACTGCAATAATCAGATTATCCATCGGAGGAACTCAACATGAAACGTATTGTCACGCTACAAGATATCACCTGTCTTGGTAAATGTGCCTCAACTGTCGCCTTACCAATCATTTCTTCCATGGGTGTAGAAGCTTCTGTGATTCCCACATCTCTCCTATCAATGCATACTGCCTTTGATGATTTTTATATTCATGACCTGACGCATTGTATGGAACCAATTATCAAACAATGGGAAAAAGAAAATTTTCATTTCGATGCCATCTATACAGGTTACCTTGGTTCTTTAAAACAAGTTGAACATATTTCCAATCTTGTAGACAACTTCAAAACAGAAAATACGTTGTTTTTCATGGATCCTGTTTTGGGTGACCATGGAGAATTATATACAGGATTTGATACTCACTTCGCCAAAGAAATGGCAACACTCTGCTCAAAAGCCGATATTATCACACCCAATTTGACCGAAGCATGTTTTCTTTTAGATCGTCCTTATCCAACAACTCCTCCTTCTGAGGCTTTTATCAAAGAACTTCTCTATGATTTAAGTAAATTAGGTTCTAAAACTGTCATTTTAACTGGCGCAACCTTTCATGAAGATCTCCTTGGGGTCGTTGCTTATGATGCAATTTCTGAAAAATATTTTGAATATTTTAATCAAAAAGTAGATAGTCAGTTTCACGGCACTGGTGATATATTTGCCTCCGTGTGTGTTGGCGCTTTGACACGCGGACTTCCACTCCCGAATGCAATTAAACTAGCTGTCGACTTCACCTCAGCTAGCATTGAGCACACCTTAATTGACCCTAACCGTCGTTGGTACAGCGTCAACTTTGAAGAAGCTATTCCAATGCTAGTCAATCGAGTGCAAGCAGAAACGAATTCACTGTCAAACAACACTCTATAATGTTATAAAACGCCACCTATTTATGCAAATAGGTGGCGTTTTCATTTTTATATATGCTTTTATCTATATTTCATTTCTGAATGGGTGTAACAACATAACTGTGTTCAAAAAATTGTTTCAAATAATTACACGCCTGCTCTGCTTTTTCAAGTTCTTTAAATAAGGCAAATACACTAGGTCCACTTCCACTCATACATACACTATCAGCTCCATTATCGAACATTTTGTTCTTAACATTCAAGATGACTGGATATTTTCTGCAAACCCCCTCTTCAAAAACATTGATTGTACTTTTACAAATTGTTGTATAATCGCCTTTTTTAAGTGCATTTACCATTTGTTCTGTATCTGGCCGATTCTGAATTGTATCCACCTGCAATGACTCATAAGCTTCTTTTGTTGAAACAGAGACATTTGGTGTACATAATACAACATAACAATCAGCAAGAGACTCAATAGGCTGCAAAATTTCACCCATGCCCGTAGCGTTAGCGCAACCGCCCATGATGCAAAACGGAATATCTTTTCCAATATCCTCTGTCATTTTCATCATTTCATTCACACTTAAGTTAAGATCATACAAAAGATTCAAACCCATCATCGTTGCAGCACCATCACTACTTCCGCCAGCTAACCCTGCCATCACAGGTATTCTCTTCTGTATTTCTATGGATACTCCTCCATCGATCATATGAAGCGTTCTTTCTGCCACTTGATAAACAATGTTGGTTTGATCTGTCGGAACATCATCATTGTCACAAATCACTTCAATACCTTTGGGGATTTTTTTTAGTATTACATCATCAAACATACTCACTTGCTGCATAACCATTTCTACATTATGATATCCTATTTCGTTCTTTCGCAACACATCTAACGTTAAATTGATTTTTGCATATGCCTTCATTACAACTTCATTCATACATATCCCCCAAATACTTTTCTCAAAACAGTAGAATCTTAAATCTAATTCTACTATATCGTTTCACCAATGGAAAAGCAACCTATACCAATTTCTTAAGTTATCAAATTCATAAAACACGCAGCAAGCATATCATATGCTTGCTGCGTGTTTTCATATATTCTGACAAAACAGCCCATGTTCTGTACAGTAAAAATAAATATTCTGCATTCCTCTCATTGGAAAACGCAACGCCATCTCCCATTCAGGATATTGCTTTATCATTTCAATTTTTTCCTTGCTAGCTTGTGCTACAAATGAAATATAGTGCTCTTTTGTCATATCATGTTTCATTGTAACATACTTTTCTCCATCAATATGCTCAACTATTAAGGTATGTGTTTCATCAGGCTTCTGCGCAAATTGTGGCTGCAATTTTTGATCACAACAAATAATCCCTGTTTCATTTGATGCCAATATAATGTTAGAACAGTACGGACAAACATAAAACCGAGTTCCATCCATTCTTCCACTCCTACGCGCTTTCTTCTCTATTTTTCCACTGAGCAGAACATCCACACTCACTGAAAAAATATCAGCAAGCTCAGACAATAGCGAAATATCTGGAAGTCCTTCTCCTCTTTCCCATTTGCTGACGGTTTTATCGCTAATTTGCATCTTTTCAGCTACTTGCTTTTGTGTGAAATTGTTTTCCTTTCGCAAATTGGATAATAGCACTCCAATCTTTTGATTATCCATAAACTCACCTCAATACGCATGATACTACATCTAATTTAGATGTACAATCAACGCTTAGTAGAGTTATTGAATTTTACTTTTCTCTTGACGCTCTCTTTCGGCTTGAGAAACACGTAGGTAATTTGGCTCTAACATTGATCCTGTTATTGTTTTTCCTAACTTCGCATTCTCCAATGCTAAACGCGCAACTCCCCAAGCTTGCTGAAAACGAAGATTCTCTGGTGCTAGTCTCACCTTAATTCCTTTGTCTTTTAAATATTCATAGCATACCTCAGCACCATCGCCTAAAAGCCATTGTGTCTTCGTGTTCTCTTGCAATTCCATTGCCAAGTCGTCCAACGAAATTGGGCGATCTTCTGTGATCCGAATTACACTCCCATCTTGGCTTTTGAATCTGGCATTATACACTTGACCACGTCTTGCATCCATAACTGAACATAGATCTCCATCTATCATAGACATATTCCACGCCATAGACTCTAAAGTCGAACATGCTACACAAGAGATGTTTTTTGCCCATGCAAAACCTTTTACCATAGATACCCCAATTCGAAGTCCCGTAAAGGATCCAGGTCCAATTGCAACTGCGAGCAAATCTATATCATCCAAATTCATTGATAGGGATGACAGTAAAGAGTTAACCATTGGCAACAGTGTTTGACTATGTGTCAAACCCGTTTGCTGATAAGTTTGTCCAATCAAATGTTCATCTTCACAAATCGCAACTGATGCAGAGATTGCCGATGACTCTACCGCTAGTATTTTCATTCAGATACTCCTTCAATCGTAATCACACGTTCATTCTCTTTGCTACCTCTACGAATATCGACATAGATGCACCCATCAATCGCGCCTTGAATGTTTTCACTCCATTCAACTGCACAAACTCCACCACGATTCAAATAATCTTCCCATCCAATGTCAAATAATTCATCTTCATCAGCGAGCCGATACATATCAAAATGAAATAACGGCAGTCGCCCTCCTTCATATTCATTGACAATGGTAAACGTTGGACTTGTTACTCTTGATTCAATTCGCAATCCAGCTGCCAAACCACGTACAAAGGCTGTTTTCCCTGCTCCTAAATCTCCTGTAAAAGCGACAATACTTCCCGCATTCAATAACTTGGCTAGCTCTTTTCCAATATTCTCTGTTTCCATTTCACTTCTTGAATATCGTATCATGACTTTGTCTTCCTATCTTAATCATAAACTTGATTTTTTGACTAACTTTCAAGATTTTTGGTCATAGTGTATTGTATCAGTAATATCGCACATATTTCAATAGTATACATACACTTTTAATAGAAAGGTGATTTCATTGAAAAAACACCCTTTGCCCTTTTCAATTCATAAACCCGATATTCCTTTGCTATGTATTTGCATGTTAGCCAATTTTTTTGGACTAATCTTACTACTCAGTGCCACACGGTATAGCGCTAATCTCCATCACACAATCACAAAGCAGGCAATAGCGTCTGTTTTGGGTATTCTTTGTTATTTTGTGTGCACTTTTATCAATGTGGAACAAATTGTATCCCGATACTATCCCCTTATTGTAATCTTGAGCATTTCACTTTTATTACTTCTTATCCCATTTGGCAATGCAGACAACACAGGTAACAGAAGTTGGCTTAATATTCCCCATACTCCATTTAATCTGCAGCCAGCAGAAATTGTTAAAATATTTTTTGTATTACTTTTAGCATTACAGTTTTCCAGATTATCTCAAAAACGTTCCGTAAGTCATCCTTTTTCAATTATACAAACAGGTTTTCATACACTCTTTTTTTGTGGATTAATCTATTTCGTGTCCTCTGATATGGGAATGGTCCTAATGTTTCTTTCCATCTTCCTCTTAATTGCTTGGGGGGCAAATGTTCATTATTTATGGTTTGTCTCTGCTGTCACCACAATCATTCCCATCGCCTATTTTGCATTTTCATATATTCCTCAATATATCCGCTTGCGCTTTTTAATTCTATTTGATCACTCAATTGACCCCTATGGAAAAGGATTTCAGCAATTACGCAGCCTTGATGCTATAACATCAGGTGGTTTGACAGGACAAGGCTTTCTAAAAGGAATACAAACCCAAAGTAAAATGTCATCCTCTCTTCCCGCCAGACACAGCGATTTCATCTTTTCTGTAGCAGGAGAAGAATTTGGCTTGTTGGGTGCAATGCTCATCATACTGTTGCTTTCTACCCTCGTATTTCGTTGTCTTTGGATTTCCAAGAAAAGTTCTACAGTTTTCGGAACATATATTGTCATCGGTTTTGGGGGTATGATTGCAACACAAACCATACTAAATATAGGAATGTGTTTGTTTCTAGCACCAGTAATAGGTTTGACGCTTCCATTTTTAAGCTATGGTGGCTCTTCGCTCATCAGTTTATATATTGCCATGGGATTTGTTTCAAATATTCATGGCAGAAATCAAGTAATTTCAAAGGATTAGTATTCCTTGTATAGTTTATTTTTGTATTGACTATACTAAATTATACTAAATTATACTAACTCTTATAATAAGGAGGTTTCTTCCGTGAAATTTACTTTCCCCTTAAAAAAATTGTGGTTATTTTTGCTTATCTTGTCCATCTTAATCACACCTGTGCAAGCCTTTATTCTTGGCACAACCGAAGACTTAGATGAATTTAACAGTTATCCTGAAAATACCGAGCCAATTTCAGAAGAAAACTTTAGTCCCGTTGCACAAAATTCATCTTATGAAACCTATCGAAACATTGCCTTCCGTGGCGACTTTGCAGGAGTTGACCCAGAAAACGATTCACTCATCTTTCGTGTTATCAAACACCCTGCACGCGGATCGATTTCCATTTCAGAAGAAAATCCAAAACAGTTTATCTATACGCCTTACGAAAATAAATGTGGCAAAGACAAATTCACTTATATCGCTGAAGATTCTTTTGGCAACGTTTCAAAACCAGCTACTGTTAAAATTAAAATTCAAAAGAATAAATCTAAAGTACATTATGTTGATATGGACGATAATCTCGCACATCGCGATGCCATTCGTTTAGCCGAAGAAGATATTTTCGTAGGTTATCAACTTGCAGGAAATTATTTTTTTGAACCTGATAAAACAATCAGTCGAGCTGAATTTTTAACATTGACGATGAATGCGTTAAATGTTGATTTATTGGATGATGCAACATCATCTGGGTTTTACGATGAAGAACCTATTGAAACATGGGCAATGCCTTATATTGCAACCGCACTTTACACCGATAGCATCATGGGATCTTTTTCAGCAGAAGGCAAAGCAACTTTTGAAGCGCAACGCCCCATCACTTATAGTGAGGCTGGCGTAATGCTAAATCGTCTCTTAAAACTCTCTGATGTCTCTTCGAACAGCAAAAATAAAAATGAAAGCACTCCCGCTTGGGCTTTGCAATCATTTTCTAACTTAGAAGCAGTCGGTGTATTAAATATAGCAGAAGTTCAGCCAACTGCTTATCTTACAAAGGCAGAAACTGCCACTTTGCTAGCCTCAGCACTTGATGTCATAGAATTCCGTGAAAAATCAAACTGGTTTAACTTTTTTTCCTAAGAAAGATTTTTCTAATATTACGCCACCCCCAATTACTACTTGTAATTGGGGGTGGCGTCCATACTCACTGAATTGCAGTTTGTATTTTGAAAGCTAGAAAAAGAAATACTGTACAAACCCCATAATAACACTAGTACATATTCCATACACAATTACAGGACCAGCTACGGAAAACAGCTTCACCGCTGTCCCTGTAATTGCACCTTCACTTTTAAATTCCATTGCCGGAGAAACCATTGCATTTGCAAATCCCGTAATTGGTACAAGCGTACCAGCACCAGCTCTCTTTGCAATTTTATCAAATATACCAATACCAGTTAAAAGAGCAGCGATGGCAATCCATGTCATTGAAACAAGTGTTGACACCTGTTCTTCATCCGTTCCCAACAATCGAAGCCCATCAGCCATTAGTTGTCCTATAAGACAAATGGTGCCTCCTACTAAAAAAGCCCAAAGAAGATTCTTTCCCAGAGGAGATGGTTTTTGTTTCTCTTCGACATATGCAACATACTCTTGCTTTGTCATATTCAATTTAAACACCTCGTTTCATATTTACTTAGTTTTCTATATATTGCTAGAAATATGTATAAATTATTAGTTCAAATAAAAACAACCCCTCATTTCACTTGACAAAACAAAGAATAAGTATATAATAATATGGTCTGCTTAAATGCAGAAATATCCTTGTTACTTTTAAAAGAAAGTAGCCATATGTCCATAAGGAGGTGCAGAAAATGGCAAAAGTAAATGCAAACTACGAAGTTGTATACATCTTAGATCCCGCAGTTGGTGAAGAAGCAATTGCAGGCCTAGTAGAAAAATTCAAATCTTTGGTAGAAACGCAAGGAACTGTAACTGCGGTTGACGAATGGGGTAAACGTCGTTTGGCGTATCCAATCAACGATCTAAATGACGGTTACTATGTTTTCATGACGTTCTCTTCCACTCCTGATCTACCAAAAGAGCTAGATCGTGTTATGAAAATTACAGATGGCATGCTTCGTTCAATGATCATCTGTAAAGACGCGTAAGGAGGTTTGTTGTATGCTCAACAAAATCTTTTTACAAGGTCGTCTTGTCGCTGATCCAGAACTCAGACATACACCCAATGGAGTAGCTGTTGCTACTTTCCGTTTGGCAGTTGACCGCGATTTCAAAGATCGCGAAACTGGTGAAAAAAAAGCTGATTTCATTACTGTTGTCGCTTGGCGTCAAACAGGAGAATTTGTATCTCGTTACTTTAACAAAGGTCGTATGGCCGTCGTTGATGGTAGACTACAAATGAGAAACTATACTGACCGTGATGGCAATAAGCGCACGATGGCTGAAGTTGTCGCTGACAGTGTTTACTTTGGGGATTCTCGCAAAGATGCAGAAGGTGGAAATTTTTCTGCTCCTAATGCTTCTTTTGCAAACCCATATTCTTCTCCTGCGGATGGTGGTTATATCCCATCTTCAAGTGATAACGATCAATTTGCCGAAATCACGGATGATGACGGCGACTTACCTTTCTAATTCGAAAGACATCATAATATAAGGAGGCTAGCTCTATGGCTATGGATAAAGATCGTTCTCGCGGACGCAAACGTCGTAAAGTTTGTTCATTCTGCGTTGATAAAGTAGAACAAATCGATTATAAAGATGCTGCAAAATTGCGTCGTTTTCTTTCTGAACGTTCCAAAATTCTTCCTCGTCGTACTACTGGCACATGTGCTATGCACCAACGTCAGTTGACAGAAGCAATTAAACGTTCTCGTCAAATCGCATTGTTACCTTACGTAACTGATTGACATTTTATAAAGGCAGGTCAAACAAATTATTTGACCTGCCTTTTTTATTGCATCAATAATATAATACATATTTGGAGTAGCATTAAAATGATTACACCCATGAAGTGTCTCCAACTATAGCACAATTTCATCCCTTCTTTTAAGTTATTTTGTGTCATAGTCAGAAAACTACTCAAAGCAAATTTCACCAAATAAAAACACCTATCTTATTAACTAAGATAGGTGTTTTCTATCATTCTGTTTCCGAATCCATATACACTACAATATCTTCATCTGAAATATTGCCTTCTTTTTTGATCTGCGCTACTCTTTCTTTATTTTTTTTGATTTGCTCTTTCACTTTTGCTAGCTTTGAAAATAGCTCCTCAAAGCCTTCTTCAGGTGAATTTTCATGTAACTGAACATAAAGTTTACCAACTTCTGCGTACAGCAAATTAATTTTTTCTTCTTCTGCCATTGTATTTAAATTGATTTTGGTGATTTCACTTGCTTCCTTTGCTTTTTCAACACCTGCTAAAGTTAAGGATTTTGTCTTGTTTTTAAATATCTTCCAATTGCTCACGATAAAACTCCCCTTCATTGATTGGACAATTGCATCTATACATCTATCCATGATATGATACCAAATATACTGGGAACTACTCACTATTTTACATCATTCTTAGAATGCTTTCAATGCTTTTGTCAATTTCACTTTTCAATATAGTATAGTATCTTTTGGCTATATTTGTTCCAAAAATTCAACACTTCGGAGGAATTTTACTTGCTTTATTATTTTGCGCCTTTAGAGGGAATCACAAACTCTGTTTATCACAATGCCTATCATCAATTTTTTAAACCTTTGAATAAGAGCTTCACACCTTTTTTTATTCCCAATGAAGAAAAAGGTCTGTCAAAAAAAGATCAAGCAGAACTACGAAACTATAAAACAAATTCCCTCATCGTACCACAACTTCTCACAAATCACAGTGACTCTTTTATCAAAGCATCCGAAACACTCAAAGATTTGGACTATTCTGAAGTGAATCTCAATTTAGGCTGTCCTTCAGGCACCGTGGTTTCAAAACGACGCGGTTCCGGATTTCTGTCTCAGTTAGATGCACTAGAATCTTTTTTAGAAGATATTTTTTCCAACACATCTCTTAAAATCTCACTGAAAACACGACTTGGACTACGTGACCCAGATGAATTTTCAAATATTATGCTACTATTTGAAAAATATCCACTCCATGAGCTCATCATTCATCCGCGTGTACGAGAGGATTATTATTCCGGCAAACCTCATATGGATGTTTTTTCTAACTGTCTAGATAATGCTAAATTTCCAATTATATATAGCGGTGATTTATTTTCTGCAGCGCAAATTAAACATTTTCAACAAACCTATGCAAAAACACAAGGGCTAATGCTTGGGCGTGGAATCATTGCAAACCCCGGTCTCTTTGAACACGCAGCACTCAACAAACCGATAACTTCGACTTTGTTTCAAGATTTTCACAATTATCTGTATGAACAATACCAATCAATTCTATTTGGTCCAAAACCAGTTCTATTCAAAATGAAAGAACTCTGTTTTTATATGCTTCATATGTTTGAAAATCATGAAAAACATGCTAAGAGAATTCGTAAAACGCAAAATTTGTCAGATTATGATAACGCAATCAAATCTGTCTTTCGCGACCTCACCTTCAATCCAAACAATGCATTTCACCCAAAACTGAAAAATTAAACACTTTCTTGACAAGAAAGCATTCCTTTCGTATACTGTTATGAGAACATGGCGATGATAGGATTGAGTATGTCTCGATTGGGTTCAGAGAGAAGGCGGATGCTGCGAGCCTTTCCCAAGACGACAGAAGTGTCACCCTTGAGCTATATGTCGGAAACTTTGAGTATGACATATCGGTCACCCTCCGTTATAAGGGAATGAAGTGTGAGTATTTTTACTCAAATTCAGGTGGTACCACGGATTTTTTCGCCCTGAGATAATTCTCAGGGCGTTTTTTATTGGGAGGTTATTATGCACTTTATCAACAATACAACTTATAACAAGCAATCATTAAATGCGCTCAACCAACTAGCAAACAAAACTGTTGACCCAATGAAGAAAATCGGTCAGAGACTGCTTTGCATCGTCGTCGGTGCAGCTAGCTTATATTATGGTTACCACTTACAAAACACCACAGAAGAAAGCAGTCTCTTTGCTACTGCAGCCTTACTTTATGGTACACTGTTTCTTTTGATCGGAGTATTCTGGGTCAGATTTCAAAATTACACTTCTATGCGGATGCTCACAAAAGGTGTGAAAGATTGTCGTTATGATTTTTCTGACGCTGGATTTGCTTCAGAGCATGCAATTGCCCAATCAAATTTTCAATACCGAAACATTTATGCCATTAGTCAAAATGAACTATATATTGCTCTCTTTCTCGACAACAAACACGGTATCATCATTGATAAGAATGGATTTCTTGAAGGAACTTCTGATGATTTCATCGAATTTCTTGAAGAGAAAACTGAGCTTACCACTACCTCCGTTAAATGAAAGGATTGACACTCATGCGCGAATTATCAAAAGTTTATGACCCTCGCGAAGTTGAAGAACGTATTTATTCCCAATGGGAAGATGCCAAATGCTTTGCTGGAGTACGTGACAAAAACAAGAAACCCTTTACGATTGTAATGCCACCTCCAAATGTCACTGGTCAACTACATATGGGCCATGCCATGGACTGTACGCTACAAGACATTCTCATTCGCTTCAAACGTATGCAAGGCTACAGCGCATTATGGCTTCCTGGCACTGACCATGCAGGTATTGCAACCCAAATCAAAGTTGAAGAAATGCTTCGAGTGAATGAAGGCCTAAGTCGCCACGATTTAGGGCGTGAAAAGTTCTTAGAGCGAGTTTGGGAATGGAAAAACACATACGGTGATCGCATCGTCTCTCAACAAAAGAAAATGGGCGCATCTTGTGATTGGGACAGAGCTAGATTCACCATGGATGAAGGTTGTTCCAAAGCAGTCCGCGATGTTTTCGTATCACTTTATGAAAAAGGCCTTATTTACAGAGGAAGTCGAATCATAAACTGGTGCCCAAATTGTACAACTGCTTTGAGCGATGCGGAAGTTGAATACAAAGAAAAACCAGGAAACCTTTGGCACTTAAAATACCCAATCAAAGGCGAAGACAATCGTTATGTTGTGGTCGCCACTTCTCGACCTGAGACCATGCTCGGTGACTCAGGGGTAGCCGTAAATCCGAATGATCCTCGTTATCAGGACTTAATCGGCAAGACTTGTATTTTACCACTTGTCAAACGTGAAATCCCTATTGTTGCAGATGACTATGTCGATGTTGAATTTGGAACTGGTTGCGTTAAAATGACACCCGCTCATGACCCAAATGACTTCGAAGTGGGACTGCGTCATAACTTAGAATCTATTCGCATCCTCGACGACAATGGCATTGTCAATGAATTGGGTGGCGTATATGCAGGACTTGATCGTTATGAAGCTAGACGCAAAATCGTTTCCGATTTAGAAGCACAAGGATTACTAGAAAATGTAGTAGAACATGCGCATAACGTTGGCACTTGTTATCGTTGTGGCACAGATGTTGAACCAATAATTTCAGCACAATGGTTTGTCAAAATGGAACCACTTGCAAAAGAAGCGCTTGATGTTGTTAAAAATGGTGAAACCAAATTTGTTCCAGATCGTTTTTCTAAAACCTATCTCAATTGGATGGAAAATGTTCATGATTGGTGTATTTCTCGCCAATTATGGTGGGGACACCAAATCCCAGCGTGGCACTGTAATGATTGTGGAGCACTCACAGTAGATCGCGAAGACCCTTGTTGTTGTGTCGCTTGTCAAAGTAAAAATATCACACGTGATCCAGATGTTCTGGATACTTGGTTTTCTTCAGCTCTTTGGCCTTTCTCAACGCTTGGCTACCCTGACAACACAGAAGATTTAAACTATTTTTATCCCAATGACGTACTTGTCACAGGCTATGATATCATTTTCTTCTGGGTCGCGCGTATGATATTCTCAGGCTGTGAACACACTGGAAAAACACCTTTCCACACTGTATTTATTCATGGACTTGTGCGAGATGACAAAGGTCGAAAAATGAGTAAATCCCTCGGCAATGGCATTGATCCTCTCGAGATGGCAGAACAATATGGTGCAGACGCATTGCGTTTCAATCTAGTATCAGGAAATTCACCAGGTAATGATCTTCGGTTCTATACTGAACGTTGTGAAGCTATGCGTAACTTTGCAAATAAAGTTTGGAATGCTTCTCGCTTTCTCATGATGAATTTAACCATTACTGACAACGCTTTACCATCTGATTTGGCTCTCGAAGACAAATGGATTCTGTCAAAACTTAACCGTTTGATTCCAGAAATCACAGATAATATGGAACACTACGAACTTGGTGTTTCAGCAGGAAAAATCTATGACTTCATTTGGGATACCTACTGTGACTGGTACATCGAAATGACAAAAACTCGCTTGCAAAGCGAAGACCCTGTCGCCAAAGAAAATACACAACGCGTTCTTTGCTATGTACTCACAGAACTCCTGAAGCTACTGCACCCATTCATGCCATTCATTACAGAAGAAATCTGGCAAGCACTTCCTCATGAAGGAGATTTCCTCATGATGCAATCTTGGCCAGTGCCAAACGACGCTCTCAATTATCCAGAAGAGGAAGCAGCCATGGAACTTGTGATTGACGCCATCAAAGCTATCCGCAGTCGTAGAGCTGAAATGAATGTACCTCCCTCTAAAAAAGCACGACTACTCATTGAAACCACCGAAAAAGATGCGTTCACTTTGGGAACCCCAATGCTTTTGCGCTTGGCATATGGTAGTGAAGTAGAATTCATTGAAACTGCTCCTAATAGCCTCAATGGTCTTGTTACTGTCACAACTTATGTCTGCAAAATCTATATGCCACTTGCCGAACTCGTTGACCTTGCCAAAGAAAAAGCTAGAATTGAAAAAGAAATTGCAAAACAAAATGCTGAACTCCAAAAATTAAGCAAAAAACTCGATAACCCTGGTTTTCTAGCCAAAGCACCCGAAAACGTAATTGCAAGTGAACGTGAAAAATGTGAAAAAGCAACAGCACTCATCCAAAAACTAAATGAACAGTTAGATTCTTTATAATTTCTATAAGAATTTTTACAAGCACGCTTTCTTCGACAAAAACACATATAACTATCACGTATAATCGCAGTATACCTTATTGGTATACTGCGATTATTTTTTCATTTTGATGATTACACACAGGAGGAACTACACATATGCCCATAACTTGTACAAGCTCAGACCGAACCCTCCATGCAAATTTGACTGGAGATATTGACCATCATGCAGCTAAAGATCTCATTGAACAATTTGAAATTCAAATGGATCGCTATGTTCCAAAAAACCTGATTATCGACTGTACAGGCATCACTTTTATGGATAGCTCTGGTATCGCTGTTATATTAAGACTATGGCATCGTATGAATGCCAACGAGGGAACACTTTCAGTACAAAATATACCCAAGCAACCACTCAAAGTCTTGCGTGCAGCAGGATTAGATAAAATCATTACGTTTGAATGAAAGGAGCACTCCATATGTTATCCATTTCTTGCACCAATGAAGTAACAATACAATTTTTATCTCGCTCTTCAAATGAGGGCTTTGCACGAAATGCTGTCGCCTCTTTTGTCGCTCAACTTGATCCTACACTTGATGAAATTGGCGATATTAAAACTGCCGTCAGCGAAGCTGTTACGAATGCAATTGTACACGCCTATCCTGAAGACATCGGAAAAATTATGCTCCGCATTCGCTTATACTCAGACAGAAGCATAGAAATTTACGTGAAAGACTGGGGCATTGGGATTGACGATATTGAAAAGGCAAAAACAGCCATGTTTACTACTGGAAATGATGAGCGTTCTGGCATGGGTTTTACCATTATGGACAGTTTTATGGATAAACTAAAAGTAGTCTCAAAACGTGGTAAAGGAACCGTAATCACTATGCGACGCCGATTTTCACCTCGCTTAGGAACGACTTTGTAATGAACAATGAAATGCAAAACTTGTTAGAAATCGCAAGGCAAGGAGATAATTTGGCTTGCGAGAAACTCCTCGAAGAAAATTCAGGTCTCGTCTGGAGTATTGTACGTCGCTATAACAAAAGCCATGCTGACCTTGAAGACCTCTATCAATTGGGTTGTTTGGGTTTTATCAAGGCAGTCAGAGGTTTTGACCCTGAATTTGGAACGCAATTTTCTACCTATGCTGTCCCAAAAATCGCGGGAGAAATCAGACGTTTTCTTCGAGATGATGGAATGGTAAAAGTAAGCAGAAGCATCAAAGAACGAGCCAGTAGTATCCGACAAGCACGAAACGAATTGCAGCTTGCCTTAGATCGTGAACCTTCCATTCAAGAAATATCAGCACAAACAGGATTTAGCATTGAAGAAATCGCTTCTACCGATCTTGCAGTATCCTCGGTTAGCTCACTGCAAGCAGAGCAAGGTGATGGTGGAACCAACTTACAAGACTTACTGGGTTGTGAGGGACCTGAAGAACACTTGGTTGAAGTTGTTGACTTGCGAAATGCGATTCGCACCTTATCTGAGCGAGAGCAAAGCATCATCCTACTTCGCTACTATAAAGGGTTGACTCAAGATAAAATTGCAAAGATATTAAACATCAGTCAAGTGCAAGTGTCTCGCTTAGAAAAAAAATCCATTGGAAAGCTTCGCACTACACTTTCCTACCACTAGCTATTCAAAAATGAAATTTCAGAGGGAATTATGATGTCTTTTATCCCCACTTTTTCCCACGAAAACTCTTCAAGTAATTCTCTAGCAGTGATTGAATCTAATACATCAATAAGTCCAATTTGATAAGCTAAATAACCAATAATCTTCTGTGGTGTAGTATTTTTTCGAAGTGCATCAAATGATAAGTCTTTATCTCTCTTTGACAATCGTCTTCCTGTAGAATCTACAAGCAAAGGGACGTGAGTATACTGTGGTATTTTATACCCCAGTTTTTCCATCAACCAAATCTGGCGCGAGGTAGACGAAAGAAGATCTCTACCACGAACTACACGTGTTATTCCCATTTCTCCATCATCAACCACCACTGCAAGTTGATAAGCGAAGACACCATCCGATCGACAAAGTATAAAGTCACCACAAGCGCTCGTTAGGTTCTCTTCAAATTTGCCGTATTGATTATCATTAAATGCAACATATTGATCTGGTACTGTGATACGCATAGATTTGTTTCTACCCATTTTTTCCAACTCTTCAATTTCATGAATTTCTAACGTACGACAACGTCCATGATACAATAATGTCCCATCACTAGCATGTGGTGCATTGGCGATCATGCGCTCTTTTCGATTGCAATAACACGGATAAATGAATTCTTTGCGCGATAACACGTGCAGTGCCTTTTCATATCGTTCCGTTCGTCTACTTTGCAAATAATCCGTTGAGTCATGATCAAAATAACCTTTGTCCCAATCTAACCCTAACCAAGTAAAATCATCCACAATTTGAGAAATATACTCTAGGCGACATCGTTCTCTATCTAAATCTTCTATTCTGAGTATGAGTTCTCCACCTTGTTTCCTAATATCCAACCACACAAGTAAAGCAGTGAAAATATTTCCTAAATGCATTCGGCCACTTGGAGTAGGTGCCAATCGTCCTATTGCTTTCTTATCACTCATTGTTATAGTTTCTCCTTAAAAAGACGTGAAATAGCATAGCTATTTCACGTCTTAGCATTGATACTACTAAAGGCCCAGAGAAGCAATGCCGGCTTTTGCTGCTTCCTGTTCCGCCTCTTTTTTGCTTCTTCCTTCACCTTGTCCGATTGATTCATCATCTAGATACACATTAATCGTAAAAACCTTATTGTGATCTGGACCAGTTTCTTTCATCAAAACATAACGAAGCTCACGTCCATTGTCTTTCTGAATGATTTCTTGCAAGGTCGTTTTATAGTCTTGAATTGTGGCGGACTTTTCTGCTTCATTTTCCAAAATAAAACGGTGAATAACCTTTCGAACTTGCCCAATTCCACCATCTAAATAAATTGCAGCCAAAATAGCTTCTATTGCATCAGCTTGTATAGAGGGTCTCTGTCTTCCACCACCAGATAATTCCCCTTTTCCTAACTTTAAATATTCGCCAACTTGCAGTTTCTCAGCAACCTCAACCAAACTATTTTCACAAACTAACGCTGAGCGAATTTTTGTTAATTCACCTTCCGCCAAATCCAAACGTTTTCGATACAAATGGTCTGCTACCACAAGACCCAAAATCGAATCTCCCAGAAATTCTAACCGTTCATTGCTCGACAATCCAATATCTCGATGTTCATTTGCATATGAACTATGGGTCAATGCATTTTCGAGCAACTTAGGGTCACGAAAAGTATAACCTATTTTTTCTTCTAGCCCTTTCATGTTACTCCCTCTTTTCAATCTTGATTTGTTTACGCATCATGTGCATGTTCCAAACTCATATGCTCTACATTTTGTTTAATATCTTCAATGAGACCAGATTTTGAAATCACCAGTGTTTGTCGTATTGCATTTTTTATTGCATATGCATTTGATGATCCATGCGCCTTAACAACAGATTTTGATATCCCCAACAGTGGTGTTCCACCTGTTTCATTTGGATCTAATCCTTTTTTCATTTCACCAAATTCTTTTAAAACTAAGCCAGCAGCCAATTTAGTTTTAATATTCTTCTCAAATACATTTTTAAGAAGACCTTTGATATACATTGCTGTTCCTTCAAACGTTTTCAGCAATATGTTCCCTGTAAAACCATCAGTTACAATAACATCAACATGGCCTAATACAGCTTCTTTCGCTTCTATATTACCGGTAAAATTGATTTTCCCTTCTTTATGCGCTTTCTGTAGTAATTCGTAGGTATGTTTATGAAAATCCATGCCTTTATTCGGTTCAGCTCCAATATTCAGCATCCCTACTCTTGGATTTGGCAAATCCAAAAACCTTTTTGCATAATACGAGCCCATGAAAGCATATTGCAATAAATACTCAGGTGTAGCTTCAGCAGTTGCACCTGCATCTATTAAAATTGCAGATCCCTTTTCTGTAGGAAGTACAGGTGCCAGTGCAGCTCTGCGTATCCCTTTGATACGTTTTATGATAAGCGTCGCCATAGAAAGTAACGCTCCAGTACTTCCAGCTGACACAAAAGCATCTGCTTTATCTTCTTTGAGTAATTTGAGCCCCACATTCATAGAAGCATCTTTTTTTTCCTTCATAACTGTTGCTGGGTTGTCTTCCACTTCCACTACTTCTTGCGTGTGCATGATCTCAATTCCAGCTGGAATTTCGTTATATCCCAATTGTTCCATACTTGCACGAATGGCATTTTCTCTTCCCACTAAAAGTACATCTACTCCAAATTCGTTGACTGCATTGATTGCACCTTCAACAGGTGCTTGTGGTGCGAAATCACCACCCATGGCATCTACGATAATCTTCATATCTGTTCTCCTTCTACTGCACCAACTTGCATTAGCATATCTATTGCTCGTTTTGAAATCTCAGCATTCTTAAAGCGCTTTCCTTTGACACGATAACCAAGCGGAGGAATAATACCAAAATTAATATTCATTGGCTGAAAATCTTTTACCGTTTCATTGCTCACATAAAGCGCTAATGCACCAGTGGCAGTTTCTTGTGGTAAATCAAAAGGTGGTCTATTTTGTAATCGATTGGCAAGTTCAACAGCTGTCAAATATCCAGAAGCAATCGATTCCACATAACCTTCCACACCAGTGATTTGTCCAGCAAACATGATTCTAGGTTCTTGTCGCAACTGATAGTACGCATTAAGAAGCTTTGGTGAATTTAAATATGTATTTCTATGCATGACACCAAAACGTACAAATTCTGCATTCTCTAATCCTGGAATCATCGAAAAAACACGTTTTTGCTCAGGAAACTTTAAATGTGTTTGAAATCCAACCAAGTTATAAATACTACCTTCATCATTATCTTTCCTCAGTTGTACAACTGCGTAAGGTTCTCTTCCTGTTTTTGGATCTTTCAAACCTCTTGGTTTTAATGGACCATAACACAAAGTTTGCTCCCCACGTTTTGCCATAACTTCAACAGGCATACATCCTTCAAATACATTGGCATTTTCAAAGCCATGTATTGGAGCTTCTTGCGCACTGCAAAGTGCATTCCAAAATGATATATACTCCTCTTTTGTCATAGGACAGTTAATATAATCAGGCGTTCCCTTATCATATCGTGAAGCAAAAAAGGCTTTATCCATATCTATACTCTCGAAACTGACAAGAGGTGCTGCAGCATCATAGAAATGCAAATAGGCCTCATTGGAAAATTTCATGGATATTTCCTGTGCCAATCCATCTGTAGTCAAAGGACCCGTTGCAATAATAACATGTCCTTCTTTCGGAATCTCATTGATTTCTTCCTCTATCACATTAATGAGTGGATGATTCTTGACAGCAGTGGTCACTGCATTTGAAAAACGATCTCTATCCACCGCCAACGCACCACCTGCAGGCACACGGTTGTCATCCGCACATGAAATCACAAGACTTTTTAATAGTCTTAGTTCTTCTTTCAGTAAACCCACCGCATTTTCAATTTGATCAGATCGCAATGAATTTGAACACACTAATTCAGCAAAGTTGTCTGAATGGTGTGCGGGAGTTTTTTTGTGTGGCTTCATTTCATATAAACTGACAGGGATGCCTCTATGCGCCAATTGCCATGCAGCCTCACATCCAGCTAAACCGGCTCCTATCACACACACAGATTCACTCATTCTTTTTCCTCCGCTTTTTTGGTTTTCTTGGTAGATTCCTTTTTAGCAGTTTTCTTAGTTGTCGCCTTTTTTGTTGATGCTTTCTTTGACGTTGTTTTTTTGCTAGTCGCTTTTTTATTTGCAGATTTTTTTTCTACTTCCTTATCTTCTTGTTTTGCTTCTTCTTCATCTTTGGATTTTTCCTTTTTCTTATAGCCACCACGTTTGTCTTCTGGAACAAATGCAGAACACGCTTCATTGATACAAAACGGTTTTTTAAATCCTCGTCCTGACTTTTTAAACATCGTTTGCTCACATACAGGACAACTATCTTTCACAGGCACATCCCATGTCATAAAGTCACATGGATTGCCTTGTTTATTTCCATTGCGTTCACAGCCATAATATACAAATCCATTGCGAGAAGTTTTCTTCAAAATGCGACCACCGCATTTCGGACACTTGCCTGGCATTTCAATAACCAACGGTTTCGTAAATGTGCAATCTGGAAATCCTGGGCAGGCCAAGAAACGACCAAATCGTCCAGATTTTATCACCATTTGTTTGCCACATACATCACAAGTTTCCTCAGAAACTTCATCTGGCACTTTAATCCGCTCACCGTCTAAATCCTCTTCAGCTTTTGTTAAATCAGCAGAAAAATTCTTATAAAATTCTTCTAAAACTTTTTTCCATGACTCTTTCCCATGTTCAACTTCATCAAGCTTTGCTTCCATGTCTGCTGTAAATGCAAAGTCAACAACATCATGAAACTTATCCTTCATCAAACCTGTCACCACTTCGCCAAGTGGAGTAGTTTGCAGGTATTTACCATCTTTTACAACATACTCTCTATCCATAATAGTAGAAATAGTTGGTGCATAAGTTGACGGCCTCCCAATCCCTTTTTCTTCCAAAGCTCTGATTAGTGTCGCTTCAGTATATCGAGTCGGTGGTGTCGTAAAATTTTGCATTGGCTTCATTTCAGTACAATTGAGCTTTTCCCCTTCCGTCAAATTAGGTAGGGGCTTTTGTAAAGATTCACCTTCTTCATCTTTTCCTTCTTCATAAACAGCAAGAAAGCCAGCAAACTTCACTTCAGAACGATTGGCTCTAAACGTATAACCAGCACTGGTGACATGAATAGCCATACTGTCATACACCGCTGAGGCCATTTGACTTGCCAAAAAACGCCCCCAAATAAGTTTGTACAAACGAAATTGCTCAACTGTCAAATCTTTTTTAATACTTTCAGGTGTCAATTTCACATCAGAAGGACGGATTGCTTCATGCGCCTCTTGAGCTCCAGCCTTAGTTTTATAATAACGTGGCTTCGAAGGATAATATGCTTCTCCATATCGTCCTGTAATAAACGTTTTTGCATCACTCATTGCTTCTTCCGAAATACGCAAAGAATCCGTTCTCATATACGTAATTAGACCCACAGTGCCTTCGTCTGCTAAATCGATACCTTCATACAGCTGTTGCGCAATTGACATGGCACGTCGTGGGGTCATATTTAATTTTCGTGATGCTTCTTGCTGTAAGGTACTTGTGATAAAAGGCGGTGCAGGTGCACGATTTTTATCCTGTCGTTTAATTGTGCCCACTTCAAAATGCGAAGCGTTTACTTCCTCTAAAATCGCATCAACTTGTTCTTTATTTTTTAATTCGATTTTCTTTTCTTTTCCATAAAATTGAGTTTTAAACTGTCCCATATTCGGTAAAATTCTATCAAGCAACACTTCTAATGTCCAATATTCTTCTGGAACAAAAGCACGAATTTCTTCTTGTCTTTCCGCAACAAGACGAGTAGCAACTGATTGCACACGCCCAGCGGATAATCCTCTTCTGATTTTTTTCCACAAAAGTGGTGATAACTGATAACCAACGATACGATCAAGTATCCGTCTTGCTTGCTGCGCATCAACCAAATCTTGATCAATCTCTCTCGGATTTTCTATACTTTCAGTTACAACTTTTTTGGTAATTTCATTAAATGTAACTCGACTAGTTTTATCATTTGATAGTTCCAGCAATTCTTTCAGATGCCAAGAAATCGCTTCTCCTTCTCGGTCCGGGTCAGTTGCGAGATAAACCATATTGCTCTTTTTTGAAGCCTTTTTAAGGTCAGCAATAATCTCTTCCTTCCCCTTAATTGGCTGATATACTGGTGTGAAATTGGATTCAATATCCACTCCAATTTTACTTTTCGGCAAATCACGCAAATGACCCATTGAAGCTTTCACTTCAAAATTAGGGCCCAAATATTTCCCTATTGTTTTTGCCTTTGCAGGGGATTCTACTATCACTAGATTTGTCTTAGCCACACGTACTCCTCCGAATAAGAATTCATCCACTTGTTAGATAACAAGTATCATGTATTTATGATTACTTTTGTATAAAATCGTCTTCCGGCTGTTTCGACAACCAGTTGTTTCACTTGTAACATGGTAAGCGTAGACATCACGCGACTAGTAGGAATTTCTGTTGCTTCAATAATTTCATCTGCAGTCAAAGGTATCAAATATACCGTTTTTAAAATTAAACATTCCTCTTCTGTGATTACGCCCGGCTCTTTCGCTATATCTATAATGATGTTTTCCTGCGTTTCATCACATGCTGTCTTATTCGCTAAATTATCCTTTTTCTCAGCTTCCACTGTCGTTGTATTAGATTCTACAACTTTCGCTGGTTCAGCTTTTTCTAAAGGTGTTTTATACTGAATTCGATGGGGATAACTATGTCGATATTCAGTCAAAATATCCCAAGGCCCCATGATTAATTTCGCCTCACCACGCTGTATGAGTAAATTAGGCCCTCTACTTTGAGTCGCGTTCCAATTACCCGGAACAGCAAATACATCTCTATTTTGTTCAAGTGCTAACCTCGCAGTGATAAGTGAACCACTGTGCTCATTGCCTTCAATGACAACCACACCCAAACTCAATCCACTAATGATGCGATTCCTAATTGGAAAGTGAATACCATCTGGTTTTGTTCCTGGAGGATATTCACTGATGAGCGCTCCCGCTGCAACAATATCATCATACAATTCAGCATTTTCTTTTGGATACACCACATCAATCCCATTGCCTAACACCGAGATGACGGATCCTCCCCCAATCAAAGCGCCTTTGAGTGAGGCGGTATCAATACCTCTAGCAACTCCACTGATAACAACTGACCCTTGCCTTGCGATCTCCATTGATATTTGATGCGCAAGCAATTGACCATATGGAGTCGCTTGCCTTGAACCTACCATTGCAATAGCAATCTCATCATCAATTTGGGGTAACCTTCCCTTGACATATAACACACAAGGCGGGTCATCAATTTGCCTCAACCGATCAGGATACCCTGCATCAGTATAAGTCAATATACGTAGATTTAAGCGTTGGCAATCGGCTAATATTTCCTCTGCTTTTTCCAATGATTTATTTTTAATCCCGCAAGAAATGCCAGCTGGTAAGCCCATGCGATCACAAGTCTCATCATCAGCAATATAAGCTTTTTCAGGAGTGCCAAAACGCTCTAATATCGAAAACGCATGTGCCCCAGGTATTTTTCCTAAATTGGTCATCCAAATCCAATATTTGAGTGCGCTCATACTTTAACACCTCTATTATCTACTTGTCTTGCTGTTTCTGCATCTCCCAAAGAATCACAGACGCTGCAACAGACGCATTCAAAGACTCACATCTTGAGTTCATTGGAATTTTCAGTGCTTTATCACAACGTGATAATACATTCTCAGAGATTCCTTTCCCTTCACTTCCGATAACCACTGCAACATTTTGAAGCAATGCACTCCCCACATTAAGCGCATCATTTCTAAGCGCTGTAGCGTAAAGTGGGATTTCACTTTCTGAAAACAAAGTGTACAAATCATCCAGCGTAAATTCCATTGCTTGCAGACGAAAACACGCTCCCATACTAGAGCGCACTGTCTTTGGACTCCATAAATCAGCACATTGCTCTAAACAAATCATTGCTTCTGCACTAAAAGCATCAGCTGTACGCCAAATTGTCCCAACGTTGCCCGGGTCTTGCACCCCATCTAAAACAATATAATTGCCTTTGGACAACGGTCTTTCTATCTTTAATTCCGGAATCGAACAGCAAAAAATAACTCCCTGAGGGGTTTTGGTATCAGACAACCAACTCATTAAATCATCTGGCACACAAATACTTCGTGCATCACACATGTCATCAATATACTGCTTGTGGGTTTTAGTGACAATAATTGTATGAATATCCATACTAGAAATCATGGCTTCCTTAAGCATTTTAGGTCCCTCAGAAACCATTTGTCCTTGTTCTCTTCTGTACTTTTTGCTTGACATTAGTTTACGAACATGTGTTAACGTTGCATTTGTCCTGCTGGTTATATATTCCATATCAGTCCTCTTCTTGCAATAGATTTAGATACTACAGCATACCAACAAACAAGTTTATTGGTATGCTGTAATTTTCTTATTAATCTAAAGGCTTCATTGTTGGAAATAGAATAACATCTCGTATTGTATTGCTATTTGTTAACATCATAACAACTCTGTCAATACCAATTCCCAATCCACCAGTTGGTGGCATGCCGTACTCTAGTGCAGTAATATAGTCTTCATCCATCATACCTGCTTCGTCATCACCACGATCACGCAACTCAACTTGACGCACAAAACGTTCTTTTTGATCAATTGGATCATTAAGTTCAGAAAATGCATTGCCAATTTCGTTTTGACAAATGAAAAGTTCAAATCTTTCGGTAAGACGAGGTTCTTGCGTCGAACGTTTGGCAAGTGGAGACACATCTACAGGGTGCATCGTAATAAATGTAGGCTGAATAAGCTTTTCTTCAACGCGTTGATCAAAGCACTCAAATAGTGCATGTCCCCAAGTTGCTTCAACACCATCCATATCAATTCCTTTATCTTTGGCCGCTTGCACAGCTTCTGCATCATTGTCAATAGACATAAAATCAATACCAAGATGCTCTTGCACAGCTTCTGCCATCGTCAAACGAGGCCAACCTGGTGTCAAATCAACAGTTTCACCTTGCCAAGCAACAGAATAAGTACCCAAAATATTTTGTGCAGCAGAAGACAACAATTCCTCAAATAAATCCATCATATCGTTAAAATCTGCAAAGGCTTCATACAATTCCACGGTAGTAAATTCAGGATTGTGTTTTGTATCCATACCTTCATTTCTAAAAATACGACCAATTTCATAAACACGTTCTAATCCACCTACAATCAATCTCTTCAAATGCAATTCCGTTGCAATGCGAAGATACATGTCTAGACCCAACGTATTATGGTGAGTGATAAATGGACGTGCAGATGCACCACCTGAAATGGTGTTAAGTACAGGTGTCTCCACTTCCATATATCCACGATCATCTAAAAATCTACGCAAATGACTGATAAATTTAGTTCTCACTTCAAAAGTGCGACGAACTTCAGGGTTCACAATTAAATCGACATAGCGTTGACGATAACGAGTTTCAACATCAGTAAGACCATGAAACTTTTCAGGCAAAGGCAATAAAGATTTAGATAACAATGTTATTTCATCAACTTTGACTGAAATCTCACCTTTTTTCGTCTGAAAAATCTCACCTTTCACACCAACGATGTCGCCAATATCCCATTTTCTAAAGCTTTCAAATCGTTCTTCGCCAATCTTATCTAAGCGAACATACATTTGTATACGACCTGTTTTATCTTGCAAATCGCAGAATATCGCCTTACCCATACCGCGTTTTGACATCAAACGGCCAGCTAGTGCAACTCGTGTTCCTTCTGTCTTTTCAAAATTATCTTTTATCTGCTTACTGTCCGCAGTGACTTCATACTTAGTAATTGCAAAAGGGTCATTTCCTTCATTTTGCAATTGTGTTAGTTTGTCTCTACGGATTTGTAGTAGTTCAGACAAACTTGGTTCCTCTTCTTCTATTGGCGTGTGATTTCTCTCATCCGACATCCCAAATTACTCCTTACGCTATTACTGTACTTCTAAAATTTTATACTGAATGCTACCGTCTGGCGCATCAATAAACACTTCATCTTGCTTGCTTTTACCTAATAAAGCTTTACCAAAAGGTGACTCCTCCGAAATGTGTCCATTCATAGGATCTGCTTCTTGAGAACCTACAATTTGATATACCTCAGTTTCGTCCATTTCAACATCTAATACAGTGACACTACTTCCTAAATGGATGATTCCATTTTTATTTTGTATATCATCTTCTGTAATAATGACGTAGTTGGCTAAAATATTTTCAATCTCGTTGATTCGAGAATATAAACGACCCTGTTCATTTTTTGCTTCATCATATTCACTATTTTCAGATAAATCTCCGAAAGAACGTGCCTCTTTAATCTGATCAGCCACTTCTCTTTCTCTTACCGTCTTCATATAATTCAATTCTTCTTGTAATTCGGCTAGTTTTTCAGGACTCAATTTATATTCTTTCGCCATGGCTCTTCACCTTCCTATCTTATATTGACAGTGAATTTTCACTGCTTGAATAGTTTCTTTATTATATAGTAGTATCCATACATATTTAATCATTATATTGTACTTAACTTGATTCTGTCAATAGTAGAAACAAGCATTTCAATTATGACTCAAAGATTTCACGCGAAACTTTATGCAAAATATGTCGCTAGTTGCTGAATAATTAAGCAATAATTAAAATGGTGTCTTCACTAATAAGACACCATTTTAATTATTCCCTATTGTTTCAAATATTCAATTGCTTTTTGCAACTGTTTATCATCAAAATCTTCTAATTGACCACTCATCAAGGCAATATTCTGCTCTTGCGTCAGTGCAACAAATTCATCTGGAGTAACACCCACATCAGCCAATGAACGACCACTGCCTGTGTAATACTCTGATGTTGATATTCCAATTGCGCCGCCATTAGGCAAAGGAAATACTTGTTGCGCATAACCTTTTCCTATAGTACTCTCTCCAATAACGACTGCACAATTCATCTCTTGTAGTTGTCCTGCTAAAAACTCAGCAGCACTGTAACTATTCTCGTTAACTAAAACTGCATATGATAAATCAACATAATTTTGATCTGAATAATACTCGATTACTTCTCCATCAATATCTTCACTATAAAACAATTTCCCTTGAGGAACGATATGATCAAGCATATGAATTACTTCTTTCACATATCCCCCAGGATTATTTCTCACATCAAAAATAATGGACGTTACTCCTTTGTTTTCTAATTTATTCACAGCTTCTACGAAAGCTTCGCCAGTATCATCAATAAAGCTTTCAATTCTTATGAGACCAATTTCATCCGTTACTGTGCGATATGTTACTAATTGAGGATGTATGATTGCACGAGTCACATCTACCCAACGAAACTGCTTCTCTTTATTTTGAACCAAAAGACTAATCGTGGTACCCGCGTCTCCAGCAATTGCACCAATTGCTTCTTGCCAGGTTTCTTCAGTAATAAAGATATCTTCCACAGCTATAATCGCTTCATTCGCTCGAATGCCAGCTTTATAAGCTGGTCCGTCTTTTGTTACTTCCATAACATATATCGCATCATGTTCTGTTACGGATATTGAGACACCAATGCCAACAAATTCATTTGCATCCATTTCTAGCTTTCGTTGGTATTCTTCTTCGGTTAAATAATAAGACCATCTATCATCCAATGTGTTAACCATTTGACTTAAAGTCTTATCAGTCACTACATCCCAATCATAGGAACCTACGAATCGTCCTTTAGTTAAGGACATTGCCTGCATGACACTCAATTGATTTGCATCAACTGAATTTCCTGCGAACATAATGACTGCGATTACACTCCCTGCTCCAAACATGAAGGAGAGCAAAGATATCGCAATCGCAATCTTAAGTGATATTCGTTTTTTTGGTTTTGTATAATTTTCAACCGATTGGTAATTGTTTTCCATGCACATCTCTTTTCCATACTATAATTGTTATTACAGTATTCACTACTATGAAAACAATATTACTCAAAAGAAATAAAAAGCTGAAGAAATGAGTGAGACTAGTAGTGAAAAGACCAATATAAGAACCAACATACTTACTGCAATTTTCTTCATCTTTTCTTTTTGATGATGTTTCATGTTGCATCTCCTTTGTAAAGATTACCCTGTATGTTACACGCGAAGGAATTTTCTAATCGCCAGACCAGATCCACTCGCACCTATCACAAATCCCAATACCAAGAAATATAAAAGTACTGACTGCGCCACATTAATAAATGGTACTATCTCCACAAATGACAAGTTAGCTACATTAGTTATAGCAGTATGTAAAACTTCATAAATACCCCATTGCATAAAGAATGCGAGAATTGCACCAAACAGTCCTATGATAACACCTTCAAATACAAAAGGCCAACGAATAAACCAATCTGTTGCACCACACATCTTCATTATCGCAATTTCTTCACGGCGTGTAAATGTGGCTATACGAACTGTATTTGCGATGATAAATAAAGAAATGACAACAAGCATAACGATTAATATTATCGCCAATACCATAGCAATATTTCTAACAAAAATAAAACCTTCCGCAATCTCTAAGTCAGCTCTCACTTTGGCAATGCCAGTAATATTTTCAACCTCTTGAACTGTATCGCTCATAAGCTCAATATCCACAACTTTAACCTGATAGCGGTGTCGAAGAACCTCTGATGGTAAATCTTTAAACAAGCTTTGTTCCTTATCCTCTACAAAGCTATCCATTGCCTCTTCACGCGTTACAAAAACAACTTCAGAGATATTCTCTATTTGTTTAAGTTTTTGCTCTATAGCCTGCGCATCATCCAAAGTCAGTTCATCATCAATAAAAGCCAAAAATTCATTATCTGCTTCTAATCTTGCAAGCATATTGTCTACATTGACTGCGACTAAACTAAAGGAACCCATGATAAGTAAACAACCTATAATCGTACAAACAGCCGCAAAAGACATAAGACCATGAGAGAAAATGCTTCGAAAGCCTTCTCTCAAATGATATCCCATTTGATTACCTTTCATTGTTGTAATACCCACCTGTTCCATCACTGATTATTCTGCCATTTTCAATTGCAATAACACGCTTTGCAAATCGATTGACCAAGTCTTTTTCATGAGTAACGATTAGCACTGTCGTACCCAATGAATTAATTTCCTGCAACAACTTAATGATCTCCAACGAACGTCTTGGGTCTAAATTACCCGTAGGTTCATCGGCTATAATTACACTGGGATTATTGATGAGCGCACGTGCAATTGCCACCCTTTGTTGTTCTCCACCTGAAAGTTCATTGGGATATTGATTTGCCTTTTCCTGCAGTCCAACAAGTTGCAACACATAGGCAATCCGATTGCGAATACTTGACGTTGATGCACCGACCACACGCATAGCAAAATCCAGGTTTTCGTAAATCGTCTTTTTATCAATCAATCGGAAGTCTTGGAACACAACACCTAATGTACGTCGCATACTAGGTAGTTGCTGATGACTGATATCTCTCAGATTATATCCATTAACCATCACTTTACCATCTGTTGCAGTAATTTCTCCAGTGATCAGCTTCAATATGGTTGATTTTCCTGATCCAGATGGTCCCACCAAAAACACAAAATCTCCATCACTAATGGTTGTGGTTATCCCTTTGAGTGCTTTTGTACCATTTTCATATTCTTTATAGACATCCACTAACTTAATCAAACTAATACTCCTTTATTCCTACTCAGATATATTCAAATCATCTGATTAGGAATCAATGCCACGTGAAACCAGATACTTTTTAACCATGAGTGCAACTTTAAAGGTAATTGCATCATCAAACTCACGTAAATCAAGTCCTGTTAATTTCTTAATCTTCTCTAAACGATACACCAATGTATTACGGTGTACAAACAATTTTCTCGCGGTTTCAGACACATTTAAGTTGTTTTCAAAAAACTTATTTATGGTGAAAAGCGTTTCTTGATCCAATGCATCTATTGGATTTTTTTTGAAAACTTCCTGCAAAAACATCCCACAAAGCGTTGTTGGAAGTTGATATATGAGACGACCAATTCCTAAATTTTCATAGTTTATGATGGTTTTTTCTGTATCAAAAACCTTCCCAACTTCGATTGCAACACCAGCTTCTTTATACGCTTTTGCCAAATCACGTATATGTGGTACAACCGTACCAATTCCGATTGCAATTTTTATATTGGCATGCTTAGAAAGCGTGTCTTCAATGGTTTTGGCAATTCTATAAATCTCTTTGCTATCTCCACCGTCACTCAACAGTTTTATTACAGCAATATCTGTTTCATTTATAGAAATCACAAAATCATCTTGATTGTCCGCAAACAAAGAATGCATAGTATCAACTACTGAAGTATCAGTTGCGCTTAATTGACGCACTACAAATACTGCACGCGGAGCTTCGGCAATAAAATGCAATTCTTTTGCTCTTGCATAAATATCACCCAAAAGGATATTGTCAGATATTATGCTCTTTACAAAGGCACGTTTGTCATGCTTTTCTTCGTAATACGCTTTTGCACTGTTAAGAGCAACCGTCACCAAAGAACAAATCAGTTTCGCCTGTTCATCTGTTCCTTGCACAAAAGCTGCATAGTCAAAATGTGTGTTTCTACTTGCAAGTGGCTTTAATGTCTTGTCTCCATAAATAAGAATGCCAGAGTCACTGGTATTGAGCGCTACTGCTACCCCATCCCATTTTTCGCCAATCCATGTAAGTTGGTTGCAAGAAACCACTGATCCGTACTCATCAATAACACCAATAACACGGTCTGTGCTTTCTTTCATTTGAAGCACTATGCTTTGGAAAACTCTACTTGACATATCCCTGCCTCCAATCTTGATCTCAATTGTGGCACAATCCGCCACATTTTCACCTTATTATACTCTCTCACTCACACGATTGCAAGAGAAGATGCAAGTTTTTTTGTGGAAATTGCCGAAATTACTGCAATAGCTCTACAAATCAAACGAGCAGAAATTATTTTCTTAACATATTTTTATCCAGAATCACATAAATTATAGCAATTGTAAATTTTATTTACTTAATTTATCTGACATTGCAAGATTGAAGGGAGTCATCTTATGTTAATCTATACCGCTAAACTAAAAAAAAACCGAATCATATTTTCTATCGCTGCTCTATTTTTACTCTGTGGAATATTTGGCGTTTTCATTACAGTAAATCCCACAATGCAAACAGAACCTGTTTCTGCTGTCGTTGAAGCCAAAGGCATTAAATCTAATGAAGATCGACTTGACTATCTCAGCCAATTTGGCTTTATTGTTAGTGGAGAACCCATTGATGAAGAAGATTTAAAAATTCCCAAAACGTTTGATTCTTCCTTCGATTCATACATTGCACTTCAAAATGAACAAGGCTTTGATTTTGAGAACTACGCAGGCAAAAAAATCAAACGTTACACTTATGAATTGAATGATAACTCTAATCGAATGGTTAGCCTTCTAATTTACAAAAATAAGGTTATTGGTGCAGAAGTCTTCTCATCTGATACCGGAGAGCTTCTACAAGGATTAACTACCAACAATAACGAATCTATATAAAATAAATACTAGAGCCATGAATTTATTCTGGCTCTAGTATTTATTTTTTCTGGTTTTCAACTAATACATTCATATGTGGATAAGGAATTGAAATCTTTGCTCTATCAAGTTCAGGCTTTACCTGCTCCATCAAATCAAAATAAATATCCCAATAGTCCTCTCTACGACACCACACCCGCAAAACATACTCAATTGCACTGTCACCATAATTGGTAACCTTGACTTGTGGCTCCGGATCACTGAGTGCTTTATCGTGTCGTCTACCCAATTCTAGCAAAATATTTTGCACCTTAGGAATGTCATCATCGTATGAAGTTCCAACGTTAATATCAACTCTTCTCAGAATTTCACTGGAATAATTGGTTACTCTGGCACTCATGACTTTGCTATTAGGCAACATGATCCGACGATTATCAAATGTGAGTAAGGTAGTATAAATGATACCTACTTCCTCTACAACTCCACCGTCACTATCGATTTCTACATGATCTCCCACAACAAATGGCTTGCTTGCCAAAACATTCACACCACCTGCAAAATTTGCTAAACTATCTTGAACAGCAAGTGACAACGCCAAACCTAACACACTAAATACCGCAATAAATGGTGTTAGTGGTATATTTAATGATGCAATTACCACCAAAACTATAACAAACCATAAAATAAGGCCTATAAATGACTTTAAAAACTTCTTGATACCTTCTTCTAGTTGAACACGATCAAGAACTCTTGTAACGAAACGCATAAGAATTCGTTTCAATATCACACAAATCACTAAGAATATAATCGTTCTCCCAATTATCATTGCTAAGTTAGCATAATTGGTTGTATTAAACCAAGCACTTACAGTTTCTACAGTTTGACTGATAGTATCCTCACTTTGGCCAGACATATGATCCCCCCTTAACTGCACTCTTTAAAATATGAAATGGAAAAGAATTTTTTGTACAATTTATAAATCAAATGCATCTCTTTATGTATCTCGCACTCCATATCACGACGTCATTTACAAATATGCATACGTCAAAGTATGTCGAATTATATAATAGAAAAAAGGGCAAAGTAAACTTTGCCCTTTTTTAAAAAACAAAAAATTAGTTTGTTGTGTCGATAACAACGCCAGAACCAACTGTACGTCCACCTTCACGAATCGCAAAACGAAGACCGTTTTCAATCGCGATAGGAGTAATTAGTTCTACGTCCATCTCAACGTTATCACCAGGCATGCACATTTCAACGCCTTCTGGTAGATTGATGATACCAGTAACGTCAGTTGTACGGAAATAGAATTGTGGGCGATAGTTGTTAAAGAAAGGAGTGTGACGTCCGCCTTCTTCTTTAGACAAAACGTATACTTGACCTCTGAATTTTGTTAGAGGTTTAATGGAAGCAGGTTTTGCCAAAACTTGACCTCTTTGAATGTCATTTTTGTCAACACCACGTAGTAGAGCACCGATGTTGTCCCCAGCTTCTGCATAATCAAGAAGTTTACGGAACATTTCAATACCAGTGACAACTGTTTTACCAGTTTCTTCGTTTAAACCAACGATTTCAACGTTGTCACCCATGTTGATTTGACCACGTTCAACACGACCAGTAGCAACAGTACCACGACCTGTAATTGTGAATACGTCTTCAACAGGCATTAGGAATGGTTGATCAGCTTTACGATCAGGAGTTGGAATATAAGAGTCAACTGCGTCCATCAATTCTTTGATAGATGCATACTCAGGTGCTGCTGGATCTGTAGATTCAGAAGCAAGTGCGTTAAGAGCAGAACCTTTGATAACAGGAATGTCGTCGCCTGGGAATTCGTATGTGGATAGTAGTTCACGAACTTCCATTTCAACTAGTTCAAGTAGTTCTTCGTCATCAAGTTGGTCAACTTTGTTTAGGAACACAACGATTGCAGGCACACCAACTTGGCGAGCTAGAAGGATGTGTTCACGAGTTTGAGCCATAGGACCGTCAGAAGCAGCGATAACAAGGATCGCGCCGTCCATTTGAGCCGCACCAGTGATCATGTTTTTAATGTAGTCAGCATGTCCTGGGCAGTCAACGTGAGCGTAGTGACGAGCATCTGTTTCATATTCAACGTGAGCTGTGTTGATTGTGATACCACGTTCTCTTTCTTCAGGTGCTTTATCGATGTTTGCGTAATCTTCGAACTCAGCTTTACCTTGCATTGCTAGAAATTTAGTAATCGCAGCGGTCAGCGTTGTTTTACCATGGTCAACGTGACCGATGGTACCGATATTAACGTGGGGTTTGTTTCTTTCAAACTTTTGTTTGGCCATGATTGGTTTTCCTCCTTAAATGTACGATTTTCATCGTCATATACAACACCATTCCTAATAATGGATTGATGTCATTTTACAATATATTTTTTTAAATTACAATGTTCGAGTAAAATTTATTTCAATTACTCGTTACCACCAGTGCGGGAAGCAATGATTTTTTCTGTAATGCTTTTTGGCATTTCAACATAATGACTTGGTTCCATAGCATATTGGCCACGGCCTTGTGAACGGCTTCTCAAGTCAGTTGCATACCCAAACATTTCAGATAACGGTACGAATGCATCAATTTGTTGTGCGCCAGATCTAGCTTCCATACCTTGAATTTGTCCACGTCTGGAGTTAAGGTCACCAATAACGTCACCCATATAATCTTCAGGCACATTGACGCCAACTTTCATAATTGGCTCTTGCAGAATTGCACCTGCTTTACGGCAAGCTTCTTTAAAAGCCATAGAGCCAGCAATTTTAAATGCCATTTCAGATGAGTCAACATCATGGTAAGAACCGTCAAACAAAGTTACCTTAACGTCTACAACTGGGTAGCCAGCTAAGATACCAGCTTCCATTGCACCACGAATGCCTGCGTCAACTGCTGGGATGTATTCTTTAGGAATTGAACCACCAACAATCGCATTTTGGAATTCATAACCTTTGCCTGATTCATTTGGTTCAAGACGAATCTTAACGTGACCATATTGCCCTTTACCACCTGATTGACGAGCATATTTTGTATCCTGTTCAATCGATTTTGTGATGGTTTCTTTATAAGCAACTTGTGGTTTACCAACGTTTGCTTCTACTTTGAATTCTCTTAGTAGACGGTCAACAATAATTTCAAGATGCAATTCACCCATACCTGCAATGATTGTCTGACCTGTGTCTTCGTCTGTATAAGTTTTAAACGTTGGATCTTCTTCCGCCAATTTCATAAGCGCAATGCCCATTTTTTCTTGGCCAGCTTTTGTCTTCGGTTCAATCGCAACACGAATAACAGGATCAGGGAATTCCATAGATTCTAGAATAATTGGTGCTTTATCATCACACAATGTATCACCTGTTGTGGTGTTTTTTAAACCAACTGCAGCAGCTATATCACCGCTGTATACAATTTCGATGTCTTCTCTGTCATTTGCATGCATTTGCAAAATACGACCTACACGTTCTTTTGTATTTTTTGTACTGTTAAATACAGGAGAACCTGTTTTTAGGGCGCCAGAATACACACGGAAAAATGACAAACGACCTACAAATGGGTCAGTCATAATTTTAAATGCTAGAGCAGAAAATGGACCTTCATCATCAGCTGGACGAGTGTCCTCTTCCCCAGTATCAGGGTTCACACCGCTGATTGCTGGAATATCAAGTGGAGATGGCATGTATGCTACGATAGCATCGAGCAATTCCTGCACACCTTTGTTACGATATGAAGTACCACAAGTAACAGGAACCATTTTTACAGCAATCGTTGCTTCACGAATCGCTTTTACAATTGATTTCTCACTGATTTCTTCACCTTCGAGATATTTTTCCATAATCTCGTCGTCAAAATCAGAAACTGCTTCAATTAGTTTCATGCGATATTCGTCTGCAAGTTCCTTCATATCTTCTGGAATTTCTTCCACTCGCATATCTTTACCTAGTTCATCATAGAAAACTTTTGCATTCATTTCTACTAGGTCGATGATACCTTTAAATGTTTCTTCTTTGCCAATTGGCAATTGAATTGGTACAGCGTTTGCTTTCAAACGATCATGCACCATATCAATAACATTGTAAAAGTCTGCACCCATAATGTCCATTTTGTTGACATAAATCATACGTGGAACTTTATAGGTGTCTGCTTGACGCCAAACGGTTTCAGACTGAGGTTCAACCCCGCCTTTTGCGCACATAACTGTGACACTTCCGTCCAGCACACGTAAAGAACGTTCAACCTCTACTGTGAAATCTACGTGGCCTGGAGTATCAATAATGTTGATACGATTGCCATTCCAAAAACAGGTTGTTGCAGCAGATGTGATTGTAATACCACGCTCTTGCTCTTGCGCCATCCAGTCCATGGTAGCGTTACCCTCATGAGTCTCGCCAATTTTGTAGTTTACGCCAGTATAGTACAGAATACGTTCCGTTGTTGTTGTTTTACCCGCATCAATATGAGCCATAATGCCAATATTACGAGTGTTTTCAATGGATACTTTTCTGGACATAAATCAAACTCCAATAATGTGAAATTACCAGCGGAAATGTGCAAACGCTTTATTGGCTTCAGCCATTTTATGTGTGTCTTCACGTTTTTTCACTGCACCGCCGAGACTATTAACTGCGTCCATCAGTTCACCTGCTAAACGCTCTTTCATTGTTCGCTCACTACGTTGACGTGAGTAAGTTGTTAGCCAACGCAAACCAAGTGTTTGTCTTCTTTCTGGGCGAACTTCCATCGGTACTTGGTAAGTAGCACCACCTACACGGCGTGCTTTAACTTCCAAAGATGGCATAATGTTTTCCATTGCAGTGCTAAATGCTTCCAATGGATCTTGGTCCGTTTTTTCTTTGACAATATCGAAGGCACCATATACTACCTTCTGTGCCACACCTTTTTTACCATCTAACATAATACTGTTTACAAGTTTTGTTACCAGTACTGAATTGTATAGTGGATCAGGCAAAACTTCCCTTTTGGGTACGTTTCCTCTTCTTGGCACTGTACTTCCCTCCTTCATAAGAAAATGATTTCATAGGTACTCGAAAAGTATACACTTTCCGTTTGAAATGCTATAAGCATTTCGTGCCTGCCGTGAGAACTCCTACCCTAATATATATTAAGATAAGCGACTCTTGGCAAAGCATTTGCTTTGCGCCTGAGCGCAAATTTAGTTAATTCATGCGTTTTTGTCTTACTTTCCAGCTTTTGGTTTCTTAGCACCGTATTTGGAACGACTTTGCATACGACCATTAACCCCTTGTGTATCCAATGTACCACGAATAATGTGATAACGTACACCTGGCAAGTCTTTAACACGTCCACCACGAATCATTACAACGGAGTGTTCTTGCAAGTTATGGCCAACACCTGGAATGTAGGCTGTTACCTCATAACCATTTGTCAAACGAACACGAGCAATTTTCCTAAGTGCTGAGTTAGGTTTTTTCGGAGTAGATGTTCTAACTGCTGTACATACGCCTCTCTTTTGTGGAGAAGATTGATCTGTTTCACGATTTTTCAATGTGTTAAGACCTTTTTGCATAGCAGGAGAATTAGATTTATATGTTTCTTTTTCTCTACCCTTACGAACCAGCTGATTAAACGTTGGCATAGTTTTCCTCCTTTCTCAAGTGATGGTATATATATTTTAACAAATAAGACAAAATCTTATTCAATTAAAATCAAAATGATCTTTAGAATTGCGCCACTGTCGCACTTCCAACAGAAATGCCACAAGCACGCCCCAATTCTCTCATGGTTTTCACTTCAACAATCGGAATATCTTGTTCTTTACATAAGTGCAAAACAGGTTGTATCATCACAGGATCCGCATCCAATGCCACGAACACTTGAACCGCATCTTGTTTTTCCAATACGCGCACCACTTGTTTTCGCCCAACCACTATATTTAAATGCGTTAACTTCTCCAAGTCGCACTGCACCTCCATATTTAAAGGCAATCCTTCATTGCACCTTACACAATCTAAAATTTTAGCACAATTCAAATCGCTCGTCAAGTGTACAAGTATGGCGACTTTTTAATGGCTATGCACATCTCTATAGGGCATTTTGCACGTACGCATTAAAAATTCAAAAAATTTCTATAATAATAAGCGAAAAAAAGCACCAACTGAAGAGCCACAATAAGTGGAATCGCATAACAAAATTGCCAGTGCAATGTTTTGTGATGAAAGACTCTCATACCAGACATCACACCAACACTACCACCTATTACTGCCAATATAAATAATGTTTTCTCCGGTATTCTCCAATATCCTTTTTTCGCTTTGTACTTATCTATTCCCATAGTTAAAAAGGAAACCAAATTAATTGAGATCAGATAAAATATAAAATACTTCATTTTATCACCTATCTTTTAAAAAGCTCGCACAAAAATGTGCGAGCTTTTGTTGTGTGCATTAGTTTGTATTTTTTGCTTCTTTTAGCTTCGGTTCTTTATTTATGATAAACTTGGAAACAGCCTTATATACAATAAATGTAATAATTGAGTTGAACCCAGCTTTCATAAGGTTGAATGGCAATATAATCGGAATAAGCATACTATCAACTTGTTCTGTTGGAACACCCATAAACAGCGGTGTAATAAAATGGTTTGCGATCATCATCACAACTGCCATTGCAATTGTGCCACTTACTAACCCAATCACAGCACCAACTCTGGTGTGTTTCACGCGATAAATATAAGAAGCAATCACCACCAAAGTAGAAGTGGCAATGATATGCATCAAAATACCGTACAAACCACTATGAGCACTAACCGTGAAGCCTTGAATTACACTTGCAACTACTGTCAGCACAAACCCAGCTACAGGTCCATACGCAAAGGCTCCAACCAAAATCGGTACATCGGCTGGATCATACTCTAAAAATGGAGCCGGTGGATATGGCACACGAATCAACACAGTCAACACAATAGAAAGTGCGACCAACATAGCCATAATGGCAAGTTTTCTAGTATTTTTGTTCATAAAAAAACTCCTAGTTACATAAAATTAGAACCCGAAAAAACGCACATGCCTTCCAAGCGCTAAGAAGTAACTAAAAGTACTACGTATCCTAGCACGTCTTCTCCCATCCAGACTATCACTGTCGGTTCTGGAATCTCACCAGATCAGCGTCAAGAAATTTACACTCTATTCGCTCGCGGACTTTACCGCCGGTGGGGACTTGCACCCCGCCCTGAAGACATCGTATTCAATTGTTCCAACTGTATTATATCACTTTATTTCAAAAAATCAACACGTAAATATCACATTTTATGACACAAACAATTGTTCTATTTTTGTTGACATTTGCCGAGCAAGATAGTAAAATAATCCCATAAGAATTGAGGTGACTAATTTGCATCGAAACGTATGTTGTTCTTTTACGGGCCATCGCCCAGAAAAATTACCTTGGGGTACTGACGAAAATGACCCACGATGCACTGCATTAAAAAAACATCTGTACAAAGAGGTAACCTCCGCCTACCATTTAGGGTATTCTCATTTTCTATGCGGGATGGCTAGAGGGACTGATTTATATTTTTGCGAAGCAGTATTACGATTACGAGATTTACACTCCGATGTCAAAATTGAAGCAGCAATCCCATTTCCAAAACAAGCGCATCGCTGGAAAACATCTGAACAATCACGTTATTATCAATTGCTTGATCGTTGCAATTATCAAACAATTGTACAACAACAATATACACAAGGTTGTATGCATCGTCGCAATCGTTACATGGTCGATCACTCCACTCGCCTCATAGCTGTTTACAACGGAACAGGTGGTGGCACTCTTTATACCATCAATTATGCGAACAAACAAGATTTGGATATAATCCTACTGCCCTTTTAAATCAACTTCTCATTCTAGCATTTTTAATAAATTCGATAAGTATCTTTACATGTTCTTATTGAAAACAAAAAAAGGTGGACATCTGTCCACCTTTTTCATATCTATAAAAATTTTTTCAACTATTCACAAAAGACAATTATACGGCATTTTTGCTTTCATTGCAAACACAGAAATCATCTGTCTCGATTAAAAATTTTAAAAATTTCTTTGTAAGGATCATCTTCATCAGTCGGTACATCACCACGGCTATTGGCAACATCTCGAGAAAATTTTTCTTTTGAATTGCCAGCACCTTTTTTATCATCATCGTCATCAAAACCTGTTGCAATAACAGTAACGCGAATTTCATCTTCAAGCTCTTCATCAAATGTTGCACCGAAAATAATAAGCGCATTAGAATCCGCTGCTTCTTGCACTAGATTTGCCGCAATTTCAACTTCTTCCAAACCAATATCAGCAGAACCTGTTACATTGACAATTACACCACGAGCCCCATTGATTGAAGTTTCTAACAAAGGACTGGAAATTGCCATCTTCGCTGCTTCTTCCGCTTTGTTTTTACCTGCAGCACGTCCCACACCCATATGAGCCATACCAGCATTCTTCATAACTGCTGTTACGTCTGCAAAGTCCAAGTTAATGAAGCCAGTTTGCTTAATCAAATCCGAAATAGACTGTACTGCTTGACGCAACACATCATCCGCAATTTCAAAAGCATTTGCAAAGGTAATCTTCTGATCTGTTGCATATTTAAGACGATCATTTGGAATTATCACAAGTGCATCAACTTTTGAGCGCAAGCTTTGGATTCCTTCTTCAGCTTGCTGCATACGACGACGACCTTCAAAATTAAAAGGTTTTGTGACAACACCAACAGTCAAAATATCGGATTCTTTTGCCAAGTCAGCCATAATAGGAGCAGCACCTGTTCCAGTTCCGCCGCCCATACCAGCAGTGATAAATACCATATCCGTACTTTCTAACGTCTTAGCAATTTGTGTTCTGCTCTCTTCTGCAGACTCACGACCAATATCTGGGTTAGAACCTGCGCCTTGTCCTTCTGTTAGTTTTTCACCAATTTGAATTTTATTATCAGCACTAGATTGTTCTAGAGCTTGTCTATCTGTATTGACAGCGACAAAGTCGACACCTTTCATATTTGACTCAACCATGCGGTTAACCACGTTGCTACCGCCACCACCGACGCCAATCACCTTAATCGTAACAACGTTATCAAATCCGTTGCCTAATCCTGTAGCCATGCCTGTCCCTCCTATGTGAATAGTTTTATATCTTTGAAGTCTATCATATTTTATCGTTCTTTCTCTATGAGGTCAATAGTAAAATGTGTCGATTACGGTTTCTTTTTTGAAATAAATAACTATTTTTGGGGTTATTGCTTATTGCGGACGAAAATACGCATGATTTTGTCGCAGGTCTATTACACCTCTATCTGTTTCATCTAACTGCCCAACCACAGCTTCTAGAACGTCTATTTTGCGACCATATTTTGAATTAATATTCCATTCACTATTCTCCGTATTTACTGGAAGTCGCACCACATATATCCCCAAATAGTCCATTTCAATTTCAATTTCTTCACTCAAATCAATCCAACGGATATCACTAATAGTTTCCTTTGCTTCTAGTGCCGATAATAAGCCCAACAACGCCACGAGTCGTCTCGACTCGTCTTCAGGCACCTTTGCATAATTACCCACTTCAGGTGAAAGTAAAGTAATTCCTACCAATTGCACATACTCGCTTGCAATGCTTTCTACAACTTCTTCTAACACTTTCCCATTGGAAGACAATAACCAAAAAGACCCTCCCGATTGAATCCATGCAACTGGCGCACATTCTTCTACCACAATATGTAACACAGATGGCAACTCACGTTTCACCGTCACACGATTCACATACGGAAAGTTTTCTTCTAACCGAGAAGCAATATAGTTGGTTCGCAAGGTAAGCAAATTTGCATCAGAACTTATATCTGCAACAGACAATATCTGCTCTTGCGAATACTTTGTAGACCCATGCACTTCTATTTCATCTACTTGAAAAAACAGAACACAAGCTGTTATTCCAGCTAAAACAGTGATAATAACACACAGCAACTTATAGAGAAAACGAAGTGTCCTTTTTTTTATTGTATTTGCTTTTTTCACTTCCCTCTCCATCATGCACCCCTTCGCTGAAAAATTAACCTCCCAAAGCCTTCACTACATCCAAGTCAAATAACGCATTTACTTCCGCTTCGCTCTTGATTCTCTTAATATCTGCACCCAAGAATTGTAAATTTTCCTCAAGTTTTTCGTAACCACGATCAATAAATTGTAATCCCGTTATTTCACTTTCACCTTCTGCACTCAAAGCGGCAACAATCAACGCTGCTCCACCTCTTAAATCATAAGCTTCTAACTGTGCACCTTTTAAAAACGGATTTCCATTCACATGTGCTTTTTTCCCATCCACTTGAATGGCTGCTCCCATGCGACGCAAACTATCTACTTGACTATAACGATTGGTAAATATACTTTCAATAAAAACAGTGGATCCAACACCACACGCTAGCGCAGACATAACAATTGGTTGCGCATCTGTTGGAAAACCTGGGTATGGCGCTGTATATATAGGTCTAACACCTTTTAATGGAAACTTACTTTCTATGCAAATTTTCTTGCGATCACTTTGGATTTGACATCCCGCTTCGATTAATGTTGCTGCAACAGGAGCAATTGTTTGTAAATCTCCACCAATTAACTCCACTTCTCCAGTTGCCGCAGCAACTGCAGACATATACGTGGCTGTTACAATTCGATCGGGCATCACACTGTATTCCCCTGCATGCAAAAGATGGCCACCTTCAATTAAAATAGTGTTGCTACCCGCACCCCACACTTTTGCGCCCATCGAACGCAAAAAACCTTGCAAATCAACAATTTCTGGTTCTCTGGCAGCATTGCAAATAATTGTATTCCCTTTTGCACTACAAGCTGCCAACATTGCATTTTCAGTAGCACCTACACTTGGAAAATCAAGCATAATTTTTCTGCCATACATCTGTCTTGCCTTACAACGGATATTGTCGCCATCCTCTTCAAAAGTAACACCCAAGCGCTTAAGAGATTTCACATGTAAATCAATCGGTCTTGGCCCTAATTCGCAACCACCTGGACACGAAATAGTGGCTTCTCCTGTTCTTGCAATGAGAGCACCCAAAAACAAAACAGACGATCTCATTTCCTGCATCAAACTCTCAGGAATTTTAGTTTCAGTAATATCAGTAGCATCAACTGTCATCACACTATCTTCCCAGCTCACAACACACCCTAAATGTTCTAAGATTCTTGCTGTAGCGAAAACATCGCTCAAATTAGGACAATTTCGAATAACGCTCTTGCCTTTCACTAGTATTGTACCTGCCAGAATAGGTAAAACACTATTCTTTGCTCCGTGAATTGAAACGCTCCCATTTAGCGGATTCTTACCATTAACCAAATATGAGTCCATGCCACTTTCTCCCTTCAAGTTGCCTTCTTCAATTACTAGGCTATTCTATGCATTCTCTCTTCTCATTGTTTCATGCTGTTTTCATCAATTCTAATAGTATTTGATAAATATTCTCAGTTGCATTAGGCATCCCTGCTTCAGACATCTTCTTTTCCATTTCGCTCAGTTTGGTTGTATTCTGAACAAGTCCTTTAATTGTTTCATAAATCTCCGATGAATTGCAGTTTTCTTCTAACAGTACAGTAACTGCACCAAGCCTTTCCAATGCCTTTGCATTTTTCTCTTGATGCGAGTTTGTTACGTATGGCGACGGTATCATCACTGCCGGTTTCCCCAGCGTTGTAAGTTCTGAAATTGTAGAAGCCCCAGCACGACACACAACCAAGTCAGCAGCCATCATAACAGTTGGCATATCATAAATATATTCTTTGAGTTCAATACTAGCAGGTAGTCTAATTCCACGCTCCTCAATAGCTTTGTGCATCATGTCAAAGTCACGACCAGCACTATGAATATGGTGAAAATCAGATTGAGTCTGCTCTTCGAGCGCTAAGCAACCAACCATATATTCATTCATCTTAGATGCGCCAAGACTTCCAAAATACGACAAAACTACAGGCATGTGCTGTGGTATCTGCAAACTTTGTTTTGCTTCTTTTTTGTTCTTATTGAAAAAATCTCCCCGAACAGGAGTTCCAGTTACAATCACTTTTTCTTTTGGATAATACTCCACAGCCTCTGGAATGCCAAGCATAATGCAATCTACTAAACTTGCTAGTTTTTTCGTCGTAAGACCAGGCACAGCATTTGACTCATGAATTGCTGTCGGTATATTTCTTTTCGCAGCTTCCTTTACAATCGGATAGGAAGCAAACCCTCCCGTACCAACGACTAAATCAGGAGAATACCCATCCAATATTTCCTTTGCTTTTACACTAGATTTTCTCACCCGATAGATCGATCGGATGTTCCTTTTAAGTGATTTCCAATTTAACCCTCTATGAAACGGACTAATTGTTATTGTTTCAAGTGGAAACCCCTCTTTAGGAACCAACTGCTCTTCAATCGCTCCCTTTGCACCAACAAACAGTATCTCAACATCTGGTTTTCTCTCTTTGAATAACTTCGCCAAAGCAACGGCTGGATTAATATGTCCAGCTGTACCACCACATGCAAATAGAATTTTCATTACATATCCCTTCTACCCTGTCTTTTTTGCTGGAATTTGCCTAGAAACAGATAACACAATGCCCATTTCAGCCAATTGTATCAATAAAGCAGATCCACCATAACTAAAAAAGGGCAATGAAATACCAGTAACGGGAAAAAAGTTTGTCACAACTGCCACATTCAAAAACACCTGGAACGCAAGCAGTGTCACGACTCCCACAACCAGATATGTTCCAAAACGATCTTTAGCATGTAACGCTATCCAGTATCCACGCATAATCAGCAACGCAAAAATCACCAATATGAATATGGCACCAATAAAGCCCAATTCTTCACAAATCACAGAGAAAATAAAATCATTATGTTCTTCGGGTAAATACAAATATTTTTGTCTACTATTCCCAAATCCCAGTCCAAGCAACCCTCCTGAGCCGATAGCTAAGAGTGATTGAATCGCTTGGAATCCGCCTCCCAACGGATCGGACCATGGATCGTGCCAAATGTTAATCCGACGTTCCATATAATCCGTATTAGTGATAATAAACCATAACAAGCCACCAACTAAAGTGCCTGCTCCTAAAAACCAACCCCAACTTATTCCTGCTACAAAGAGAAGAGATGCACCCACAACTAAAATCAATATTGTTGCAGACATGTGCGGTTGGAGATATAAAAGTCCAATTACAACAAGCAAAACGACGCCATATGGTAATAACTCTAAAAAACCACTATCATGCATCGCTTTAAGCGTTCTTCCACCCAATGTGCGTGAATCTTTTGGTCTTATAAAAAAATCTTTTCGGTCTGACAGACGAGCTGAAAAATAAATTATTATGGCAATCTTAGCTATTTCAGATGGCTGAAATTGCGGTAGTCCCTTTAGCTTCAACCATCTTGTTGCACCATTAGCAGAAACCCCTAATCCAGGCACTAACACCAATAACAATAAAAAAATTGCAATCCCAAAAACAAGAAACCCAAATCGTTTGTATTTAGGATAGTTCAACCTTGAAACCCCATACATACCTGCAACACCTGCAAGTGCAAAAATTGCTTGCCTATTAAAATAGTAAGTTGCATTATAGTTTGATGCACTGCTATAAAATGCCGAGGCATACGAAGCGGAAAAGACCATTACTACGCCGATTCCCACCAACAATAAAACTAGTATCAAAAAAGGCAAATCCAAAGGAGCTTTTGCCGATTCTTCCTTGGTCAGTTTGGATTCCCCATTTTTTTGCACAACATGGCCCTCCTCTAGTTTCTTTCACCGCACAACTACGGCAAGCTGACTGGATACATATCTACAACGCCATAATAGGCTATGATACAACAAATTACTGTGATACTACTAAACACAAAAAAGAGTTTCTTTTCACTCCAACCCTTTTTTTCATAATGATGGTGTAAAGGTGCCATTAAAAAAAATCGTTTCCCTTTTGTGAGTTTAAAATAAACCACTTGGATAATATCCGACATCGCTTCTGCTACATAAATCAAACCTACTAATGGTAAAATCAATGGAATATTCAGAGCAAAAGCCATACCACAAATTGCACCACCTAAGAAAAGTGACCCTGTATCTCCCATAAAAACTTTTGCTGGATTAAAATTGTAAATTAAAAATCCTAGAAGCGATCCAAAAAGTGCAGTTGCAAAAATACCTACACCCAAAGCTTGCATTTGATCTTTCAAGCTATATTGATGATATGCTACCGCTGCAAAAAAAGCACACACTGGCAAGCTAACACCTGTTACCAAACCATCAACACCATCTGTTAAATTTACCGCATTGACTGTTCCTACCATAACTATAGCTGCAAACGCCATATACGTAAGCCAATTCAGCTTCCACTCTATTCCCCAAAAAGGAACATATAAATTGGGATTAATTAGCCCATTGTTTCGCAACAATACAAGAAATACAATGGCAACCGCTATCTGCAAAAGAAACTTCTGCGCTGCAGATAAACCAGTATTATGCTTTTTTTTAACTTTCTCATAATCATCAAGAAAACCAATCACGCCAAAGACCAAGGAAAATAAAAAAATTGCCAATGCAGACAAATTACCATCTAATATTACGTTTCCAGCCACCACTAAAATCACAATTAATACAGCTAGAATAAAAGATATCCCACCCATAGTGGGTGTTCCTTGTTTTGATATGTGCCAAACAGGACCATCTTCTTTAATCGGCTGTCCAGCTTTGAATCGACGAAGAGCGGGTAACAGTAGTGCTCCTAATATTGCAGACAATGCAAATCCAAGCAAAGCCGCCATCATCAGCTTATTTAACATATTTTACCTTCCCCCGTCGACATCTTTTCTTTAGCATTACTATCTTTACATGCGTTCTTTAAAATAATTATCTATCACTTCTCGTTCATCGAAATGAAACCGATCCAAACCAATTTCCTGATAAGTTTCATGTCCTTTTCCTGCCAAAACAATAACATCTCCTACTTTTCCTTCTTTTAAAGCATAACGAATTGCTTTTTCCCGATCAATTTCAATTATTTTCTTTTTATTCTGTTCTGTCATTCCCAATTCAATTTCTTCAATTATCTCCTCAGGAGACTCTGTTCTAGGATTATCTGAAGTCACAATAACCAAATCAGCTAAGTTACTTGCAATAGAACCCATAATAGGTCGTTTTTCTCGATCACGATCTCCACCACAGCCAAACACACAAATCACTCTGTTCTCTGCAAATTCTCTTGCCGTCATCAAAATGTTTTCTAAAGCATTTGGCGTGTGTGCGTAATCAATAACCACGGTATAACTCATTGGAGTTTTCACAATTTCTACTCTTCCCCTCACACCAGCTACATCTCTAAGCGATACAGTAGTATCAAGCAGCGAGAACCCCAAGACCAAGCCACAAGCAATAACACCCAGAGCATTGTAAATATTAAATCCCCCAGGTATTGGAAGTCTAACACGATTAATTCCACCCAAAATCAACGCTTCAAATTCAATATATTCAGGCATAATTCTAATATTTTGCGCCAATAAATCCGCTTCCACTTTATTTTCCGAATACGTGAATTTTTGACAAGTAGCGTGCTGCGCAAAATGCATACCTGCTTCATCGTCTATATTGAAGACGCCTGTTTCACATTGCTCGAATAATTTCCCTTTAGCTTCACGATATCTATTCATGTCTCCATGAAAATCTAGATGGTCTTGACTTAAATTAGTGAAAATACCAACCTTAAACTCAATTCCATACACTCTTTCAAGCATCAATGCATGCGAAGACACTTCCATAACAACATATTTACATCCCGCATCAGCCATAGATCTAAAAAGCTCATGCAAATCATAAGACTCTGGCGTTGTTCTCTTTGATGCAATCACATCATCTCCAATCATATTTTGATTGGTTCCAATAAGACCAACTTTAGCCTCGCCTAAATTTTCTAGCATTTGTTTTAGTAGATACGTTGTAGTTGTTTTCCCGTTTGTACCAGTTACACCCAAGATAGTCATTTCTTTTGCCGGGTTACCAAACCAGTTAGCTGAGATTTGAGCCAGTGCACGTCTAGTATCCTCAACCACAATCCAAGGGCCTTCTTTATTTGGTTTCTTTTCACAAATCACTGCTGCAGCACCAGCATTTATGGCTTTTTCGATGAATGCATTTCCATCCCAACGATAACCTGAAATGGCCACAAACAATGCACCATTCTGTAAATTTCTTGTATCGAAACTTAGTGAGTTTATTTCTATATCCTTCTCTGTATAATCATTTAGTACAGTTACATTTTGTAATACTTCGGATAATTTCAAATGCTCACCTCCAAGTTTTTACAGTTTTCATCTGCAAACTAATTTGCATAGTCTTGCACAGAGTTATCTAAGAAGTATACTTCTACTACTGTTCCTGGTTCCACCAATACTCCTGCAGTCAAAGACTGACTAAAGGCAATCATATTTGTAGACGTTGCAGCTTCTGAACCCACCGCCTTTATATATAATCCATTATCTTCTAGCTCTCGTTTCGCTGAAGCATATGTTCTCCCCAGAACATTAGGAACCTCTGTTTTATTATCTGATTTTTCTTCTTCCATATATATGACTACTGCGCTATCAGTCGGGATCACCATTCCACTTTGTGGAGTCTGATCCGTCACTTCATTGCCAGATCCCACTACTTTCCAACGCAAATTTTTCGCCGCGAGCAAATCTTTAGCCTTCTGTAGCGAACTTCCTCTCAGAGAAGGAACACTAACATCAGAAAGGCTCTGTTCACCTTGTTTTTGAACTCCAAGATAATCTAAGATATCTGCAATCAGTTGACCAGCCATTGGCGCCGCCATATTACCACCACTGATATAATGCCCTGAATCTGTATAAGTTGAACCAGGCGAACTCTGTTTCGGATGATCATATGCTAGCAATACTATGATCTCTGGATCATCCGCTGGAGCAAATCCAACAAAAGATACAATCAAATGCCCTTCTTGATTTGTTTGTGATGTACCTGTCTTACCGCCGATGCGATATCCTTCAATAAAAGCATTTTTTCCTGTTCCGCCATCACCAACAACACTTTCCATCATAGATCGCACTTCATCAGAAGTCGCTTGACTAATCACCTGTCTAACCAAAGTTGGCTCATTATACTCAATCACATTACCCATAGAATCACTAATTGATTGCACTACATATGGTTCATATAAATACCCACCATTAATAGTAGCAGACAATGCCGAAATCAGTGCAATTGGCGTTACTTGGAACCGTTGACCAAAAGAAGCTGTTGCAAGAGATACTATATTGCCCCCTCCTGCTAAAAATTCACTTTTTGGCCAAAAATTACCGCGTCCTTCGCCCTGCATATCAACACCAGTGGTTGAAAGCAGTCCATAGTTTTCGACATATTGGTAAAATGTTTCAGCACCTATTTTCTGCCCAATTTCAATCATTGCTGGGTTACAGGAGTTCATAAGTGCTTCTCTCAATGTTTGATCTCCATGCCCTGTTCGCTTATGACAACGAATAGGTTTATCCCACCCTGGAACCATAACGCTACCGGAGCAATAATAATGATCAGAAGTTGAAATTGTTGCCTCTTCTAATCCCATTGCTACTACAATAGGTTTGAAAGTAGATCCAGGTTCATATGTGTCATTAATCGCCTTGCTTCTCCATTGCAACATTTGCGCATTGCTTAGCGCCCTTCTATACTCACTTTCTAAAATAGTTTTATTTTCTTCTGTAACGATGACTTCTTCTTGTGTTTCAGATGTTTCAACTTGCGGTGCTGACAAGGCATTCTGCATTGCAAACAGTTCATCTTGCATTGCCGCCAGTTCCGCCTTTGTTTTGACATCTTTTACTGTACTAGGTTGATTCAAATCGTAATCAGGTAAACTCACCATAGCATAAATTTCACCCGATTTTGGGTTCATTACAATACAAAATCCACCCTCTAGTACATCAAACTCTTCAATACCTTTTTCAACAGTTCGTTGTGCATAGTACTGAATAGTCGAATCAATTGTTAAATTTAAATTATTTCCATTTTCAGCATCTACATATGCTTCATAACCAGTAAGCATTTCAACACCGTTAGCTGCCCTTGCCGTCACAATTCGTCCGGCTTGCCCAGATAAATTATTTTCATAAATCGCTTCCAAGCCATATGCCCCTTGGTTTTCACTATTCACAAAACCAACAACTTGTGCTGCTAATGAAGCGTATGGATAATATCGTTTGCTATCCGCTTCTAAATACACACCACTTGAAAGCCCATTATCCACAACAAACTTTCTAACTTGTTTTTCAATTTCTTCTTCCACTCGATATGCAAGCACCTGATATTGAGCTTCTGTTTTTTTCATGCGTTCCATAATCGAGTCACGATCAATATCTAGTATTGTTGCCAAGCCATCTGCAATCAAATTCTGATCCAATTCTTTTTCAATGATGTCTTTTGGAGAAATGACTACATTATGGACAGAAGCACTGATTGCTAAAATATTTCCATTCCGATCATTAATGGTACCCCGATTGGCAGACACTTTTAAATCCCTGGTCTGATTTTGAATTGCCTTTTCCGCATACATTGCATGATCAATGATTTGAATATTCCACAATTGCATAAACAAAAGTGAAAACGTAACAACGCCGAAGCAAGTCATCAAGAACAGAATACGTCTTTTCGTTGTGACATTTGCACGGCGTAGATTTTCTTTTGTATTCATCCTTCCCAAAAACTTCATTCAGCTATGTCTCCATCTTTCAACATAAAATATGAATCGCAAGAACTTAATTTTTCTCGCGGTTCACAATTTGCTTTCCCTTGTATCATATGAATGTTTACAGTAAAAATATGTTTCTAATGCGGAAAAATTTCTTTAATTTGCGATAACAGCTCCCTAAAGAATCCTTGCTTTTCATAATAATTCACTGCATCAGGTTCGGCCAATTCTATAACATATATTTGACTGTTTTGCATTTTGACCATTTCGCCACTTTCTAACACTTCTTTTTTAATGGCTTGTAAATCGTATGCTAATTCATATCGTGCCAACAGCTTTGCCTCTTCAATTTTCAGTACATCCATTTGACTTTTCAATTCAGCTGCCTCATCATTGAGTTCCACCATATCAACATATTGCATCAGAGTAAACATAAACAATAGTCCAGCTATCAGCATTCCGATAATAACAGACGGTGATATAATTGCGTTCTCACGCTTTTGAACTTCTAGTCTTTTTAATCTTTCACGTTTTTTTGTGCTTTGTGTCTGTTTTCTCAATGACTTAATATACTTCTTACCATTGCGCTTCAAGTGTTTTCCCTCCTTGAACGCCTACCCTGATCACAGTTTCAATGCAACTCTCAATTTCGCACTTCTTGCCCTAGGATTTCTATTAATCTCTTCAGCAGTTGGCAAAATAGGTTTCTTAGGCATTAACTTTAAAAGTGGTTTTTTTCCACAAATACACACTGGAAACTCAGGTGGGCAATCGCATCCTCTCGCCATCGTAACAAATTCGGATTTTACAATTCTATCTTCCAAAGAATGGAAAGATATGACTGCAATTCTGCCATCTACCTTCAACCTTGAAACTGCCTGTTTGAGCATATCAGAAACTGCTCCCAACTCGTCATTAACAGCAATTCGAATCCCTTGAAAACTCCGTTTTGCTGGATGCTTTTTCTCTCTCAAAGCAGATGCAGGCATTGAACTTTTGATGATGTCTACCAATTGCCAAGTCGAGTTGATATTCTGATTTTCGCGATTTCTGCATATGGCGTTTGCAATTGCATTTGCATAACGCTCCTCACCATATTGATACAAAACTCTTCGAATTTCTTCTTTTGCCCATTCATTCACAATGGTATAAGCAGTTAAGGAATCTTCTTGGTTCATTCTCATATCTAAAGGCGCATCATACTGATAAGAAAAACCACGTTCAGGATTGTCTAGCTGTGGAGATGAAACACCCAAATCAAACAACATTCCATTTACTTCTGAAATATCCAACGAATCAAGCATCTCACCCAATTGCCTAAAATTACCATGAACAAATGTCACTTTATCCTTATATGATTGAAGTTTCACTTTTCCTTCTTCAATTGCTTGAATATCTTGGTCAATACAAATCAAACGACCTTCTTCTCCCAAACGTTTTACAATTTCTAGGGAATGTCCTGCTCTTCCCAACGTTCCGTCAACATAAATACCGTTCGGCTTGATATCCAATCCTTCTATACATTCATTTAATAGCACTGGCTCATGCAAATACATTTCATTCATCATGCATCTAAACTTTCTAATAATTCTTTCATTTTTGCTGGTGTCATTTCTTCTTGGCTTGCATACCATTTTTCAGCGTCCCAAATTTCGACTCTATTATGCACACCAATTAAAACAACTTTTTTTTCAAGCCCTGCGTAACGACGCAACATTTGTGGAATCGTTATTCTTCCTTGTGCATCTGGTTCACATTTCACTGCATTTGCAAAAAGTGGGCGCATTAAACCAGACTTACTAATTGGTAACGAAGTGAATTTTTCCGTAAATCGATCCCAGCTTTCCATCGGATAAATGGATAAGCATTCATCAATACCTAGAGTAAGATAGAAGATACTACCAAGCTCTTCTCTGAGTTTGGACGCAACAAGCAGACGCCCCTTAGCGTCAATTGAGTGTTCAAAAGTACCTGTTGCACTGATCATCTACTACCCTCCTTTTTTCACCACTTCACACCATTTCCTCCCACTTCTTAGTATTCAGTATAAGTTTTCTTGCTTAAAAATGCAACTATTTTTTTGTATTTCACAATAGTTTTTTGCGTTATTTTATTCGTTTTTTCAACACTTTTCACAGCTTTTTCTAGATTTAGTAATTAAATTTATGTTCACCACCATATATAGAGATGCAAATATTATTTCATCTCTGTACACAAAAAAAAACGGCAGCATTATCGCTACCGTTTTTCCTATGTAAAGTTACATTATCTTCCCATATCATAAAACTTGGTTCGTGCGTTTCTCACAGCATCATAGGAATCAGCTACACTCTCTTCGAGATTATTGAGTGTTTCTTCACAAAACGCAGTTAACGCCTGCCTTACTTCGCGACTTCTCTCCTCAGATTCTTGAATATTCTTATCAGCTAAGCGCTTTGCCTCTACCACAAGTTCGTCTTCGTTAAGAAGTTTACGTACATAATCTTCGGCTTTTTGACGCAAATCATCTGCTTCTTTCTTCGCCGCAGCAATATAATCATTTTTCTTTTCCATCAGTTCTTTTGCTTTTCTTACCTCATTAGGCACCGTGGCACGAATATCCTCCACTAAATTAAGCACAACATCTCTTTCAAGAACACACTTGTCTGCGTTAAAAGTGGTCCCCTTCGCATCCTGAACCATGTTATAAAGTGCATTACAGAGCTCTTCTACATTATGATTTGTCATCACATACACCTCGTCTTTCTTCCATTCTCAACTTAATATCTTCAATAATTTCTCTTGGTAACACATCTTCTAAGTTTGCATTATATCTGGCTAACTCTTTCACCACAGTTGAACTTAGATAACTATATTTGGGGCTACACGGTAAAAAGACCGTGTCCAATTCTTTATTTAATTGACTATTTACCATCGCCATTTGCACTTCAGCTTCAAAATCTGAAACGGCACGCAATCCTTTCACCAGCACCTGTGCATTTTTAATTTTCGCATAATCAGATACTAATCCAGAATATGTATCAACTTCTACATTGTCCATTTGAATAGAGCGTCTTAAAAAATCTAAACGTTCTTCAGGTGAAAACATTCCCGTTTTTCTAGAGTTAACCATCACACATACAATCACTTTGTCAAATGCCTTTGACGCACGTTTGATAATATTCAAATGACCCAACGTCACAGGATCAAAACTTCCTGGATATATAGCTATTTTCATTTGGTCTACTCCTTGCACCGTCACTCACATATCTTACGCCTGGCGACGATACAAAGCAACTGAAATTTTCCCATATTTGTATTCTTTTTGTAGCACATAGGGTTCTGGCACAGTTGGCCAAACAAATTCGGCCTCATTTTCACAGACAATTATACCATTTTCAGTCACTTTGTCAATGCTTGTAATTGTTTGTAAAGCGTTTTTGAGTATCCCTCCGTGATATGGCGGATCCAAAAATATTACATCATATTTTTCTTTATTTCTCGTCAAATATGCCAGATAGTCTGATTGAATCACTGTACTTACTTCTTTCATATTTGTATACTGCAAATTGGCTTCTACCATTTGGATCGCTTCACGACGCATATCTACAAAATCACAATGTGCTGCTCCTCGAGAAAGAGCTTCAATGCCCATTTGCCCAGTACCTGCAAACAAATCAAGTATTCTTCTTGCTTCAATTTCAAACTGAATACTGCTAAATATCGCCTCTTTGACCCTATCTGTCGTTGGTCGAATATCAGAACCCTTCAATTCTTTCAGACGCTTACCTCGCGCACTTCCCGTGATTACTCTCACATTTATTCCTCCATTTTATGAAGTTGCTGATACAACTTTTGCGCTACTTCACTTGGCAAAACATTGCCGAGCTCTTCTAATGAAGCAAGCTGTATCCCTTTCATCGTTTTAAACACTTTGAGTAGTTTTTTTCTTCTGGTTGGCCCAATCCCTTCAATTTCTTCCAATGATGAACCATAACTACTTTTGCTGCGTTGTTTTCTATGAAATTCAATTGCAGCATTGTGTGTAACTTCTTGCATTTGTCCAATCATTGCAAAAAGTGTCGGATTCGTCTGTAATCCCAATTCTTCACCTTCTGCATTGACAATGCCTCTCGTTTTATGCCGATTGTCTTTTACCATCCCAAAGACTGGAATAGTAAGTGCAAGCGTTTGCATCACTTTTTGAGCAACGCGCGTATGTTCCTTTCCACCATCAACCAAAACAAGATCTGGCAGCTCTCCAAAATCACTATCATTTTGCCGCTTTTTATCAAAACGTCTCATTAACACTTGTTCTATCGCTGCATAATCATTCGCCTTGTCCATATCTCTAAGTTTATAATGACGAAACAATCTTTTATGTACCTGTCCATTAATAAATACCGCCATACTACCAACTATATCACTTGACCCTGTATTAGAAATATCATATGCTTCTATCCTTTTAGGTGGATACTCTAGCCCCAACATATCAGCAAGCAACTCGAGTGATTTGGTTCTTTTTTCTTCTTTTGTTGTCACTCTGATACATTCTTCCCTTGCATTTCTCTCCGCGAGTTTCAATAGCTTAAGCTTTTCTCCACGCTGTGGCACGTGAATCTCAACTCTCCTATCCACTTTTTCTGAAAAGAGTCTCGCCAAAGAACTCATGTCTTCCACCTCCATTGGAATCAGTATCTGACTCGGTGGCATTCTTTTTTCAGTATAATACTGTGTCAAAAATGCTTCTATTGTATTGCGCTCAGATTCCACCTGATCTCGAAGCAACGTGGTATCTTTGTCTACTAGCTCACCCTTTTGATAATGCAAAATCGAAAACACAATTCGAACTTCATCAGAATATACTCCCACAATATCAACATCTGTCCTGCGACCTGTCATTACTTTCTGATGTTTCCCCAAATGTTCGATGGCTTTCAATCTATCTCGAATAATGGATGCTTTTTCAAATTCCAACCGCTCAGCTAAGTTATTCATCTCTTTGGTCAAATTCGCTTCTACTTCGCTAAATTTCCCCTCTAATAACTGAACCGCCTGTCCAACAGCTTCTGCATGCTGTTTTTGACTGACATCTATTTTACAATATGCATCACATTTAGCTAGATGATAATTTAAGCAAGGTCTCCCCTTGCTAACATCTCTTGGAAACACGCGACGGCAACTCGGTAATTTGAGGGCAGTTTGCAATGCATCTATAATATCCTGACTGTGTCTTCGACTTCCAAAAGGTCCAAAATATCGCGCACCATCTTGGTCGATTTTAGATGCCAATTTAAAATTTGGATATTTCGCATTGATATTCACATGAATGTACGGATACCCTTTTCCGTCTTTCAACAAAACATTATAACGGGGTTGATGTTGTTTTATCAGGGCACATTCTAAGACCAACGCTTCAAATTCAGAATCAGAAACGATAATCTCAAAATCATCTACTTGCGATACCATAGCACGTGTTTTTTCTGTATGATTAGCCGCATCCTGAAAATACTGCGTAACACGATTGCGTAACGCTTTTGCCTTGCCAACGTATATCACTTCACCTTGTTCATTTTTCATTAAATAAACTCCAGGCACATAAGGCAAAGCACGTGATTTTTGTTTCAGCTCTTCTATTGTCATCTCGCTATCGCATCCTTTTAATATACAAAAAAAGCACCGCTTATGCAGTGCTTTTAGCTGTTACATTAGTCTCCAAAATTCGAGCTAATCAGCTCTACCAAAGCATCTACCGCTTCTTTTTCATCAGGACCATCAGCAATCAATTCAATATGTGTGCCTTTGATTATGCCTAAAGAAAGCACCCCTAACAAACTTTTCGCGTTGATTCTTTGATCCTCTTTTTCCACCCAAATGGTACTTTTAAATTCATTCGCCTTCTGAATAAAAAAAGTTGCAGGTCTTGCATGTAGACCGACTTGGTTATTCACAACTGCCTGTTTGATATACATAAAAGTCGCCTCCCAATAATCATTCCCTTAATCTCTATATAAAGAATACCAAATTTCTCGATTTCCGTCAATGCCCTTTGTTCTCAAAGCTAAATTATAAACTATCACTTCATTTCAACTACAGTAACACCATCTTCCCCCTCACCAAAACGCCCTAAGCGAAAAGACTTAACATGTTTATGTCTTTTTAGTGTTAGGTGAACTGCTTTACGCACAGCGCCAGTTCCCTTCCCATGAATAACTGTCACACTGTTTAAGTTACCCATCATCGCTTGATCAATGAAACGATTGAGTGTCATTTCTGCCTCGTCTGTTGTCATACCTCGCAAATCCAACTCCGAGGACGTCGGCACATTGCGCAGCTGTCGTTGCGCTTGTTTTCGCACTTGCACTTCTTTTTTGACCACTTGCTTTTCCACAACGCGGACTTCTTCTTGTTTTGCAGAAACCCTCATAATGCCTGCTTGTAGCTGTAGTGTTCCATCTTTATTAACTGATAGCACCGTTGCCTGTTTTCCAAATTTTAATAACTCGACTACATCTCCATCTACAGCCAGGCGCATCATTGGTCTGTCTTCCACTTCAAACTTTGAAGCAAAAGCATCATCCGCATCGTTGAGTTTCTTTCTTAAGCTAGCCCTTCGTTCATTGTCATTTTGCGTTGCATTTCTTTTCGCTTGTTTGCGCATTTCTTTCAGCTCTTTGAATGTCTCATCTGATACCCGTCTAGCTTCCTCAATAATTTCTTGCGCTTCTCTACGCGCCTTTTCCGTCACCTTTTCTCTCTCAATTTGCATTTCTTCACGAAAACGCGTCGCGCGATTTTTTTCATTTTCCAGTTGCACACGCAACAAACGGGCTGTATGTGTCTCATGCTCCATATTTTGACGTTCCACATTCAGCTGACTAATCACATCTTCAAAGTCAACATTTTCTTTATCCATCCGTTCAGAAGCACTTTGTATCATTTCCTCAGATAATCCAAGGCGTTTTGCTATGGCAAATGCATTTGATTTACCCGGAACTCCTATCAACAATCGATAAGTCGGTGCCAAAGTTTCAACGTCAAATTCGCAAGAAGCATTCTTTACGCCAACTGTACTCATCGCATATACTTTCAGTTCTGCATAATGTGTAGTAGCCAAAATCAAAGCACCAACACTTCTTACCTTTTCAATAATGGAAACGGCAAGCGCAGCACCTTCAACGGGATCGGTACCGGCTCCTAGCTCATCAAATAAAACCAAGGCTCTATCATCTATATGCTCTAAAATAGCAACAATATTAGTCATATGAGAAGAAAATGTAGAAAGAGACTGTGCAATGGATTGTTCGTCTCCAATATCAGCTAACACCTGAGAACGAACTGCAACCAAACTTCCATCCTCAACCGGAATATGTAATCCACACTGCGTCATCAGGGTAAGTAAACCAATTGTCTTTAGTGTGACCGTTTTACCGCCTGTATTCGGTCCTGTCACCACTAATGTCTCAAATTCGCCCCCTAAATATAAATCATTAGCAACAGCATCTTTAGGATCAATCAAAGGATGTTTTGCTTTTTTCAAATACATCTCATTTTCAGTTAATGAAGGCTCTTTGCCTTTCATTGATATTGATAATTTTCCTTTTGCAAAGATGACATCTAGTATCACCAACAATTCATAGTTTTTTTCTATTTCACTTCTATTTTCAGCAACTTGCGCGGAAAGTTCGCTTAAAATACGTTCAATTTCATGTTCTTCATTTGCATATAATTCTCGCAATTCGTTGTTTGCTTTCACGACAGACATCGGCTCCACAAAAAATGTTGAACCAGAACCTGACACATCATGTACCAATCCAGGAATCTCATTTTTATGTTCTGATTTCACAGGAACAACGAACCTTCCCGAACGCATGGTTATAATCGTTTCTTGCAGAAACTTAGCCTGAGAAGAAGCCAATAATTTGTTAAGTAAGTCACGCACTTTGCCAGAAGTCGCTCGAATATGTCGACGAATTGACGCAAGTTCAGGACTCGCTGAATCAGCGATTTCATCCTCACCAACAATGGCATTTGAAATCGCTTCCTCTAACAATCTATTCACAGTGAGCGAGCGAAACCACTGGTCAATCACAGTGTGTTTCGCTTCACCTTGTCCATATTCTTTGGCTTGTCTGGCAGAACGCAAAACAGCTCCTATCGATAGTAATTCTTTCGGATTGAGTACACCTCCCATATCAGCTCTTTGCAAAGAATCAGCTATAAATCTCACACCAGAAAATGAAGGTGTTCCTTGCAAAATAATATACTCAACTGCCGCAGAAGTCTCCTCTTGATGTCTTGCTACTCTCTCAAGTTCTGAGAAAGGTCTCAAGGCCACAGCACGCTGTTTTCCTTCATCTGTCACCGCATGCATTTTTAACATTTCTAGTATTTTTGGCAACTCTAATGTATGTATCGATTTTTCAATTAAGTTGGTTAGCAACAATAGCCTCTCCTTGCACAAATAGTAATAATCTAAATTTCAGTTGAAATCAATGTCATTTGTTTATAAAAATCCAATGTACGAAAGCCTCTTTCTAGTTGAGTCATAAGAAATGCTTCACTAACATTGGCTAGCTTCTCCATATCATAATCGTTCAAACGAAAAGAAAATAGTTTTTTAGAATCACCCCATGCAATAAATTGCATGGCTTTTAGCGCCTCTTCCGTAAGCGGCATCGAAATGCCTTCACCCATTTTCTCTCTACATTTCGCACAGTGCACCTCTCCTTCTCTCAAATGAAGACAGGGATCTACCGGTCTTTCATTATGACATATGGAGCACTGCTGCAATTGTGGCTCATAACCCAAAAGACACATAAGAGAGACCTCAAAGGCAGCCTTTACTTGTACTGAAGGTTTTTTCAAATAATCCAAAGCATATAAGGCATTTAAAATAAGTGAAAGCAATTCAGGTTGCGGAAGCCCTTCTTGTGCCACAGCCTCCACAACCTCTGCAAAATATGATGCCAACGATAAATTTACCACATCATGTCTCAATCCCAAGAACTGTTCAATTGTCAAGCCTTCCTTCAAGGAAAACCTGTCCTGTCTTTCCAATAACGTCATATCTGAATAAACAAGAAGTTGCGCTATGCTCATAAGTTTACTATTTTTCCGCCGACATGCGGATGCCTTTAGCGTCATCTTTCCATGTTCTTTCGTTAACACGGTTAAAATTTTATCCGCTTCTTTATAGTTCGTCTGCCTAAGGACAAGCCCCTGCGTTTTTAGATACATAGTATCCCCTTTGTTTATACGACACGTTTTCTTTCCTTTTTATCTTGTTCCATTCTTTGTTTTTCTTTGCTATACCAGGAATAACACACTGGATGACCTGTTTTACAAAACAGTTCCCATGCAGATTGCTTACTCATTGCAAACACTCCTTTTTATTACACTATACTATCAGTGTAACAACTCCAATGCATTTTATACTACAAAGAAAATCATTCATCGTGATATCCGAAATTTCGAATTAAATAAGGGTTGTCTCGCCATTTTTCTTTGACTTTTACCCAAGTTTCCAAATACACTTTAGTGCCCATAAAACGCTCTACATCTTCTCTAGCATATGTGGAAATCTTCTTAAGCATCGCGCCTTGTTTTCCAATGATAATCCCCTTATGTGAATTTCGTTCACAATAAATAGTTACATGCAAATCTATAATACCCGATTCACGTTCTGAAAACTTAGTTACTTCAACTGCAGTGCCATGTGGAATTTCCTTATCAAGCAATAACAAGAGCTTTTCACGCACAATTTCAGCACAAATATGGCGTTCTGGTTGGTCTGAAACCATATCTTCTGGAAAGAGTTGTGGCCCTTCTTTTAGATAATTTGAAAGCAATTCAAGTAAATCTTCAATGCCATCCTTTTTCTTTGCTGATATTGGTAAAATAGCTTGAAATGTATGTTCTTTTGCATAAGTTTCAATCACTGCAAGCAAATCTTCTTTTGGAACAGTGTCAACTTTATTGATAACCAAAACAGCTGGAATATCCATTTGTTGAATTCTTTGTATCAATTCTTTTTCTGGCGCACCTACATTCGGAATCGGTTCCACAAGTAGCGCAACTGCGTCCACATCTGAGACGCTTTTTTTAACTACATCCACCATATACTCTCCCAAACGAGATTTTGGTTTATGTAGTCCTGGTGTATCCATAAAAATATACTGACTGTCTTCTTGATTTAACACAGCCAAAATGCGATTTCTAGTCGTCTGAGGTTTGTTCGAAACAATTGCCACTTTTTCTCCAACCAAAGCATTGACAAGTGTTGATTTCCCTACATTCGGTCTACCACACAATGTAATAATTCCTGTCTTCTTAATGTCCATATCTGCCACTTTCCTTATCTCTCAATGTTCAAATGATACAAAATCGCTTCTTCGCGACCACGCATCAATGCCTTTTCCATACCTTCATCTAAGTGGTCATATCCAAGTAAATGTAAGACTGAATGTACAACCAAATAAGATAGTTCCCTAGTTTTACTATGCCCATACTCCAACGCTTGCGCTTTTACACGCTCTAAACTGATAACCATATCACCTAAAACAATTCGACCACTTGGTTCTTCCACTCCATCCATATCGGAAAGCACTTGTCCAGCAGTCAATTCAAGCATAGGAAACGACAAAACATCTGTCGGAGCATCTATTTGTCTTTGCTCTCTATTAATTATTTGTATTCCTGCGTCGTTTGTTAAAAGTACATTGACTTCACAAGCTAAATTGATACCTTCCAATTTTAAGCAACATTTTATCGCACGACGAACAATGCAATCTACAAGTTTTTTGTTGACAATATCCACTTCTGTATCAATGCTAATGCGATGACGTTTCCACATTTCATTCACCTCTTCTCAGTTTTCACTTTACGTTTCGGAGCAGATTTCTCTTCATCAGATTCATATGCTTTAATAATATCTTGCACGATTTTATGTCGTACAACGTCGCTATCTGTAAATTTACATATCGCGATGTCATCTACTTTCTTGAGTATTCTCATCGCTTCTTTTAAACCAGACACCTTTTCCCCCGGAAGATCAATCTGCGTAATATCCCCAGTAATGACGATTTTTGAACCAAATCCCAATCGCGTAAGAAACATTTTCATTTGTTCTTTAGAAGTATTTTGCGCCTCATCCAAAATAATAAAGGAATCATCTAATGTACGCCCTCTCATATAGGCAAGAGGCGCAACTTCAATGCTACCGCGTTCTACATATTTTGCGTAACTATCTGGTCCTAACATATCAAAAAGCGCATCATACAAAGGCCGCAAGTATGGATCAACCTTGCTTTGCAGATCACCAGGCAGAAAACCTAGTCTTTCTCCTGCTTCTACAGCTGGTCGTGTCAAAATAATGCGACTCACTTTTTTCATACGAAATGCAGTAACCGCTTTGGCAACAGCCAAATATGTTTTACCTGTACCCGCTGGTCCAACTCCAAGCGTAATCGTATGCTTATCAATAGCTTCAATATATTGCTTTTGCCCCACTGTTTTCGCTTTAATAGGCTTACCAGAAGCGGTGACAGTAACAACTCCTTTTGCCAATTCAAAAAGCTTATCTTCTGCACCATGCTCTACTAGTTCAATCAAATAACGCACATTTTGTTCTGTAATTGGCTCACCTTTTGTCGCAAGGTTGATCATTGCTTCCACAGTTTTCACAGCTTTCAGCACAGCTTCTGCCTCACCCATAATTTTAAGTTTAGCATCTCTATTGACTACCGTAACATCCAATACTTGCTCCATAATTCTCATATTTTGATCAAAAGATCCAAATACGGAAGCTGCGTCCTCCACATGTTCTATATCCATAATTTGTTCCAACATATGTGATTATCCCTCTCTAGTTAATCTCAAGTGCATCGTTTCTTTCTAATTGATTTGAGTTTTGTTCCACTGGCACCATTTTTCCGATTTGCTGAAAACAGTCTGCCATCTGTGCTACTTCCACAACTCCATCTTTTTGGTGAACAACATACTGAGTAAGCAATATATCTCCTTCATCTCCCACAAGTTGCTCCACATATTTAAACAGAGACTCTTTCAACATTTCTACACAGACTTCTTCTTGCATTGTGACAGGCTCTGTTTCGTATTCATAAAACACTTCTTTTTCAAAATGAACTGGCAACACAACTCCAAATGGCAATTCTATCAAGTTTACTTCATTTATTTTATCATACTTTTCAAAAGAAATTCCAGCATTTCTATAAAAATTAATTCGCTTGCCAAACATATGAAACGCATATCGTGTAATTTTTTCTCCTGTTTGCCTTTTTATTTGCATTTCACTTGGAATCACTGCGCGATCTTCATGTCGAATTTGTGCATAAACTCGCCCTTCAGCTCTTACCGGTTGATGTTGCACTTTACTCTCCATTGAAAGATCCTCTTCCGGAGTATGTATCCCACTAATGAGAAGATCTCCCACATTGACTGCATCACCTTTTTGCACTTTAGCTTGACCTTTCAATACTTCCATATGCAAAATGGTTCCCTGCGCAGTCGAAACAACATTCAGTATTTCGGCTTCATCCAAAATATCTGGTTTCACGGCACGCTCTTTCACAATCACCTCAGCTTTCATCCCATGAATATTAATTGAAATAAAGCTCAGTTCCTCCATGGAGAGTAATATCTCATTTGATAATTCTCTCGTGTCTAAACTTCCAACATACGTCCCTATCCCCACTCCATGTTGTTGTAATTTAGATGTAATCTCATGTTTCGTTAAAGTTTCATTTCCTACCACATCAATAACCAAAATAAAGCGTGTGCTCAAAGAAAATGCAAGTATAAGTATCGCGAGTCCAAAAAACAATGCTTTTCGCTTTCGAATAGACCAAATAAAAAGTGGAAACCCCTTTTCTTCACAAACCATGACTTCACAGCGATTCTCATCTGCCAAAGTACACAACCGCAAAAATGTCCTCTTTTTCACGTACATATATAGGCCGCCATTTTCGCCTCTTTTCACCGACCAAACAGCAAGGTTTTCTCTCGCACAAGCGCTAATAAACGCCTCTTTTCCCTCACCGTTTACACATACATATACCTTCCCTCGCAAAAAGCTCCATAACTGATTCACTCGATCACTCCTTTCTAGAGTATCTCAATTTTTCGAATAAATCCTTCAATCAGTAGTTCCACAGAATTCATAACTCTAATTTGCAGGTTTTCCCCTGAAACACTCAACATCTTTTTTCCAGCATCTATATGAATTTCTGTTTCTTCACAATGCAAAATACTCTTATAGCATTCTATATGCACTTGTCTATCTCCCATCAACTCTACTTTAAACAATCCCATTACAGCATCTTGAGGCAAATCAAGCCAGGCTGATGTTTTTTCGAGCAACTTTTGCTTTTTTTCTTTCATACCTTTCCTCTTTTCATATAACTTATATTCTCTATTTGTATGAAACAATCAAAAGTATTTTGCCTGTCCAATAAACTCTAACATATAAAAACGAGAGAGTTTTCACTCTCTCGTTTTTATATGTTCATTACTATTTATTGATATTCAATACGTTTTCCCTTGAAATCATCGGCGTATAAGGAACTTTTTTTACAATTGCACGATATGCCGGACGCATGATTCTTCCTCCAGTGAGCACTTCTTCCATTCTATTTGCACACCAACCTGCAATTCTTGCTGTCGCAAATAAAGGTGTATATAAATCTTCTGGAATTCCAAGCATAGAATATACAAGCCCTGAATACATATCAACATTTGCACAAATTGGCAAATCGGATTTTCTTCTTTCCATGATAAGCGGAATTCCCAAAGACTCGATTTTTTCCATGAGTGCAAATTCTTCCAAATAGCCTTTTTCCTCTGCTAGCGCCTTAGCATGGCGTTTAATCAAAACCGCACGAGGATCAGAAATAGTGTATACTGCATGACCCAAACCATAAATCTTTCCAGATTTATCTCCTAATTCTCCATCCAAAATCTTAATAAGGCAATCTTTTATTTGAGCATCATCGTTAGAATCTTTCACTCTCTCTTTGATGATCCGATACATCTCCATAACCTTCGCATTTGCACCACCATGCAACGGTCCTTTCAAAGAACCAACTGCACCTGAAATCGCACTGTATGTATCCGTTCCACTAGAGGAAAGTGCACGACAAACAAAAGTCGAGTTATTTCCCCCACCATGCTCTGCGTGAACCATTAACATCATATCTAGAATATGTGCTTCTTGTTTGGTAAAGCTTTTATCTTTTCTGATCATAAGCAAAAAGTTTTCTGCCAACGATAAATCTGGTTTTGGAGAATGTAAATAAAGCGATTTCCCGTCAATATATCGACGTTTCACAGCGAAAGCATTGGCAACAATACTTGGAAATGAACCAATCAACTCTACTGATTGTCGCATTAAATTGTCAGGTGAAATTTCATCTGGATTATCATCATAAGAATACAAAGCCAGTACACTTCTACCCAATTTATTCATGACATTGCGACTTGGAGAACGCAAAATCATGTCTTCTGTAAAACCATTCGGCAACATTCTTGCTTCTGATAATTTATAGTTAAAATAGTTAAGTTCAGCTTGTGTAGGCAAATAACCCATCAGCAATAGATATGCTACTTCTTCAAAGCCAAAAGTGCCATTTTTTAAATGAGTTTCAACAATATCCGTTAAAGCTATGCCTCGATAAAACAGACGACCCTCTACCGGTAACCGTTCACCCTCATCGACAACATAGCCCTGTACGCTACCAACTCTCGTTTCACCTACAAGGACGCCAGTCCCGTCCTCATTTCGCAAACCACGTTTAACATTATGGCCAGCTAATTGCTTGTCGTCAATTTGATACTCTTGTCCGACTTTATCGATTACTGCTTTTGCATATTCTTTCAACGTTTTATTATAATTGCTCACGAGACTCTTCCTTCCCAAGGGATTTGTGAATAATATTTCATAATATTCATTCAAATAAACTGCGCAATGATACATCGCACGTTTAATAATTATATACGTTTTTAAAATATTAATCAAGAACTATTTCAAGTACATTCAAATGTTTCAAAGCTATTTATCCAAAACAAGAGATGTTCAATTTCGGATTTTCGTTGTATTTTTGATTGGTTTTCATTTTGCTTTGTGATATAATTACAAGGTTAAAATGTCGATAAAAAGATTTCACTATTATAAAGGAGTGAACGGTATGATCAAATTACACAGTGGTGGAATGTTTTGGAAAGATGGCAAGCCTGTAGAGCACATTGAAGGCGTTTCTCCTTCCGAAGGAAAACAAAAAACAATTGCCTATTCCATTATGAGTAAACACCATAATAAGCAAGCAGATGACAACTTACACATGAAATTTGACAGTCTGATTTCACATGACATAACATATGTTGGTATTATTCAGACTGCAAAAGCAAGCGGACTAAAACAATTCCCGGTTCCTTACGTCATGACAAACTGTCACAACAGTCTTTGCGCTGTCGGTGGTACAATCAATGAAGATGACCACGTATTTGGTCTTTCTGCTGCAATAAAATATGGCGGTATTTTTGTTCCACCTAACCAAGCGGTCATTCATCAATATGCTAGAGAAATGATGGCTGGTTGCGGAAGAATGATTCTCGGTTCTGATAGTCATACTCGATATGGTGCTCTGGGCACAATGGGCATCGGCGAAGGCGGTCCAGAAATCGTAAAACAGCTTCTCAGCAACACCTATGATATTGCCCCACCTGAAGTGGTCATGGTCTACTTAGAAGGTGAACCCGTACAAGGCGTAGGTCCACACGACGTAGCTATCGCACTTTGTGGTGCAGTCTACAAAAACGGATTTGTTAAAAATAAAATTCTAGAATTTGTCGGCCCTGGCATTAAAAATCTTCCTATGGATTTCCGTATTGGAATTGATGTCATGACAACTGAAACTGCATGTCTAAGCTCCATTTGGGAAACCGATGATTCTGTTGAAGAATACTTTTCTGTTATGGGTCGTCCTCTAGACTATAGCTCTTTGCACCCTGAAGACGGCGCATACTATGACAATATGATTACTATAGATCTATCTCAAGTAGAACCTATGGCTGCATTGCCTTTCCACCCTTCTGAAGCATATACGATTCGCGAACTCATGACAAATGCCCCTGATATCTTGCGTCAAGTTGAGCTAGATGCAAAAAAGCAATTCGGTGATGACATCAATTTCTCTCTAACTGATAAACTCGTTGATAACAAACTCGTTCTTGATCAAGGCATCATCGCAGGCTGCGCTGGTGGTATGTATGATAACATTGCGGAAGCTGCAGCTATCTTAGATGGTGCTTCCGTTGGCAATAGCTATTTTTCGCTCTCCATCTATCCACCTAGCATACCTGTAAACCTTGAACTTATTCAAGCTGGTATTCAAACGCAACTCATGGGTGCTGGATCACTCTTTAAACCATGTTTCTGCGGTCCTTGTTTCGGCGCCGGAGATGTTCCATCCAATAATAGCCTTTCCATTCGTCACACAACACGTAACTTCCCAAATCGTGAAGGCTCAAAACCAAGTGATGGTCAACTCGCCGGCGTTATCTTAATGGATTCCCGTTCCATTGCAGCAACTGCACGCAACCACGGCATTCTTACTCCAGCAACTGACGTTTCATATGTTCAACCAAAACAAGGCAAACGTCACTTTGACAAAAGTGTATATGAAAACCGCGTCTACCAAGGATATAATGAACCAAAACAAGATGAAGCATTGCGTTTTGGACCAAACATTGCAGAATGGCCTACAATCCCAGCTTTGTCTGAGCACATGCTCATGCAAGTTGCCAGTGTGCTAGATGATCCTGTCACCACAACGGACGAACTCATTCCATCTGGTGAAACCTCATCTTACCGTTCTAACCCACTTAAACTAGCAACGTTTGCACTCTCTCGTCGTGACCCTGAATATGTTGGTCGTGCACAAGATACACAAAAAATTGAAGAAGCTCGTAAAGATGGTTCTTTGTCCCCTGAACTCCTAAAAACATTGGAACAAGCAGGTGTCACATCTGATGTTCTCAAAGATACAACCATCGGCTCTGTTATCTTCGCAAATAAGCCAGGCGATGGTTCAGCACGTGAACAAGCTGCTTCTTGCCAACGCGTATTGGGCGGCAATGCCAATATTTGTTTTGAATTTGCAACCAAACGTTATCGCTCAAACTGCATTAACTGGGGCATGATGCCATTTACCTTAGACCCAAGTGCCAAATTCACATATAAACCAAATGATTTTATTTTCGTTCCAAATCTCAAAGAAGGTATCGTAAACGGTAGAGAAGAATTTGATGCAACTGTGATTTCTGATGGTAAAACTTCTACTCTTAAATTATACCTCAAAAACTTGACAGAAGACGATCGTGAATTACTTCTCACTGGTTGTCTTATGAACTACTATGCAAAACAAAATAAATCCTGAGAGGTTACACATGAATAAAATACAAATGAATAACCCCATCGTTGAAATTGATGGGGATGAAATGACGCGTATCCTTTGGAAAATGATCAAAGATGAACTCATTTTACCTTTTGTTGATTTAAACACAGAATACTTCGACTTGGGTTTAATCAAACGTGATGAAACCAATGATCAGATTACTGTCGATGCTGCCAATGCCATCAAAAAACATCGTGTTGGTGTCAAATGTGCAACAATCACCCCCAATCAACAACGTTTGGAAGAATATAATCTCAAACAAATGTGGAAAAGCCCTAACGCAACCATTCGTGCTACATTAGATGGAACAGTATTCCGTGCACCAATTATGATATCTAAAGTGAAACCTGTCGTAAGTTGCTGGAAAAAACCAATCGTCATTGCACGTCATGCCTATGGTGATATTTATAAAGCAACTGAGCATCGCGTCACTGAACCTGGAAAAGCAGAACTCTTGTTCACCAATGAAAATGGCGAAACCGTACGCAAAGAGATTTTCAATTTTACAGCACCTGGTGTGCTACAAGGCATGCACAATCGTGATGACTCTATTGAATCCTTTGCACGTGCTTGCTTTGAGTTCGCACTAGATTCCAAGCAAGACGTCTGGTTTTCTTGCAAAGATACCATTTCAAAAGAGTATGACCAAACATTCAAGTTCATTTTCCAACGAATCTTCGATGAAGAATATAAAGAAAAAATGGACAATGCTGGCCTAGAGTATCGTTATGCTCTGATTGATGATGTTGCAGCAAAAGTAATTCGTTCTGAAGGTGGCATGATTTGGGCTTGCAAAAACTATGACGGTGATGTCATGAGTGACCTCGTTGCTGCCGCTTTTGGTTCTCTTCCAATGATGACCAGTGTACTAGTTAGCCCTGATGGCAATTTCGAATACGAAGCTGCACATGGCACCATCACAGATCACTACAGACGTCATCAAAATGGTGAAACCATTTCCTCCAATCCACTTGCCACTATTTTCGCATGGACTGGTGCACTGAAAAAACGTGGCGAACTTGATGACAATACTGAGCTTGTTTCATTTGCAAACAAACTCGTTGAAGCGAGTTTAGACACCTTTGAAAGTGGCATTCTCTCAGAAGACCTTGCTCCATTGTGCAACCCTTCTGAAGTAGTCAAAGTTCCAAGCAATGAAGAAATGATGAAAGAAATTCGCACGCGACTTGAAGCGGCACTTGCTTAACCATTATGTTCACATATCTCATATTGCTGAACCCAGGACACAACCGAGTATATTTCGATTCCTCCAAAAAATTAGCGCTAGCCGAGCTAGGCTTATGCTTGCATCAACTCGAGGTTGACCACTGCAATGTAGCAGAAGTTGAAATATGCTCTGTCCCCTATATATCGTTTCAAACAAAACTCCCCCTTGATAACGGTGCCTTATTTTCATTAGCCAAGCTGTCATTTTTATATGCTATGTTTGAACAAAAAGGTGAATCCAATGAAATGAGTTTGATTCCTATTGCACTTCCTAAAGCTCCATATATCAATGATAGCATCAGCTTAATTTTGAAGTATACAGGAAAAACCAATGAACTTTTCACTCGTATGATGATACATGTTGCAACGTTGACGCTACCAAGAAATACAAGTCATATCAAATTGCTTGATCCCATTGCTGGAAAAGGGACTACACTTTATGAAGCCTTAATTCAGGGATATGACGCATATGGTGTCGAAATCGCCACGAAACCCGTCAGCGAAGCCTATGCATACATGAAACGGTATCTAGAGACAGAAAAATACAAACATACCTCACATGTTGAAAAAATCAGCGGAAACAGCAAATCATTTCAAGCAAAACGACATGCAATCACGCTTGCGACTAACAAAGAAGAATTCAAATCAACCCCAAAACACTGGGAGATTGTTACTGGAGACTCTCGCCATTGCAATCATTACTATAAAAAGAACTTTTTCGACATGTTAGTTGGTGATTTACCCTATGGTGTTCAACATGGTAATGTGACCAATCAGCCAAAAGGCTCTTTCACAAGAAATCCAAAAGAACTTATCCTCGCATGTGCGCCTGCATGGCACACAGTGCTAAAACCCAATGGTGTTCTTGTCCTTGCTTGGAATTCTCTTCTCTTGCATCGTAATGATTTTTCTTACCTTCTCGAGCAAAATGGATTTTCTGTTTGTGATTCTGATGCATACCTTCAATTTGAACATCAAGTGGATAGCTCCATTCGTCGTGACATTATTGTGGCAATGAAACGATAATTCAATAAAACAAAAGACCTCACATATGTAATATGTGAGGTCTTACTATTTTACAAATCAAGCAACAATCATTTCAAACGATATAGTTACTATGTCAGAGTGGTTTCAAAGCATTTTCGATATCTGCAATGATGTCATTGACATCTTCAATTCCAACTGAAAAACGTACAAAATCTGATGAAATACCACAAGCAATCAAATCAGCTTCACTCAATTGGCGATGTGTTGCTGACGCAGGATGCAACACACATGTTTTGGCATCTGCAACATGCGTCGCAATTGAAGCAAGTTTTAACCCCGCCATAAACTCTTCTGCCTTCTCTCTTCCACCTTTCACTCCAAAAGAAAGCACACCACAACTGCCATTTGGTAAATATTTTTTTGAAAGTGCATTGTTTTTGTCACCTTCTAATTCAGGATAAGAAATCCAAGAAATTTTTTCATGATTCTGAAGGTATCTTGCAACCGCTAATGCATTTTCACAATGACGAGGCATACGTAAATGTAACGTTTCTAATCCGACATTTAATAGATAGGAATTCATTGGCGCAGGTGAACAGCCAAAGTCACGCATAAGCTGAACTACTGCTTTTGTAATGTATGCACCTTCTATACCAAATCGTTCTGTATATACAAGTCCATGATAACTAGGATCTGGAGTGGTTAAACCTGGATATTTATCAGCATATTTATTCCAGTCAAAACGTCCACTATCAATAATTGCGCCACCTACACCGTTCGCATGTCCATCCATATATTTCGTTGTGGAATGCACAACAATATCAGCACCCCATTCAAACGGACGGCAATTGATAGGTGTTGGAAACGTATTGTCCACAATCAAAGGTACACCATTGGCATGTGCCACCTTTGCAAATTTTTCAATGTCTAATACCACAAGTGCAGGGTTTGCTACTGTTTCACCAAACATTGCTTTTGTTTCAGGACGAAACGCCTTATGCAATTCCTCTTCTGAAGCATTTGGGTCAACCAATGTAAAAGAAATACCCATTCTTTTCATCGTAACAACAAAAAGATTATACGTACCACCATAAATGGTAGAAGCCGCAACTACGTGATCTCCTGCTGAGCAAATGTTAAATATGGCAAAAAAGTTTGCCGCTTGTCCAGATGAAGTCAGCATGCCTGCTGTTCCACCTTCTAACGCTGTTATTTTAGCTGCAACTTGATCACAAGTAGGGTTTTGCAAACGAGAATAAAAATAACCGGTCGCCTCTAAATCAAAAAGCGCTCCCATAGCAGGACTACTCTCATAACGAAATGTTGTACTCTGCACGATGGGAATGTTGCGTGGTTCACCGTTTTGAGGTGTATATCCTGCGTGAAGACACTGCGTCCCCTGTTTATGTCGATCCATACTGACACATCCTTTCATTCAACTATGATTAATTCTGCAAGGCAAAATCAATATTAAACGAAATAGTACCATTAATCACAAACAAAGTCAACGAAAAGTTTAACAAACTAACAATCTAAAGTGTAATGTTCTTTTGTTAAGTCTTAAAAAATATATAAAATCCATTGTTTTCATTTTCTCTATTCATATGTATTTATCATTTTCGAGACATTTGATTTAAACCATCTACAGTAGTCCCTACATTCTAAGAACATCAACAACTCACACCATCAACTTAACTAAACACACGCCCATTTAAACCATCTCAAACACTAGCAGACAATTAAAAACATTAAAAGGATGTTTCAATCGTGATATATGGCATTAGTTTCTCATATGTCTTTTCACCAATACCAGACACCTTGACAATCTCATCAATATTTTTAAAAGGCCCAAACTGTGTGCGATACTCTACAATCGCTTTTGCACGAGAAGGTCCTATCTGAGGAAGTCTCTCTAAATCAATGGCTCTTGCAGTATTGATATTGATTCTTTCGCCTTGCAAAATGCCAGGTGCATCAGGTTCTGGAATTTCTTCTTTTATCGGTTTCTCATCGTTATATACTGTAGCAATCACAATAGCCTCCTGTTTATTTTGGTAAATAAACCACCCAACTGAAGCGAAAACAAACAATACTGCCAAAATTACAAATGCAATTTCAACAGGATGCAACGCTCTTGTTTCTTTTTTGACTTTACCTTTCTTTCCATCCATTTCGTTTTACCTTCCATTGCAAATTTCATCGATATTTGCTATACTAATTCTTGCTTATACAAAGCATTTTGAAACACAGAAGTTCTTTATAACTTTCTGCATTATACAATAAAAAGCGAGGATTTTCCATGCACACAACCATAAAACGAAGCATATCTTACATGCTAACAAGCTTATTATTGCTGATGCTTCTCATCTTTCCAGCATCTGCAACCAGCAGTACAGAAGACTTTCCCGAAGTAATGGCTGCATCTGCGATTTTAGTAGATGCGGAATTAGACACCATTTTATATAAAAAAAACATATATGATCGCAGACCTTGTGCCAGCATTACAAAACTGATGACGGCAATACTAGTGGTTGAGTCCATTGAACATGACGAAATTTCAAAAGATACTGTTTTTACCGCTAGCGCTAACCTATGGTATGACATTGAGGGCAATGCATCCAATCAAAACATCAAAATTGGAGAAGAGCTCACTGTAACTGAATTGCTCCACTGTCTTCTCATTGCCTCAGCAAACGAATCTGCTAACATGCTCGCCGAAGGCCTTTGTGGCTCTGTTGATGCTTTCGTAGAATCGATGAATATCCGCGCGGCCGAGTTAGGAATGAATGACACCCATTTCACGAATCCTCATGGCTTACATACGGAAAACCAATACACTACCGCTTATGATGTATATCTAATGACAAAAAAAGCGTTGAGTTATCCAATGATACAAGAAATAGTATCTACTTCTGTAGGAGAAGTCCCAGCAACTAATCTGTCAGATGGCCGTCTCTTCTATAACACCAATGCTTTATTGTCAACTTGGAAATATCTAGGCTATAAATACTCCGCAGCAACTGGGGCGAAAACAGGTTATACCCCAGAAGCTGGCTACTGCTTAGCTTCATCAGCAGAACAAAATGAACGCAAATTAATCGCTGTTATTCTCGGTGCAGAGAATATTGAACATCCGGATGGAAAAAAAGAACGTCTTCAATTTTCCGAAAGCAAACGACTTTTACAATGGGGCTTTTCAAACTTTGAAAAAAAAGCTATTATTACACCGAGTTCTCTCATGCGCGAAATCCCCGTTTTATATGGAAAAGATATCTCCTATGTTATTGCAGCACCTGGAGACACGCTCATAGATATTGTTCCGAAAAACTTTGAAATTAGTGATGTGGAATATACCGTCACTCTGTTAGAAAAAGAGGTCACAGCACCAATCTCCCAAGGCCAGAAATTGGGCACCATTTCTGTATCCTATAACGATAAAGAGTATGGCAGTACCGATTTAATTGCTACACTAGATGTAGAGCGTTCCATAACTGCTTATCTTTTCTCTGGGACAAAATCATTGCTAAAGCCAATTCTTTTGACTGCTTTGCTTATAGCTTTGTCTTTTGTCGCTGTAATTTTGTCAATGCGATTATGGCATCATCGCTTAAACTCGAAGAAAAACAAAAAAGGTAAGCGCCCTAGAAAACGTAAAAAAGGAACAAAGGAGTGACTTAATGTCTAACACAATACAGAGTCTAAAGCAATGGATTGAACAATCAAATGACATCGTCTTCTTCGGTGGTGCTGGTGTGTCAACAGAAAGTGGTATCCCTGATTTTCGTAGCGTGGATGGACTATACCATCAAAAATACTCAGTCCCACCCGAAGTCATGCTCAGCCACAGTTTCTTTATGCAACATCCCAAAGAATTCTTCGAGTTTTACCGCGAAAAAATGATTGCCCCTCATGCAAAACCAAACGCTGCACACAAAGCATTAGCAAAATTAGAACAACAGGGTAAACTTCGCTCTGTCATTACACAAAACATTGATGGATTACATGAAATGGCAGGTAGCAAACAAGTATGCGAGCTTCATGGCAGTGTACACCACAACTACTGCATCTCATGCAAAAAGAACTATCCTGCTTCTTATATCATAGATTGCAAAGAAGATATTCCCACTTGTGAAATTTGTGGCTCTATGGTGCGCCCAGATGTAGTTCTCTATGAAGAGCCTTTAAACGAGCAAGTCTTAAATACCGCCATTTCACATCTACAAAAAGCAGATATGCTTATCATCGGTGGAACATCGCTTGTTGTATATCCTGCGGCAGGATTAATCCGATTCTACAACGGTTCAAAACTTGTCCTTATCAATAAATCTACTACTTCCATGGATCATAAAGCTGATTTAGTTATATCCGATTCCATTGGAGAAGTATTTGAACAATTAGATATCTTATAACTACTATTATTTCACTTTGGAGGTTCCTAACTATGGAATATCGAATTGAACGTGACACTATGGGTGAAGTTTCCGTCCCAATGTCTGCACTCTGGGGCGCTCAAACACAGCGAAGCCTACATCACTTTTCGATTGGCGAAGAAACTATGCCACATTCCCTGATTCACGCCTTTGCTATTTTGAAAAAGTCTTGTGCGCTTGCCAACCATGCTGCTTCAAGACTAACAGAAGAACAATGCAATCTCATCACGCAAGTATGTGATGAAATTCTCAATGGCTCTCTACCACTCACAGAATTTCCTTTATCCGTTTGGCAAACAGGCAGTGGTACACAAAGCAATATGAATCTCAATGAAGTCATTTCCAATCGTGGCAATCAAATTGCTGGCAAAACAGTACTACATCCGAATGATCACGTTAACTTATCCCAAAGCTCCAACGACACGTTTCCAACCGCCATGCATGTAGCTTGTGTAATAGAATTACACAAATCTTTATTGCCTTCTATTGAACACATGATTTCTGTTTTAGCACAATTAGAAGAGAATAACAAAGATGTTCTAAAAACTGGTCGAACCCATCTCCAAGATGCAGTTCCAATGACTTTTGGACAGGAGATATCAGCTTGGAAAAGCATGCTCACTCATGCCAAAAACATGATACACGCCTCCATGGATGGATTACTAGAGCTTGCTTTAGGTGGCACTGCCGTCGGAACAGGCTTAAACTGCCCAGATGGTTTTTGTGAAAATGCCATCTCTCAAATTAGCACATTTACAAATCTCCCTTTCCGCCCTGCGCCAAACAAATTCCATGCTTTATCATCAAAAGATGCTATCGTATTTTCACATGGCGCTTTGAAAACGCTAGCTACTAACCTAATGAAAATAGCCAATGACATCCGTTGGTTATCCAGTGGCCCACGTTGTGGCTTAGGTGAAATCACAATTCCTGAAAATGAGCCAGGCTCTTCCATCATGCCAGGCAAAGTAAATCCTACACAATGTGAAGCACTCACTATGGTTGCAGTACAAGTCATGGGTAATGACACAACCATATCTGTGTCCAACTCACAAGGCAACTTCCAGCTCAATGTTTTTATGCCTGTCTGTGCTTACAACTTCCTTCAATCCGTACGACTACTAACAGATGCAATGTCATCTTTTACAACGCATTGTCTTGTTGGTGTTACCGCTAACAGAGAAAAAATGAGTGAAAACTTACATCGATCCTTGATGACTGTAACGGCACTTACACCATATATTGGCTATGAAAATGGCGCTAAAATAGCAAAAAAAGCTTTTCAAGAAAATATTTCGCTCAAAGAAGCGGCAGTTGCACTCGACTTATTCACTAAAGAAGAATTTGATCGTGTATTCCGCCCTGAAGAGCTCGTATAAGGAGTTAATTCAATGGACTTAAACCAACAAGCACTTGAACTACACGAAAAATGGGAAGGTAAAATTGAAGTGATTTCGCGTTGTCCAGTCACAACAACCGAAGACCTTTCCTTAGCCTACACCCCAGGCGTTGCAACTCCATGTTTGGAAATTCAAAAAGATCTCAAAAAATCTTTTACGCTTACACGACGTAAAAACCTCGTTGCCGTCATTACAGATGGTTCAGCGGTATTGGGTCTTGGAAATATTGGACCTGAAGCTTCTATGCCTGTCATGGAAGGCAAATGTGTCTTATTTAAAGAATTCGCTGGAATAGATGCCTTTCCTATATGTATTGACACACAAGACACGGATCAAATTGTTGAACACATTGTAGCCATTTCCAAAAGTTTTGGTGGCATCAATTTAGAAGATATCGCTGCGCCACGTTGTTTTGAAATTGAACAGCGTCTCAAAGAACGTTGTGATATCCCAGTTTTTCATGACGATCAACATGGAACTGCTGTCGTCATCGCTGCAGCGCTACTCAATGCTCTAAAGTTAGTAGGCAAACAAAAAGAGAATGTTCGCGTGGTCATCTGTGGAGCTGGTGCAGCAGGTAGCGCTAGTGGTCAACTTCTCATTGATATGGGTTTTCACAATCTTACCTTTTGTGATAAAGATGGCATTCTAAGCAAAAGCAATCCAAATCTTTCACCTGAACATCACTATCTAGCCTCCATCAGCAATCCTGAAGGTCTAGAAGGCTCATTGTCAGATGCTTTGAAAGGTGCTGACGTTTTTATCGGGGTATCACGCCCAGGTATCGTTACTGGCGAAATGGTTGCCTCAATGGCAAAAGACAGTATCCTGTTCCCAATGTCAAATCCTGTCCCTGAAATTATGCCAGACATTGCCCTTAGCAACGGTGCAAAAGTGGTAGGCACTGGTCGCTCTGATTTTCCAAATCAAATCAACAATGTTTTGGTTTTTCCTGGATTATTCAAAGGAGCTTTGTCTGTAGGTGCAACCGCCATCACAGAACAAATGAAACATAGCGCTGCCCAAGCTTTAGCTGACCTTATCCCAGAGGACGAACTAAACCCAAATAACATCATCCCTTCTCCCCTGAATAAAAGTGCTGCTGATGCTATTGCCAACGCAGTAGCCAAAGAAGCAATACAATCTGGAAACACACGTTGGTAAACGTAATTTAAACAAATAAAAAACTCTGTCACCATGGTGACAGAGTTTTTTATTATAATTCACAAGCCATTAAATCATCAAAGGTTTGTCTTCTCACTGCTAGATAGTCTTTTCCATCTCGAATCATCACCACAGGTGGTCTACAAATCCGATTGTAGTTGGATGCCATTGAGAAATTGTATGCTCCTGTTGTTAAAACAGCAATAATATCTCCACGTTTTGGAGTTGGCATAAGCACATCTTCCTGAATAAGGTCACCACTTTCACAGCATCGTCCTGCTACGGTATAAGCTCCTTCCTTTTCATCATTCATGCGATTAGCCATTAACACCGTATACTTTGCTTCATACAATGCGTATCTTGGATTATCTGTCATGCCACCGTCTACTGTAACATAATTTCGATACCCTTCAATATCTTTGACTCCACCTGCAGTATACAAAGTAAGCCCAGCATTGCCAACAATACTTCTACCAGGTTCCATATAAATAGTTGGTTTTGGATAAGAAAACTTTTCACAACCATTTTCTAAATACTCAGATAGCGCTTTAATATTGCCTTCGATGTCCACTTGTGGATCACTTTCCACGTAACGCACACCAAAGCCACCACCAAGATTGAAGGTTCTTGCAACAAATCCTGTGTCATCATACATCTTTTTTGCAAACTCTAATAAAATATCCACTGCATCGCAGAATGGTTGCACTTCGAAGATTTGAGAACCAATATGACTATGGAAACCCCAAATATCAATGTTATCTTTTTGCAATGCTGTCTTTACAAAGTGTTCAGCTTGTCCTGTTTCAATTGGTCTGCCAAATTGACAGTCAATACGCCCAGTATTGATGGCCTCTAAGGTGTGTGGATCAATGCCAGGTGTCACGCGAAGTAATACTTTTTGTTTTACTCCACACTCCCCTGCATAAGCATCTAATATTTCTAATTCATTTAAGTTATCTACAATGAAATAGCCCACTTTGCTGTCGACACCATAACGAATGTCTTCATCTGTTTTGTTGTTACCATGAAAGAACAAACGCTCTGCAGGAAATCCTGCTTTGAGTGCTGTATACAATTCACCTGGTGATACAACATCTGCGCTCATTCCCTCTTCTTCAAGTACACGGTATATCCCTTTAAAGCAAAGCGCTTTTCCAGCGAAAAGTGGAAGCGAGCCTTCTCCAAAATACTTCGCCATCGCATTGACATATAAACGGCAATTTTCTCTCATTTTATCTTCATCTAACACATAAAGTGCCGTTCCATATTTCTCAGCCAAAGAAACGGTATCAACAGAGCCTACTGTCAAATGCCCTTTCACATTTATGCCTAAATTATCGTATAACATTTCCATTCTCCTGTTTTCTATTATAGCATCGTTGCGCGCAATTCTGCCGCACTCGTTTGAGACATATCGCCTGGTGCAATATCAAAAATAGTCTTACAACCAACATCACCGCGACTTGCCATGCGATAGCCAGCTCTCGCACAAGCAATGAGTACATTTGCAGTGAATTCAGGATTAGATTCTAATGTGAGTTTATATTCAATGGTTTGTTTTGTTTCATTATCCCAACCAGTGAGTCCACTACGAATAACGTTGCCACCATGTGGAATCCCACTGTGTTTTTCATCCATTTCAGCTTGGCTAATAAATGTCACTGTTGTGTCATAATCTGCAAAGTAGTTTGGCATGGTTTTGATGGTGTCTTCAATTTTTGCAAGATCAGCACCCTCTTTTGCCACTACGTAACATTCACGTGTATGTTTTTCGCGAGTGGTTAACTCAGGGTTTTCCCCAGCAAGCACACGTTCTACCGCAGCAGGAACAGGCACTGTGTATTGTCTTGCATCTGCAACGCCTTCAATGCGACGAATCGCATCTGAGTGACCTTGGCTCACGCCTGTTCCCCAGAAAGTATAATCTGATCCAACAGGCAAAATAGCGTTAGCATACACTCTGTTAACGGAGAACATTCCTGGATCCCAACCCACTGAAATAATTGCAATGTTTCCACCTTTTTTCGCCATAGCATCTACATTATCAAAGTGCTGTGGGATATTCGCATGTGTATCAAAGCTATCCACTACATGGAAGTGCTCCGCAAGTTCAGGTGTCATTTCTGGTAAATCTGTCGCACTACCACCGCACAAAACCATGACATCAATTTCATCTTTCATATTAAACATGCTATCATAAGAGAAGACAGGTACACCCTGAGTACGAATTTGCACACTTGCAGGATCTCTTCTTGTGAACACACCTACAAGCTCCATATCACTGCATGCTTTGATTGCAGCTTCTACACCTTTACCTAAATTACCATATCCAACGATTCCGATTTTCATAACAATATTTCTCCTTTATTCTTTATATATAGAAATTATTCTCCCAACAAGTGTTCCATTTTATATAATCCCGTTGATTGATTAGCTAAATATTTTGCCGCTGCAATGGCGCCTTCGGCAAATAGAGCTCGATCGTGTGCCTCATGTTTCAGGCTAATGGTTTGTGATTCCGTTGAGAAAATCACTTCATGTTCACCCACAACATTCCCCATTCTCAAGGCATGAATACCAATTTCATTGGTTTCTCGTTTTCCATTTTGTCCTCTACCATAGACATATTCTGCGTCAGGACGTTCCTCTTTTACGGTATCTGCCAATAACAGTGCAGTCCCACTCGGCGCATCAACTTTTCGATTGTGATGCTTTTCAATAATTTCCACGTCACAACCTCTAAATATAGCTGCCGCTTGTTTCACAAGGCGTGCTAAAAGCGCAACGCCAACTGACATATTAGCAGAAAAGAATACTGGTATCTTTTCACTTGCCTTGATAATTAATTCTGTCTCTTCTGGTGTATACCCTGTTGTCGCCACAACAACAGGCAAACTTTTTTCAGTGCAGTATTTCATTATTTCTTCAATGGCTACATGATTTGAAAAATCGATGAGAACATCTGCTTTTTGAGAAACCTCATCAAGATTTGCATAAACACCTTCACCGCCAGCTTTATCAACTTTCGCAATCAATTGAAAGCTAGTATCCTCTTCGACGAGACGGACAACTTCTCTTCCCATGTACCCCAAGGCGCCGCAGACAATTACGTTTATTCTATTCACACATTCAACCCCTGTCTTCGCATCGCTTCAAGCAAATTCTCATAATGAGATTCTTCCATTACAGTCAACGGTAAGCGAAGATAGTTTTCACAAAAACCCATCGCAGCCATTGCAGCTTTTACTGGAATCGGATTGACTTCACAAAACAATGCTTTATTCAATTCAGTAAACTCACATTGTAAACTAGCACTGCCTTTGACATCTCCATTTGCAAAGCGAGTATATAACTCTCTCGTTTTAGCTGGTAATACATTTGATAATACAGAAATGCAACCTTTTCCTCCCATGGAAAGTAGAGGAACTATTTGATCATCATTTCCAGAATACAAATCTAGTTTTCCTTGCACCTTTGTTACAGTTTCAACTATCTGTGAAATGTTACCCCCCGCTTCTTTGATAGCAACAATATTAGGATGATTTCCCAACTCTTCATACGTACTAGGTTCAATATTCACACCTGTCCTCGACGGAACATTGTACAGTATCACTGGTTTGGTGCTTGCATCCGCAATTGTTTCAAAAAGTTTCACAAGTCCTTTTTGTGTTGCTTTATTGTAGTATGGCGTTACCACCAAAACAGCATCTGCACCTACTTCACACGCATGTTTTGTGAGTTCCAATGCGTATGCTGTTTCATTACTACCTGTACCAGCAATGACAGGTACACGTCCAGCCACTTTCTTTACAGAATGCGCGATAACGGCTTTGTGCTCATCATCCGTGAGTGTTGAAGCTTCACCTGTCGTACCACAAATCACCAACGCATCGATTCCTTCATCGATTTGCCAATCAATTAGTCTATCCAATTGATTATAATCTACACCTTGCTCGTTAGTTGGCGTAATTAGGGCAGTTGCGATTCCTTCAAAAATAGTTTGTTTCATTTTTATCAACCCTTCTCTTTTTTGCCTGTTTCTATATAAAAAAAACAGGCACCAACGGAAGTGGTAGCCTGAACGGTTCTTGTATAAAAGTTACAAAGGCACATTAAGCATCAGTGCACTTCAAACAAGTTCGTATCAAGGATAGCCCTCCGCAAATTCCTTTGCGACAAGCGAACAAATCTTATTTGTTCACCCAGCCTGATGATTAATGCAGCAATCTATCAGCTTCGGCGTTGGCACCTTTCACTTCGTTCACCCTGCATGGTTATAAATAAAGTTACTTTTTACGCAACGCGCCTCTATCACAATATATAATATACATCATAAGCAATTAATGCTTCACTGTCAAGAAAAGATCGTTTATTTTTTTACCGAAAAATCAAGGCAATCACCCTCAGAAAATTGTTTATTCATGCAATCACTGGTCTTTTTAGATCAAATTCGACGCATATTTGCACCATTACTTTAAGAATCAGTGAAAGATTCATATTCAGTGACAAAATTAATCTATACTATTTTGAAAGCAAATCAAAAATATAAGTACAAAAAGTCTTGCTAGATCAACTAAAATTCCCTATTAAAAACTACGAACAAAAACTTGACAATTTTCTACAACAGAAGTAAAATATGGTGCTAGCAATTTACGAGAAAGGAACACATATTATGCCTGAACAACAATATTTCGATAGTATGATGGTAGCAATGCTATCTACTTATTGGGTACTTTGGCTTGCCTTAGGGATTTTTCTTATTGTATGTACGTGGAAAATTTTTGAGAAAGCCGGTTTAGCAGGTTGGGAGAGCATCATCCCCATCTATAATGCTTATTGCATGTATAAAATCACATGGGGAAATGGTTGGCTTTTTTTACTCACTTTCGTACCAATTGTCAATGTTATCATGGGTTTGGTAACCCTTTATAAATTGGCAGTTGTCTTCGGTAAAGGAATTGGATTTTTCTTAGGCTTACTCTTTTTACAGATTATCTTTTTTCCAATACTGGCTTTCGGAGATGCTGAGTATACTCCAAACTTTCCTACATAATAATTTTCAACTCAAAACCGTCGCCTTGTTTTTTGCTTGGTGACGGTTTTCTATATTAAATTCTCTCATTTTATTTGAAAATAATGAACTCTGCGTGGAAAACTATGGAGTAATGTTCTACATTATCTGCAACAAACTTTTTAGATAGGTTCCATTCAAGTAGAAGAAATACTACTTTTAGAATTGGTGTAAAGACTTGCTACGATAAAACATCCAATAGACTTTATCTGGATCATAAAGAATACCGGTATGATAGATTTCTTTAGGGGTAAAAGAAATTTCTATTAGTATATAAAAATCTTGGAATGTGTAATGGACAAGAAATTTTTGAAATATTCAAAATGGAATACCTGTATTTAGTTTTTACCACCCTATATATGGTACACTGTGTGAAGATGTAATAGCTGCTAAATTCCAAAAAAATTTTGAGACAAATTTTTTCTAATATCTAGAATATTTAAGAGATGAATGGAATGAAAATTATGACCCTATGTTGATACAACTTAGATATTCCTCCCCCAATTAAGCAATATACATATCTATATAGTTTTAGCAGACTAATTAATACAACTATAATTATTTGGGCATTTCAATTTTGGATGGATACAATATAAAGTTTTGAGTGTGCTGAACAAATTTCATCCCAAATTTAGAGACAAGGATATCTTTTTCGGTTTTCCCTTCTAAATCTGCATAAGTTTCCTTCCACCAAATCGTGTGATATTTTCTAAAAGCCTAAGTGAAATTAGACGGTCAACTTGATAAAGCACCTTATCATGCAATTTTTGTCCATTATTTGAATATGCATGCGTAGAACTTCATAATCTTTAATAAACATTTTGCGATTAGGATCAGCCAATTCGCATAAATCTTCCCAATTATATTCTTCATTTACATAAGCCTTAAATAATTCTGCAAACACTGCAGTTTAATTATCTTCAATATGTCTGTCTAATATTAGCATTACACGTTCAAGCTCTTTTTCTGCCTTTGATGGATTACGTTTACTAGTATCTTGGTATTTACTTATTTTTTGCTCAGATAAGGAACCATCATTAAATTTTGTTATAAAAATAAGTGACTGTTTCAATAAATTACGTTCACGAATATTATAACCAAATTTGCATACACCATAAATTGTTTTAATAATAGGTACTAACTCTAATAAATCAGAATCAAAGATATGTCAATTTAATATTATCAATGTTTACAAGTTGTTGTGTAATTTAATATCCTTTTCAAATATTGTCTCTCTAACTACTGGCAAAATTTCAACCATTACTTTCCTTCCTTTTAATTATTCTATAATTTTACATTGTTGCATGTCTATGAGCTAACGATTATTTTAGTTAATTCTTGTCCACACTAATTTCGTTGTATACGCTCATATTCATAAATATTTTCCCTATCCGTTTCAAATTAGCAAACTATTCCAAACCCTATTTCATATATTTTTCAATTCTGATATAAACAAAAGAAAAACCCTCAAAGCTACTGCTTCAAGGGTTTTCTATGGTGACCCGTCCGCGACTCGAACGCGGGACACCCTGCTTAAAAGGCAGATGCTCTACCGACTGAGCTAACGGGTCATATCAATATGAAACTTAAGGAAATGGCTGGGATGGTTGGACTCGAACCAACGAATGCGGGAGTCAAAGTCCCGTGCCTTACCACTTGGCTACACCCCATCAAAATACTGTAAACAGAATCAAAAGATTCTCTTTTATGTGGGGTGGATAAAGGGATTCGAACCCTCGACCCCCGGAACCACAATCCGGTGCTCTAACCAACTGAGCTATACCCACCATACCTGCTAAAAATAATGGCACGCCTGAAGGGACTCGAACCCCTGACCCACTGCTTAGAAGGCAGTTGCTCTATCCACCTGAGCTACAGACGCATATGGAGCGGGTGATGGGAATCGAACCCACGCGACCAGCTTGGAAGGCTGGGATTCTACCATTGAACTACACCCGCATCGGTGTTGCTAGGATGTGTTGTTGTTTTCAGCTTGTATATATTATCATGTATTCTTTAAGCTGTCAACAGGTTTTTTCAATTTTTTTAAAAATTTTTGAAATTAATTTAATCTTAGAACTTCACAGTCAAAAAACATCATAATAAATATGCGTTTTGTGACGTGGTGTTCAAACAAAGCTCAAAACTCGCTTTGCCTGAACACCTGCATTATTATAGTTTTTTTAGCTCCTTTAGTATCTCTTGAATATGTTTGGCTGGAACATATGCAGAAATAAGCTTTATGGCCCTTTCTAGCGTCATAGAACCTGATTGAAGTACAATTGGTATTCGAAATGCCTCTGGATAACGTTTTTGAATTATATCGCGTGCTACCGGATTATCTAACAGTTCTTTCACTGTAATTTGATTGTTTCTCAAATCCATAAAGTCACCTCCCGTTTATTCTATGCACTATCTCATTGAAATGGTTTCAGTAACTTTTGAATATTTTTAACTCACTAACTACATAATAATCTTATCATCTAAAAGGAGGTGACCTCATGAACTTAACATCAAATAAAAGCATTTCTTGCACAGTTTCTTCTTGTGAGCATCACAATCGAAGTGATAACGCATGTTTGCTTAATTCAATACAAGTAGGACGCTGTGGACCTACAACAAGTAGTTCTGCTTGTACTGAGTGTGATTCATTTCAATTGAAAAAGACAATTGGTCAATAAATAAAAAGCCGAGACAGAATACACTGTCTCGGCATAATTATAAAATAGTTCAAAATTAAAGACTGATTAATCTGTATTTTTAGGATCAGTAATTTTCTTTTGAGCGTGGCGTTCTGCTTTCTTTTGCATCATTTCAGCTGGTGTATCATTACCTTTGTTGATTGGAGCATTACGAACACCGTCTGACATTGGTTTTGCATCTTTTTTAGCCTCTGGTGCCTTTTTAGGTGCCTTGTCAGGAACTACACCATCAATTGTGATGGTTCCACGTGGACACGCCTTTGCACAAAGACCACAGCCAATACAAATGTCATAATTTATTCTTGCGATATTATCTACCACTGTAATTGCGCCTTCTTTTGGACATGCTTTCACACACAAATTACAAGCGATACAGCCATCATCACAAGATTTACGAACGACAGCAGCTTTATCAGTTGAGTTACATCTAACAGCAACATGACGTTTTGTTTTAAGTGGTACCATATGAATTAGGTCACGTGGGCACACTTCCACACATTGAACACAACCTACACATGCATCAGGATCGACTACAGCAACACCATCAATAACATTAATAGCATCGAATTGACAAACAGATACACATGTTGCGCCACCTAAGCAGCCGTGAGTACACTGCAAAGGACCCGCAGATACTCTAGAAATTGCACGACAATCATTCAATCCTACATAGTCATATCGTGTCTTATCACAACCGTGGCCACTACATAAAACTTCTGCGACTTTACGAGCGCCGACTTCTGCCGTAACACCCATAATTTCACCAATTTGAGCGGCTAGCTCTGCACCACCAGGTGTACACGCTGTGACAGGAGCAATTCCTTTTACAACTGCTGTTGCATAACCACTACAACCTGGATATCCACAGCCACCACAGTTAGCACCAGGTAGAATTGCAGAAATTTCTTCTTCTCGAGGGTCTTTCTCAACGGCAAAGACTTTTGAAGCAAACGCCAAAATACTGCCAAAAATGACACCTAACACTCCAAGTACAACTGGAGCCATAATTGTTTGAGTCATACTAATCTTGCCTCCTCATCAAATGCTCAAGCCAGAGAATCCCATAAATACCAAAGCCAAAAGGCTGGCAGTTACAAGAGCAATAGGGAATCCCTCAAAGCTCTTTGGACACTCAGCAAATTCCAAACGTTCACGGAGACTAGCAAACAATACAATCGCAATCAGGAAGCCAATACCACCTGTTAGACCATATGTGATGCTTTCAATAAAATTGTATTTGTTTTGTGCGTTTTGCAATACAACACCCATAACTGCACAGTTAGTTGTAATAAGTGGTAAGAATACCCCCAACGCTTCATACAGAGATGGCATTGCTTTTTGCAAAAACATTTCAACAAATTGAACTAATGACGCAATAACCAAGATAAATGCTACTGTTTGCATAAACTGAAGGTTATTTGCTTCTAAAAACAAGTTGATTGGATAACAAACTGTTGCAGCTACGCCCATAACAAAGATAACAGCCATACCCATACCCAAGGCAGTGTCAACTTTCTTAGAAACACCCATAAATGGACAAATTCCTAAGAATTGAGAAAGAATTAAGTTATTGGCAAGAATTGCAGCTACTGCAATAGAAAATAATTGTGAACTCATTAGTTAGCTTCCTCCTTCTTAGGTCTATTGACAAAATATTGGAACATAGCAATCATAATACCTAATGTTAAGAAGCCACCAACTGGTAGAATCATACCAAGAGCCACAACATCTTCAGAGAGAATGCGGTAGCCTTCACCACCATTGAGTAGACCTGCACCAAACGTACCAGCGCCCAACAATTCACGTGCAATACACATTGCAACCAGTGCAACCATATTACCGAACCCTTGACAAATACCGTCCCATGCTGCTGCTCCTACTGTGTTTTTGGATGCAAAACCTTCTGCTCGTCCCAAAATAATACAGTTAACAACAATCAGTGGAATAAAAAGACCTAAGCTTTCTGATAGCGCTGGAACAAATCCCTTCACTACCAAATCAACTATTGTAACGAAACTTGCAATTACGACGATATAACAAGCAATACGTACTTTACTTGGAATAATTCTTCTAAGCAAGGATATAACCACGTTAGCACATGTTAAAATCAACATAACAGATAATCCCATGCCAATACCATTGAACATGGTCGTTGTAATCGCGAGAATAGGACACATACCTAACAACTGTACCCATACTGGGTTCTGGGTGACTAAGCCTTCCCAAAATTGTTTTTTCACATTCACAACATTACCTCCTTATTCCATGGATGCCGCGACTGCACGTGCAGCGTTGACACCAACACAGACAGCTCTAGAGGTGATAGTTGAACCTGTAATGCTCTCAATGATGCCTCCATCTTTGGTCACCAATACATCGTCCTGTTCACCTATAAACTGTGCTTGCCATTCGGGTTTAGTTGCATTTGCACCAAGTCCAGATGTCTCTGCATGGTTAATAATAGCAATCCCAGTTATGGTTCCATCAAAACTGATTCCAGCCATCATGTCAATGGCACCACTAAATCCTGATGGCGCAACTTGGACAACATACCCTTGATCAAGTGCTGCATATACAGCAGTAACGATAGAATTATCACTTTGGAAATCTTCAAGCAATTCATATTCATCAGCAGGCAATACCTGTTTAAGTGAATTTTGAATTTTCAACTCTGTGTTAGCCGCGATTGCAGGTGCAGTTATCTTATTTACCATACCAAGGGAAAATGCCATGACAAAACAGATTATTGCCAAAACCATTACAAGTCGTATCATGCCTGGTTCTTTTTTGCCTTCAGTATTCTTTGTTTCATCAACAATCTCGTCTACTTTAGTTTCTACTTCAGTACTCATGATCCTGCTCCCTCCTTCGCTGCTAATTTGTCTGCTTTAGCTTTTGCTTTTGCTGCATTTTTCATTTCCTTTGTCACACCATAACGTGGAGGCATTGCATATTGGTCAATAATCCATACACAAACATTCATCAAAAGAATTGCATAGCTAACACCTTCAGGGTATCCACCGAAATAACGGATGAACACAGTGAAAACACCACAGCCTATAGCATATATAATTTCACCTCTAGGGGTATTGGGGCTAGTCACATAGTCTGTTGCCATAAAGACTGCACCAATGATCAAACCGCCACCAAAGATTTCATATAACATCCAAGTGAGATTGCCATCGCCTCTTGGGAAAATAAACGTTAGTACCGCTACTGTCAAAATATAGACTACTGGTATACGTTTACGCATGACACCACGGAAAACCAAATATAATCCACCGATTAATAACATAAGAGCAGATGTTTCACCTACACAACCACCTACATTACCGATAAATGCATCCCATAGGGATCTGTCTTCAGGTAAAATACCACTTTTCATGTAATCTGATGCTAATATGGTTGCACCTGTGACCACATCTACATTGTCACCGACTATAGATGCCCAAAACTCTTTGCCTGGTTTTACCCAGGTTGTCATCGGTACAGGGTAAGAAAGCATCAAAAAAGCACGGCCAGCCAAAGCTGGGTTTAGAAAGTTTGTTCCCAAACCTCCGAATAATTGCTTTACGAGAACAATCGCAAAAAAGTCTCCAATTAGAATCATCCAATATGGTAAAGTAACTGGACAAACAAAAACTAGTAAAATACCAGTAATAACTGCAGAATAATCTCCAATTGTCACAGGCTTTTTCATGGCTTTTTGATATGCCCATTCAAAAAACACGCAGCCCAATACTGATACTAAAGTTGTAGTTAATGCACGTGGTCCGAAGAAGTAGACTGACATGCACAATGCAGGAATTAGTGCAATTACAACATCCACCATCAGGCTTCTTGTCCCAACAGGCGACACCGCATGTGGAGAAGAAGCTACGCTATATTTATGTTGTTCACTCATTCGATATCTCCCCCTTACTTCTTCATCGCCAATTGACGCAATTCAAATTTAGCAGTACGGAATTGTTGCACTAGTGGAATACGGGCAGGACAAATGTATTGACAACAACCACATTCCATACAGTCCATGATGCGTAGTTCCTCAGTTTCACGCCATTCTGCTTTTTTCGCATATAAATTCATGTAAACAGGAGTCAAGTGCATTGGACATACATTGACGCACTTTGCACAACGAATACATGTTTGCATGTTTGATGTGCCTGGCATCTCCTTCTTACTTAAGCAGAGTACACAGTTAGTAGCTTTTGCCATCGTAACGTCTAATTCATATACAGCATGACCCATCATTGGTCCACCAGAAATAACACGAGAAGGTTGCTCAATAAAACCATCTGCTTCTTCTACTAAGTGCTCAAAAGATGTACCCAATGGGGCTACAAGGTTAAGAGGATTCTTAACTGCTGCACCTGTAACTGTGATAATACGTTGTGTCAAAGGCATGCCATTGACAACAGCATCGTATACTGCCGCAACTGTACCAACATTGAAGACACAGCATCCAACATCAGCTGGCAATTTTGCTGGCGGAACTTCTCTTCCTGTAATTCTTTGAATCAATTGCTTTTCCGCACCTTGTGGGTAACAAGTATGCAACGCTTCAACTGAAATGTCGGCTTTTTCACCCACTAGACTTTTCAAATGGGCTACAGCGTCCATTTTATTATCTTCAATTCCAATATAAGCATGGTCAAGTTCCAGAGCTCTCATAATAAAACGAAGCCCAGTAATAACTTTTTCACCCTGCTCTAGCATGAGGCGATGGTCAGCCGTAATATATGGCTCACATTCAGCCCCATTAATGATAATGGTATCAGCTTTGCCAACTGCTGAGCTAATTTTTACATGAGTCGGGAATCCAGCACCGCCCATGCCTGTAATACCAGCGTCGCGTACAATGTCAATAATTTCTTGCGGAGTCAAGCTGTCAACATTGTCTCGTGGTTTACATTCAGGACTAACCTGATTTTCGAAATCATTTTCAATTACAACAGCCATACCAGGTACTCCCGCTGCTGTAGGGCGTGGTTCGACTGCCACAACCTTACCAGACACACTGGCATGAATCGGTGCACCCAATCCTGCTGTTTCACCAATCATTTGACCTATAAGCACTTGATCACCTTTTGCTACAACAGGCTTACAAGGTGCACCAATGTGTTGACTCATTGGAATCACTACTTGAGCCGGCGCTTTTGCTAGTTGTGCAATAGGTTTATGCTCGGTCGCATGCTTGTTTTCTGCAGGATGAACACCTCCATAAAACTTATGCTTCATAGCATCACCTCTGTTTTTCCTTAACTAATTTTCTTACTCTTCCTCTGTCAGTAAAACATACTGACACAATCTAATATATAATACAGCTTTTTATATAAAATGTCCAGTGATTTTGGGATTATATTGCGAATTAGTGAAGTTGCCATAAAATAAAACGTCGAAATTTGGCAGTCTATCTAAATTATTAACAATTTGTTATACTATTCAAAAGACAACAATAACCCTAACGAAAAATACGAAAGGAAAGACGAAAATATGAACCTAGTAAAAAAACCATATATATCCATAGTTGGTGATTCAATAAGCACTTATTATGGGTATACCCCAATCTACGATGTTTTCTATGATGATAACAATTCGTCCTATACTAATATAAACTCAGTGAAAGATACGTGGTGGATGCAAGTAATTAAATCGATGCAAAGTCAACTGTTAGTGAATGACTCCTATGCTGGTAGCACCATTTTTAAAAATGGATATCAAGGAGCAAATAGTCCTTGGCGAATCAGTCGACTGAAAAGTAAAACCACATTACCTGATCTCATTCTAATTTTCGCAGGCCTAAACGATGTAGGCAACTATGTTCCTGTAGATATATTTAAACTTAACTATACTGAATTATTGAAAGAACTGATGCAACAATATCCTTCTGCGTCTATCTGGGCCAGTACATTAATTGTAGGAAACATAAAAAATAAACGAATAGCGCCATTTGTTAATTGGAAAAGTTGCATCCCAATTGAGGAATACAATGCAGCAATTCGTTCAGTCGTTAAAAAGTACGATGTAATACTCGCAGATTTGGCAAGTCTAAATAAACAATACCAATCCATTGACGGAGTACACCCAGATAAAGTTGGAATGCAAGAAATTTCAGAAATGTGGTTGCATTTTTTAAAAGAACCGACTGTGCTGTAAACTAAGAACTAGCCATTACTCAAATGGCAACTTGATACCTCATATATCATCGCTAAATAAGCACAAAAAAAGCTCACTAGTTAAAGTGAGCTTTAGTGTTGGCACTACCTATCTTCCCGGGCCGTCTCCAGCCAAGTATTGTGAGCACGAACGAGCTTAACTACCGTGTTCGGAATGGGAACGGGTGGACCCTCGCC
>DAOUQJ010000015.1 GCA_030625685.1 Oscillospiraceae bacterium
CTTCGTAACCATGATATATGCTATTGTCTCGCAAACGAAATGCACTCCTTTCAATTTCAATTCAGATTATTGTACCATGTTTTCATTTATATCACAAGCAACTAAAAAAGAGAGCTTTCTATATAGAAAGCCCTCTTTTCATACATGTCTCTTATAATTTTTCAATATCTGCATGATATTCTTGAATGGATTTGAGCGATGAAGCTTTCATGCCATTTGCAATATATTCTTGAATTCCTTTGACACTTGCAAGTGCAGAAGTCATTGTCGTAATATATGGCACTTTACATTTGATTGCTACCTTACGGATATATGAGTCATCTTGATCGCTTTTCTTAGAAGCAGGAGTATTGATAACAAGAGAAACATCACGGTTGGAAATGCTATCTCCAATATGTGGTCTACCTTCTGATATTTTCTTTACTTCTTGAGCATTTACACCATGTTCATTCAAATAAGCACAAGTTCCTTTTGTCGCTTTAATGGCAAATCCCATTTCTGCAAAAGATTTCGCAACAACCAATGCATCTTCTTTGTCTTGATCATTTACACTGATTAAAACGGTGCCTTCAGTTGGCAGAAACATATTGGTGGCTTCTGCAGCTTTGAAGAATGCCAACCCAAAGGAATCAGACATACCCAATACTTCGCCTGTGGATCGCATTTCAGGACCCAACACTGGATCAACTTCTGGGAAAGTGCTAAACGGCAAAACAGCTTCTTTTACACCGTAATGAGGAATTGCTTGATTTTTCAATGTAGACAAATCAAATGGTGTACCCTTTTCATTAGCAATCATAATTTCTGTCGCAATTTTTGCCATCGGAATATTGCATACTTTCGAAACAAGAGGAACTGTTCTAGACGCTCTTGGGTTCGCTTCTAAAACATACACCTTATCGTTCTCAATCGCATATTGCATATTCATTAGTCCAACGACATTCATTTCTTTGGCAATACGTTTAGTATAGTCAACAATTGTGTCTTTAATTTCTTGTGACAGCGTAATAGGCGGAATCACACAAGCTGAGTCACCGGAGTGAATACCAGCAGATTCAATATGTTCCATAACCGTTGGCACAAACGCATCTACACCATTGGCAATCGCATCTGCCTCTGCTTCTACAGCGCGACGCAAGAATCTATCCACTAAGATTGGACGTTCAGGTGTGACACCTACCGCTGCTGCCATATATTGACGCAACATTCCTTCGTCGTGTACCACTTCCATGCCACGACCACCCAAAACATAGGAAGGACGAACCATAAGTGGATAGCCAAGTTCATTGGCAATTTCTACAGCTTCATCAACATTAACTGCCATACCAGATTCAGGCATTGGAATCTCGAGTTTTTCCATAATTTCTTTGAATAGTTCCCTATCTTCTGCAAGATCAATGGTGTTCTGAGATGTACCTAAAATACGAACACCTGCTTCTTCCAACTCTCTAGCAATATTGAGTGGAGTTTGTCCACCAAAAGAAACAATGACTCCAAGTGGTTTTTCTTTTTCATAAATACTAAGAACATCTTCTACAGTAAGTGGTTCAAAGTAGAGTTTATCTGATGTATCATAGTCGGTAGACACTGTTTCTGGGTTACAGTTGACAATAACAGTCTCGTACCCAAGTTCTTTTAGTGCAAACGAGGCATGTACACAGCAATAGTCAAATTCAATGCCCTGACCAATTCTGTTTGGTCCTCCACCTAAAATCATAACTTTAGGACGATCACTTGCCGTGGTTGTATCTGGTGCATTGTAGGTAGAGAAGTAATAGGAAGCGTCTTCTACACCACTGACTGGTACAGCTTCCCAACCTTCTGTAACACCCAATTTGATTCGTTGCTCACGAATTTGAGTTTCACTCACATCGAGAAGATCTGCAATATATCGGTCAGCAAAACCATCTTTTTTCGCGGTGACAAGCAATTCATCTGGAAGTTCTTTCCCTTTATAAGAAATCACTTTTTCTTCCAAATCAACAAGTTCTTTCATTTGTTCTAAGAAATATGGTTTGATATAAGTTAATTCATACAGTGCTTCAATATCAGCACCTTTTCTGATCGCTTCATACATAATAAATTGACGTTCACTGCTTGCTTCCACCAACATGTCCAACAATTCTTCAAGCGTCTTTTGATTGAAATCTTTTGCGAAACCCAAGCCATAGCGACCAATTTCAAGTGAACGTATGGCTTTTTGCACTGCTTCTTTATAGTTTTTACCAATGCTCATAACTTCACCAACTGCACGCATTTGCGTACCAAGTTTATCAATTGAGCCTGGGAATTTTTCAAATGCCCATCTTGCAAATTTAATTACAACATAATCGCCTGAAGGTGTATACTTCTCTAATGTACCATCTCTCCAATATGGAATTTCATCCAAAGTAAGACCAGCAGCAAGCAATGCTGAAACAAAAGCAATTGGAAAACCAGTTGCTTTAGATGCAAGTGCAGATGAACGTGATGTTCTAGGATTGATTTCAATGATGACCACACGGTCAGTTTTTGGATCATATGCAAATTGTACGTTAGTACCACCAATAACTTCAATCGCCTCTACTACAGAATATGCATATCTTTGTAGACGCTCTTGTAATTCTTCACTAATTGTTAACATTGGTGCAGAGCAGAAAGAGTCGCCAGTATGAACTCCAATAGCATCGATATTTTCAATGAAACATACTGTGATCATTTGGTTCTTACTATCACGAACCACTTCTAATTCAAGCTCTTCCCAACCTAAAACAGATTCTTCAATTAAGATTTGTCCAACCATACTCGCTTCGATTCCGCGAGCAGCAATGGTGCGCAATTCCTCAATATTATAAACTAGACCGCCTCCGGCACCTCCCATGGTATAAGCAGGACGAACAACGACAGGATATCCAAGTTCTGCCGCAATTTTTTCTGCTTCTTCCACACTGTAAGCTGCACTACTTCTCGCCATTTCAATGCCAAGACGATTCATTGTTTCTTTAAAGGTGATGCGATCTTCGCCTCTTTGAATTGCTTCAATTTGTACGCCTAAAACTTGAACATTGTTTTTTTCAAGTATACCTGCTTCACTTAAATCAGAGCATAGATTCAATGCAGTTTGACCGCCTAAGTTAGGCAAAACTGCATCTGGTTGTTCTTTTTCAATAATACGAGTAACACTATTTATGTTCAATGGTTCGATGTAAGTAACATCTGCAATTCCTGGGTCTGTCATAATGGTTGCAGGGTTAGAATTAACGAGGACGATTTCATAACCGAGTTTTCTCAATGCCTTACAAGCTTGTGTTCCTGAATAGTCGAATTCACAAGCTTGTCCAATCACGATTGGACCTGAACCAATAATGAGCACTTTATGGACATCTGATCTTTTTGGCATACCAACATCTCCTTCGATATTTTTTCATTTCGTATATAGTTTTCCATTATTACTATTCTATATTCTTTTCATTCACATGTAAATAGTTTATATTCAACAATTTTTCCATCCATTTCTCTAAAGTTATTAGCACAAACTGTGTTTTTTTATATTTTTATGCTATATTTCATCACTTTTAATTATTAGATTTTTTAGATAAAACATAGAATTTTTTTCTTTTTTTCTAATCCCTATACAGCCGACTGTCTTTTCGACTGAAAATTAATTGTTTGTCTGATAAATTTTTGCATATTTACTACTAATATGCGTATATTTTTGAAAACTTATTCACTTTTCATTGATAAGTCTGTTCTTTAGTTTACTTCTAAAATATCTGCAATTCGTCTACTTGCAAATCCATCACCATATGGATTGCTTGCTTTACTCATTGCTTCATAAACACTTTCTACATTTAGTAATTCTGTACAAGCATTATATATCCCTTGCTCCTCTGTTCCCACTAACTTTAATGTTCCAGCTGCAATCCCTTCAGGTCGCTCTGTATTTTCTCGCATCACCAATACTGGCTTACCAAGCGAAGGCGCTTCTTCTTGAATCCCGCCACTATCTGTCAAAATAATATGACTTTGAGATAAGAAATTATGAAAATCTAAGACATCCAACGGCTCTATAATTCGAATACTGTCCTTGTTCCCCAATTCTTCATTGGCAATTTCACGTACCACTGGATTCATATGAATGGGATAAATGGCTTTCACATCAGAGTGTTCTTCAATAATTCGACGAATTGCCCGAAACATGTGACGCATAGGTTCCCCAATATTTTCTCGTCTATGCGCAGTAATCAATATCAATTTGCTAGTTCCCACCCACTCTAGTTCTGGATGCTGATATTGAGAACGAACCGTTGTCTTGAGTGCGTCAATTGCTGTATTTCCCGTTACAAAAATTTGTTTTTCGTCTTTCCCTTCAAGCATAAGATTCTGTTTTGCTTTTTCTGTGGGAGCAAAGTGATATTTTGTAATAAGACCCACAGCTTGCCTATTAAACTCTTCCGGAAACGGAGAATAAATATCAAACGTTCTCAATCCAGCCTCAACATGACCAACTGGTATTTGTAAATAGAAACAAGCCAATGCCGTAACAAATGTTGTTGTTGTGTCTCCATGAACCAACACCACATCTGGACTCTCCTGTTCCAATACTGCTTTCATACGTTCCAATATGTTTGTTGTTACATCGAATAGTGTCTGACGTTCTTTCATTATAGATAAGTCATAATCAGGTTGGACTTTAAATGTGAGCAAAACTTGATCTAACATTTCTCTATGTTGCCCTGTTACACAAACAACAGTATGTAAATTGGGTCTCGTTTTAAGTTCATTCACAAGCGGACACATTTTGATCGCTTCTGGTCTTGTGCCAAATACAAGCATTATTTTTTTCTTCATGATTCTCCTAAATTCCCTATATTAATATACTTTAATAATATTATATATGGATATAAGTAAATGTCTATAGTGTATAATGCTGAATGTCAAATATCAATAAATCCACTCTATCATCTTATTCTAATTTTATATGTTTCTCTATAGATCTTAAATCAAGGCTTAAATATCAAATAATTACTTGACAAGTATTACTCCATTTGATATGGTGTAGTTGATCTTGATTCCTGACGGTATTATGTGGATTTAACCACAGTGGAGTCTTGATAATAACATGCCGACCGTCTGGGCAACATTCGTTTTCGATTGTTGCCCTTTTTTGTTTGTATAAACTTTACGCAACAAAAAAGGGTGCTTCGAATCCATCTAATTCAATCAACTTTTCGTCATGATGATCGGAGGATTTTAATTATGAAAGCACAATGGTTTAATTTTTTAGCAGGTGAATGGCAAAATACTGTAAATGTACAGAGTTTTATTCAAACAAACTATCGCCCTTATGAAGGAGATGAATCCTTCTTAACTCCAGCAACCGACCGTACAAACCGCCTTATGGATAAACTCAACAAACTCTTTGTTGAAGAACAAAACAATGGCGGTGTATTAGATATTGACACATATACCGTAACCTCACTTGTCAATTATGCACCAGGTTATTTAGACAAAGATGAAGAGCTAATTGTCGGTTTGCAAACAGATAGTCCACTTCGTCGTGGTGTGAATCCATTTGGCGGACTTAAAATGACCAAATCTGCCTGTGAAGCTTATGGTTATACTTTATCTGATAAAGTCATGGATGAATTTCAATATCGAACAACGCACAATGATGGTGTTTTCCGTGTTTACACAGATGAGATTAAGGAAGCACGTCATTGCGGTATCATCACAGGACTTCCAGATGCTTATGGAAGAGGTCGAATCATCGGCGACTACCGAAGAGTTGCCTTATACGGAATCGACTTTCTCATTGAACAAAAACGCAAAGACAAAGCAGAAATTGCTAATGATATTATGCTACAAGATAACATTCGTTTATCTGAAGAACTCTATCAACAAATCAACTTCCTTGGAAAATTAAAAGAAATGGCTGCCCTATATGGTTTTGATATTTCTCACCCAGCATCCAATGCAAAAGAAGCTGTGCAATGGCTCTATTTTGGCTATCTTGGCGCTATCAAAGAACAAAATGGTGCAGCAATGTCACTTGGTCGTGTTTCTCATTTTCTTGATATCTACTTTGAACGCGATATTGACAACGGCGTCCTTACTGAATCAGAAGCACAAGAAATCATGGATGACTTTGTCATGAAACTACGTATGGCTCGTCATTTGCGTACTCCTGAATACAACGAGCTATTTGCTGGTGATCCTCTATGGATTACAGAATGCCTTGGGGGTACAGGAGAAGATGGTCGTACCTTAGTTACGAAAAACACCTATCGCATGCTCAATACGCTATATAATCTAGGTTCTTCCGCTGAACCAAACTTAACTATCTTATGGTCTGAAAAACTTCCTGAACCTTTCAAACGATTTGTAGCAAAAGTTTCTTGCGATACCGATGCTCTCCAATATGAAAACGATGATCTTATGAGCCAAGATTATGGAGATGACTATGCCATCGCATGTTGTGTATCAGCAATGCGTATCGGAAAACAAATGCAATTTTTTGGCGCAAGAGCAAACTTAGCCAAACTACTACTCATGAGCCTAAATGGTGGTAAAGATGAACGTTATGGAACCCAAGTCGGACCTGAACACGCACCATTTGAAGGTGATGTTTTAGAGTATGATAAAGTGATTGAATTAATGGATTTCTATCGTCCTTGGCTTGCAAAAACTTACGTCAACACCATGAATATCATTCACTATATGCATGATAAGTACGCTTATGAAAAAACTCAAATGGCTATGCATGATACCAATGTTCATCGTTTTATGGCATTCGGCATTGCTGGTATGTCTGTATTAGCCGACTCACTTTCTGCTATCAAACATGCAACAGTGCGTCCAATTCGAAACGAAAACGGTCTTATCGTTGATTTCGAAACTACAGGAGATTTCCCTATGTTCGGCAATGATGACAATCGCGTAGATGATATTGCCACAGAGCAAGTTAAACTCTTTTCTGATGAACTTAAAAACAACCCAACTTATCGAAACGCAGAACATACACTTTCCATACTCACAATCACATCAAATGTTGTGTATGGCAAAAAAACTGGCTCCACTCCAGATGGACGTCTTGCAGGTGAACCTTTTGCTCCAGGTGCTAACCCAATGCACAATCGCGAAAAAAATGGAGCATTGGCATCACTCAATTCCGTTGCAAAGATTTCCTATGATGACTGCCGTGATGGTATTTCAAATACGTTCACCGTTGTACCTGAAGCTCTGGGCGCAGACGAAGAGGCCCAATACTGTAATCTTGTTGCATTGCTAGGTGGTTACTTTAAACAAAAAGCGCATCACCTAAATGTAAATGTATTAAACCGTGAAACTCTACAGGATGCCATGGATAACCCTGAGAAATATCCTAACCTCACAATTCGCGTATCTGGCTATGCTGTAAACTTCAATAAATTATCCAAAGAACAACAACAAGAAGTTATTTCTCGCACATTCCACCAAACAATGTGATGTGATAATATGACTGGTTTAATTAATAGTTTTCAAAGCATGGGAGCAGTCGATGGGCCAGGTCTCCGCAGTATAGTATTTATGCAAGGTTGCCCCCTTCGCTGTGCTTACTGCCACAACCCTGAAACATGGGATATGCAATCTGGTCAAAAAATGACAACAGATGAACTCGTTTCGAAAATCGAACAATACCGACCCTATATTATTGAAACAGGTGGCGTCACGGTTTCGGGTGGAGAACCTCTGTTACAAGCTCCTTTCGTAACCGAACTATTTCACAAGCTAAAAGAAAAAGGCTATCACACAACACTTGATACGTCTGGAATTGGTAATCTAACAGAAGCTCAAGAACTTCTTGAAACAACCGATCTTGTACTTTGTGATGTAAAATTTACCGATTCTAAACTTTTTACAGATTACTGCAAAGGAAATCTACAAAAAGTATATCATTTTCTATCCTTAACGGCGAGTAATAATGTGCCTGTCTGGATTCGTCAGGTCATTGTTCCAACAATAAATGACACAAAAGAAGACGTTTTAGCTCTTAAAAAATTTGCTTCTAACTATTCAAATGTTGTCAAAATTGAACTACTTCCTTTCCGCAATATTTGTGAATCGAAATACGATAATATGGGTATCTATTTTTCACTTCAGCATATCCCACCCTGTCCAAAGGAGACCATCGAATCATTATCAAAATATTTATAAAGAAAAGCAACAGGCATTTGCCTGTTGCTTTTCTTTTATTCATGTTCGGAATAAGCCTCAACGGTATCTTCCACATTAAAAACTTCAGTTTTCGAATTAGTATCTGCGTCCATTTGTGCTGTTTCTTTTAATGCACCAACTAAACCAGCAAGACCTTGAATTTCAGATGGAATAATAATTTTTGTAGCTTTTCCATCCGCCATATCTTTAAAGGCCTCAAGTGCTTTCAACTTAATAACTTGTTCTTTCGGGGCAGATGCATTAAGCAAATCAAGAGAATTAGCAATTGCTCGATTGACCGCTCTAATCGCTTCTGCTTCGCCTTCAGCTTGCAAAATCTTTTCTTGCTTTTCCGCATCAGCATTCAAAATACGAGCTTCCTTCTCACCTTCTGCCACGAGGATCTGACTTTGCTTTTGTCCTTCAGCTTGCAAAATAGCCTCACGACGTTCACGTTCCGCACGCATTTGTTTTTCCATCGCATTTTGAATATCTCGTGGCGGTAAAATATTCTTAAGTTCAACACGGTTTACTTTAATACCCCATGGATCAGTTGCTTCATCAAGAATGCTACGCATTTTAGCATTAATGATATCGCGAGACGTGAGCGACTGGTCAAGTTCCAAATCACCAATAATATTACGCAATGTAGTTGCAGTTAAGTTTTCAATTGCATTGATCGGATTGTGCACACCATATGCATACAATTTTGGATCTGTGATTTGAAAATATAAAACTGTATCAATTTGCATAGTTACGTTATCTTTTGTAATTACTGGCTGAGGTGGAAAGTCCGCAACTTGTTCCTTCAATGACACTACTTTCAATACACGTTCAATGAAAGGTATCTTAACATGAATCCCCACACCCCACACTGTGTGAAATGCTCCTAAACGTTCAATTACGTATGCTTTTGATTGCTGAACAATCACAACGTTTTTGGCCAAAACTAAAAGCACAAAAACAAGTAAAACTACCCAAATAATAAATCCTGGTCCTGGCATACTATTCCTATCCTTTCTTCTTTTAAAATTTTTTTGTTTGAATGATTACACTCATTCATCCCCCATAGGTTTCACTATCGCTTTGACTCCTTGAATTTGCAGGACACGTACTTTAGTTCCTACTGCTATCTCCTCGTTCATTTTTGAACGAGCTGTCCAAATGGCTCCTTGAACACGAATTTGTCCAACATCTTCATTATTATTGATTGCCAGCGTCACTATACCTTCTGCACCAACTAAACTATCAACATTTGTTTTTGTATCTGATTTAACGATAAATTTTTTGACAAATGGTCTCAAGAAAATAATCGAAAGCATAGAAATAACCACAAAAATAATGATTTGCATTTGAATATTTGTGTTTAATGCAGTCGCTATAAGCGCAGCTAACGCACCGACAGAAAAACAAATCGAAACAAAACCTACAGTCATCATTTCAATCACTGCAAACACTATGACCAATGCAAGCCAAGTAATGAGTTCGTACATAATCACATTCCTCCTCTCACACAGCACTGCTTCATCCTACAATTATAACCCCAATTCCACAAATTGTCAAACTCGTGTATTTCCGAATCAACTTGCTTAATCTACCCCATTTTGTTATACTGAAAACATTGATGCATATCCATGCGTCTTTTGAAAGTGAGGTTTATATGAAGTTTACTCGTCAACAATGGTTATTGTTTTCATGCTTAATTCTAGCGGGCTTTGCGCTTGCAGTTATCCTAAATATGTTTACATCGCAAACAGGAGAATCCTCAGATAAACTTTTTAGCATTGTCACTGCACTTCAACCGGTACTCTTAGGTATCATTATGACTTATTTACTATTACCGTTCGAGAATAATTTCGAGAGATTTCTTTACAAAAAAATAAATAACCTTCGCATTTCACGAGTCATTGCTGTTTTATCCTCTGCATTGGTTATTTTCGGTTTATTCTTTGCTTTTGGCTATCTCATTCTACCAGAATTAGTACGAAGTCTAACAGCACTGACTTCTAATTTTAATGAAATATTAAATAATTTCATTGCTGATTCAACCGATTTTTTGCAAAACCTCGGTCTCCCAGCTGAAGCAATTACTGAACAATGGGCAAAAGCTGGTGACAATTTTTTAACTTGGATACAAGAAGATTTTATGACAACTTTGTCATCTATCACCTCAGGCCTATATAGTGTAGCTAAAGGTGCATTGAATCTGCTAATCGGTATTATTATCATGATATATTTACTATTTAGTCGAGATCGTTTTTTGGGACAAAGCAAAAAACTGCTATTTGCATTATGTGGCAATCGAAATGTTTGCTCCATCATTCTAAAATCACTTCGTGATATCAACAAGATTTTTGCAGGTTATCTAGCTGGCAAAGTAATAGACTCGCTGATTATCGGTGTCATTTGCTTTATTGGATTAACCATACTATCCATTCCATACACAGTCATCATCAGCGTTGTCATTGGAATTACAAATTTCATTCCCGTTTTTGGTCCATTTATCGGTGCGATTCCTTCTGCCTTTATTTTACTACTAACCGATCCCACTAAGTGTCTTGTCTTTCTAATTTTTATAATCATTTTACAACAAGTAGATGGCAATATTATTGGTCCGAAAATACTAGGTGATTCTACAGGTTTGCCAGCTTTTTGGGTTCTTTTCTCTCTTTTACTATTCCAATCTCTCATGGGATTTTGGGGACTTCTACTTGGTGTTCCTTTATTTGCTTCAATTTATTATCTTGTAAAACAATTGGTTAACTATTTACTTGAAAAGAAACAGCTTCCTATCAATAGTGATGAATACGTTAACATATCGGAAATTTCGCCTGATGGAACACCATTATATAAAGACATTCATGAGAAAAAAACTTTTTTACCCAATCGAAATTCAAAAAAGAAATTTTTCACCAACATATCACAAAAGAAAAAATAGACGAATATACTAAAAAAGCAATTTCTTTTGAAATTGCTTTTTTATATGTAATTTTTCACTCGTATGATTGCACTCAAAACGGATCATATTATCTTTAGATAATAAGGAGTGATATTAAGTTGAAAGAATATAGTTGTGGCATAATTTCCGCTCAAAAATGGGAATTATCAACTTATGATAAACTATACACAAAAAAATTGTTAGAAGAAATAGAATCGTTAATCAAAACAATTTTAATAAAAAAAGAATTTACACATTTTATCGTAGCAATGCAGTTAGGATTTCCGATAGACATCGCAAAAATGATTCTGCACTTACAGCAACAATATCAAATCACCTTAGAATGTGCTATTCCATTTGAAAATCAACATATTACTTGGAATGAAACAGAACGCAATATATACTTTGATACCATAGCTACTTGCAATAAAATGCATTTAACCCAAACACATTTTTCTGTGGATTGCTTCAAGAAAAATATTGACTATGTCATTTCCACTTGCAATACTCTATTCATCATTCCCAGTATATTTCCCTGTGATGCAAATGACGCAATTATAAAAGCTAATAAGAAGTATCGACACGTTATATTGCCAGCTGATTTTGAAAAAACTTTCTTGACGCTTCATTAGTTTCTCCTGTAGACTGATAATTAGCGATCAAATTTTAGGAGTTTCACAGAAATGAAAAAGGAATATTATTTTTCTACAAGTTCATTTTCACTATATACCACATGTTATATCCCACCACAAAAACCAAAAGCTGTGATATTAATCATTCACGGTATCTCCGAACACTTTGGCCGATATAATCATTTCGCAACTCATCTCTGCAAAAATGGTTTTATCGTAATTGGTTGTGATTTACCTGGACACGGAAAAACGGTCACACATGAAGATGACTTTGGGTTTTTTGCGGAAACAAACGGCTGGCACCTCGTGAGTGAAGCCCTATATGAACTCATATCAGAACACAAAAATGAATATTCTTCCCTTCCCTTTTTTCTATTTGGGCACAGCATGGGTTCATTCTTAGTTCGAACCCTTATGATTGATCACCAAGACATTGCTGATGCAATCATACTATCTGGCACAGCACATTATCCAGAACGTATACTGAAATCGGGGCAATCGTTTACAGCTCTTACTCAAAGAATATCAACTCCTAAGGAAAAAAATAAGTATCTTGAAAATTTTCTTATGGGACATCACTATCCAATTGCCTACGCAGCAATAGACTGGATTACACATAATAAAGAATATCTTGACGACTATTTAGATGACCCTTTGTGTGGGCATCCTCCTACTGTAAGTTTATTAAAAGATTTAGTTGAGGGATTACACTATATTCAATCACCTCAAAATATTGTAAAAATCAACAAAACCACCCCAATTTATTTTTTTTCTGGTGATGAAGACCCAGTTGGTGAATATGGAAAAGGTGTAGAGCGCGCAATAGAAGCCTATATTAAGGCAGGTTCTCAAAACATTGATTACATGATTTATAAAAATGGTCGGCATGAAATGATTCATGAACTGAATCAGTCCAATGTATACAAAGATATCATTCGCTGGATGAAAAAACAAATTAAACTAATCAGTAAAAGCAAAAATCCGTTTGCTCATTAAGCAAACGGATTTTAAAATTAAGATTTGCCTTTGAATCCATCTTTTAAAGTTACAGAACGATTAAACACAAGTTTTTCATTTGTAGAGTCAGAGGAATCTAAACAAAAGTATCCCATTCTCATAAACTGATATCTTTGCTGCGCATCAGCATTCATCAAACCAGCTTCTACTTTACAATCATGAAGCGTTTCTAGTGAATCAGGATTTAAATATTCTAAAAAATTCTTTCCTGTATCTGGATCAGCTTCAGTAAACAATGGATTGTATAGCCGAACCTCAGCCGGAATACAGCTTTTCGAATCTACCCAATGAATCGTTCCTTTGATTTTTCTCCCATCGGCAGGATTGCCACCTTTGGATTCTGGATCATATTCAGCTAGAACTTCAACCACATTACAATCATCATCTTTAACACAACCAGTACACTTTACCACATAAGAACCTTTTAAGCGCACTTCATTTCCTGGAAACAGACGAAAATATTTTTTTACTGGTTCCTCCAAAAAGTCATCTTGATCAATATAAAGATGTTTTGAAAACGTTACATTTCTCTTTCCATCTTCTTCACGGTTAGGATTGTTTTCTACTTCGAAAATTTCCTCTTTATCCTCAGAGTAGTTTGTAATAGTCAATTTAAGTGGTCGTAATACCGCCATAACACGAGTAGCTGATTGGTTTAAATCCTCTCGTAAACAATGTTCTAAAAAGCCATATTCAACAGTTGAATCTGCTTTCGACACTCCAATTCGCTCACAAAAGTTTCGAATAGCGAGCGGTGTGTATCCTCTACGGCGCAATCCTGACAATGTTGGCATACGAGGATCATCCCAACCTGCAACTAAATTTTCTTCTACCAATTGTCTGAGTTTTCTTTTCGATAATACAGTGTAATTGATATTAAGACGAGCAAATTCTATTTGGCGTGGTTTACTTGGTGCAGACACATTTTGAATAAACCAATCATACAATGGTCGATGCGCTTCAAATTCAAGAGAGCAAAGTGAATGCGTGATACCTTCAATTGCATCTTCCAATGGATGCGCAAAATCATACATTGGGTAAATGCACCATTTATCTGCTGAACGATGATGATACATAAAACTAATTCGATAGATTACAGGATCACGCATATTAAAATTGCCTGATGCCAAATCTATTTTTGCGCGCAATGTCATTGTCCCTTCCGGAAACGCTCCTTGCTTCATTTTTTCAAACAATTCCAAACTCTCATCGATTGGGCGATCTCGATAGGGACTTTCCGCAGGTTTAGAAATGTCTCCCCGCTTTTCACGCATTTCTTCCGCCGATAGCTCACAAACATATGCCAAACCTTTTTGAATGAGTTCAACGGCATAGCCATACATCTTTTCAAAATAATCTGAAGCAAAATAAAAACGATCTTTCCAATCATACCCCAACCATTTTATATCTTCCTTAATGGCATTAACATATAATTCGTCTTCTTTTGTTGGGTTAGTATCATCCATCCTTAAGTTACAAATGCCTCTATATTTTTCAGCGGTACCAAAATCCACATAAATTGCTTTAGCATGTCCAATATGAAGAAATCCGTTTGGTTCGGGTGGAAAACGAGTATGCACTTGTTTGCCTTCGCATCTTCCACCTACAGCCAACTCTTCATCCATAATATCATGAATGAAATTTTGACTCATTGTTTCTCCTGTCATATTTACTCTCTCCTTAATCAAACAACGATTATTATATTATACACTGAATTAAAAATAAATTGCAACCATCTATTGACGAAAGAATATATCTCTTCTACAATATAAATTATATAATTTAATATATAAAGAAAGGATGAGACTATGCATCTTCTTCATGTAAATGGAGATGAACTCAACACAGCAATATCCACAGGCTCTGTTGTGTTCGCCTACTTTTGGACAGACTGGCACGATGCGTGTTCTGAACTAACTCCAGTGATGCAAGAACTTTCCCAAAAGCATAAAGACAATGAGCAAATTAAAGTGTGTGCCATTAATGCAGATGAAAATGGTTTTTTAGCTTTAGACTTAGGTATGTATGTAATCCCCTCTGTTATCATATACCATAACGGAGAAGAAGTTGATCGCATTGCTGGTCCTCAACCAATTGCTTTGTATGAGCAATTTATTCAAACCTCATTGAATCCACAGGATTTAAACCCATATGAGCTCATTCAATCAAGTGGATACCAGTAACATAAAACTGACACGACTCATCGTGTCAGTTTTCATTTTTATTATTGATAATTGCTTCAGCAATGCGTAATCCATCAACTGCTGCTGACACAATACCACCAGCGTAGCCAGCACCCTCTCCACAAGGATATAAACCACCCACTACAGAAGAAAGCGTTGTTCTATCTCTTACTATCCTCAAAGGTGAGGAAGATCTCGTTTCCACGCCAGTTAGTACACTGTCTTCTTTTGCAAATCCCTCTATTTTACGATCAAATATCTTTAACGCGTCTTTCATAGCTTCTATTACATAAGACGGCAGACAATCAGACAGTTGAGACAATTTAACCCCAGGTTTATAGGTGGGTGTAACGACACCCAGTTTAGTACTTTCTCTATCATCCAAAAAATCTCCAACAAGTTGCGCAGGTGCAAAATAGTTTCCTCCACCAATATCAAAAGCCTTTTGCTCCCACTTTTCTTGAAAACGCATACCCGCCAAAGCATCTTCTCCCTCAAAATCTTCGGGATAAATCTCAACTAAAAACGCTCCATTGATGTTTTTACCATCTCTTGCACGATAACTCATACCGTTGGTCACAACGCTCTCTTCATCAGAAGAGGACGCAACCACTTGACCACCTGGGCAAACACAAAAAGTATAAACTGACCTTCCATTGGGTAAATGACATGCCAATTTATAATCCGATGGAGGCAGTTTTAAAAACGCTTGTCCAAACTGTGCTTCACTTATCATTTCCTGCTTATGTTCAATACGAACGCCAATACCAAACGGTTTTTGTTGCATTGGAATTTTCTTCTCATCTAACATACGAAAAGTATCTCTTGCAGAATGTCCAATCGCAAGTACAATAGTATCACAGTCAAAAATATATTCATCTTTTAGTGTTTGCACTTTGACAGCCTTTACCTTTTCGGCTTCCAATAAAAAGTCCTTCACACAGTGTTCAAATCTAATATCTACACCGAGGGAAATCAGCTCTTTTCGGATGCTCTTAACCACTTTTCGCAGTATATCAGTACCAACATGCGGTTTGCTACTATATAAAATATCTTCAGGTGCTCCATGTGCTACAAATGTTTTCAAAATTGTCCTCACTCTAGAATCATTGATATTTGTCGTCAGCTTACCGTCAGAAAAAGTGCCTGCTCCGCCTTCTCCAAATTGCACATTGGAAGCAGTTGAAAGCACTCCCGTATCCCAAAATTTCTCCACATCCAAAGCTCTTGCATCGACATCTTTTCCACGCTCAAACAAAGTAACTTGACAACCAGCTCGTGCTAAATAAAGGGCAGAAATGAGACCAGCAGGCCCCATCCCAACAACAACTGCCGTTTCACTTTTTTTATTGAGTTCTGGTAAATAGTATGGTTTTCTTAATGCCCTCAATTGAATATGAGGAGAACTACACCTTTTTACAATATGTTCCTCATTCTCTACTAAAATATCAACACTGTAAATATACTGCACACGATTCTTTTTTCGTGCATCTATAGATTGACGGACAATCACAAGTTCTTTAATATCTTCAGTTCCAATCCCCAATTGTTTCGCTGTTTTCTTTTTCAGTGTTTCTTCATCACCATTCAGCGACAATGGTACTTGACTCACTCGTATCATAATCCCCCTCCTTTCAGTTACTCAGATATCATACAATATATAAATACTCTTTTCAAGAAAAATAGCGGACAGGTAACAATACCTGTCCGCTTAAACATTAGTGACAAATTAAAATTAGTCTTTTAACAGTCTTTCTGTATCCAATGCAATCATGAGTTCTTCATTTGTTGGAATAACAAAGATAATTCCAGGAGAGTCATCTGTAGAAACAATAGCTTCATCACGAGTTTTGTTCTTTTCTTTGTCAATATAAAGTCCCATAAATTCGAGACCTTCCATAATTTTTTCACGAATGGTAGGTGCGTTTTCGCCAACACCAGCAGTGAAAATAACTCCATCGATGCCACCCATAGCAGCTGCACCAGAACCAATACGTTTTGTTACTTTATAGCAGAAAATGTCCATTGCGAGTTCTGCTCTTTCATTTCCTTCTTCCGCTGCTTTTTCTAAGTCGCGGAAGTCAGAGGAAACGCCTGATAGTCCAAGCATACCGGATTCTTTATTAAGTACGCCTGCAACACGCTCAGGGCTATAACCACGAACACGTGAAATATATTCAGTAATAGATGGGTCAATCGCACCAGAACGTGTGCCCATTGGCAAACCATCTGTTGGAGTCAATCCCATAGATGTGTCAATAGATTTACCATATTGAATTGCGCAAGTAGAAGCACCATTGCCAAGGTGACAAGACACTAGGCGTAGTTCTTCAATTGGACGACCACAAAGTTCTGCAGCACGTTTGGAAACATAGTCATGTGATGTACCGTGGAAGCCATAACGGCGCACTTTGTTTTCGGTATAGTAACGGTATGGTAGTGCATACATATAACCTTTTGGTGGAATAGTTTGATGAAAAGCAGTATCAAAAACGCCAACCATTGGTGTATTTGGCATTACGTCTTGGCATGCTCTAATTCCTGTGATATTAGCAGGGTTATGCAGAGGTGCCAAAGGTATGCAGTCTTCAATTCCTTTGATAACTTTTTCATCAATTACAACAGATTGCGTAAAGTCTTCACCACCATGAACAACACGATGACCAACTGCATCAATTTCACTGACATCAGCAATGACGCCATAGTGATTGTGTGTGAGCAAATTCAAAACTTCTTTAATAGCTGCTTCGTGATTTGGCAAATCTATATCGGCATCAAACACATCTTTATCAGTAGGTTGATGTTTCAAATGTCCATCAATTCCGATTCTTTCGCAAAGTCCTTTTGCCAATACTTCACGAGTATCTGGTACCATCAATTGATACTTAAGGGAAGAACTCCCTGCATTAATAACCAAAACTTTCATCTTAGTATTACACTCCTTAAACTTATCCAACATTATATCCTTGCCAACAGAGTTGGAAAGGATTACACTATTCATATATTTTAATCTATTTTTACAAAAAGCACAACCTTTTTTTCAAAATTGACTTCTCTTCAGAAAGGCGTGAACCTATGCATACGTTTGGTATTGTAGCTGAATACAATCCCTTTCACTCGGGTCATCAGTTTCATATGAACGAAATTAAAAAACAATACGGTAACGAATCTAAAATCATCTGCATCATGAGTGGTAACTGGGTGCAACGTGGTGACTGTGCCATATGCGACAAATGGAGTAGAGCTCATATGGCACTTCAAGGAGGCGCTGATCTTGTAATTGAACTGCCAACTATATGGGCAGCCGCGTCAGCAGAACACTTTGCGAAAGGTGCTATATCTCTCCTTACAAACACAGGAATCGTGGACACCATTTCCTTTGGTAGTGAATTGGGGGAAATTACAATTTTAGAGAAAATTGCTACTTTTCTAAATAATGAACACTATATTGTTGCATTGCATAAGCACATACAAGAGGGCTTATCCTTTCCTGTAGCGCGTCAGCGTGCAGTATCAGAACATTTGGGAGATCTGTCCCTCCATTTAACATCCCCAAACAACACTTTGGGCATTGAATATATCAAAGCAATCCAAACTCTAGAGTCACCGCTTTCATTCACTACTGTCAAACGCCAAGGTGTACAGCATGACAGCGAAGTAGCTTCACATCATTTTGCATCTGCCTCTTTTATCCGCAAGCAATCTCTCTCAGGTAACATAGAGCAAATAGCTCCATATCTTGATATGAAAACCCTAGATATCTTGCAAGAAAGCGGTCTATCTAGTCTCTCCTTTTCCACCAAAGCTGTGTTGGCTCGTTTAAGAGGAATGGAGGCCCAAGATTTTTCTGCTCTGCCGGACAGTGGTGAAGGTCTACACAATCTACTTCATAAATCAGCCCTACAAGCAAAATCTCTTGATGAGCTATACACTCTTGTTAAGTCAAAACGCTATACACATTCACGTGTTCGTAGACTCGTGTTATGGGCTTTTCTAGGTTTGACAGAAGCTGACCGACCAAGCCAACCACCTTATCTTCGTGTATTGGGAATGAATCAAAACGGCTCAGCCCTCTTAAAGCAAATGAAACAAACAGCAACTCTTCCCATACTCACTAAACCTGCACATATCCGAAAATTAAGCACCGTTGCCAATCATGTGTTTCATTTGGAATCACGTGCAACAGCTTTGTTTGACTTGTGTCATCAAAACTTCCCTTCAACTGTTACTTTAAATGAATTTTCAAAAACCCCTATTATCTATTCTAACGATTAAAGGCAAAGGAAACCATCCTTTGCCTTTTTGTTTTCATGAAGCTTTCGGTAAAATAATCTCTTCTGCCTCATCAAACTGAAAACAGTCAATCTTTACGACAATCTGATTAAACTCTATTACCGTTCCTCCTGTAAAACCAATCGGAATGTTAGCATAAAGCGCGTTCATCCAATCCGTCAGATCTAGTTCAAACCGAAGTGGATATCCCCTCGTATCAACCCATACAAAAACTTCAGCATCTGTTATTGTCTCCAATATAGGATTCAGATCTTCAATGAGTAACACCATCTGCTTCAGTATATCGTTCATTCCAGTCGCAACTAATATTTGCGGGAGCCTTTCCCCTTTAATAGACCCCTTATATTTTGTTGCACTACAGTCAAGTACAGTTTCTGTTCCCATCTCTCTAAATGAATCATAATCTTTTAGAAATATGTCAAATTCAAATTGTGCTTTTTGTGTGGCAATATCTTGAGCCGTCAAAGAAACCTGTTCAAATTCTTCAACATTATCAGCGCTCAAATAATGTATTCCCTCATCTTCTGAAAGAAATTCATCCATTATGCTTTTCGAATCATAAGCTGACATCTCTGTATAACGATGCATTTCAAAGGGTTCACGAAAAACTACTATTTCTGAATGTACCTCAGTTTGCATTATCTCGCTTTCGTCATAGTCAGTAAATTTCATTTCTGTTTCCATATTGATTTCAGCTGAAAAATTATCAAGCTCGTTAAACATATTTTCTGCCTCATGAATGCTATTGGCAACCATTTCATTACTGTTACAAGCGGATGTAAAAACAATCAATACAAGAAGCAACGCAAACACAGCTATTTTTTTTACATAAATCATGACTTATTTTATCTCCATATAAAATCACATATCAAATATACTCATTTGACTAGTTTTTGGCAAATTGCCCAGTGCCCCTAATTGACGCAATTGCTCCAAATTGGTTTCTGATAATTTCGAAAAAGCCATTGATACTTCTTCAATCGATATAAATCGTTTTCCAACACGATTTTCAACAATGGATTTTGCTGCTGTTTCACCTAATCCAGGTACAGATACAAACGGTGGAATCAGTTGATTCTCAACAATTTGAAAATGCAACGATTCTGATGTATAAATACTCATTGATGCAAATGAAAATCCACGTTTATAGAATTCGTAACAGACCTCCATTGTCACCAACATATCTTTTTCAACCGAGGTTGCGTCCTTATCTTTGGCAAGTATCTCATTTCTTTTTCGTAAAAGCTCATCCATACCTCTACACATAACCGTTGCATCAAACGCCTTTGCACGTATAGAAAAATAAGCAGCATAAAACGCCAGTGGTCTATGTACCTTAAACCAAGCAATGCGAAATGCCATCATCACATAAGCAACAGCATGTGCTTTTGGAAAGAGATAAGCAATCTTCTGACAAGACTCAATATACCATTCTGGAATGCCAAGTGCCTGCATTTCCTCAGGGCCTCCATCTGGTATACCACGCCCTTTTCGTACAGCTTCCATAATTTTAAAGGCTCGTTTTTCAGGCATGCCTTGTTCAATTAAATAGATCATGATATCATCACGACAACCGATCGCTTCTGTAACACTTGCTTTCCCACTTAATATGAGTTCTCTAGCGTTTCCCAACCAAACATCTGTCCCATGTGAAAATCCTGAAATTCGTACCAAAGTATCAAATTGATCTGGCGCAGTGTCTTCTAACATTGCGCGTACAAAACCCGTTCCAAATTCAGGAATTGCAACGGCTCCAGTTGGTCCAATAATTTCATCATCTTCAAAACCCAATTTTTCCGAAGTGATAAACAAACTCATTGTATCGGGGTCATCTAGTGGAATTTCTCGTGCATTCACGCCAGTTAAATCTTCTAGCATACGAATCATGGAAGGATCATCATGTCCCAGAATATCCAGTTTCAATAAATTGGATTCCATAGAGTGATATTCAAAATGAGTTGTAATAATGTCTGTCCCTGTATCGTCAGCAGGTCTTTGCACAGGACAGAAATCGTATATTTCTTTGTCCTGCGGGATGACAATCATTCCACCTGGATGCTGACCAGTCGTCCTTTTCACTTTGGTACATCCCAGTGTCAATCGATTTTCTTCGGCTTTTGTTACTTTTAAATTTCTAGCATCTAGATACTTTTTCACATAGCCATAGGCCGTTTTATCAGCAACAGTTGAAATTGTACCCGCACGAAACACATGCGACTGACCAAATAGTTCAAAGGTATATTTGTGTGCACTAGCTTGATATTCCCCTGAAAAATTCAAATCAATGTCTGGTACTTTATCCCCACCAAAACCCAAAAATGTTTCAAACGGTATATTAAATCCATCTTTTTTATATGGTGTGTTACATTTCGGACAAAGTGCCTCTGGCATATCAGCGCCACAGCCATATCCCTCACCTGTTACAAAATCCGAATGTTTGCAATTTGGACAGTGATAATAAGGAGGTAGCGAATTAACTTCTGTGATTCCTGACAAAAAAGCAACAATTGATGAACCTACGGAACCACGAGAGCCAACAAGATATCCATGTTCTAGTGAATCTTGCACCAATTTTTGTGCAGACATATATATAACATCATATTTACAGCCAATAATATCATTGAGTTCTGTTTCTACACGTTTTACAACCAATTCTGGTGGATTTTCTCCAAAAATATCTGCAACTTTTCCCCATACTAAGTCTTGCAATTCTTGCGCAGAGTTTTCCAATGTTGGTGTAAACAAACCATCTGGCAAAGGTTTTATATCTTCACACCAACCAGCTACCAAATTAGTGTTCTCTACTACTACTTCATACGCAGTTTCCTCGCCTAAATATGCAAATTCTTCAAGCATCTCATCTGTTGTTCTAAAATACAGAGGATTTTCACTATCTGCATCATCAAACCCTTTGGTGTCAAGTAGTATTTTGCGATACGCTTCTTCTTCTGGCTCTAAAAAATGCACATCCCCTGTAGCACAGACTGGTTTACCTAATTCGCGACCTAATTTTACTACAGTGCGATTCCATTCTTTGATTTCATCTATATTTTTTGCTTGACTTTCACCGAAGCGATCTGGACGAAGCATAAAAGCATTGTTGCTCAGTGGTTGTATTTCCAAAAAGTCATACATACTTGCAATACGCTTTAGTTCACTCCAAGATTTCCCTTTTTTGATTGCATCATATATTTCACCTGCTTCACAAGCAGCGCCAATAATTAATCCTTCCCGATTTTCTAACAATAAGCTTTTTGGTATTGTCGGAACACGTTTAAAGTATTCTAAATGGGAAATAGACACAAGCTTATATAAATTACGTAGACCAGTCTTGTTTTTTGCAAGAATAATCATATGTTTGGGTTTCCGTTTGACTTTACCAATCATATTCATCTGCGCCATCATTGGATTAATTTCACGAACAAAAGAAACGCCTTTTTCTTCTAATATTGAAAACAGTTTTTTCAGAATATACGCTGTAGTCTCAGCATCGTCACTCGCTCTGTGATGATTAAAATCTGGAAGTTGAAAGTGTTTCGCCAATAAATTCAGCTTATATCTGCCCAGTTCAGGCAAGAGTTTTTGTGCCAAAGGAAGTGTATCAATTGAAGTTGGCTCAATTTGAATATCGTAGCGACGAAATGCTTCATACATAAAACCCATATCAAATTCTGCATTATGTGCAACAAGCGGATAATCTTTGGCAAATTCCAAAAACGCTAACACAGCTTCTTTTTGTGACGGAGCAGACAAAACCATTTCATCCGAAATCCCAGTCAATTGCGTAATATTATATGGAATTGGCTTTTCAGGATTCACAAAGGTTTGAAATCGTTCTTTGACCTCTCCATCTTCCAACAATACTGCACCAATTTCCGTTAGTCTTTCGTGAATTTTACTAAGTCCAGTCGTCTCAATATCAAACACAACAAATGACCCTGACAATGGCATATCTTTCTCGCCATTCACAACCAATTTACCATCTACATTGTTGATAAAGTATGCTTCCATTCCAAGCAACACTTTTACATTAGCTTTTTTTCCTGCTCCCCACGCATCAGGAAAGGCATGCACTACACCATGATCGGTGATGGCAACTGCACTATGTCCCCACTGCCCCGCACGAGCTACAACCTTTTTAGGATCAGTCAAAGCATCCATATTTGACATTTTAGTATGTAGATGAAGTTCCACTCGCTTTTTAGGCGCAAGATCAGTTCTCACTTCTTTGGGCATGATTTGAATCACTTGCGGATCAATTTCTAAATCACCATCATATTTTCCTAAAGTCAAGCGGCCTTTTACCAACACGTGAACGCCTTCCTTCACGTGGTCGACAATACCTTGCCCTTGTTCCTTTGAAATGAATTTGTTGATACGTATAGATCCACGATAATCTGTCATCTCAAAAGAAATAATATAAGCATTCCCTTTTTTATATTCCCTGTTCGAAACAGAAAAGACGTCGCCTTGCACGTTCACTGTTCCCATATCTAAGTTCAGTGTTGCAATGTCAGTGGTTTTTCCTTTGACAAGACGATTCCCAAATACTAATTTTTCAGTAGATTTTGGTTTGTTTTTCGCATTGGTCTGCAAGTCATCAATCGCTTTTTGTCGCAAACGCTCAGTTTGTAAGAAGACGTCACTTTCGTTACTTGCTTTGTTTTCTTCTTCTGAGCACTGCTGTTTATTTAAATTATCCGTTTTGTCAATACAAACGGGATTTCTTCTAATCATAAAGCTTTCAAGCTGATATAAAAGCTTCATTTGCTGTTCAACAGCTATTAGTAATGCCTCATCAGGCTCATTTTCACCTAGAAGTGAAACTTCTATTACTCTATTCTTTTGATCAATCTCCGCATGTTCAATCTTCCATGTTTTTACTATATCTATAATTGCATTATTTGGCTGATACGCAGAAAACATATCCAAAAACATTAGTGTTTCTTTGCTCATTGTTTATCCTCTTACCATTATTTTTCTAAAGTATCGATGAGTTCCATTAAAGCGTCCACCAATTCTTCTTGTGGCACACGCTTTATAATTTCGCCTTTTTTGAATAATAGCCCTGTTCCTTTGCCACCAGCAATTCCAACGTCAGCCATTCTAGCTTCACCAGGACCATTGACAGAACAGCCCATGACTGCCACTGTAATGGGCTTATCAATGCATTTAAGCCTTTGTTCTACTTCATTTGTCAGTTCAATAAGATTGATATCAGTTCTTCCGCAACTAGGACAAGCTATAAGCTCAGGAGAATCTTTTCGCATGCCCAATACCCTCAAAATATCTTTTGCAACATATATCTCTTCAATTGGGTCTGCTGTCAAAGTAACTCGTAGGGTATCTCCAATTCCCAGTCCCAATAATCCACCAATTCCAACAGCGGATTTCACACTACCCATATGTAAAGTACCAGCTTCTGTCACACCTAGATGCAATGGATAGTCCGTTTGCTCACGAAAAAGCTGATATGCTCGCATGGTAGTAGTAACACTAGACGTTTTAAGCGATACACAAATATCATCAAAATCAAAACGATTCAAAAGTGCTACATTTTGGATAGCGGATTCAACCATCGCCTCCGCAGATATCTCACCATATTTTTTAAGAATATCCTGTTCCAAAGAACCGCCATTGACACCAATTCGAATCGGGATGCCAGCCCGTGTGCAAGCATTTGCAACCTCTTTTACTTTTGCATCCTCTCCAATATTTCCAGGATTGATTCTAATTTTGTCAGCACCTGCTGCAATCGCCTCTAAAGCAAGCCTATAATCAAAATGAATATCCGCAACCAACGGAACTTCAATTTGCTCTTTGATTGCTGCTACTGCCTTTGCTGCCTGCATATTGGGAACTGCAACTCGTACTATTTGGCATCCAACGCTTGTAAGGCGACGAATCTGATTGATCGTCGCCTCAATATCTTCTGTCTTTGTATTTGTCATTGATTGTATGCTAACTGGTGCTCCTCCACCTATAGGCACAGCGCCAACCATTATTTGTCTAATCATACTATCTCACCAACTTAATTACATCAAAAAATGTTACTACAATCATCAATGTTATGAGTAACACAAATCCAGCTGCATGAATATAAGCTTCATATTTTGGATTTAATTCTCGCTTTGTTATATAAAAGTACAATCGATTAATCAAAACAAGAAAAATTCTTCCACCATCCAAAGTAGGAATCGGTAGCATATTCATAACCGCCAAATTTACCGCAACCAATGCAATGATGTAAAACACATTGTTTAGCCCCAATAGAACACTTTCTGATTGTGTCCCGGCTTCTCCTATCAGTGAAACGATACCTACTGGTCCAGACAAATCTTTAATGCCTGCCTGACCTTCACCTAACATTTCTAAACTAACCCAAACCGAACGAGCAAAAAAGAACGAGGTATCCCATGCTTCCTTGATGGTATTTTTAAAACTTGCTTCTACTAAGGTAAAATACAAACCATACTTCATCTGTGTTTCACCTGTTGATGTTGTATACTCTCTTTGAACTAAAGGGAAATTATCTCGCTTCAGATATTCTCCATCACGTTCAATGACGAGGTCTAAATTTTCATCTTTTGCCAAGGCCAAATATAACATAACATCATTTGTACTATATACTTTTCTGCCATCTATGGAAGCAATCCGATCGCCTGGCAGCAATCCTTCTTCGCTTTGATATGGAAATCCCTCCATAAAATCGTTGATTACAGGAACCGAAAATGCCTGCGCTTGTGAAAACAAAAACAACAAGATGAATAGACCTGCAACAAAATTCATAAATGAACCAGCAGACAAAATGATGATTTTTTTCCAAGCAGCCTTTTTTACAAACGAGCCACTGTTACCTGTATCCTCATCTTCCCCTTCCATCTGACAAAAACCACCCATTGGAATAGCTCGAAGAGAATACAAAGTATCTCCTTTTTGCTTAGAAAATATTTTGGGTCCCATACCTATCGCAAATTCTTGAACATGAACACCCATCCACTTTGCTGTAATAAAATGTCCCCATTCGTGAATGGCAATCAAAAAACCAAACAACAGTATTGCGACAACAACATAAAATACCACTAAATATCACCTCAAATAACGAGCTGGTTCTTGACTTGCTCTCACTCTTGCTTCTCTATCTGCATCAAAAACAGACTTAATACTGACTTCATGATTCACTGCAATCCCATTCATCGTTGCTTCAACGATATGTGGGATATCCATAAATCCAATTTCACGATTTAAAAAACGTGCCACTGCTATTTCATTTGCTCCGTTCATAATAGCGGGAAGTGTCCCACCTTGTTTGGCTGATTCTATAGCTAGTGCCAAACATGGAAAAGTTTCTAAATCTGGACTTGCAAAATGCAAGTTGGGATGTAAAAGCAAGTCTAACTTCCCTCCAATACCCTCCACACGCATAGGATACGTCAGTGCGTATTGAATGGGTAATTTCATATCAGGAGTTCCTAGCTGTGCAAGAACCGCATTATCACAGTATTCCACTAAGGAGTGAACTATACTCTCTCGATGCACTAAAACACTAATTTTTTCTGGTGGAACATCAAAAAGCGCCATTGCCTCTAAAAATTCTAACCCTTTATTCATTAAGGTTGCTGAATCAATTGTGACCTTAGCACCCATTGACCAATTAGGATGCTTTAAAGCTTTTTCCAGCGTGACATCCAATAAATCATCTCGTGCACAACCAAAAAACGGCCCCCCAGAAGCCGTTAAAAGCAGACGTGAAATCTCTTTCTTATTTTGATTCCCCTGTAAACATTGAAAAATTGCAGAGTGTTCTGAATCCACTGGAATAATCTCTACTCCAGCCTGTTTTGCCTTTTCCATAACAAGAGGTCCTGCACAAACTAGAGTCTCTTTATTAGCCAAGGCTATTCTTTTTTTCGCTTCAATAGCATGTAAGGTTGGAACGAGCCCGGAAATGCCAACCATTGCCGTCACAACAGTATCCACTTCTGCAATTGTTGCAATTTCTATCACACCTTCAAGACCTGATACCACTTCCACTGTTGTATCAGCCAATCTAATTGCAAGGTCTTTTGCTTTTTTTTCGTCCCAAACGGCTACTTTTTTTGGTAACCACTCTCTCGCTTGCTCTTCTAATAATCGAATGTTACTATGAGCGACTAAGCCTGAAACAACAAACCCACAAGCTTTTGCCACTTGCAATGTTTGCGTTCCAATTGATCCTGTCGAGCCCAATATTGCTATATTATTTCCCATTTAATTCTCCTCGCTTCACTTTTGGAATGCAGGAAGTAGCCATATCATGATTTCAATGAACGGTGCACAAAAAATCACGCTATCAAAACGATCTAAAACACCACCATGTCCTGGAAATATCCTACCAAAATCTTTTATCTCATTCTGACGTTTCACATAAGAAAAAGAAAGATCGCCTATTTGTGATACAAGACTACCAATTAAACCATACAGCAATAAATAACTATACTGTACCTGTATAGCATCAAAAAAGAAATCAATAATCACACCATAAAATAGGAGCATTGCTGTTCCTAAAAGCAAACCTCCTAAAGCACCCTCTCTTGTTTTTTTTGGTGAAATACTTGGCGCAAGCTTGTTTTTTCCAAAAAGCATCCCTGAAAACATAGCCCCAGTGTCAGATAAAAAAGCAACTACCATAGGCATTAAAACATAGTATCGCCATAATTCCATCTCCGTCATACGAACAAAACTTGACAAAAAGTATGAGACGAAAACTGAAAAGAAAAATAATATTGCTACATCACTGATTTTAAGCGTATATTTGCTGAATAAAGCTTGTAAAAATATTGAAAACATGTATACGAACAAGACAAAAATAAGTGCATACTCTGTTGCAGCAAAATATACCAAAAATGGTACAATCGCTGCTAAAATCATAAACTGCAGTCGAATATGTACTTGTTGTATGTGAAATGTTGTTCCAATTTCAAAAGAAGCAATAAGTGACAACGCAGCAATTAAACAAACGGTGTAAATCGATGGCAACACCAATAATGTAATCAATAGGATTGGTACACCCACAAATGTGACTAATAATCGATTTCTCAAATTCATATACCCCCGAATCGACGCTGTCTTTTCGAAAATTCATTAATAATATGGTTGAGTTCACTCGCAGTGAAATCAGGCCAAAGCGTGTCAGTATAAAAATACTCAGCATATGCAGATTGCCATAAAAGAAAGTTCGAAACACGAACCTCTCCACTGGGACGAATAACAAGATCAGGATCTGGTATATCAGCGGAATACAAATGCTTTGTAAAACACTCATGATCGATTTCTTCAGGCTTTATTTTGCCTTCCAAGCAATCGGATGCACAAGCACGTACTGCATTCAATATTTCATCTCTTCCACCATAATTTAGGCATATATTTACCTGAAGCTCAGATTCATATGTCTCTGATATTCCTTGTGTTTCTTGACAAAGCGTTCTTAACTTTGCGGATAGTGGCGTCAAGTCTCCAAAAAAACGAAGTTGTATCTTATTTTCAGCCATCGAATCAATTGCTTCAAGAAGATACTTTTCGAGCAGAGTCATAATGGTCGCCACCTCTTCATCAGAGCGCTTCCAATTTTCGGTCGAAAACGCAAACACCGTTAAATATTCTATACCAATATTTTTACAATGTGTTGCAATTGTCCTAAAAGTCTCTGCTCCTACCGCATGACCTGCAGTACGAGGCAATCCTCTCTTTTTCGCCCATCGACCATTTCCATCCATGATAATGGCAATATGGCGTGGACGATTTACATCTCCACGCAATATTGTCTCATTCTTTTTTTTCTTTCTACCAAATAGCATTATATTATACAGCCAACAATTCCGCTTCTTTTTCAGCTGTCAATTTATCAATTTCTTTACAACGCTTGTCGGTCATATCTTGTAAATCTTTTTCAATGTCTTTTAGATCATCTTCTGTAATTTCAGATTTTTTCTTCATTGCTTTAAATTTATCCATTGCATCACGACGAACATTACGAATGGCAACTTTCCCATTTTCACCATATTTTTTAACTTGTTTTGTTAGTTCTTTACGTCTTTCTTCTGTGAGCTGTGGAAAAAGCAAGCGAATCACTTTACCATCATTTTGAGGGTTAATTCCTAAATCTGAAGTGATAATTGCTTTTTCAATCAAAGAAAGAAGTGTACTATCCCAAGGCTGAATTACCAATGATCTTGGATCAGGAGATGAAATGCTTCCAACTTGTTGAATAGGTGTCTCCGTGCCATAATATTCTACTGTCAAGCGATCAAGCACCGCTGGGTTTGCACGACCTGCGCGGACAGATGAAAACTCTCCAATAACCACTTCAACAGATTTCCCCATTTTATTATCATATTCAATATACATTTCTTTCATGATAAATCCTCCTTCACAATCGTACCAATTTTTTCACCACGTACAGTTCTCAAAATATTCTCTGGATCTTTTAATTCAAACAACATGACAGGTATTTGGTTATCCATAGAAAGTGATGTTGCCGTCAAGTCCATCACTTGTAAATGTCTAGCGAGAACATCTTTATATGTAATACTATCATATTTCACAGCGTCTGGATCAACTTTAGGGTCAGCACTATACACTCCATCTACATTTTTTGCTAGCAGAATAATTTCTGCACCAATTTCTGCAGCTCTTAAAACTGCCGCAGTATCTGTAGAAAAGTAAGGATTTCCTGTTCCTGCACCAAAAATCACAACTCTGCCCTTTTCTAAATGTCGAATTGCTTTAGAGCGAATATATGGTTCTGCTACGGATTTCAATTCTAACGCAGTTTGCACACGAACTTCAACGCCTTTTTGTTCTAGCACATCTGCCATCGCTAAACTGTTGATAACAGTTGCTAGCATTCCCATGTGATCTGCTCGACTGCGTTCCATTCGATCTCCGCCATCTTTCAGCCCACGCCAAAAGTTTCCACCACCAACAACAACACCAACTTGAACACCCATGCGATTACACTCTGCAATGGCGTTACAAACTTCACCAATCACACCAAAATCCAAGCCACGTGTTGCATCTCCAGCAAGTGCTTCACCGCTAATTTTTAGCAAAACTCTTTTATATTTCGGTTTATCCATAAAACCCTCCAACTTAACATTTTTCTATATCTTTATTATTTTAATATATATTTCTAATTTTGCAAAGAGTATATTGTAAAGTTTTTAATTTCGTTGATACAAAAATCTAGAAAATAATAATAATTTATACTATAATTGATTGCTTTTAAATTATCTAGCACGGAGACCACTATGTCCATTATAATCACAGCAGACTGCACATGTGATATATTAGAACAATAATTACAGTCCACAGCTTTCAAACATTTCCCTCTTACCATAATTCAAAATAACACTGAATATAAAGACACCATGATATCACACCACAAGATATTTATGAAAATGTAGCAATGAGCACCTCACCTACAACATGCGCTGTTAGCATTTGTGATTGCGAAACTCGCTTAAAACGCTTTCTTCAAAATATAACACAGTCATCCACAGCATTTTAAGATCCAAATTATCTTCATATTATCAAAATCCGTGCATAGGAGGCAAAGAACTTTCAAACATATATATGTCTGGACCATTTGCAGTCATCGTGGGGCAAAGTGCATAGGCCTTGCTGTATTAAAAAAATAAACTGCATAAAAAAAGAACCGAAATTGTTTCGGTTCTTTTGCAGTTCTTAGCGATTCAATTGTTTTGCAATTTCTTCAGCAAAATTTTCTTGTTTCTTCTCAATGCCTTCGCCTTTTTCAAAACGAACGAAGCTCTTCACTTCAACATTTCCACCTAGGTCTTTTGCAATATTTGCTACATGTTGAGAAACAGAAATTTTATTCTCTTTTACGAATGCCTGTTGCAACAAACAGTTTTCTTCGTAATATTTACCAATACGACCTTCTACCATTTTTTCTAAAATATTATCTGGTTTTGGTTTAGCTGCTTGTTCGTTCTCAGCTTTAGCCTGTGCCATCAAAATTTCTCTTTCTTTGTCAAGAGTGTCTTGATTAACATCAGATTTATCCAAGAAACCAGGATTCATTGCTGCAATTTGCATCGCAATGTCTTTGCCTAGCTCTACAACTGCATCATTTGATTCAAGTCCAGCTGCAACATCCAAGTTAACTAAAACGCCAATACGTCCACCCATATGGTTGTATGCAACGCTAACCCCTTCAGCATAACGAGCAAAGCGACGCACTTTGATATTTTCACCAATAACAAGCACTTTTTCTTGTTGTTCTTCTTGAACAGTGCGTTCTGTTCCTGGATATTGCTTTGTCATTAGTACATCCAAGTCAGCTGGGTTTTCTGTAGCAACAACAGTTGCAACACCTTTTGCAAATTCGACGAACATATCATTTTGACTTACAAAGTCAGTTTCAGCGTTAACTTCTACAACAACACCAACACCATCAATTGTTGCTGCATAAGCCATACCTTCAGCTGCAACACGTCCAGCTTTTTTTTGCGCAGCTGCTAAACCTTTTTCTCTTAGGTATTCAACTGCTTTGTCAATATCTCCATCTGAGTCAGCCAATGCTTTTTTACAATCAAGCATGCCAACTCCAGTCATTTCACGTAGTTGTTTTACATCATTTGCTGTAAATCCCATGTCTGGTACCTCCACACATATTTTTATTTAAAAAACTCACCTAACTGAGTCTTGAAATTATTCTGCGTTATCAGCTTTTGCTTCTTTCGCTTCTGCTGCATCTTCACCTTGTTTGCCTTCTAAAACTGCATTTGCCATTACAGAAGAAATCAAACGAATTGCACGAATTGCGTCATCGTTTCCTGGAATAACATAATCAATTTCATCAGGGTCACAGTTTGTGTCAACAATCGCTACAATTGGAATACCTAGTTTGCGAGCTTCATTAATTGCATTGCGCTCTTTACGAGGATCAACTACAAACAAAGCACCAGGGATTTTTTTCATTTCTGTAACGCCACCAAGATATTTTTCCAATTTTGCAATTTCACCCATATGCTTGATGACTTCTTTTTTAGGTAGCATATCAAAAGTGCCATCTTCTTGCATTTTTTTGAGTTGGTTGAGGCGATCAACACGACCACGCATCGTTTTAAAGTTAGTTAGCATACCACCCAACCAACGTGCATTTACATAGTACATACCTGAACGTACAGCTTCTTCGCGAATCGCGTCTTGAGCTTGTTTTTTTGTTCCAACAAACAAAACACTTTGTCCATTCTCAGCGATACTTCTTACAAAACTATATGCTTCCTCAAGTTTCTTTACAGTTTTTTGAAGATCAACGATATAAATACCGTTACGCTCCGTATAAATGTATGTTGCCATTTTTGGGTTCCAACGACGAGTTTGGTGACCAAAGTGTACACCAGCCTCCAATAGTTGTTTCATAGATACAACTGCCATAAGTATATTCCTCCTAATTTTAGTTTTACCTCCAAGGCTGTCATTCTAGTGGCCAGCTTTAAGAAAGCACAGGACCAATAGTCTTTCCTTGTGTGTAATTACCGAAGTATTTTATCACAATTTTTATCTAATTTCAATCCTTTTTAATTTTTATTTTCATAGATTATGTCTCTTTCTTGCTAACAACAAGAAAGAGACATATATTTCTATTGTATATTTTTTTTAATTTGCTTTAAAGCATTTTTTTCTAATCTAGATATTTGAGCTTGTGAAATTCCCACTTCTGTTGATACTTCCATTTGTGTTTTTCCTTCAAAGAATCGCATATTGAGAATATGTTTTTCCCTGCTTGTTAATCGTTGCATCGCTTCTCTCAAAGCTATATGCTCAAGCCAACTATCATCGGTGTTTTTTGTATCTCTCACCTGATCCATGACACAAACAGTTTCTTCTCCATCTGCATAAAGTGGCTCGTGTAATGAAATCGGTGCAATGGAAGCATCTAATGCAAATACTACATCCTCTAATTTTAAATCAAGTGCTTTGGCAATTTCCTCAATTTTAGGCTCTTTTTGATTTTCTTTCATATATTGTTCTTTTGCTTGCAACACTTTGTATGCAATATCTCGCATAGCACGTGAAACACGTACAGAATTATTATCACGTAAATATCGTCGAATTTCACCAATTATCATAGGAACTAAATAAGTTGATGGGTATAAATCTAGTGATACATCGAAGTTATCGATTCCTTTTATTAACCCCACACAGCCTACCTGAAACAAATCATCTGCATTTTCATTTCTGCCTTCAAATTTTTTCATTACACTCAAAACCAAGCGCAAATTCCCTTGAATGAGTTGTTCTCTAGCGTATTTATCGCCATTATTCATTTTTATAAATAATTGTTTTGCATCATCTTTGGTCAGTAATGGTAGCTTTGCTGTGTTGACACCGCTAATTTCTACTTTACTATTATGCACCATATAACTTTCTCCCATTTTTCTTGAAATGCTTGTCTTAAGTATTGCCTACTCAAAGCATTTCATACAAAAACAGAAGTCTTATCTTTATATGGATAAATTTACATATGGTTAATTGTTGTATTTAATAACTTGAACTGACTTTTAATATTTCAATTCAGCTTCAACACTTTAATAAATAACAAAGAAATAAAAATGTATATTTATTCTCTTTGTATAATCATTCGACTTAGGTTAACCATTGGTCCATTATATATATAGTTCGACATTTTTAAGAGGAACCTCAAAAGAGATTCCCTTATTTCATAGTTTTTTCAATTGTTCATATAAAAAACATGTTTATTAACCTAATTCATCTCCCTTTTTAACCCCTTACTCTGGTTGAATTAATACTACTTCGTGTTCATCATAAATCCCCAACACTATGACTTCTGACAAAAAATCCTCAGCTTGTCTTGTGGAAAATTTACTACTCCCAATACCTGCTTGCCCACAAGTCCTTTTACGGTATAGCTGTGAGTAATCTGAGCACTTGATTTCTTTATACCTATTTCGTCACCAAAATGAACCCATATTTTATATGTAGCATTCTTAGCTTTTTCAAAAACATCATTTTAATAATTTTCCCAACTCTAATATCTAACTTCAAAAAATCATCGTAAGTACCATACTCAACCGCACTTTTTCTTCTTAGACATTTTTATTCCATAGTATAATTCATATTAAAAAAGCACTGATGCAAGAAGCATCAGTGCTTTTTATTAAGAATGTTTTTTTGTCAAAAATTCATCAATTGCTTTGGCAGCAATCTTGCCTGCTCCCAAAGCCGAAATCACTGTTGCAGCACCACTCACGGCATCTCCACCTGCATAAATTGATGGTAGAGAAGTGCCCATGGTTTCTTCATCAACAATGATTCCTCCCCAAGTAGTCGTTTCCAAACCATCTGTCGTTTGACGAATTAAAGGATTTGGATTCGTGCCAACTGCAATAATAGCACAATCAAAATCTTCTGTTACAAATTCTCCTGAGGGAATCGGTTTTCTTCGTCCTTCAGCATCTGGTTCACCCAAATTCATTTTTTCCAACACAACTTGTTTGACACGATAGTTTTCGTCTGGAATAATTTCAACAGGATTCATGAGCACATCAAATATAATGCCTTCTTCTTGAGCATGATGAATTTCTTCTAATCTAGCTGGCATTTCTTCTAGACTTCTTCGATAGACAATATGTACTTCAGCGCCCATTCTTCGAGTAACCCGAGCCGCATCCATTGCGACATTGCCTCCACCTACCACCATTACTTTTTTCAAATGTGGAACAGGTGTATCATATTGATCCTCATTAGCACACATTAAATTTACCCTAGTTAATATTTCATTGGCACTAAACACACCATTACTATTTTCACCTTTGATATTCATAAACTTGGGCAAACCTGCACCGCTACCAATAAAAATTGCTTCAAACCCTTGTTTTTGCAATTCCTCTATGGTGATTGTTCGTCCTATCAGCGTATTCATCATAAATTTTACACCGTTGCTTTTTAATGCTTCAATTTCATCCATGACAATATCTTTAGGTAGTCGAAACGATGGAATTCCATACATCAAAACACCACCCGGTTTGTGAAGCACTTCAAACACCGTGACATCATAGCCCAATTTAGATAAATCATTGGCGCAACTAAGACCTACTGGTCCACTCCCAATCACCGCTGTTTTAATACCTTTGGGTTGTACATCAACTGTTTTACGTGTGCCATGTTCTAAAAACCAATCTCCAACATATCTCTCTAAACGTCCAATAGCAACTGGTTCATTTCGAATGCCTACAATACATTTCGCTTCACATTGTGATTCTTGTGGGCATACACGCCCACACACACTAGGAAACGCATTTGTTTTTTGAATGAGTTCATATGCACCTAACATATCATCCTCTTTTATCGCAGCAATAAAACCTCTGATATCCACATTAACTGGACAACCTTCGACGCATTTAGGTTGTTTACAATCTAAACAACGTCTTGCTTCTTCCTGCGCCATCTCATAAGTATATCCTGTGGTTACTTCATCATTATTTTGAATACGCGCTTCAGGAGCTAATTCCGGCATTTTAACTTTGGTTTTGGACTTGTTCACGCCTTTCTACCTCCTGCAACAATTTACAATAATGTTCTTTCGCGCCTTTTTCATTATCGTCATAAAACTTATTCCGAATAATCAATTCATCAAAATCAACTTTGTGCGCATCAAAGTCAGGACCTTCTACACAAGCAAAACGCACTTTCCCGTCTACCGTAAGTCTACAACCGCCACACATACCACTTCCATCAATCATGATTGGATTCATGCTTGCAATTGTTTCAATTTCATATTTTCTAGTCACATCAGCTACAGATTTCATCATTGGTAGTGGCCCCATAGTCAGTACCAAACCGTAATCTCTTTCCTTGCATAGCTCTTCTAATTTATCTGTCACAAAGCCATGGTAACCTGATGTTCCATCATCAGTGCAAAGAAATAATTCATGAGAATATGCACGCATTTCTTCTTCTAATATAATAATGTCTTTTGTCCTAAACCCTGCAATAATATCTACTTGTGCACCCTGTTGATATAGTTCTTTTGCTGACATTAAACCAATGGCACTACCCAATCCACCTACAACAATACACACACGTTTTCCTTCAGAAAAATGTGTAGGATTGCCCAATGGTCCTACCACATCTAAAATATAATCACCAACATTCATATTGCCCAATTGCATTGTTGATTTTCCAATTGTCTGAAACACAATGCGTATCGTTCCTTGCTCTTCATCAGCATCACAAATAGTAAGCGGAACTCGCTCACCCAATTCATCAACACGAAAAATAATGAATTGTCCTGCTTTGCATGCATTTGCAATCATTGGTGCTTTAATATCCATTAAAACTGTCTGTGGATTTAGAGTTCTTTTATTCTTAATTTCAAACATATTAAAACCTCTTTAATTCCTTACGAATTACGTTTTATTCCATAAATCGTTTCAGCATTGTTGCCGTCTCAGCTCGGGTAGCAGGTCCATTTGGATTTAAATTCCCTTGGGTATCCCCAGTTATAATTCCTTCGTTTACGGCCCACAACATAGCATCCCATGCCCAATTTTCAATAAACTGAGTATCTTTAAAACTATCAAGCACGTCCGCATGAGTTTGTTCCATATCCGAATGTGCTTGTGCATAGCGGTATAACATCACAGCAAGTTGCTGTCTCGTAACATGGTTATTGGGAGCAAAAATCAGATTTCCCATGCCTTTTACAATACCTTCCTGATGACTCCAAGCAATACCTGAAGCATACCAAGAATCTGCCGAGACATCCGTAAATAATGCATCCGTTGGATCAATAGGAGGCTCAGACGCCATTCGGTATAAAACAGTTGCCAACATAGCCCTTGTTACATTTCCCTGTGCAGAAAAATGATTTTCACTAATACCATTGAATAATTTTTCATGATAAACAAATTGTACGGCATCATAATACCACTGATCTTTGTTAATATCAGTAAACGGTGTTACCTTCTGTTTACCATCTATCGTTTCAGCCAAACCAATATACCCTAATAAAGCAGCATCTGACCTTACAGTCAACTTTACTGAAGATGCTTCTGCAACAATATATTTGCGATTACACTGAAGATTAAATTCACTTGACGAATTTCCTGAGGTTGCATCAATAATTTCGCCTTTACTAGATGATGCATCAGCCAACCCTTCAAATAGTAAAAAACTAGAACCTGCGTGAAGCATGATCTGATCTTCTGCTAAATATTTTTGGATTTTAAATTGTTCTGAAAAATCGTATCTATCATCATACTCATTGGTGAATTCTCTTTGAAAGTCTTCCTTCAAATTATCCATGTCTTGTTCGATATCACTGTAGTGTTGATCATATGCATTGAAAATTGTTTGATCAATGTCTTCTGAAATTGAAGGTTTAAAAACATCTTTCAAGTAAGACAATGAAATCAAAGAGTCACTTTGGGAACCTCCTGATGCCACAACTACCACACCAAAAATCAGTATAGTTAGTATTATTGATAACGCAATAAATCTTTTGTTCATGTGTTACCCCTCATTCTATCACTTTCTAATAGTTTACTGTATGAAAGTTAAAAAGTCAATGAAGCACAATTATTTCAAATTTTTTTGTCGAAAGCGACACAACTATACAATTGTGTCGCTTTTTATTTAGACAACTTCTTGCTGGAGTTTTCGTTGCCGCACTTTATTAGGTAGTTGAACTAAAACAATTGCGGCAAACATCAAGCCAGCACCCAATATTTCTCTTCCTGTCATCACCTGATTGATGAGTAACCAAGCAGCTACTGCAGATATCACTGACTCTAAACTTAAAATCAAACTCGCAACTGTTGGATTGACACCTTTTTGTCCTATAATTTGTATCGTATATGCAACGCCAGTAGACAAAATACCAGTATAAAGTAGCGGTAGCATTGCAGCATTTAATAACTCCATGCTCGGCAGTGTTTCAAAAGAGAACATAGAACCTGTTCCTAATACACCCGCTACAATAAACTGTATACAAGACATCGTTATTGCATCAGCTTTTGGAATATAGTAGTCAATACACAAGATATGCAGAGAATACACAATGGCGCATACAAATAAAAGTGTATCTCCTTTTCCTAAATAGAATTGTCCATTCATCGTGAGAAGGTATAATCCTACTGCAGCTATAAAAACTGCAATCCATACCTTTCCCCCAACTGTTTTTTTTAAGAAAATCCCTAAAATTGGGACAATGATAATATATAGCGCTGTGATAAAACCGGCTTTTGCCACCGTTGTGGTTTGTATACCAATTTGTTGCAAACTACTTCCTGCAAATAAAATCACCCCACATAATAGACCTCCTACTAAAGTCTCTTTGTTGATGTAAAACTTTATTGCTTTCGATTTATTTAAGAAAATAATAACTGATATGAGAACTAGAGCCCCCATAATATAGCGAATTGCAACAAATGCAAATGGGCCTATGTAATTCATACTAACTTGTTGTGCAACAAAAGCTACTCCCCAAATAAGTGCAGTTGTAAACAATATTAATATATTCTTGACTGGTATGCGTTCCATAATATTCTTTATCTCTATTCCTTTATAATTTGAGTATTCTTATCTTTGTATATAACGTTGGCGGGTATTACTCCCCGCACACTAGACAAGGGATAAATAATCGTGTTCTTCCCTATCACAGTTCCAGGATTTAATACGCTATTGCATCCGACTTCTACAAAATCACCTAAAACTGCCCCGACTTTCTTTCTTCCTGTCTCAATCAGCTTAGTCTCACATTTTATACTTACTAGTGATTTGTCACTTTTTACATTTGATGTAATGGATCCTGCTCCCATATGGGAGCGATATCCTAGAATTGAGTCTCCAACATAATTATAATGTGGAACCTGTACTTCATCAAACAAAATTACACTTTTCAATTCCACTGAGTTGCCCACTACACAATTTTTTCCAACAATCACATTTCCTCGTATAAAAGCAGAATGTCTTATCTCTGCTCCATGGTCAATGATGCATGGTGCCGTTATTGACACCGTTGGTGCAACAATAGCATCTTTTGCAATCCAAATGCCATCAGAGGGAGAGTCATAGTCAAAATCTGATAGTGACTTCCCTTTTTGAAAAATATATGTAGAAATATCCTCCAATACTTCCCATGGATATATCTTTCCATCAAAAATATCAGCTGCGATTGTGTGTCTTATATCCAATATATCAATGATTTCAAGCATAATTAATTCACCTCAACAAGCAAATTTTCATCACTCATAACAACATATATTTCATTGATATATTTTTCACACAAATCACTAGTTTGTGCTTCAACCATAATTCGCAACACGGGTTCAGTACCACTCTTGCGCAACAAAACCCTTCCTTGATTTCCGAGAGAAACTGAAGCATGTTCAACTGCTTCCAAAACAGCAGAATTGTTCATAGCTTCATCTTTATTTGTCACTTCTACGTTCTTTAAAAGCTGTGGATATGTAACTACGGGTTTTACAAGCTTTGAAAGAGACATTTTCTTACTCAGAATCACTTGCATAACTTTAATTGCAGTCAGAATTCCATCACCTGTTGTAGCGTATTTAGCGAAGATTATATGCCCAGATTGTTCTCCACCAAACATATGTCCATTATTCCTCATATTTTCATAAACATATTTGTCTCCAACATCGGTCTTTTCATAAGTTACACCAATGTTGTCTAAAGCTTTATATAGCCCCAGATTAGACATAATTGTAGTAACCACGGTGTAGTCATCCAAATTATCTCTTTCTTTCACAAAACTACTATACAAGTATAAAATACCATCACCATCAACCAAATCACCATTTTCATCAACAGCTAAACAGCGATCAGCATCTCCGTCAAATGCAAACCCAACATCCATATTATGAGTAATTACATAATCTTGCAATGCCTCCATGTGAGTTGAACCACAACTTTCATTGATGTTTATTCCATCCGGAGTATTTGCAATAACATGTGTCTCAGCACCTAATGCTTCAAAAACACTTTTTGCAATCATCCATGCACTACCATTAGCACAGTCTAATGCAACTTTAACATCTTTATATGAATGTGTAGCAAGCGTTAACAAATATCCGATGTATCTATTCCGACCAGAAGCAAAGTCAACGACTTTTCCAATTTCCTCATCCGATACAAATGGCACCTCAGGTATATCACCATCTAAATAGGATTCTATGTTTTCAATAACCTCAGAATCCATTTTTTCACCTTTACTGTTGAGCAACTTAATACCATTGTCATAATATTTATTATGACTTGCAGAAATCATAATACCACAATCGAATTCATCAATTCTTGCAATATATGATATACTAGGCGTTGTAGTAACATGCATCAGATAAACATCAGCACCCGACGCAGTCAAACCCGCACTTAATGCACACTCAAACATATAACTAGAACGTCTAGTATCTTTACCAATTACAACTTTCGCTCTAGTGGTTTTTCTATAAAAATAACCTAAAAATCGTCCAATTCGATATGCATGCTCTACAGTTAAATCAACATTTGCCTTTCCTCTAAAGCCATCCGTCCCAAAATATTTAGACATAACAACTCTCCTCAATTGTAGTTAACGACATAATACTATATATTCATTGTTATGATTTTTTATTTGCCATTATACTAAAATACACATCTCATTATTATACTGACCATTAATGAATCTGTCAATTTTTATTGGTGTAAAAAATCTGATGACTATATAAGCACAAAAAAAGCTCACTAGTTAAAGTGAGCTTTAGTGTTGGCACTACCTATCTTCCCGGGCCGTCTCCAGCCAAGTATTGTGAGCACGAACGAGCTTAACTACCGTGTTCGGAATGGGAACGGGTGGACCCTCGCC